>JABHFS010000020.1 GCA_018672475.1 Gemmatimonadota bacterium | reverse complement strand
GCTATTGGCGGTAATAGCGCTCATCTTTTGCGGTTGCGCCCCATTTTTTCTGCAAAAAAATATCGAACGCGATATCGGCGACAAGCGCGTACTCCTGCAGGGTTTCTACTGGGAGTCGTATCGCCACGGCCACCCCGACCGCTTCCCCGATTATGGCCCAGCATCCTGGTATACCCTCCTCGCCGCACAAGCGCCCGTAATCCGCGACGGCCGCTTCGACCTCATTTGGCTACCACCGCCCAGCTACGCCGGCGATAGCAGCGCCGGTTATAACCCAAAGGTCTGGTACCGACTCGACAATAGCTACGGCAGCGAAGAAGAGCACCTAACCTTATTGCGCACCCTACTCGCCCACGGCGTCGAACCCATCGCCGATATCGTGATCAACCACCGCGACGGCCTCTTGGGCTGGGCCCACTTCACCGAACCCGCCTGGGGCACCGATGCGATCTGCCGCAGCGACGAGGCCTTCACGAACGAAGGATCCGAAGTCTTCGCCACCCCCGAGGCGCAACGCGGCCAAGAAGAAGAGTTCGCCAAATACGCCGGCCACGATGGCACCACATACGCGTACCCGGCTTTCCGCGACATCGACCACACTAACCCCACCGTCCGCCGCGATGTCATCCGCTACCTGAAGCTGCTGCAATCGATAGGCTATCGCGGTTGGCGCTACGATATGGTGCACGGCTACCACGCCCGTTGGCTCGCCACCTACAACCGCGCCACCCGTCCCACCTTTTCTGTCGGCGAATACGATTGGGACAAGCGCGCAGCGCAACGGGGATGGATAGCGCGCAGCGCAACGACTCCGAATGACCTCGACACTGCCAGCCATGTTTTCGACTTTACAACCTTCTTCTTTCTCAAGGACCGCAAAGAGCAATATAAAGACTGGTATAACACGGGGTTCGGCCTGGCGAACGACATCACCAACGGCTACCCCTGGAAAAAACACGCCCTGACTTTCCTCGAAAACCACGATACCGGCTATCGAACGCACGAAGACGGCACCGCGCAAGAGCACCATCAGCACGACAGTTTCCTAAACGATGGCGAAATTGAACGGGCCTACGCCTATATCCTGAGTCACCCCGGCGTACCCAGCGTATTCTGGAAGCACTACTTCGACTCCGGCGACGAGTTGCAAGGCAAGATTCGCACCCTGGTCAACGCCCGCAAAGTCGCCGGCGTGCACTCCGGCTCTACGCTGCACCTGCAACAAGGTGCGCGCGCCAAAGGCCTCTACGCCGCCATGGTCGAAGGCACGCAAGGCCGACTCTATGTGCGCATCGGCGGCGACGACCAGACCTGGCAGCCCAAAGAAACCGTCCGCGTTTATGCGCAAGGCGATGGCTGGAAAATCTGGTTGGCCCTACCCGGCAATCCATCACTACAACAAGCGCCCCTACCCTCGCCCCTCGAAATGCCCTTAAACAAGACGCTGCTTAGCCGGAAAGATATCCCCGACGCCTGGATAGAAGGAGAATAAGTCGGAGGCCATAGAGACCTGCACGCCCGACTAGTGAGGCATTCCTTATTTTCCCAAGCAGATGTTTTCTGCTTAGTCTTTTTACTGTGTCAATTACACCAGCAGATCGAGTAAACGAGCGCGCGAATTGAAAAACAAAAACACGGGCGCATCAATGCGTTGTTCGGTATCGGCGCCTGCACGCCTCAGACGCCAACGATATTGAAGCCCATATCAACCTCGCCGGCACCCTGATAACCATAGGCGATTTGTCGAATGCACCGCGCAAGAGACAACGAAACAACCCATCGCCCCACCCTAACGAGGAACCCCCATGCATGTAGGCACCCAACAATTCAACACCTCGGACGAAGACCTCGAATACCTAGCCCGCCACGGCGTCGCGCACAAAAACGAAAACTTCATCACCTTTAACCGCGAATACGGCTGGGACGTCAAAGAGCTGATTGAGAAAAAAGAGCAGTGCGCCAGCTTCGGCATCGAGATGGAAATGGTCGCCTTGCCGATGGCCGGATTGCACATCGGCGGCGAGGCTGTGCCCCATTTCATGCAGGGTAACTACGAGGAGGGCGACAAGGAGATCGAGTTGGTCATCAATATGGTGCGCCAGGCCGCCGAGGCCGGGATCCCGGCGATCAAATACTATCTCTGCGCCCTCGAAAATCAGCGCACCGAAAGCGTGCCGCTCGGCCGCGGCAATTCGGTCTACAGTACCTTCGACCTCGAAAAGGCCGACGCCGATACGCAGCGCTACGACGAGCCGCTCTTAGCCGACGAAAACTGGCGCCGCATCACCTATTTCCTAGAGCGTGTGATCCCGGTGGCCACCGAGTGCAAGGTGCGCATGGCCTGCCACCCCTGCGACCCCTGGCTGCCGCCCGGCTTCAAGGGCGTCGACCGGGTGATGGGCGGCTTCGAGGGTTTCAAACAGCTTATCGAGATCTGCCCCAGCCCCTACCACGGCGTCAACTTGTGTTTGGGCTGTATGGCCGAGAGCGTCGAAGATCCGCTCAACGAGGTGCCCGACATCATCCGCTACCTCGGCTCGCGCGACAAGATCTTCCTCTGCCACTTCCGCAATATCGTCGGCAAGCGCAATAAATTCCAAGAGGTCTGGCCGGACGAGGGCGTGATGAGTATGCACCGCAATATGCAGGCGCTCAAAGAGGTCGGTTACCAACACATGTGCGTGCCAGATCACGCGCCCGGACACAAGGACCCGCAGGCCTCGCGCCAGGCCTGGGCCTACGAGTTCGGTTATATACAGGCGATGATTCAGGCGGTGATGGACGATAACCGATATCCCTAGGCAGTGTTCTCGGCCGAGTGCATAAAAGGTAACATCGCCTCTGAACGTATCATGTAGAAACTGGGCATGCACCAGGAGGCAGAGTAGCGGAAAAGTAGCCTCCGCTCCGGGCAACGCGTCGATCGCCTGGGGTACGCCATCCTGAGATCCAAATGGCAGGAGTCGCTCAATCCTTCATAGGAGCGCCAGCCTAACTCCAGATTATTATGAAATAATAGGAGCACAATTTGACCATCTTCACCGAAGCTTTCCGCCTGTCACAAACCGGATCGACCCGCGCCACTTCGTACAACTGGGGCAACAAGATCCTGACGCTCAACGGCAAGACGCATGTCGTCTGGCTCGACGCTCCCGCGACCATCTGCGGCCGCACCTACGATCATCAAAGCAAAACGTGGGGTGAGATAGTGCGTATCGACGATGGCTGCGACAACCATGCCTGCCCCTGCATAACCGCCGACGCCGAAGGCCATATCCGCCTGACTTTTGGCCCACACGGTTGGTACGGCGAGTGGAACGAGGCGCGGGTCAAATGGAAACGCTCATTGCAACCGGGTAGCCTCGATGCGTGGGAACCGGTTGGGGAAGGCTATAAATCTTCTTGGAGTAACTTCGGCTACAACGCAACGGCGGCGTCCATCGTACACACGCCCTGCGGGCTGGACGCGGTCGTCTGTCGCGGCGGCGAGCATCCACCACAGACCATGTTCCACCGACAGCGAGAGATCGGCGGTTGGACGTCGGCAAAAGCGTTGTTTAGCCAGGAAGTCGAGCCGCAGTATACGCACAACTACGGACACATCGCCTGCGCCACCGACGGCACGCTCTACGCCGCGTGCCACTTCTACAATATCGGCGGCAGCGACAACCAGCCGGTCACCGGTGACCGCTCGAAGATGCGCTCCTACGGTGCGGCCGTGCTCAAGTCCACGGATCTCGGAGCAACGTGGTGCGACCTGCACGGCGACCCCGTCGATCTGCCCACTACCTACAATCATCGCATCGCCATCCCACCATTCGACCGCAATATCTACATCAACACCATCGCGCTCGACACATTGAATACGCTTTGGGCGCTGACGCTGAATCCCGGATTAGAAGACAACGCGGTATGGCTCAGCCGCTGGGTGGGCCAAGATTGGCAGACGATACAACTGGAACGCTATATGCCGGAAAGTCGCACCCCCGTTGAGAGCATGATGACCATCGATACGCACAACCGGCTGCATATCGTGCTAACGACCGTCGACACCGCCGCCGTCGGCACGGACAGCCATTGGGGACATCCCTCTTCCGAAGTGCTCTATTTGCGCTCAAACGACGGCGGACAGACATTCGACGCCACAGAGGTGAGCCCCGCTGACCCCGAGACCGCCAACTGGCTGCCCTCTATATCCCGATCAAGCCCCCACCACCCGGTCGATGTGCCGACGATTATGTATACGCACGGTGACGTCGGCACAGGGCTCAGACCCGATATACGGACCGAAGTCCGGTGTGTGCAACTGGTCGAAGCCTGACAGAACAGGGGCCCGCGTTTTCCCACGGCGACCCGTCCAACGGTAATGTCTTCGTCGACGAGCGGGGCATCTCAGTTCTTCTCAACTCGGGACGCGGCGGCAGCGCGGACCGCTGGCTGGGCATCGCCTATTGCGTGCGAAATATCAGAGACGATCTTGGCCCAGAGCACGAAAGTGCTCGTGGCGTTATTTTTCGATTTGTTCGGAGAAAAAACCAATTGGAAGAAAATCGATTACTTTCTTCTTTTAGATGAATTGTTCTCGAAGAGTCCCTTATGCATAAGCCGATCAAAATTGACATCGCCGCCGCCAGCAAAACCGACCCTTCCGCGCTCGTATCGCTCAATCCCGTCGTACAGGCTATGCACGGTAGGGACTGGGTGTACCACTAAATCGCCGTCGCCCTCAATTCATCGAACTTCAACGAAGGCAGGCACGTCTCTTTTAACGCCTCGACTACAGCGCGTAGCGCACCGACTTCTGGAAAGCCGTATAAGCGTATGAATCAAAAATATTGGGACGATCTATCCGAAAATTTCAACGAGCGGGTTTTTGAAATCGCCGACAATGAACTAAATCAGGCCTTAGCGACAACGATAAAGAAACTCGGCAAACAATACCGCACCGCCGGAGACTTCGCCTGCGGTGCGGGCGGCACCACCGCAGCCCTGGCCGCGCACTTCGAGCAAGTCATCGCCGTCGATTACGCGGCCAAACTATTACAGCAGGCCCGCAAGCGGGTGAAGGGCGACAATATCCGCTTTGTCGAAGTGGATCTGACGAAGAATAAATCAACGGCCATTAAAGTCGATGTCGGCTTCTGCATCAACGCGTTGATTCACCCTGTCGCGAAAAAGAGAAAACGCATCGCCGCGACGGTCTTCCGCAGCCTTAACCAAGGCGGCAAAGCCGTTTTTATTGCCCCTTCTTTAGAATCGTATTTGCGCACCTACCAGGTTCTCGCCGAGTATCTGGTCAGCGCAGGAAAAAACAGAAAGAAGACGGTTCGCAAAATTGCCGCGACCGCGCAAAAAGAAATCTTTTCGCTGGTCGAAGGCATCGCCGACGTCGGCGCAGTCGCGACCAAGCACTACCTGCACGACGAGTTCGCACAATTGCTCGAAGAAGTCGGCTTCCAGGTCGAATCCGTCGATCGAGTGGAGTTCCCGTGGGCCGAAGTACTCGATAACGCGCCCGAAAAACTGGGAAAGCCCTATCCATGGGATTGGATGATCACCGCAAGTCGATAATCACCGCATCCCACCAGGAGTGAATACCATGCGCTTAGCCTTCTATACCTACAGCTATACTGACAAACTCGATATGGCCATCGAACCCGCCCTGGAAAAAATCGCCGCCACCGGCTACGACGGCATCGACATATCGGGCACGCACGGCCCCTCGGCCGACCCGCATTCGATAACGCCCGCGTTGCGCGAACTGACGCGCGGGGCCGCCGACCGCCTAGGCCTATCGATCGAAGCCATCATCACCCACGCCACGCTCGCCGACTCGCTCTTCACCGACACCCCGCTCGACCTCAAAGGATCGGTGGACCTCGCCGTCGACACCGGCGCCCCGGTCGTCGTCTTCCACATGGGCGGCCCTGAAGACGACCCGGAAAAACGCGCCGAAGCCTGGCGCAGGGTGGTCGACACCCTAAAAGAAAGTCTCGAATACGCCACGCCGCGCAATGTAAAACTAGCCGTCGACGGCGTTTGGCACGGCTGGCTCACCGACACACCCGAAGCTTTTCTGCAAATGCACGACGAGGTCGGCAGCCCCGACTTCGGCATCAATTTCGACCCCTGTTACCTCACCCTGCTCGGCCTAGACCCGGTCGCCATCGCGCAACAATGGCAATCGCGCATATTCCACGCCCACCTCAAGGACCACGTCGGCACCTATCCCGATTACAAACACACGATCCCGGGACAGGGCGATATCGATTATCCGCGTATCGTAAAAGGGCTGCAAGACATCGGATTTGCAGAAGCTATTTCGATAGAGACCTTTACTACGCAGGATTTCGACGAGTCGTGCGAGGTGGGATATAAGGCTTTGGCACCATCCATCGGGAAGGGTGCTTAGTTTTCTTTGCAAGTGTACTTCATATGATTTTTGCCGATGGATGTAAGGGCTGTGGGGGTGGCCGCGTTAAGGATTTTTAATAAGCCCCCAGCGCCTTCGCCCCTCGGACGCCGGCCAGGAATGGTCGGCGATAATGAGCAAAGGGAAATCCTCCGACGGCCCGTACGCACGCCTTTCCCTTGACACTGCTGAATCAATACGCAATTCTTACGCTACACCTCATTAAACTAAGATTCGGAAACCAACCAATGCACACCGCCCTCACTTCCGAGCAAATCGCCTCTTACCGCGAAAACGGCTACCTCGCCGTCGACAACCTGCTCGACGAAACCGAGTTAGCTAGCTGGCGCCAGGCTGTCGACCAGGCCGTCGCCGATACCATCGCCAAAGATTCCGCCAGCCACGACATCCGCCACAACCAGACCGGCGAAGGCTACTACCAACAGGTCTTCATGCAATGCGTCAACTTGTGGAAGTCACACGCCACCGTCAAAGCGTTGGTCCTCGACGCCCGCATCGGCCAGATGGCCGCAGAAATCTCCGGCGCATCCGGCATCCGGCTCTTCCACGACCACGCGCTGATCAAAGCCCCTTGGGCCAACCCCACCAATTTCCACGTCGACAACCCCATGGACCCTTATCATTCGCAACAGGCCACCATGCTGTGGATTGCGCTCGACAACGCCACCCTGCAAAACGGCTGCCTCTATTTTCTCCCCGGATCGCACAGAACTAGCCGCTACGACACCACCAGCCACCTCGGCCAGGCCGGCATCGGCGATCTGATCGCCGATTATCCCGAATGGGCATGCATCAAACCGCAACCCGTCGAGGTCAAAGCCGGCGCCGGCATCTTTATCAGCGGCATGGTCGCGCATGCCGCCGGACCCAATATGACACTAAACCCGCGTCGGGCCTTCGCCATGCTCTTTATGCCCGAAGACGTCAAATTCAACGGGCAGCAAAGCGTCTTGCCCGACGAGGTCTTTAACCGCCTGCAAATCGGCGATGCCATCAACGACGACGAGCACCTGCCCTTACTCTACTCGCAGGATGCCCCGACGCCATGAGCCACCCCTTGCTCGACACCGACCGCATCGACGATCCACCCGACCCTTTCGCGGCAATGACGCGCTCTACGAAGTTACGCTGCGCGCCTGCGGCGAAGATTCCGACGAGCGCTATCCTTCAATGAACGATTTTTACACTGCATGGCAGGAGGCACCAACACATTGACAACAACTTTCGATTTTACGGGTAAAAAAGCGGTAGCCACCGGCGCCGGCGGCGCCATCGGCGGTGAGATCGCCCGCGGCTTGGCCAAAGCTGGCGCACAGGTTGCGATCTGGGACATCTCGCTCGACGCGGCCCGCGCCAAAGCCAATGAGATAAACCAAGACCACCCCGACAAGGCGATCCCCGTCGAGTGCAATGCCATCGACAAGCCCAGCGTCGAAAAAGCGCTCGCAGAGACACTCGAACACTTTAGCACCGTCGACCTACTACTCAACGGCGCCGGCGGCAGCCACCCGTCTACCACCACCACACCCGACCTCGAATTCTTCGATATCGCCCCGGAGGCCGTACAAAAGGTCATGGACCTCAATTACCTCAGCGCCGTGATCCCATCCCAGGCGGTAGGCCGCGTTTTTGCGGAAAAAGGCGAAGGCGCCGTCGTCAATATAACCTCGATTGGTGGCGGTCTGCCGTTGTCGCGCGCGCTAGCCTACTCCAATGGCAAAGCCGCCGCTGACAGCTTCACCCGCTGGCTCGCCGTGCATATGGCCTCGACCTATGCGCCCAAGATCCGCGTCAACGCCATCGCGCCAGGTTTTATGATCACCACGCAAAATCGCTTCCTGCTAACCGACGAGAAAAGCGGCGAGCTGACCGAGCGCGGCGAAACCGTTATTGGCCAAGTCCCGATGGCCCGTTTCGGCGACCCACCCGAAGTCGTCGGTTGCGCGCTGTGGCTGTTCTCAGAGCAGGCGAGTTTTGTTACGGGGGCGATTGTGCCGATCGACGGCGGTTTTTCGGCGTTCTGCGGGGTCTAAAAAATAGGGTGCGAAAGACTGATCGAGGTTGAAAATATCCGGCACCGCCTGCACGCCCGCACCGCCGATCCGGTGTCCCGGGGCGTGCACTTCAGCCGCTTTCGCCATCGCCGCCTTGTAGCCGATCTGCACACTATCCGCGGCGCTGACTTCATTCCCGCAATCACACCCTCAATAACACAATCATCCGCCGCATCCACAGTCATTGAGAATCTCGTCAACTTGTATTAGCCGTAAGCCCCCGGCTTGTGCCGTCCCAGCAACCGCTGTAACCGTTCATCCGCGCCCTCCCACACGTGCTCGGGCATGCGATAGTCGATAAAGGGATACAGCTTCTGCGAGACGAAGCGCTTGCTATAAGTCACCCCACCCAAATAGCGTACCCGATCGGAAACATTCGGCGCGCCCCGATGCCAAACCTGGTTATTAAATAGATACGCGTCACCCGCCTTCGCCAAAATCGACACCGGCTCTCGCTCGGCAAAGGTTGGGTTATAAGAGTCGTTGGGCCGCCGCCCAGCATAGTGGCTTCCCGGCACCACCTCGGTCGGCCCGTATTTAACTTCGTCGACATCGGTCAGGAGCGTAAAGACCTGTAGCACCATACAGGGCATGGTCATGCGCGGGTCGTGCCGCTCGAACTCGTCGTTGAGCGGAAAATGCACCAGGTCATCTAAATGCCAACCACCGCTCTTACCCGGTTCGACCGGTTCGACCGGTTCGGTGCGCAACGCGTTTTGCGCCAGCATATGGCAATCCTCACCCAGCACCGCCTCGGCCAAGCTGGCGAAGGGCTCGCGCACGATCAGGTCGCGGAAGGCCGTGGAATATTCGAACATCCGCATCATGCTGATGCCTTTAATCTGGCCTCCTGCCTCGTCGTGCATTGCCGGGTCGGCCCACTTGCGCTGCATCGCATCACGTAGCGCTTCGACCTCATCGGGTTTGAGTGTCGGGCCTAAGTGGACAAAACCCTCGCGGTTCAATTCATCGACAATCTCGGTGGTACGCTCGGGCGAGTAGGGCTCGCCTTTTCGGATCGGGCTGGACATTGACCGAGCCTCCCTTCTTATTTGTTGCCTGAAGCATACGAAAACATAGATCAAAACAAAAGAAGGATAATCGATGCCATCGAAGACTCTCCCACCCGAACTCTTCGCCGCTTTCAATGCCACAGGCACCCTCACCCTACTCGACAGCGGCCAAGGCAAAACCTACCGTGTCGACGATATCGTGCTCAAACCGGCGGCACTCGACCCCGGTTACCGCTACCTCGCCGAGATCCAACGCGATATCACCTGCGAGCACTTCCGCATGCCCAAACCCGTCGATTGCGCCAGAGCAACTTATCCACGGTGACTTCGGCGGTAGCAACCTGATTTTCGACGATCCGCTACCTCCCATTGTCATCTACCTCTGCCCCTATTGGCGGCCAGCCCCCTGCGCGCTCAGCGTCATGATCGCCGACGACATCGTCTGGGAAGGCGGCGGCCCCGATATCATCGATCTCACCGCCGACATACCCGAAGCTTTTCTGCCAATGCACGACGAGGTCGGGGCGAGTTGCGCCGCATAATAGAATTAGAGACCTTGCTTGCGCTATATGGGCGCGACAAAATCGACGAGATCGACGCGCAGATACCGCTTATAGAGATCATCTACCAACGTTGCCACTGAGGAGTTTATCCACTTGAGTGAAGACCATACCCCCGACTGGCGCACGCAAGGCGTCCGCGTCGTCCCCGGCGACCAACTCGATACCAACACCCCGCAGACACCGGGCATGCTGCGCGCCGCCGCGATCAACCAGGACATGGTCGGTGCGCAAAAGATCTGGGCCGGCACCGTCGCCATCGAACCAAAAGCCAAAACCGGCACCCACCATCACGGCGCTTTAGAAAGCGTGATCTACATCGTCAGCGGCCACGCGCGCATGCGCTGGGGCGAACAGCTCGAATTTATCGCCGAAGCAGGTCCCGGTGACTTTATCTTCGTGCCGCCTTTCGTGCCGCACCAGGAAATCAACGCCAGCGACGAAGAACCGCTCTCCTGCGTGCTGGTGCGCTCCGATCAAGAACCGGTGGTCGTCAACCTCGACATCGACCCGGCCGAAAAACCCGAAGCCGTACACTGGATCGGCCCCAACCACCCCGATCCCATCGAATAACATGGCCCACGATATACGCGTGTCATCGATGACACGCCACCAAACCGAGGGCCTATGATTCACGGTACCCACAACGCGGTCGACGACCCACGCAACGAAGACGTGCTCGTCTATATCAACGGCGAATTACTGCCGCGCCAAGACGCCAAGATCTCCGTCTTCGACAGCGGCTACCTGGTCGGCGACGGCGTCTGGGAGGGGCTCCGCCTGCACGACGACGTGCTGGTCTTCCTCGACGAACACCTCGACCGCCTCTACCAAGGCGCCGCGACCATCGGCATGGATATCGGCATGAGCCGCCAAGGACTAACCGCCGAGTTGCACCAGACGCTCGACGCCAACGAGATGCACGACGGCGTGCACGTGCGCCTGATGCTAACGCGCGGCATCAAGAAGACTCCTTCGCAGGACCCGCGCTTGACCATTAGCGGCCCCAATCTCGTGATCATTGCCGAGTACAAGCAGGCCGACCCCAAAAGCCGGGAACGCGGCATCACGCTCTTTACCAGCAGCATCCGCCGCGGCTCGCCCGATTATCTAGACCCGCGTCTCAACTGCCACTCCAAACTGCACGAGGTTCAAGCCCTGATCCAAGCGCTGCAGGCCGGCGCCGACGAGGCTCTAATGCTCGATATCCACGGCTTTGTCGCCACTTGCAACGCCACAAATTTTTTCATGGTCAAAAACGACGAAGTCTGGACCTCGACCGGCCAGTACTGCATGAACGGCATCACCCGCGGAAAAATCATCGCCGCCTGTCACAAACACGGCATCCCCTGCGCGGAAAAAAATTTCTCGCTCTTCGACGTCTACGGCGCCGACGAGGCCTTTGTCACCGGTACCTTCGGCGGACTGACCCCGGTCACCGCCGTCGACGGCCGTGCAATCGGCCCCTATGGTCCCATGACAAAAAAATTACAAGCCCACTACGACGAGGCTGTGCACCGGGCCGTCGACGCCGCAAGGCCAAGCCGATGATCCGCATAAACCTATGGAGCGGCCCACGCAATATCTCAACGGCGCTGATGTACTCCTTCGCCCAACGCGCGGACACCCGCGTCCACGACGAACCGCTCTACGCGCACTATCTGACCCGCACCGACGCCCGCGACTACCACCCCGGCGCGCAAGAGATCATCGCCGCGCAGGAAAACGACGGCGGAAAAGTGGTGCGATACCAGATGCTCGGCCCCTGCGATAAGCCTGTCGCGTTCTTCAAACAGATGACGCACCACCTCGTCGAGCTCGATTGGACTTTTATGCGCGAGATGGTCAATGTCATCCTCACCCGCGACCCACGCGACATGCTGCCCTCCTACGCACAGCAAGTCGCCACGCCTTCTTTGCGCGACGTCGGTTACGCGCAGCATATTGAATTGCTCCAGTACCTGCGCGACTTAGGCCAAGAGCCGGTCGTGCTCGATGCGCGCCAGACCTTGCTCAACCCGCGCGGCGTGCTCACAACATTCTGCGACCGCACCGGCCTAGTCTTCGACGAGCACATGCTGCATTGGACCGCGGGGACACGCCCCGAAGACGGCGTCTGGGCGCCGCATTGGTATGAAAATGTGCATCGCTCGACTGGTTTCCAGCCCTACCGAGCGAAGAAAGCTCCCTTGCCGAGCAAGCTGGAACCGCTGCTCGCCGAGTGCCAACCCTTTTACGAACACCTGTTGCGATTAGCCGTCCACTGAACCCAGGAGAGACTCTTCTTGTTACCCGATATAGAAATCGCCCGCCAAACCGACCTGCTGCCCATCGACGCTGTCGCCGCCAAGCTCGGCATCGACAGCGAGTACCTCGAACACTACGGTCGCGTCAAAGCCAAGATCTCGCAGGATTACTGCCAGAGCCTAGCAGGCAACGACACCGGCAAGCTTATCCTGGTCTCCGCGATCAACCCAACCCCGGCCGGAGAGGGCAAGACCACCACCACCATCGGCTTGGGCGACGCGCTCAATCGCATCGGCAAACGCGCTACCGTATGCCTGCGCGAACCCTCCTTGGGGCCCCGCTTCGGCATGAAGGGCGGCGGCGCCGGCGGCGGCCACGCGCAAATCGCGCCGATGG
>JABHFS010000019.1 GCA_018672475.1 Gemmatimonadota bacterium | reverse complement strand
TGAATAGGTACGTCTTTAAAACCTTATCCGAGGTGCGCGCTATCACCGAAGAATCGATGGATGAATACAACGAAGAGCGGCCTCATGATGCACTCGAAGACTTCACGCCATTTGAATATAGGATGGCTCATCAACCGCTGGAAAACTCTACTTTAGACTGCCACTAAAACGGGGATGTTTACACGCGACCACCATTTAATGGCCCTTCAAAGACAAAGCCAGCACCGGCCATACCCATATTTATTTCACCGTCAAATTCGCTATGATTTCCCTCTCTCAGATCAATGGCAAGTACAGAGGACAGGCGATCCCCATAGCGTGCAGAAAAACCACCGGCATAGAAGTTAGCAGCGGCAATCAAATCTGTATTGAGTAACCCAATAGCACCACCTGATGCACCCTGCGTCGGAAAGTGGTTGATATTAGGCATGGCAAAACCATCAACGAGTGTAAGATTTTCCATCGGACTACCACCACGCACAATTAAGTCATTGCGCTGATCGTTATGCATATTAACCGCAGGCATCGCTTGTAGTAGGCGACTAATGTCCTGAGCCGACCCCGGTGAGCGACGAATTTCCTCATAGCTAAAATTAACGGCACTCACCGCTTCTTCTATGGCTGAAAAATAGTCAGCTTTAACGGTGGTATTTTCCATATCTAAGACGGCTTCTGCCAACGGAATCTTAATCATGGTAATGCGTTTTGAACGTACTACTATATCCGGTTGAATAAGCGTATGATAACCTATCATCGAAACTTGTAATTGATAACGTCCCACCGGCAAATCATCAAAAACAAAACGCCCCTCACTATCGCTAGTAGTACCTAATTCACGATGCAAGAGAACAATATTAGCTCCTAAAATAGGCTGTTGGGTATTACTATCAACCAGTTGACCATTGATCAAACCATGTTGTGACTGAGCCTCAAGCAGAGAGCCCCAAAAAAGCGTACCGAGTAGTAAAAAATAAAGCCGCATAATTTAATCCGACGTTAAAAAATAGCGTTTGATTATAGTAAACTTCAATATACCTGCTTTTTTTACTGTCGCAATATCTTGTCTAGATCACTTAGAGCCAACAAACTATAGTAACGCAGAGCACTACTTGCTAAGCCTTATAAAAAAGCGTTTTATACCTCTTCGAACCTTGGTTAACTCAACACTTTTCTTGCAAGCAGATTTTTAGTATGGAGACAACCATGTCCAACCATCAACTTTGCGTCGGCGCCGCCATGGTCGACATCACCCCACCCATGGAAGCTCACCTGTGCGGTGATGGTACTGGGCAGCATCGCCCCGCCCATACCGTGCTCGAATCACTCTATGCCAAAGCGCTGGTATTCGATGCGGGGGGACAGCGAGTGTGCATGCTTGCGCTCGATCTGACTGTCGTTGGAAAACCTTATACGGACCAGATCCGGCAAACGGTAGCCGAGGCACTTAATACTACTCCTGCAGCAGTTATCGTCTGCGCTACCCAGACCCACTCAGCTCCCAGTCTAGGGACATTTATGCTCGATCCCAACTTCCCGCTTGAAATGGGACCCGACACCCAATATATTCGTGGCTCCGAGGATGCCTATATCGACTTTGTCATACCGCAAGCCATTGCCGCAGCAATTCAAGCGGGCAAGAATCTAGCGCCGACACAGATGGGCTGTGGCCGTGGCCTGCTTGGCGATTTTTCTTTTAACCGCCGCGGCATCACCCGTAAGGGTACAATAGTAATGCCCAAACCCTTTGGCGTTCCCAAACAACCCCTCGGTCCAAAAGATCTGTGTTATTTAGAAGGCCCAATAGATCCCGAAGTTGGCGTGCTCGCTTTCCGTGGCGACAGCACTATGCTGGGACTACTACTGCATCATACCTGTCATCCGGTCATTAACTTTGGCAAGCCTGAGCACTACCATGCAGTCTCTGCAGATTGGCCTGGCAGCTGGTCAGCTGCCATGCAGACTAAGCTCGGGACAAACTGCGTACCGTTAGTGGTCAACGGTTGTTGCGGCAATATCAATCCCTGGCACCCCTTTGATGCCAACTTTACCCCTGATCATCACCGTATGGGCACCGCGCTAGCTACCATGACCAATCAGATTATGGCATCCATGACGTACACTAGCGAAGCATGTATCAAGTTTACCTCCTGCAGCATTCCACTGTCGTTCCGCACCATTCCCCCAGCTCGCAGTGCCGCCGTTGAGACCATTCTATCGGCGCATCCATATCCTCCTTTTCGCAACGATGGTAGTGGCGTTGATCCTACCTGGTTTCGCGCTGCATCTACTAGAAGCGTTGAACTACAGCAACAACGTCAACCATACTTTGACTACGAGATTCAGGTTTTCCGCATTGGCGATGCCGCCCTTGTTGCTTTACCTGGTGAACCCTTCGTTGAAGGACAATTAGCAATCAAGCTGGACTCGCCCGCCGCTTTTGTCCAAATTGCCCACATGGCTTCGCACTATGTCGGTTACCTACCGACGCGCGAAGCCTGTAACCGTGACGGCCACGAAAGTAATATAGATGTAACCTATTGGGCCAAGTTCGCGCCAGGTTCTTTAGAGCAAGTAGTGCAGAAAACCAGGGAGATGATCAGCGCCCTATTTTCCTAAGCATACTATTTGTCTTCAGGAAGTGTGGGTGAAAAAACCGATAATAGCCCAAGCACATTTGAACCAAGGGCTTAGGTAAAAAAAGCTTCATTTAGTATTCAAAGAAACACCCCGAATTGAGCGCAGAGCCAGACGCTCAAACGGGGTGCTTTTTTATGAATATTGCTCGTTGTTATGAACTCTTTCTAACCGATAGAAAAATCACTGGATGCAGTGATTCCACCTTATCATTCTACGAGTATGTGGTCGGAAAGTTTGTTCGGTTTGTAGAAGACAATAATCTTGATCCATCGGTAGAATCGACTCACCAACACATCCTACCTTTCTTTCTTCATCTTCAACAGCAAGCCTGCCACCGGCATCTACGTCTTCGCACCGCCGTTATAACAACCACGAAATACAGCTCGGGCCGGTCGAGCCTAAAAGAGGGGCCGCGTAAAGGCGCACAACCGGCTGCAAAAAGGGCGATAGACGCCCATATGGCTTGACTCGACCCCCTAAAAGACCCTTTATATTCTCCTATACATGGCACACGCTCCGCCCTGCCCTGCCCTGCCCTGCCCTGCCGCTGAGCGGATAAGGAATATAGGGGGCTTATCGTGAGTCTGGTGTAGGTTTGGAAAGCAATTTTGTGGTGCCGGAACCTGATGAAAAGTCTTTTGGGGGAGAATCGCGACTCGTGTCGACACGCCAGGGCGATAGGGGCGCTGCAGGATTTTTATTGGTTTAATAGATTCGCTATCACTTATAGGTAAGTAGTTCACCTTAAATTGCACGGAGAGATTCTCATGAAGAAACTGATTCTTGGCATGGCTGTTGCGCTAGCAACATTGGTCAATGCCGAGGCAAATGAATATGTTGAAAAAAAAGGGGAATGAAACCGCGATCGATTCATATGGCCGGTAGGCTCCCATGGAGCCATTTCTGCTCCAACGCACTCGAGTTTTATGGACCCGAGTTGGACTGGTGCTTCTGGGCACACTTATCCAGGCCATACTGGAATGGACGTGGGCTATTTCTACGTTACATCCGAGAATGAATACAATAACTATCGGGACAAACTCCCTTCCGTTTTAGCAGCAGCAAGCGGCAAAGTTATTTTCGTAAAGTCAGACGAAGGTGATGGGTGTGGTAAGTGGCTGTTAACGGATCAACAACAAAAAGACATGAACAACAAACCTACTGCTGCCAGGTTTCCTAAATCGGATGATTGCGGTGGTGGGTGCAACTACCCTAACGGAAACTGTGCCGGCAACTACGTTGTCATTGACCATGACCCAGAAGAAGACAAAGGGCTTCTGGACCGAGTAGGTTACAGGTATTCGGCGTACTATCATCTACAGAAGGGTTCGAGTATGACACCGAGCGTTGGGGATTGGGTGGACAGTGGGGATGAAATCGGAAAGATGGGAAGTAGTGGGCAGTCTTTAACTCCGCATCTACACTTTGAAGTACACAAAGAGGCCATTGACGTCGGCAACCCCTCCGCCTGGAACTGGGAGGAATTTCAGGCTTCCATGGTCGATCCATTTTACTCACTACACGACGGAAGCAACAACAGGGGATCAGGCGGTTCTTCGATGTGGCAAGATCAATGTTCCGAGGAGCATACGGCTAAGTATGGGCGGGTAATACAAGGGCACGCTTTGAGCGCTTTTGAATATGAACTTGATTCAGGAAGTATTAATCCGCGTTATCTTGTAACCGGCAAAGAAAACCACAACGGGCCCGATCCCAGCGAGGCGTCGGGTCGTGCAGGTATTGCGTCCGGGGATGTAGACTACGACGAAAGTGAGAGCTGGCGGGCTTGTGGCAGGGACATTACTCCGTCTCCGTGCCCGGACGGTCAGCTTTTGGTAGACGGGGAATGTAAGTAAAGAGCAGAAATTTACAGTTGGGAGTTAAAACGTTGGTGGCCGCAGCCGACGCGGGCGCGGGTTGCTAGGCGGGGGTCATATGCTTCTGCGGCTGCCAGGTGCAGGTCTGAGCATCGTAATACGACAATTGGGAACCCCACGATACCCAGCATTCTCAATTGTCGTATTACGACCCTTCGCAATCCTCCTTTAAGCGACACCAATCCGTCCAGTCCAGCCCTCCGCCAGCGACACCAATGCTCCGCATAAGCAAAGGCCGGCCCGCGACCCCGCCTGCGGGCACCGCGCAGCGGGAGGCCACCCTAACCACACCTACACCGCTTGACCCGATCCCATAAAAGGCCCTTTATTTTTCCTATACACTGTCGCCTCGCGCTTTATCACACGCATCACAGCAGCAATCTGCGAAGAGCCGGTTCGATGATTACCGTATCGAACATCTCTGCGGCGTTTTTGAAAAGTTTTTCCGCGTATTCTCCTGCAGCACGGTCGGTCAAACACGACATATCAGGCCACCCTGTAGATTGCTTTCCAATATGGCTTGTGCATATGGTGGTTTCAACTTTGAAGTGCACAATGATGTTTCAGGATCTTTCCGGTTGAAAGATCTGTTGTGGAGTTAAAAATTCCAATCCTTTTCTTGGTCTTTGATTAAGTCGCTTTTGAATCTGATCGAGTTTGGCTTGACGGATGATTTTAAAATTGGTGCCCTTTGGAAAATACTGTCTCAATAAGCCGTTGGTATTTTCGCTGAGGCCGCGCTGCCAAGCACAATACGGATGCGCAAAATAGACCGACGCCTGGAGGGCTTTGCTGACGTTGACATGCTGAGCAAACTCGTTGCCGTTATCCAGCGTCACGATTTTGACCTGTTTTTTATACGGGCGTAGTAAGTTGATCAAGGCCTCGGCGACAACCTCGCTCTGCTTGGAGGACAATCGAGCCATGCAGGTCCAACGACTCTTGCGCTCGACGACGGTCAACAAGGCACCGCCGCCCTGACCGCCCAACATCAGATCGGCCTCCCAAGCGCCGATTCGACTTTTGTCGACGACGATGGAAGGGCGTTGATCGATCGAAACGCGCTGGGTTATTTTGCCTTTATAGGCGGTGGATCGTCGGGCTCGACGCAAACCTAACCGTCGCCGAAGTTGTGCATGCCAGTTTCCACCGGCCAGTCGATCCGCACGCAGATACTGATAGATCCGCTCATGAGAAAACCGAACGCGTTGCGTCTGTTTCAGCCGATCGGCGATCTGCTCGGGGCTTCATTGCTGCCGTAATTTACGTTCGACCAGTCGCTGAGAGCGCCGAGTCCACTTGGTCCGGACCACGCGATTGAAGACGGCGCTGCTGAGCGTGTCGATGAGCAGCCTGAGCATAGTAACCGGTCGGACTTTTATTCCGACGAAGCTCACGAGAAACTGTGGAGGCATGCACCCCAACCAAACCGGCGATGGCGACTTGGCTATGCCCCGCTTTTTTCAACGCGAATATTTCATATCGTTGAGGCACGGTCAACTGGCGATCTCCCTTCATATGCTCCTCCTCGTGGGGCTGTGGATGACAAAGGAAATATAACCAGTTGGCCCTTTGTTATTTCACAACCTACAGGAATTGCACTTTCAAGTTGAATTCACCTACTTTCAGACATCAATAGCTGGCACTCCCAAACGCTCCAACTGTTTCATGAGGCTACTCCTTAACGAGTAAGCAATAATCTCACCTCACTTGGAGCAAATCAGGGAGGTCATCTCCCCCCCGACAAGCGCATTAGCGAAAGGCGGCTCATCTTTTCGGAGTCGGATGTTTTGCATTGGTTTGACAGTCTGCCCGATGGCAACTTGCCCGATGAAGTAATAACCGAAGTTGAAGCATAGGAAGCAGTCGAGATAGTCGAAGAAGTAGCAAAAAAGCAGAGACGGTGAGCGAAGCCGTCGAGCAGCAGCCGCTACGGACTACTGAGATTAGCCACCGCTCTCTACCGCTCTCCCGACCAATGGCGCAGAATGTGCCAGGCTCGGCGGCGTTGAGGACGTGGACACCGGGTTGCAGAGGCGCTCCGGCCGGTTGTAGAATAGAACATCTACTTAGCTGACAAGTGTGTACGAACGATCTCTTGCCCAAGGAATCATGGTTATGCCGATGGTAGTAGACACCCACACTCATATCGGCGCCCCATCCACGCCGCAGCCCCTGCTTTTCCGCACCGAACAACTCGAAACCTACAAAACCCTGGCCGTGCCCGAGGGCGTGACCGGCACGGTGGTGGTGGAGTCTAGTGGGAATGTCGAAGACAACCAGTGGATGCTCGACCGAGCCGCCGAAGATCCCTTTATCGTGGGTATCGTGGGGCATCTCGACCCTTTCGCGGAGACCTTTACCCACGACCTTGAGCGCAACGCTGCCGATCCGCTCTTCAAGGGTTTCCGACTCCACATGGACTGCTGCCACGACTATGTCGATCATCCCCGACAGGCCATGGACAGTATATCCCCTCGACTGATCGCAAGCCTCGAACGGCTCGCCGCCCGCGACCTGGCGCTCGACTTCCACGGCGATTATACCGCCCTCGGCTACGTCGCCGAACTTATGCGCCGAGTACCCGGGCTGCGCGTGGTGCTCAACCATCTCGCCGAAGGCCGCCCCATCGACGGCCGGGCGCCCAATCCCGAGTGGGTGCGCAGCCTGCACGAGATCTCCGCCTGGCCTCAAGTTTACTGCAAAGTTTCGGCCCTGGTGCAGATGACCGAAGTCACCCCGGCACCCGCCGATGTCGAATACTACCGGCCCGCGCTCGACGCGGTGTGGGAGGCCTTCGGCCAGGACCGACTGATCTACGCGAGCAACTGGCCACAGATCGAGCGCGTCAGCGATTTTGCCACTGCCCACCAAATAGTTGCTCGCTACTTTGAGGGCAAGGGCAGAGGGTCGGCGGAAAAATACTTCTGGCGAAACGCCAGCATCGCATACAACTTGATTGCCCCCGGTGATTAATCTACCTCCACTAGTGCTCAACAGGGAGCAACCAGTCGGCGATGGAGACGACGTTCACGTTGTTCACAGAGCAGGAACGATCTTCTACCAGAAGAGAGCCCACGATGGTGACTGGAGTCCGCCGTTCATCGCCGACTCCAACGGCCTCCGGTCACACCTCTATCACTCGGTGTACGTCCGGACCACGTGATACGTCACCTGGCTCGGCCTGTCGAGTGATTCCCGTGCAGTTTCAGGGAGTTGGGCTGAAGGGGACCTAGGGCAACGCCGTGCTGCTGGTAGGTGAATCCGCGGACCGGCGGCCGCCCCCGGGCAACGGCATCAACATCAACACGCTGGTCAACTCATCAGAGCATTTCATACACGCGGTGGCTTACGCTACCGGCGACGCATCGCCCTTCAGGATCAAATTCGCGGCCGTGACGGATTCCGGGCGCGCCGGCGGCCCGGAGACCGCGCGAGACTGGCAAAGGAATGGCGTCCGGCCGGGGGGCCACACCGTGGCACTGGGATGGCCGAGACGATCTGGGACGGGAGTTGGCGAGTGGCGTGTACCTCTACAGAATGGAGCCGGAGTCGCGTTGGACGGGGACGGTGGAAACTGCTGTTGCTGCGATGATCCTCGACTCCGCCGAGGGCGCGTCTGGTTGGTTGGGCCTGGCCAACAAGCTGCTCCCAGGCCAGCCGGGGCACGGCCAGCAAAGTCCGACACACCCGCCCAAGCTATGAATGAGCAGCCGTATTCCTTGGCGTCGGTATCTTGGACTTGTGAGGTGATTGGTCCGTATTCGGTGGCAGCCGGCTAGGTAGAGTTAGATAATCATACCTGCGGCAACCGTCTCATTCGTCTGATCATCAATCAACACAAAACTGCCGGTAATGCGATTGCTTTTATAGCTGTCGGCGATTATTGGTGCTGAGGTACGCAGTGATATACGGCCGATATCATTGAGCGTAAATTCCAGATCTGCTTCAATTTTGTGCAAGGTATTAATATTTACCTTGTAGCGCACTTCTTTGATGATGGCTTTTACTTCTTTGGTCGTATGACGGAGGATAAATTTCCCTCGGGCCATAAGCGTCTTATCTGCGGAAAACCAACAGATCATTGCTTCAACATCCTGGCGGGGTACAGGTGGGTTGTTCCGCTTGACCAACATGTCGCCGCGCGAAATATCTATTTCATCAACCAGAGTTACGGCGACTGACATAGGGGCGTATGCTTCTGCTAATTCGCCGTTCAAAGTATGTATGGCCTTTACTTTACTTTGAAATCCGGAGGGTAGAACCGTCACTTCATCTCCGGGTTTAAATACACCGCCGGCAATACGACCGGCAAAACCACGAAAATCATGCCACGCATCCGAATGCGGCCGGATAACCCATTGTACCGGCAGGCGGGCGTCAACGTGGTTTACATCAGCGCCGATGTATACGGTCTCGAGATAGTAAAGTAGCGTCGGTCCCTCGTACCAGTTCATGTGCTCGGATGGATCGACAATATTATCGCCCAGCAGTGCGCTAACCGGTATAAAGGTTATGTCTATGATGTTATTAAGACGCGAAGCAAACTTTTTTACATCGTCGACGATGTTATCAAAAATTTCCTGCGACCAATCGACCAAGTCCATTTTATTTACGCAGACGACAATGTGCTGGATACGTAATAAATCGGCGATAAAAGCATGGCGACAGGTCTGCTCAATTACCCCCTTGCGTGCATCCACTAGCACAATGGCCAGGTTTGCTGTAGAAGCACCGGTTACCATATTGCGGGTATATTGAATATGCCCTGGGGTATCGGCAATGATGAACTTGCGCTTGGGTGTTGCAAAATAGCGGTAGGCTACATCAATGGTGATGCCCTGCTCGCGTTCCGCACGCAACCCGTCGGTCAATAAGGCGAGATTAATATTCTCATCGCCGCGAGCCTTAGAGTTTTGTTCTATGGCCTCAAGCTGGTCCTCAAATATGGCTTTACTATCATATAATAAGCGCCCAATTAGCGTACTCTTGCCATCGTCAACAGAACCGGCAGTAGTAAACCGTAAAAGATCCATATTGAGATAACCTGCGGTCGTATTTTCGCTCATTTTATCAACTTGAAGAGGGATTGAAGATCTATTTGTGGGAACGGTGGATGCCTAATGTGACTGCTTTTGTACGCCAACAGAGCGAGGGCTAAAAATACCCTTCTTTTTTGCGATCTTCCATGGCGGTTTCTGAGCGTTTATCGTCGGTGCGGGTACCGCGTTCAGTTTCTCGAGCCGCAGCCACTTCGGCAATAATAGCCTCTAGGCTACTAGCGGTCGATAGTGCAGCCCCAGTACATGTTGCATCACCAATGGTGCGGAAGCGAACCGTCATATTCTCTATTTCTTCATCGGCCTGCACCTCGATAAAATCGGTCACTGCCATGATGACCCCCTGCCGCACAATGCAGTCGCGCTGGTGCGAAAAGTAGAGATTGGGCAACTCAAGATCTTCGGCTTTGACATATTGCCAAATATCCATTTCGGTCCAATTGCTGAGCGGAAAGATACGGAAGTGCTCACCGTGGTGCTTGCGCCCGTTAAAGATATTCCACAGTTCAGGTCGCTGATTTTTGGGATCCCATTGGCCAAAGGCATCACGATGAGAGAAAAAACGTTCTTTTGCTCGCGCTTTTTCTTCATCGCGACGGCCGCCACCAAGTGCGGCATCATACTGACCCGCTTCTAACGCTTCGAGCAGCGCCACCGTCTGTAGGCTATTGCGACTTGCATAAGGTCCTTTTTCTTCGATAACCTTGCCTGTATCAATTGCTTCCTGAACCGATGCCACGACTAAGTCTACTCCAAGTGTTGCAATAAAGGCATCGCGATACTCCATCGTTTCCGGAAAATTATGTCCGGTATCGACGTGCATCAGGGGGAATGGCACCTTTGCCGGCCAAAATGCTTTTTTGGCCAAATACGCCATGACAATAGAATCTTTGCCGCCGGAAAATAACAAGACGGGTTTTTCAAACTGAGCTGCAGTTTCACGTAGAATATAAATCGCTTCAGATTCGAGTTGTCTGAGGTGCGTAATGGTATAGTCTTGATACATGGTTTTTATATAATATGGGTTAGTTGTCGGCTTGCCAGATGTCCGCTTGAGGGGACATAAAGACCTATTGCGCATCGTAAATTTTACGCCAGATAATAGCAGTAATATACTGCTACTTCACAATGTAAGTCAAATAGTTTGCGGTGCTTATAACGGCAAAGAAAGCACTTGAGCGAGCTATTTAGATCGCTTATTTCGACTCTTGGAGATTACGCTAAAGATAGAAAGCAATAGTACGGTTGCTTTTATTGCTGTAGCTGTGAATAAATGGTTTGTACACATCCCCCTTTAGTGGGCGTCTAAATTAGTTTTTTCTCGCTACTGATCGACGCATCCATATTCGAATGGTGTGAGATCACCGCCGTTTCTGTTGATTGAATGAAATTCGTAGGTAGTTCGATATCCGTCTGCGCACACCCAGATCAGGCTAT
This sequence comes from Gemmatimonadota bacterium, assembly GCA_018672475.1. Lineage (GTDB taxonomy): Bacteria > Latescibacterota > UBA2968 > UBA8231 > UBA8231. The sequence goes on along the minus strand of JABHFS010000019.1, from coordinate 52,178 downwards.
GGTTGCGCGTCGCAAAACTTAAAAAACCCTTCAGACGGGCCAGTACCTGACTGAGGGCGTAACCGCGAAAACGCCGTGGCCCGCTTTTATAGAGCGGATCATTCTCGACCTGCACATTGCGTTGAGCAACATCTGCGAATGCGCCAGCAAGTTCGAGAGCGACCAACTGAAACATAGCGGATCAGATATATCTATGCCTCAGGCATGAATGCGCGCAGAAAATTCTTCTAATTGCTTCGTATAGCGCGCGAACACCTCTTTTAAATTTCCCAGCTTTTCCTCGGCAGCAGGTAACTCGTTATTGTACCCTGCGTGTTCGACCGCTTCGGCGGCGTCAAAACAGGGGCTGGTGCCCAGAACGCCGACGGTGCTTTTTAGCCTGTGGGCGATCTGTTCTATTTGTTCAGCATCTTGTGCCTCTACGGCTCGTTCTATCTGTGTTAGGAGGTCGGGACCGCTATCGAGTACACGGCCAATTAACTCTGCTAAGAGTTCCTCGTCCTCTCCCATCTGCTCTAACATAGTGTGATACAAATCGGTATCCCTCTCGCCGCTAGCAGTACGTTCATCCGTATCTGCCGTCGTTGGCAAGGGCGTCGACGGTTCAGAGCGCACCGTTTCCTGCAGGATGTCCAACAAATCCTTAATGCGCATAGGTTTGGTCAGATAGGCATCCATTCCGGCTTTTCGGCAACGCTCTTCATCGCCTTCCATTGTGCGGGCTGTCATCGCGATGATGGGAACGTGTGTATTCGTTTGCGCTTCGCGCCGGCGGATTTCTTCCGTGGCTGTGAGACCGTCCATAACGGGCATTTGCACATCCATGAGCACTACGTCATACGCGTGTTGTGCAAATAAGGCTAGGCATTCGCGGCCGTTGTTGGCGATGGTAATCGCGTGTCCATTTTTTTCTAATAAAACAGAGACCAAGCGTTGGTTTGCCGGTGTGTCCTCGACGAGTAAGATATCGAGTGGCCGCTGTTTTTCGGCGGCGCCTGTGTTGTTGTTGCCCATTTTTCGCAACTCGTCTAGATACGATCCGTCGACTGCGGCCAGCAGTTCGGCATAGGCCACTGGTTTGAAGATGCGCAGGTCAATATCGAGACTATTGTACTGAATGCCGGTGCGTAAGAGTAAGGCGATCGTCGTCGTTGATCGCCGTGCGCGCAAGAGGCGGGTCATTGAATCTATCCATTCTAAAGGCCCCAAGTGATAGTCCAATAATACGAGCGAGAATGGTTCGTCCGCGCTTTCGATAGCCTGTTGGGCGGCTTCGGTGGTCAGGGCTAAGGTCGTTAGCGCCCCCCAGGCGCGTAACTGGTCTACTACGTGACGGTGTTCGTTTTCGTTTGGCATGATTACGAGTACGCGTTGTGCCGAACTCACCGCGCTGGCGGGGCGGGGGTCTGGAGCGATCCCAAAACGTGCGGTAAATTGGAATGTGCTGCCGATGCCGGGTTGGCTCTCGACCCAGATAGCCCCTTGCATCAGTGCGGCGAGCTGCGTAGAAATAACCAATCCTAAGCCAGTGCCCCCATATTGGCGCGTGATCGAGCCGTCGGCTTGGGTGAAGGTTTCAAATATCTGTTGTTGTTGTTCTTTAGGGATCCCTATACCCGTATCGTGGACCCAGCCGTGTAGCAAGATCGAATCGCCGTCGACGTGCTCGGTCTCGATATAGAGCTCAACTCCCCCGCGTTCGGTGAATTTGATGGCGTTGCCGACCAAGTTGACGATAATCTGGCGCAGGCGCCCCTCATCTCCGATTAGGCTAGTCGGCATCTCTGGATTGACGCCGAAGGCTAGGTCGAGGTCTTTGCTGTGCGCGCTAACAGCCAGCCCTTTGATTATCCCCACCATGCTGTCTCGCAGGTTGAAAGGGACGGACTCAAGTTCGATCTTGCCCGCCTCGGCTTTGGAAAAGTCGAGGATGTCATTGAGCAGTTGCAAGAGCATGTCGGCTGAGTCCTGCGCCGTGCCCAAATAGGAGCGCTGGTCCTCGCTGAGCTTGGTTTCCATGACCAACTGGTTCATCCCGAGAATGGCATTCATCGGCGTGCGAATTTCGTGGCTCATATTGGCCATAAACTCGCTCTTATGGCGGCTGGCCGCCTCAGCCGCGTCCTTGGCCTGCTGGTATTCGGCCGTACGCTCTTCGATACGGTCTTCCAATTCTTCGTTGAGTCGGCGCAGGGATTCTTCTGCTTGGCGGCGCACGTTGTTCTCTCGTTCGAGATCGGCACGGCTCGATTCGATTTGTTCGAGCATTTTATTAAAGTCGTTGACGAGTAAGCCGACTTCGTCCTTGCCACGTGGTGTCGCCGCGCGCACGCTGTAGTCTTTAGCTTCAGAGATGAAACGCGCCGACTCCGCTAGGTTGAGAATGGGGCCGGAGATTACTTTTTGCAGCGAAGATGTCATTAAAATAATGAAAATAATAGAGACGAGAACAACTACGGAAACCAGGACCACATAGCCGCTTGCTGTTTTGAGCGAGACTAGGTCTGAAACTACGTAGAGTGTGCCAACCTGCTCGCCGTCGAAGCTTATGGGGTGGAAAATTTCGAGATGGGAATCGCTAAAAAGTGCACCAAAGCGGTCGATCGCCGGCGCCTCGAAATCAATTCCATCTCTGTGGTAGAGGGCCAGGGGTTTGCCCAGTACACTATAGAGACTCGCGCGGACGATATTGCTCTGAGGCTTGAGGGCCGCTAGGGTCTTTTCGGCCGATTCCTTATCGCTGAAGATGAGCGCTGCGCTGCTGTTTTCCCCCGTAATTTCAGCCAATGTCTGGATCTGTGACACGAGGTTGTCGCGCGCTGAAGACCTGTCGTAGACGATGATGGCCGAGCAGGCCAAAACCAGAGTCGACGTGCCGGTTAGCGAGATTATGAGGATCATCTTCCAGCGTATGGATAGATCGTGAAGATTGAGCACGGTCATGGATCCTTTGGCTGGTCTTATGGCTTGTATATACGAGCCATCTTTAGGATACGCGAGCTGATAAAGATGCCGGCTCGATGGGCGGCAGTGCGGTTTATTTCGATCTTAATGGTCTGGCTTTTAGAGAGAAAGAAGCGGACCTGGCCCCCTTCTTTTGTGAAATCGGGTGATTCGCCAATGGTGACTACATTTGAATCTGCTAGTGCTCTGAACAATTCACTCTGCTGCTTGGCTTCGGAACGACTGACAAAGAGCAGGTGGCAATGGCCGATATCTGCCAGGTTGTGGTAGCGCTCAACGCGCAAGGGGCGACCCTGTGCTCGGCGCTGGCTTATAGCTTCGTCTAATAGACTGCCAAAAGGGTCTTCGCCGGCAATGCCGATAACGATGGCCTCTGTCGTATCTGTGAAAGTGCCTTCGGGCCACTGGATAAATTTGGCAAAATTGTAGAGATAGGCCGTCTTGACTTGGTATTCGGATGAGATGGGAGCCGAAGCCGTGCGATCCGGTACAAAGGCGACAATAAGCGCGCTAAATGCGAGGATGCGGGCTGTACTTCGCACTTAGAATTCCCGCACTAAGGTTAGTGTAAAGGCGCGCTGTGCCTGCATGAGAGGCACTGTCAGAAGTCTAGTACTGTACTCGGCGTGGCTCGAGTGGAGCATATTTTGTAGAGAAAGGGATATACTCGTTTGGTCTGCGACTAGACGATTTACGTACAGGTCAAGCTCACTATAGGCTGGGATATTTGTTGTATTTACAAGTACAGGGCCGACGCGGCGGAGTGTAGCATTGAGGTCCGTACTCAAAATATTGAGCCCCTGTAGAGCCAGGGTGAATATATGTCTCGGGGTATTCTTTTCCTGGTCACCGTGGAGACCCGAACTGGCTTCAGGTGACTTGAGTTTTAGGTGAAAAAAGGCGTAAGCCGTATTGAGAGACCAGGAGTTGGACCACTTGTAATTTCCTGAGATTTCCACACCGTATGAGCGTCCCGATATCTGATTTTGGGGGGTAACTGCTCGTAGAACATGGTCGTCGAAGCGCATGAGCGGGGTACCCTCTACTGCGAACAAGTCGGTGTAGTCATTGGCGAAGGTCGCCACATCTAGGGATAGTAAGCCCCCATAGCGGTAGCGGTAGCCCGCCTCGAACGCGTGCATCGTTTCAGCGCGGAAGTCGGGGTTGCCAACCAAACCAAGGAAGACAGGGAGAGCCCCCTCCACCGGTGGTAGGACGCCCAGCAAGAGGCGAACATCATTTTCGCCGCTCGAGGAACTGCGCACGGCACGGGAAGTAGCCGCCCACAGAGCGTGCCGGGCAGTCGGCGTCCAGGCCAGGCGCGCATTGGGCTGAAATTCCAAGCCGGTGAATTCGTTGTGCTCTAGTTTGGCGCCCAAGATCAGACGCAAACGATTTGTTACCAGGGAGATGTCGTCTTGCGCAAAACCTCCAAAGAGCGACAGTTGGCGGGTGCGGGGGGAAAAGGATGCAGTGAAAGTCTGGTTCATGCGTTCAATAGCGGTGAGTCGATATTGCAATCCCCAGAGCAACTCGTGGCGGTTGCCGAGACTTATGCGGTGTTGGAATTCGCTATTCCATATGTCGGACAACTCACCTGCCGGTGGGCCCCGTCGCTCTAAGTTTTCGTAATATGAGAATAGACTAAAATCGGAACGGTCCGAGACTTCGCGCTGCCAACGCCAAGAGGTGCTGATGCTGGAGAATTGTATGCGGTGTTGGTCGAAGTCCGAATAGGGCGCCTCGGGGGAAAAGAGCAACGCAGTTTGCGCCATATCGCCCTGCTGTAGGTCGGCGATCAGAGTGATGTGATCGCGCACGGCGGGACGCCAATCGAGACGAGTACCCATTTTCCAGGAATCCCAGCTGTCGTTGGCCGCTATGTCACTTTTACTTTTCAGGTCGTCACGGCGGCCGAAGTGCCCGTAGGCGCGGTAATAGGTCTGCTCGTTGATGCGGCCTCCGTAGCGACCTTGGAGCAGTTGGTCCTCGGTGCCGATGCCGAGGCGCAGGTGACCTCCCTGCGTTGCAATGGCTTCTTTGCTGACGAGGTTTACGACCCCATTGACTGCATTGGCACCCCACAGCGATGCGCCGGGACCGCGGATAACTTCTACGCGATCTAGGTCGGCGAGCAGGATGTCCTGCATTTCCCAGAAGACCCCTGCGGCCGTAGCGGTAGTGTAGATGCTGCGACCATCAATCAGACCGAGCACTTTGTTGGCGTAGCGCCCGTTGAAACCGCGGGCAGAGACGGCCCATTTATTGGCATCGATACGACCGACGTGGAAGCCGGGCACTAAGCGCAGGGCTTCGGCTAGGTTGAAGGTGCTCGAATGATACAGCTCTTTTGCAGTGATTACGGAGACTGCTGCGGGCAACCCGAACGGGGCTTCGGCCTTGCGCGATACCAAAGAAACGGGAGTTTGCGCCAAGTCTTCCAGACTTAGATCGAGTAAGCCATTCACATCGGCAGTGGCCCCGGATATATACAACCCCAGCATGAACAGACTGACAAAAGCGATCAGTCGCCGTGTTTTATGCAATAGATTGGGTGTCCTGAAAGAGGTGAGCATGGATGCTTTATTTCAGCGAATCGCGCAGCTTTTGGATGAATGCTTAGTCGCCCTCCTCCAACGCTGTGCTTGGATATCGAACAGCCGTTCATTGACTATGCTCCAGGCCTGCTCGCCATCCTCCGCCAGCGTTACGTCGTAACCCCATTTGTTCAAGGATCTTGAGCATCGGGATACCAATTGTATCTTCTATGAGAAGAACTTTTATCGGGGCCATGGCTATCGTCGTTAAAGGAAATACAGTGGGCATTTTCCGACAAGAAAATGCCGTCGTCTCAGATTGGACTATTCAATCGCCAAACCAAAGAAACCTACACCCGAGACAAGACCGCACCATGGGGCTGGCCCCAAGATACCCAATCAGTAGTCGATGACCAACCCCCAACGAAAGTCTCTCCTGATGTTATTCACGACGTTTTTAGCTCTGCGTGGCAAAGCCAATTGGCGAAATACGTTGCGATGCCAAACAATTTACCGGCTTGGCCGAGGCCCAAACGCGCGATTCGAGACGCTTCGCGTGGCCAGGGCTTCGCAGTGGACGCGGAAGCCGTTGGGCGACTTGTCAATCCTTACGCTATTAGAACTTTTTTAAGGAAAACTTTCAATGAGTTTGATCCCCACCGCTGGGGGCTGATCCGTGCGCAAGTGCTTCGTCCGGCAGAGAAATACTCACCCGACTGCAAACCCAGCGCCACGACGTGATCGGTAGCGACGTGTTCCGCATCGATCTCCTTCGGTCCTGCGGCGCAAATGCCACTCAACATCATCTATCGAAGGCCAAGAAGACCACACAGAGTCAGTAACGCTCAGAGCATAAAAGCCCAGAGAAAGGCATCGTTAAAAAGCAGCGGCGACGGCACGATCACCGCGATCAAACCGTAGATTCGGCGCAGTACGGGGCGGTGACGGATGAGCTTCGGCTCAAGTATAAGCGCCAGCCCCTGTAGTAGAAAAAATAGCGTCATCGAGCCAAATGTGGGTGAATGCCCAGCCAAGTAGTAGGGCAGCTCTAGTACAATTTCATGCCAAAGACCCGAAATGACGAACACCGCAAAGGCCGCTCTGTAGGGCGTGCGCAGCAGTGGTGCAAAAATCAAATGGCGCAGCCAATCGCTAACCCAGCGATTCCAGTAGCGGCCCCAGAACTTGGAGAGCGAAGGCGCCAACAAGGGCCGCGCGTGCACGGGGCACAACACCCGACCGGCCGGCAGAAAAAACATGCGTAGCACCGCCGCGAAGGTCTCCGAGAAAGCGTAGAAAGGCAAGAGAGCCATATAAGAGCGCTGCAGGGGCGAGGGCTCGAAACTTATTACCAGATACCAGTACACACTGTAGGCTACCGCGCAATGAACCCCCCAAAACAACAGCGAGCGCACCGCTGGCCAGATCAACTCGGGAGAGAAGTTAGGACTGCGATCCCATGTGGTGGGAGAATAGCAGGGAACTCCGAGATAGAACACGGCGCCATAGGTTTTCCCCAAACGGTGCGATCCAGCAAATTTAATCGGAATACCGACCAGCAGATAAGCCACCATGAAAGCGACAAGACCGAAAGCAACATCCAAAGAATCAAACAGTGCTACCATAAACGAATTACCTGCGAGCAGTAATGCTCCGTGAAGAGGCCAATTGGACTGAACCGCTGAGATAATATACCGCACTCAACCTTGTTGTCCAGCAACGCAATACTGCGCGGATCGGGCTAAAAAACTAACCGCCCTCATCCCACCGTCTCCGACTCAGTCTGGTGCGTTGGCAACCAATGCCTGCGACCGGAGCAAGATCGTGCCTAGTTCGCCCACCGCCGCACCTGGCGCCTGACGTCTCGCCCGCGCCGACCCTACGTCGATTCGGCGTTATCTACAAGGGCTCGGTCTGCCGACCGAGCCGCCGCCGAGTAAACTTGATCAGCCTGCAATCCCCCGCACTTCATCTGCCCGCAAAGCGCCACGATAGATCTGTACATCGGCAATACGCCCAGTAAAATAATCGTGTTGACCGCAACCAATGCGCAGTGGCTGGCTATTGCGCAAATCGTAGTCAGCCGCCGCGAACTCAGAAGATTCGGCCACTGCTTCGCCGTCGACATATACCGTCAACATCCCTGCGCTGCGCACGGCGGCCAGATGCCGCCACCCCGGTGCCAAGGCACTGTCCAGCGTAGCACTGCGCCCCGCCTCCAACGACATCACCCGCCCCGCCGGCAAGGTGCCGAAGTAGAGCTTGCCGTCATAGACCGCCGTCGACCACGCGCGGCGGAACTTAACATCGGGCGTGGTGTCGAGTTGCCCGGTACACGTCCAGTGACCATTCCCATCGTAGCGGTACACCTGCCCCAGCGGCAAGGTGCCGGCATAGAGCGTGCTATTGTAGACAGCCATGCCCATTACTTCAAGCTCTTCGCCCAAGCGCCCCATATCAATCCACTCGCCATTGGCCGCCCAGCGAAAAACCCGCGCCTCCGGCCAGGTCCCGACCACCATACTGCCCTCATAAACCGCCATCGAATAGACCTGTGTGACACCGGGCAGCGCCGCCATACGCGTCCATTTCGTCCAGTCCTCACCGCTGCTAAAGCGGTAGACCCCACTGCCATTTTCCAGCACGTGCAAATCACCGCGAAAAGTGCCCAACGTCATTAGGCGGCTCCCATGGCTACCGCAATCCGTCCAGTCACAACCGCCCTCATAGCGAAACAAGCCCTGGGCATACAAGCCCACACCATAGAGCCGCCCTTGAAACACCTCAAGGGCATGCACCGTATCATGGCAGTATTCGGCGTAGGCACCGCGCTCCCCGCCCATTTTCCCGCAGCTCACCCAGCGATCGCCCTCAAGGCGAAAGACCCCTCCCCCTTCGTTATCGTTACTCGACGGGGGCAGGGACGAGCCTAGGAGCTTGAGCCGACCTGTGCCGGCGTAGAGCGCCCCCTGATAAGGCGCGAGGCTCATCACTGCGTTCGCCCCGTCCGGCGAGCCCAGATCTTCCCAGCGACCATTGCCCATGTAGCGCAAGACATGGCCGGCGCTATCAGCCGCCGACTCGCAGGTCCCGGCGTAGAGATGGCCCTCGTGCACGGCCAATGCCATTACAAATAATCCCTCACCGGGCTGTCCACAATCGGCCCACATCTCGTCAATTCGGCCATCGTCTATGCCAAAATGCAGATTGCGGTAATTCGATAAACTAGTGCAGGCGGCAGAGTGCCGTTTTAACCCTAGACTAAAGCCGTTGCGATGCGCTGGATCAAACTTGCAGACGATATCGCCGATGGGGTCGTCGATATCCGCCTCGGTATAAATATGCGCGGCAATCGAAAAATCCTCGGTGCCAGTGTGCAGCGACGGACTGTCCGGCACCAAGATCTCACTGAGCCGACCATCAAAAATGGCCGCGCCATTTTTTTGCCCTGCCGGCCCCTGCCCCGTCAAATCAACGCTGCGATTCTCACCGTGGTTCTCCTTACCCGATACATCGAGGGTATCCCCAGCGAGCGGCCAATGGCCCACAAGTTCAGCGGTCATAGGGCCCCGCTGGGACAATGTGCATAATCGTCTAAAGGATCGTCTAAATATCGATGCTCTGCATTGCGGATGTTGCTCATAGGACCTCGTTTTATACCTGTGGGTGAATTGAGGTGAAAATAACGATTGCGCCGACCTTGAGCCATTGCAAATTTCACCCAAGAGCATCAAATCGGCACCCCAGGTAAAGCCCATCTTTTTTGTTAGGGTTTGCAAAAATATGCGGTCAAACCATATCTTTTGCTAAGACTAGTCAGCGATATTTCCATCCCGCCGGCCGGTTTTCCCCGGGAACCACAAGCGGCTTCCTGATTTTATTTTTTACAAATATTGGATCGCAAATCGACTGCTATGGCCATCTACAAAAAAATCCCCGACAGCATTACCAATGCCCCGCCCGAACGCACCAATTTCGACGAGCGTTTTATCTCGCTGCTCATCCCGCAAGACGCGCAAGACCGTCTTGAAGCACAGGAGTTACGGCAACTCGTGCATCGGGCACTGCAAAAGTTGACCGACGACGAGATGCGCACCATCGAACTGCGCTACCAGCACAAACAGTCCCCCGGCCAAGCCGCTTCACGCATGGGCATTTCCCGGGAGGAAATGGCCGTCTTTGAAGAAAGTGGATTGCAAAAGCTGCGCAACGGTCTCGAAGATTGGCACCAAGGGCGCTGAATTGCAGCTGTGGCGATCATCGCTTTTCCGCTTTCCCTTGCTCGTCCCGGGCTTGCTATCGGGCCTGATCTTTACGCTTAGCATCCCTAAATTCGATTATTATTTTCTTGCTTGGCTTTGCCTATTACCCTTGCTTTTAGCCCGCCATTGGCTACCCACTGCGCAACATTTTTCACTCGGCCTTATCTCCGGCATCGCTTGGGGGGGCGGTCGGGCCTACTGGATTAGCGAAACCTTACAACTCTACGGCAACCTCTCGCTGATCGAAGCCGCTTCCACCACGATCCTGCTCATACTCTACATGGCGCTCTATGTCGCCTGCTTTACGGCAGCCTGCATCCGACTCGACTTCAAATCGCCGCTCTTCGCCTGGAAAGCCGCAAGTATTTGGGTCCTGTTGGAATGGGTGCAAAGCTGGATGATCAGCGGCTTTCCCTGGCAACTACTGGGTTACTCTCAATATCTCAATCTGCCTCTGCTGCAATTCAGCGCCATCACCGGAGTCTACGGCCTGAGCTTCCTTATCGTCCTGTTCAACGCGGCGCTGGCGCAGGCACTCTGGCACCGCACCATCGCTCCATATCTCGCAGTACCGCTGGTGCTATTGGCCTCGATCCATCTTTGGGGCCTCTACCGCCTACACAGCTTCGAAGACCAACAGCCGCCGAGCCTGAAGGTCGGGGTCGTCCAGGGGAATATCTCCCAAGACCGCAAGTGGAAGGTGAACCGCCTTAGCTGGACTACGAATCACTACGCCGAGCTCACCCGCCAACTGGCGATAGCAGAGCAACCTGACTTGATCCTCTACCCGGAAACAGCCTTGCCGCTCTATTTTGGCGATCCCTTTTACGCCCCCTTTACCGATTCGATAACAGACTTGGCCATCGAGTTACGCACACCGATTCTGGTCGGCAGCCTCAAAGGAAGCTACCAAGACAATCACGCGCCGACCTACAACCGCGCGTTTCTAGTGGATGCAACCGGCAAAATTGCCGATTCTGCAGACAAGGTCCACCTCGTCCCCTTCGGCGAATTCCTGCCCTTCCCATGGCTCTTTCAATACCTAGAAGGCCTGACGGCGGAAAGTGGTGCCTTTACCCACGGCGAACGACACAAAGCCCTCACCCTGCCAGGCAGCGAGATTTCGTTTGGGGTCTTTATTTGTTATGAATCGATCTTCCCCGAAATTACCCGGGCGCTAATGCAGCAAAATCCCGATTTTCTCGTCAACACCACCAACGACGCCTGGTTTGGCACCACCACTGCACCGCACCAACACTGGGCACAGGTCGTGTTGCGGGCCGTCGAAAGCGGCCGCACGGTGGTGCGCGCGGCAAATACCGGCATCTCCGGCATGATCGAAGCCAGCGGACGTACCCCCTATGCCACCGAGCTTTTTACCACGGAAACCTTCAGCGTCGACGTACCCCTGCACCAGGAGCAAACGATCTATTCGCGTTTTGGTGATGTGCTATTGATTGCCTGCGCGCTCTTCCTCGCCACCACCCTTTTGCGACACAAAATGCACCGTGAGTGATATACGCGTGCCCGCCTACCACCTCGCAGGAGGATCGGTGGGCGTATTGCTCGTGCACGGATTTACCGCCTCTCCGACGGAACTGCGCCCCCTAGGCGACCACCTTCACCAAGCCGGCTTCAGTATCCAAGGGGTACGTCTTGCCGGTCACGGAACACATCTCGACGACCTCGCCCGCACTACCCGACACGCCTGGCACGAAAGCGTGTTATCCGGCTATCGGGAACTTGCTGAACACTGCGAACAAATTGTCGCAATCGGCCTGTCGATGGGCGGCGTGCTGTGCTGCCAACTCGCCAGCGAACGGCCGCTTGCCGGTCTCTGTTTACTGGCTCCCTCGTTCCAGGTCCGCTCCCGCTTTCTTTTTCTAGCGCCTTGGCTGCGCGTATTGATCCGCAAGATCGCCAAATCACCGGCCACCTTGCAATACTACGAGCAGCACGGCCTTTTCAGCTACCCGGCCATGCCGGTGGCAGCGCTCGGCGAATTATACCGCCTTATCCGCGAGGTCCGTCCCCGGCTACCGCATATCACAACGCCCTGCCGAATCTATATGGGCATGCGGGACCGTACGGTCGAACCGGACTCCGGTTTCGCGATCTACAACCAGATCGGTAGCGAAAAGAAGGGCCTCACCCTACTGCACAATTCGAACCACATCCTCAGTGCCGAACCCGATGCCGATCTGCTTTTTTCCAGCATCCGGCGCTTTGTTGAACATCGCGTAATAGACAGAAAAAAGGGGCACAGCCCTAAAGCCGTGCCCCAGTCCACATAGGTAGTGGATTATTCTATAGCCGTCCGGTATCGTAGAAGCTTATCGTGATCAAAATCGCCGGCAAGGCGAACAACACTGCCTGTAAAAGCACATCAACGAACTTCGAATTCTTCATCTTCTCATCTCCTGTTTTATATAAAAATATTTATTGCCCTGCCGCCGACGATCTTCCACGCTAACAACAGGGTGACATAGGGCAGCATAACCTCAAGCCATTTTTCAGATTTTCGTATCAACACCTGCAAGCTCCTTCTGCCAACAACCTTCAAGCAACTAATACTGCTGCTACCACAGCCAGCACGACTACGGCCGATCCCATCTCCAGCCATACCGACCAATCTTCTTGGCGATTCGGTCGATTTTCCAAGGCATCTCTTAGCGTATCCATTGTTGTATTTCCCTTAAGTTATTTTGTTCAATTCTTACTTACGCAAAGTTTGTGCCATCTTTTTTATTTTTCCACCAATAAACCTATAACTGCATATTTATAATTGTTTTATACAAAATAAAAGAGCCGAACACCACGAGGGCATTCGGCTCTAAGTTCAATAAATTCTCAATTTAGAGACTATTTCACAGAAAAATCTATTAAATTACCTTATATGTTTTTGTAAAATATTAATTATATTAAACTTAAGAAAAGTATCATTTATGATACTTTAATTATCAAAAATGATACGACTTACGTTACTTTTTCTCATTTATCATACAAAGTTGACTTATTCCACACCACAGGGCAATAATCAGGATCATCGATATAGGCCGTTAAGCCTGCCCTTTTATGATCGACTGGACGCGATTGATCCGTGCGCATATGAATGGCTAAACTGCGCCGAGGCCCAGCAGAAACATTGGCCCCACTGCCGTGCAGCGTCAGACAATCGTGGAAACTTACGCCCCCTTTTGGCATGGTGGCCGAGGCCTCTTTCCATCCAACTCCATCCGGTAGGCTCATCTCGCTCTTCACACCGTCTAAGTCTTGGCCAAAAAAATCACTGCCCTGCAATAAACCCCAACGATGGGAGCCTTCGACAAATTTCATCGGCCCGGCATCCGTCCCCACCTCGCTCAAGCCCACCCAAGCCGTAAAAAGCTCGCTGCCCTCTTCCCAAGCCCCCCAATAATTGCGGTCCTGGTGCCATCCCACATTGACCCCATTCGTCGCACCGGCCGCATTCGAGGGTTTATACAATAACTGCACCCACCAGACCTGGATCCACTTCGCGCCCGTGACCTTGGCGGCCAATGCTGCGAGAGCAGGGTCCAAGATCAATTCCATAATCGCGCGATTGGCGATCTGCGGCTTTTCTATTTTGCACAGCAGCGTCTCATCATCGCCCGGGCTCCAGGCCGAAGCCCGCGGCGGTACACCGGTATCGTATTCTCCGCCGCGCACTGCATCCATCCCGACAACCGCAGGATCGACCACCTCAGGCGATAGCACCGCCTGATCGTGAATATAAAAGCCGTCTCTTTGATATAACGCGTTGGGATCTGTACGCATCTGACATTAGCTCCTGTCGTATGGCAACTTATTACCTGGGACAATCGGGAATATCGATCCACCTCCGCTCGGCCGCCGCCTCCAGAATCGAATCGGCAACCGCCTGCGCCCGCATACCGTGATAAAAAGAAGGCACACATTCGCGTTCTTCGCGGATCGCGCTGATAAACTCCCAGGCCTGGTCGTAGCGAAACGTCACCACCGGATCACCAACGGCCGGATCGCGGGGGGCGCCGGGCCGCTTGAGAAATTCCTCGGGCACAGGACGAACCTGGTAAGCTTCGCCGCGAGGGGCGAAAAGAATCTCGTGCGGATTGTGTAGACGATAAACGGCGGAAGCGTCCGTGCCGTTGAGCTCAGCCTGGTCATGGTCGCCACCCGGACCAAAGCCCTTCGTCAGTTTGCCCATTTCAAAAACCCCCGTAGCCCCGTTCTCAAATTCAGCAATCCAGGCGATCCAATCCTCGACATCCTGCGGCGGACAAACCTCGCCTTCCTTGGTCAAGTCGCGCGTTACTAACTGCTTGGCCCCACCACAGACCGACGCGATCGGCCCCAATAGGTCCTCGGCAAAATCGAGCCGGTGGATGCCCATATCTCCTAGTTCGCCCGATCCGGCCTGGTCCTTGTATTGCCGCCAGCCGATGGCCCGCTCCCCCCAATCCTGTAAACGCTGGAAACGCGCATGGCGGATCTGCCCCAACTCACCGCTTTGCACCAAGTGGCGGATATAGTTTATCGCCGGTACGAAGCGATAGGTAAACGCCGTCATATGGCGCAGCCCCGAAGCCTTGCCGCGTTCGTAGATCGCCTGCGTTTGGGCGTAATCCATGCCCAATGGCTTTTCGCAAATTACATGACACCCCGCATCGAGCGCCTTGTAGATCAATTCTTGATGATAGACATTCGGCGTGGCGATCGACACCGCATCGGGCTTCACTTCAGCCAATAAGTCTTCAATCTGAGCATAGGCGGCCTCAATGCCCCATTCCTTTTGCCGCAGTTCGCGCAAACCGTCGCTCGGCTCGCAAATCCCGACGATCTCAACCCCTTCAATCTGCTGATAGCCCGGATAGTGCACCGCCGCACATACCCCACCGACCCCGACCAGTCCTACGCGCACTTTTTGCTCGCTCATACCACCTCCGTTTTTAGTTGACCTTCCGTTTGCATGATGTCGTCGACCAAGGCGTGTACACGGCTAAGATCTTCTTCCGCCACGTCTTCGGCGAAGGGCACTACCGGCCCCCCAGCCAAACCGGCCCGGTCCATAGCCGCGTGCAGCGCGGAAGAGCTATAACGAGCCGCCCGTTCCCCGCGAAAATCTTCAAAGGGCACCATCTGTTGGCACAACTGCTCGGCCCCGGCGCGATCGCCGGCAGCAAATCGCCGCAAGATCGCCAAACTCATCCGAGGAGAAAAATTGGCCATACCCGAGCTGAAACCAACCGCCCCGGCCGTCATATAGTCAATACACGGCTCCTCTGCCATCCCGCAGACCATCGCCGCCCTGGCACCAGCCCCATCGACGATTTGCTTGAATACCGACAGATCGTCGACCGCGTATTTGAGACCGACCACCTCATCCAACTCGCATAAGCCGACGACTTGGTCCACTGGCATAATATCGAGGCGGCGCTGGTAAAGAATCGTCGGCAATTGCGTTTTTTCCGCGATATCGCGTAAACCAAGATCGACGCCATTGGGCGAAGCTGGCCCGACAATCGGCATAATCATCACGCCGGCAACCCGCAACGACCTTGCGATTTGCCCCATCTCCAGCGAACGACCGTAGCCTGGGCCAATGCCCGGCACAATCAAGGCCCGCCCCGCTGCGGCATCTACATAGGCACCGACAACAGCTTCGTATTCAGTTAAGGTCGCGTCATACACCAACCCCGTGCCGCACTCTGGCATAATAAAATCGACCCCCGCCTCACAGAGGGAGCCAACATTGCGGCTGATCCCTTCCAGATCAATACCGCGATCCGCTGTGCGCGGTGTTATAGCCACAACCAGCACATTGCGGCAATCTTCCTGCTGCATGATTCTCATTATTCAACTCCTTCTTCATCGGCAATTTGTCGTAAGACCGCGGCATCCTGTCGTGCGTATTTTTCCAGCCCCGGCGGTTGCTGCTCTGCATAACCGACTTGGCGGATGATAGCCTCGGCGAATGAGTATTCTGTATGCACCACGAGTGGTCCAGAAAATTCCATCTCGGCCAACAGTCTCAGCGCTCGCCGCCAATCGACACTGCCGGCCCCAACATGCGTAAAAATCGGTCCGCGCGGCGGCACCGTATCGGCTTGCCCGACGTGGGTCGCGTCCTTTGCAGCAGCAATGCTTAAATGGCCAGCGATCATCGATAGCCCCATCGCTAAATCCTCGCCATCTAGCGCCATATGACCAAAGTCGGGATAAGCCCCTACATCACGGGGCGAAAAATCACCGATAAGATGCATCAGTCCAGCGCAATTAGAACCGAGGCATGGACCACTATGAGTATGGCAGCAAGTTTGCACGCCATAGCGCTCGCTTAAACGCGCAAAACCCGCTAAGCCTTCTTTGGCACGATCTAATACCGCCCAATAATCGTCCCCCTCATTGCAATACCAATAACCGATTTTGATCCGGGGTACGCCCGCCTCAGCACAAGCCGCATAGAGCTTTTCTGCGGTCGGATCGTCGGGTTCCATCAACGTCGTCGGCGCCGAAACTAAAGGACAAGACAACCCGGCATCCCGCAAACTCGCAACAGCCCCTGGCAAAACCTGACCGACATTCTCCGGATCAACAGGATGCCCTTCCCGCACACATAGATCGACGCCATCATAGCCCAAACCAGCGACCTTGTCCGCCAACGCTTCTGGGGACAGTTCGGCAAAGAATTTTGAATTGAGCACGATGTGCATTTTAACGCCTTGTCATACGCACCAGCCATTCCTCGTCCTGTCGTCCGGGGAAGGAATTATCTGGTTTTTCAATTGTATCGAATATAAAAAACGGATCAAAATTATCGTGTAGGTCCTGCGGAGACGTATTAAACGGCGGACCGTCCTCTCCCTCGAGTTCCCAGAACAAACCGAGTAATTGCCCACCATCGCCCAGTACTCCGGCCATCGTCTTGGCATATTCACCGCGCCGCTCTAGCGGAATGGCGCAAAAACAAGTATGCTCGACTACGAGATCGAAATAACCGATATACTCTTCCGGCAAAGTGAAAATATCGCATTGCAAAGCGAGCAGGGAAAGGCCCGCAGCACGCATCCTTAGATCGGCAATCGGCGCCGATGCAAAATCAACGGCTACAACCTCAAAGCCGAGACGCGCAAGATGCATGGCCTCATGCCCGAAACCGCAACCGGGCACCAAGACTTTCCCAGCGGAATCCGGCGGACGGCTAGCGAATGCACCAAGTAACGGCGGCGCAGATTCGCCCTTATCCCAACCCGGCTTGCCGCGTTCGTAGCGTTGCTGCCAAAAATTGCTGTAGCGAGGATCGTGCATCTATTTCCAGACCGTCTTTACCGAGGTTTCGGCAAATTTATTGTACTGCTCGATATAATCTTCTCTTGGTGGGCTGAAGATATCGAGCACCTTGCACGGCCCCTCTTCGACAATGCCCCAATGCACGACATTTGGCGGGATCAGAAAGGCATCGCCCGGACCGGCGACCTGCTCCTCGTTTCCAATGCGAAAACGCAACTTTCCTTCAAGTATCAAACCCGCCTGCTCGTGCGGATGGCTGTGTTCGGGCACCTCACAGCCCACTTCCATATCCAAGAAGGAGAGCATTAAATGCTCTCCGACGACTAAACCACTGGTAATTTTGGGAAAGAGTTCAACACCGGCGAGTTCTGCTGGATTGATAAAGGGCATGGGTTTCTCCTCTCGATATACCACGGACCAATATATAAACATCTTATTTTTTTCAGGTAGAGCACAGCTGAGGCTTGATTATTCAATTCACCTGAGCTTGATATTCTTCGTCTTTTTCAACAAACGATCGCAACCAGACATCCGAGCGGTAACGCGGCCATAGCGTCAGGAAGCGCCCTATCATCAAGCAGTTATAGGCCAGCCAAGCACCGTATAATCCGCCATCGAGCCAATAGACAAGGATCAGGACGGCCGGCGCAAATACCGCAAAGGCGGCCACGGCCATCGCCTTAAACAAATACCCCATATCATTGGCGCCGATAAATATGCCGTCGAGCACAAAAACCACGGCGTTCAGCGGTTGAATCAGCGCGATCAGCAAATAGAGCGCGGCGACCTTATCGACCACCTCGCTATGACGGGTAAAGAGCGCGGCGATGGGCTGTAACGCAAAAAAATAAAGCAACCCGAAGCCCAACCCCAAGCCCATTCCCCATAAGATAATCCGCCTCGCCATCTGCCTAGCTTCGACAAAACGCCGAGCACCGAGACCATTGCCCACTAGCGTCTCGGCGGCATGAGCAAAACCATCAACGGCAAAACTGGCCAGCCCCCAGACCTGCAACACCACCGCATTGGCCGCCAATTGCGCATCGCCCATGCGCGACACCATCGCGAGCATTAAAAATTGCGCGAACTGCAGACAAAAGGTGCGACCAAAGAGCAAGGCATTGGTCTGCAAAAGCCGGCGCATTGGCCGCAGGTCCCATATCCTTTCGGGCCAGGCCCGAACATGGGAACGGTATCTAAATATTAGCAGAAGCACTGCGACCAACAAGGCCGAAGCATTGCCCAACACCGAAGCCCAAGCGGCTCCTTCAACCCCCAACTTCGGAGCACCCCAATGGCCAAAGATAAGCGCGTAGTCCGCACCGACATTGACTACATTGGCGACGACCATAACCAAAAGCGGAGCAAACGCATTGGCGGTGCCGAGGAAAAAACCGTTGAGCGTAAGTACGCTCAAGGTCAACGGGGCTTCCCAAACCCGAATCGCGAAATACTGCCCGCCCCAGTGCTGGACTTCGGCCGACCCTCCGGCCAGCGCAAAACCCGCCCGGCTGATCCAGGGACTGAATAGGACGATCACCACTCCGAGAAATAATGCCACCAACAATGACCGGTAAAGAATGCCAGCGCTGGCGCGATCGTTTCCGGCCCCATGATACTGGGAGACCAACGCGGTTGTCCCCATACGCAGAAAACCCAGGCACCAGAAAAGTGCGTTAAAAATCAAATTAGCGGTGGAAACCGCCCCCATAAAAGCGATATCGGGCAGGTGGCCGATCATCGCTGTATCGGCGATACCGATCAGCGGCGTGGACAAGGCGGTGAGGATACTGGGGATGGCGAGGCGAAAAATTGGCTTGTCGAGTGAATTCACTCGTCGGCTTCCTCGGGATCCCAGCGATAGATGTTCAAGTCAATACTATTATTGGCAAAGGCAACCCCCTCGCCTGCGAGCAGTTCGTATTGGAAGAGATGGAACTTGCTGCCTGTGCGCGGCGAGACCTTGCCTTGCGCATTAATAATCCGATGCCAGGGCAAGTCCCACTCTTCGCACATGCCCGCGAGTGCGTAACCAACCTGCCGGGCACGTCCCGGATAACCGGCGAGGATCGCGACCTGGCCATAGGTCGCCACCTTGCCGTATGGAATGCGGGCTACAGTCTCGTAAAAAGCCCGGCGCATCGGATTGTCAACAGTTTGGTGCAGCTGTTTCATCCCGGCCTTCCAAGAAATCTAAGGCTTTAGCATAGGAGCGCTTTTCCAAATAGTGACGCAACATCGGCGGGGCCTCAGTGCCCAGCGCCTCGCCAATTTCATCAATCTTCTTTATCTGCGCGACGAGCGACTCGGTCGCACCGGTATTTATCGCTTCCATCATACCTTTTAGCGTCGCGTGCAAGTGATCCTGAAGTTCCATTATTCGACCTCTTGTTAAGCGGCCATTATCATATAGGACAGCCACTCCGCGTGCGGATTCGCGATGGTGTATTTTGTGCCGGCTGCTACGTGAACCATATCCCCTTCTTGTATGGGGTGCTCTTCGCCATCGGCGATGAGCACACCGCTATTTTCCAGTATATAATAGACCTGCTCCAAATCGTCATAACATCGTTCAATGGTCTTGCCGCTAGGCTGCACGGCTTCCCTATCGATGGATTGAAAGCCGCGAGTAAAACCGATGTCGGCCTCACCAACCCGCCCCAATTGATGCCAACGCACCGCGCCTTGGCCATCGCCCGCCGGCGCTACGTCGCGCCAATTGCGGATGGCAAATTCGCCGCCATTGCCCTCAACCGGTTGGCTGATGACATGGTGTTCGAGCCACTCTTGGTTCATATCGTTGAACATCTGATGATGCACCCCCGGCGGCAGGTAAATTGCGTCGCCGTCTTGCACCGGGAACCGCTCTTCGCCGAAAAGCACCTCGCCGCGGCCCGAAAGCACATAATAGACTTGTTCGAGATTCTCGTGTTTGTGGTGGTCCGACGTCTTTCGCCCTTGCAGCGCGTGCCGGGCAAATCCCTGCAGCTTCTGCAAGCGATTGCGCTCATCTGGGTCGTCGTTTCGTTCTCTATCGCGAAAACCACCCCAATGCACAGCGCTCAGATGTGCGATTTTGGGTTGTACCTCGCGCCAATTGAGTATAAATACCATTACAGCTTTCCTTTCAATGTCGCTATAGCGCGACGATCTCGCGCATTCGCTCACCGAGGTCAACTAGTTCCTCGCGAGATCCGCCCACCTCGTGGATCAATGTCGAATCGTAGCCGATCGCTCGCAGTTCGGCCATAACTACGGCCCAATTGGTATCGCCGTCGCGCAAACTGACAAAACGGTGCTCGCGCCTCAGGAAGTCTTTGAAATGCACCTTTTTGATGCGGTCACCCAACTCGCGGATCCAGTGCTCGGGATGGCCGTAAGCCATCATATTAGCCGTATCCAAATAGATCCCCACCCATTCGCTGGCGATCTCGTCGACGAAGAGCCGAGCTTCAAGTGGGCTGAGCAGGAATTTGTTCCAGACATTCTCCACGCCAATCGCCGCGCCCATTTCCTCAGCGAAAGGGGCGATATCGATCAGCGCATCTCGCAGGTTATTCCAGACCTCTTGATAGGTGCCCTCTGCCTGTAATTGTCCGGGGTGCAATAGTACCCCGTCAACGCCGAGAGCCCCAGCTATTTCAAGCGAGCGGCGCAAGCATTTTATGCTCTTATCCCGTTCTTCTGCATCTCGGCTGAGCAAACTGCCCTTGTCGGCGTACCAGGCGATCACGCTGCCGATCTCGACGCCAGCCTCTGCGCATTTCTGCCCGATCTGTGCCAGTTCGTCAACGCCCATATCTGGGTCGAGGTCCTTGCCTTCAGAAAAGACCAACTCCACGGCTTGGTAGCCGGCCTCTTGGCACAAGGCCAGCGTATCGTCGAGCGACATTTCACCTAGAATAATCTGTGTAATACCCGTCTTCATAGCATACTCTCCTTAATCGTCAGAAACTATACTCTCACATAGCCCGCGTCCAGCCGAATCAGACCAGGGACGGAATCATCCCCAACATCGACAAAAACTGCAGCGCGATCCCCCCGATATTCAATACGAGCCCGAACAGCGCCCACCAGACGAGCATGCGAAAATGGCGTATCCCATTAGCAATTGCGCGCACACTGTAAAATCCCCCGACAAAAGACAGTGCCACAACCAACGGCGACAGCCAAAACAAACCACAAGATAAACCGCCGAGCAAGAGCCCGTAGTTGGCCCCATAACCGCGAGCCCGAACCATTTCTGGCTCTTCCTCCTCTTCCCCTGCAAACTCTTCTGCTATTTCTTTTTTAGCAACGGCCTTTTTCTTCCCGCGCTCTTTCACTTTAGCCCGGTGTGTCAACAACTTCGCCACCCATACGAAGGTCCACAGCAATACACCAAAGGCTAAAGCTAGCAGTACCAGTGCAAGTGTTTCAAACATAAATACCCGAAGGTTCGTAGCTATAGGTAGCTATAAAATAGCGGCTTTACTATTGAACATCTCGAATACGCGCAGTATGTTCTTGGCCATTGCTATTAATTTGAACCTTAATTTAACAAGGAGACCGAAATGGCAAAGAGAAAAACTACCAACCGCAAAAAAAGTAAGACGGACTTTAAAATCGGCTTTGTCGGCGTGGGCCGGATGGGTGCCAATATGGCCCGCAATCTCGTCGAAAACGGATTCACCATATCTGCCGTGTCCGATGCCAATACGCGCTCGGCCCGAGCTTTGGCCAAAGAGTTGGGCTGCGCAGCACCCAAAAAGCTGTCCGAGGTCACCGCGCTATCCGATGTGGTCATCACCGTTGTGACCGACGACGCCTCGATGCGTTCGATTTTTTCCGCTTCCGGCGACTCGCTGCTAACCGAAGCCAAGGGCACGACCTTTCTCAACTGCGCTACTATCTCGCCGGCCACACATGTCCTCGTAGAAAAGCGCGCGGAAAAAGTAGGGGCATCTTCCCTCGAAGGTTGCATGGCCTCTAGCATCACGCAAGCCCGCCAGGGAACGCTATACCTGATGTGCGGCGGTAAGCGCAGCGTATTCAACAAGGTCAGACCGATCCTCGACGCATTGAGCGTCAGCTTGCGTTATATCGGCACCGCCGGCCAGGCCGCCCAGGTCAAAGCGCTGGTCAATATGGTAATGAATATCAATACCGCTGGCCTCGCCGAAGGACTCGGTTTGGGCAAGTCACTCGGTTTGGATCTCAAGACATTGATGAGCGTTTTCTCACAGACCGGCGCCAACTCACGCGTGTTAGAGACCGACGGCGAAGATATGGTCATCCGCGATCACGAGTGTTATTTCTCCGCTGACCACGCAGCCAAGGATTCTGGCATCGCGCTCAAGCTAGCGAACGAGCAGGGTCTAAATCTTCCCCTGGCGACCGCAACAAAAGCTCAATTCGAAAAGATGAAAAAGCTGGGAATCGGCGACCTAGACAAGTCGGGCATCGCCGAACTCACTTTTCCAGGTCGTAAAGGCGATAAGGGCGGCAAGGGCGGCAAAGGCGGCAAGGGCGACAAGAAAAAATAACCGCAAATCCGTGATCAACAAACAAGGGGCAGGTCTTTGAGACCCGCCCCTTGTTTGTTGTATACCCACTAATAATTGGTGGTTTTATTCGCTATTTCTACGTTTATTATCTCGCCGTTCCACCAACCTCTTGCGCACCGTCTGCAACCAGGCCTTCCTCGCCGGCTCCTCCAGTTCGACATCTGCCATCGCTCGCCATGCCCATCCGGCAACAATCGAGAAAAAGGCCGCGGTGAAGAAAAATACGGTACGAAAACCCCATGTCGCGCCGATATAAGCACCTACCGTCGGTCCCAACGCCCAACCAAAGGCCGTAGCGCTAGTGACGATGCCAAAGGCTTTCCCGCGATCCTCCTCGGCGACGATACGGGTAATGATCGAACTGGTTACCGGTCGGATCGCCCCCGTCGCCAATCCCGCCAACACCATCAGCGCCCCCAACATTAGCACCGATATCGATAGCCCTTGCAAGACGAGCAGAACCGCCGTCGACGCCAAACCGCCCAGCAACGTCTGCCGGGCGCCGAAATACTCACTCCAGCGACCAAAGACCACCGAGGACACTGCGCCGAACAGCCCCATCAACGAAAAAACCACACCCGCCAACGTGAGAATATCTTCCTCGCCGGCCAACTGCTGAAGAAAAAGAGGCACCACCGGCATGATGACGCCAAAGGCGAATTGCACTAACATCATGCAAGTCAACATGATTAGAAAAGCCCGCATGCGGAAAAGCCGCATCGCCCCCTGATAGAAAGACTCGTGTTCCCCACCATTGATCCCCGACCGGTCTTCAGGCTGAAAATCCTCGTGTACCCATAATTTCACGGCCACCCCGGCCAACAACACCAATACTCCTGAAACTATAAAGCAATTATAGTAACCAAAGTGTTCGATAAAGGGACCGCCAAGCAAGGGGCCCAGCGAAGCCCCCAGCATAAAGGTCCCCTGCATCAAACCCAGGGCATACCCCAAGTGCTGTTTCGGGGTGGTCGTCGATACCAGCGTTATACAGGCGGTTACCGTGCCAGCCAAGGCCCCCTGTAACGCGCGGGCGACTAGGATCTGCTCGACCGTCACGGCATAGGCCATAAAGATCACGGTAATGCCCCCGCCGAGCATCGAGCGCACCACCATCGCCTTGCGGCCAAAACGGTCGGCCATCGTACCCCATATCGGCGACGAGATAGCCATCGTTATACCGCCAGCCGTACCCATATACCCCGCCCAGACAAGTGCCTCGGCTAGGTCCTCTACATTAAATTCCTGGATATAATATGGGAGAAAGGGCTGCACGGCCTGAAAGCCCATAATCGCAAAGAGCTCAGCAGCCAGCAAGATATAAAAATTGCGACGCCAGGGTCGTTCCATAGCCGTAAAGAACGGCTAAATAGACATTCCGGCCAAGTTTACCAAACGCAATGACCCGCCCCGCAAATACGGGACGGGTCATTTTAGGCTTGCATAGAAATCTGCGGAAAATCCCTATTTTCTAAAAAATATTTTCCGTTTGGTTCAATCGGTCAAAATGATCCGCGATGCATATTTGCGAAGCTTCATCAATCCGCCCTGGCGGCGAGCCATTCGACAACCGCTTGCCGCCTAGCATCCGGCGTATCCAGATCTTTCGGCAAACGCTGCAGTTCCCAAGCGATAGGATGGGTTAGCACTTCCCCGACCTCTAAGTAGACCCACGGGCTAAGCAGTTCCAACTCAGTATAATCCGCACAGGTATAGACCTCGGCGCTCAGACCACCGTCCGGATAGCGCCTCGTCGCGTCCCGGCGAAAAAACTCGACCATCGCCACATCGCCAACGATACCGGCGAGCCAGCGGTCAGAATCCGCCCCAGTCTTCTGCGCGTCCACCGGATCGGGCACGAAGATGCCGATATCGCCTTTGATGGTGAAGTTGCGCATAGCCGCGCTCTCCGCAAAACCAAAGGGGAAGTAGCGCATATCAAAATGGCTATGTGGATTGAGCGGGTAAAAGGTCTGCTCTGGCGGGCGGATCTGGGTAACGTTCCAGATCGTATATCGCAGCGGCTCAATATCCGCGTTGGCCGCTTTCGTAACCTTCTCGACATGTTGCACGATATCGACGCGAGTCCCCTCGACCGCCATGCGAATCTCGCGCACGCTACGAGCCCCGTTATACTCGCTAACCGGACCGGTGATCACCACGCCGTCCGCCAGCAATTTAGCTTCGTGTACTGCGCCATCAAAGGCGTGATCTGGCGGCCAGGAATGACCATTTATCTTTTCGAATTCGCTCTGCTCATTCGGCCAGACCTTGTCGCCGCCAAAATTCGTCCAGGCGAAGTTGCCCTCTTCGTCGATATCCGGCATACCCTTGGGCAAGACCTTGCCGTGAAACTGCGGATCAGACCAGAGAATATTATCGCCGTCTAGATAACTATAATGCATGATGCGACCGATCGCCGGCACGACGATTAGCTTCACCTCACCATTGTTAATCTCGATCGCGTCTTTCCAGCCCAGGTAGTCGACCTTCTCGACCTTAACACCAGCAATCGCGGGTAGCGCTAGCAAACATAGCAACAAACAGCTTTTTAATAATTGCATTATATGGCCCCTATCTGAGTGCCGAAACGCCGCCGCCCTTGACCGCGCGAGCAACTTCCTTCTCGACATCGGCTCGGGTGACCATGGTGGTATCGCCGATACAGTCCTGGACCATAATACCGTGCGCCGCCCCCCACTGCACTGCGTCGTCAGCGCCAAGGCCTTCCATCAATGCCGCAGCCACGCCCGAGGCAAAAGAATCGCCACCACCAGTACGGTCGGCAATCTCAATATTCTCGCGCACTGCCGCCTGGTGGATCACACCTTCTTCGACATCAAAGAGCACCGCACCCCAATTGATGCGATCCGCTGTCAAGGCACCGCGCAACTGCGTGCCGATATACTTGAGATTCGGATAGTCGTTGGCGACCTGGTGCAACATCTTAGTATAGATCTCTAACCACACGTCGAAACTGGCGTCCTTGGGCACTTTCTCGGTCTCATACCCCAGAGCGTCATCAAAGTCGTCCTGATTACCGACCAGGAATTCGACATGTGGCACCATGCCCTTGTTGATCTCGCGGGCGCGGTCCTTGCTCGGTTCGACCTTGCTGCGGTAGTTCAAATCGAAGGACCGCACGGCGCCGTGTTCGCCGGCTTTCTTCATGCCCTCAAGCGCCAAATCCGCCGTCTTCTGCGAGAGCAAGGTATAGATGCCGCCGGTGCTAAACCACCGGGTGCCCAATTCGCCGAAGAGATGATCCCAATCAATATCGCCGGGGCCCACTTCGCGTACCGGCGTGTGTGCGCGATAGTATTCGGTAACCGAAGGCAGCAAGCCCTTGCCAGCCCAGGTAAAATTGATGCCATTGTGCAGCGTCCCCTTGGCGTCAGTGCTGTATTTACCTTTGCCACTATTATTGAACCAAATAATATGCGAGGTATCTAGGCCGGCCTCGCGCAATTGGTTTTCGATATTGCGGCCAATGCCGTCATCGACCAACGCCGTCAGCACTGCAGCGCGCAAACCGAAACAATAGCTCAAGCCTTCGGCGACATTGGTCTCGCCGCCACCGTGCCAGATCCGTCCGCTACGCGCCCGAGCTGTGGGCACTTGCCCCGGGTCGATACGCATCAGGATCTCGCCGAGTGCGATGGCGTCATAACGCGTTTCTTCTACTGACTTCAATTGCAATGCCATTGTATACTATCTCCTGTATTTTGTTTTTATATTTTCACTTTGACCGGCCCCTTGCGGGACACCGATTTTTCCAACGCTTCCAATACCGCCACCGGCCCCAACATCGATTGCTCCGTCTCGTCCGTCACCCCCGTACGAAACATCTTGCAGAAATCGCGGACGCCCGTCAGGTATTGGCTAGGATCGGAAACGATGGGTTCGTCTATGCGCCCATTTTCGCCGATCGCGCTCAAATGAAACGGGGCTGATGCGCCTCCGACGAGGTTCATGGTGGCAACGGTGCCATTGCTGTAGGCGATCTGGGCGCTGTGGTTTTTTCTTTTGCCCTTGCTGACCTGCACATGGCTGATATCACACCCAAGCAGACGCACGATCATATCGACTTGGTGGATACCATAAAAGAAAATGCCGCCCCATTTAGACTTGATATCACAAGGCCCCGTCGCGACGAGCGTCTGGATTTCGCCGAGTTGCTTAAGTTTTTTGGCGAACGCTTTGTAGGAGGCTTGTTTGGGCAAAGTTGAGAAAGAGCAGACCGGGACATTGAGTTTTTTCGCGCGTGCGAGAAAAAGCTGGCCCTCCGCTTTTCTATAACAGAAAGGCTTATCAATAAAAAGAGGCATCTTGGCTTCTAATAGGGCTTCGGCCGCCGGCAAATGGTATTTCCCGTGTCTATGGTCGACGGCTGCAGCGTCGACCTGGCCGACTAGATCCTCCGGTCTCTCGACGATATTGGGTATGTCCCCAGCCGCGGCGGCCTTCTCCGCGAAAGCTTTTGTCTCCCCCCATACGTGGGTCACGCGTACGCCGCGCACCCGCTTTTCCACATTGATCACTTTGGCGATGGCCGCAGTGTGGCTATTTTCAGCGCCGACGATTCCGATATTCAACATAGTATTATACCTCCGAAAAATTCCAAAGTTTCAACACACTCTTACCTAAAATCCATTCAAGATCTTCCGGTGCGATAAATTTCATTTCGTCGCGCACCACCGTTAGCGCCTGAGCATATTCGGCCTTACCAAGACATACCGGCCAATCAGTCCCCCACATGATCCGCTGGGGGCCGAAGGCCTGGTAAACCTCCTTTACCAACCCATGCGTATCGGACCACGGATACCCCTCTTGGGAAATGGACCAGGTGTGGCTGATCTTTACATAGGTCCGCGGGTAACGGGCCATATCCAACAACAGTTGCAGTTCGTCCTGGTTATCGGGATGCGCGTCGGCCATATGGTCGATACAGATATCGAGATCCGGATACCGGTCGAGTAGCCGCGCCAGGTCCGGTAGCCGCTGCGGACCGGTCAAGATAACCATCGGAACCTGCATCTGTTGGGCACGGGCGAAGATCGGGTCCATAGTCGGGCCCGCGAACCAATCATCCGTCGCGTCCCTGGCCGGGCTCAGCCGCTGGCCGTGGATATTGTGCTCTTCCTTCCACATTTGCAGGTGGTCGGCGGCTGCCGGATCTTCAGGATTAATACGACCGACGGCCATAAAACGGTCGGGGTATTTTTTGACGACATGGGCGATATAACTATTGTCCCAACGATAATGGATCACCTGTACCAATACGGTCTTTTCAACGCCATTGGCGTCCATAAGCGCCAATAGATCTTCAGCTGTGCGATCTTCGGCTGGCGGGTTGGCGTTCTCCGCCGGCCAGGGAAAGGCCGGATCGTTGGTCCACACGTGAACATGGGGGTCAATAATGCGCATTGCGGATCCTTTCAGGATGAGGTAAGCTTCAAAAATTGATTCAGAGCCGAGGCGATGTCAATACGTGCCCCGCTCAACGAAAATCGCGAATAAATCGACCAGCATAAGAGCGGACTTCTCTGCTATTGAGCACATGAAAACGGCGTAAACGGTCTACGGTAGACGCCGAAAAGCGTTTTAACGGTAAATAGACGAGTTGCTTGCGATAGCGGCGAGCCAGTTGGCGCCAAGCGAGCTTAGGCGGTTCGGGTGCGACGAGCACAACCCTCTTCTCCCGCGAATGCAATAGCGCCGCCGCCAACAACTTCTCTTCTAATGTCCGGCAGAAACTCAAGCGAGAATCGCGCCAAATATCGGGTATCGGCCGCGGCGGGAAAATAAACAAGCAGCCGCCGTAGAGCGCTTGGCCAATACCCGGCCCAACCATATTGTCTAGGAAATTCGTCGAATAGAAGGCCAGGGTCGACTCCTCCTCATGCTCGGCATACCAGGTGCTCTGCCAGGAGTAGCGCTCGGGGTCGGCTGGTGTATCGAAGAGGAAGACGACGACCTCGATGCTGCCTCTTGAGGGCGGCATCTCCTTGACATACAGATCTCCGGTATGCCAGTTACGCAAAGTTTCGCGAACATCCAGCCCGTCCTTGAGCGAAGACTGGAACTTCTCGACCTTGGCCAAATCCTCGCCGAGCATCTTGCGCGCCTGTTGCCGCACGTGTTGCTGAAAGGACTCGATCCGTCCGTCTTCTGGAGGATAGGAACACTGGCCATAGGGGTCCCACTGCTGACTCCACTTCTGTTTTTCCCGCGGCGGTGGTTCGAGCTTCAGCGGCAGTTCGCGCCAAATTCTCGGCACACCCTCCAGTCTGTTCTTACAGGCACGGACTTCGCCGTCGGCGTCGACGACTTGGCCCAAACCAACATTGATATCGTCTTCGTCCGAGCCGATCCGTTGCGGTGGATATTCGCAGGCCGTATCCAAGAGCGATAGCGCAAAAGCGTCGCCCACCACCTGCTTGGCACCCACCGCCAGATTATAGAGGTCCGGCGTCAAACGGTGGTCCATCACCGTAAGATTGCGCACATAGCGCAGCAACAAACCCATCCGCTGCGGGGTCAGCCAGTGGTTGTCCAGTTCCTGCACCGTGGTCCAGTGATCGCGGGCGGCCAATAACAATGCCTTGACCCCGTCGACGGCCAAGGTCGCATCGGCGACTAATTCGGCGCGGCGGTGCTCGTAGAGGGCGGTGAGATGCGGCAATTCGCCGAGTACGAAATAGAGGCATTCTTCAGCAATGCGGTGCAATTCGGGCATCGCCTGCCCGCCGCCGTGTTGCGGATAGGCTGCGCGCTGCATGTAGGCCTGGCGAATCCACGGCCAATCGGCGACCGAGCAAACAAAGGCGATACGTCCATATTCCAGCTCGAGTCGATGCAGTTCGTACGCCATGCGGCGGATCCGCTTGAGCCGCTGGCTCCCTTCAGCCGGAGTGGGCAGGGCCGGCATCAGGGCCGCGAGGAGCTTTTCCAGCGCGACCTCTTTCAGCGCATAAGGGTCGGGAAGCGTGACCCCTTGCTCCTCGTAGGTCCCGACCTCGAGATCCACGTAAGCTCGATCGACTCCGGTTTCCAACGCCACCCGCAAGGCGGCAATCACCCCCTGGCAGGGATCGATCGGTACGCAATTATAATCGCCCTCAAGCGATATTTCGCGCTGTATGGCCAAGGTAATCTGCGGCAAGCGCGCGATCCCCTCCTCCACCGCATCAGCAAAAGAAGGCGGCAACGCGACAGCGATACAATTGGGTTTCATGATCTGCAGACGTCGCCGCGTCTCCAGGGCAAAATCGCCACTGCCGTATATAATGGGTAATACGCTCAGCCGTGGGCTAAGGTCTAGTACCGGATTCATGTCAGGGGATTGTCGTCGTCCTTGCCCGGATGCAGCGGGTCGTCCTCTTCAAAGAAAAAATCCTGGAAGTCCATCGTCGGCAGCGGCTCACCCAAACTCTGCTGGCGCTCGGCGGCCAGTCGGTCCAAGTCCATCGCCTCGGCCCCCAATACTCGTTGCAAGGACTCGGTCCATGCCGCATCCGCCGACAGTGGATGACCCTCTTCCTGTGCCAGTCGCTTAAGCGCGTAGCGAACGATATTCATGCCGTCGCGGGGTGAGAAGGTCAGATCCAGTTCATGGGCCCGCTGGAGAAAGTCCACCGTAATCGCCAGTAGGTCCGACTCTGCGAAGGGCAGGTGATAGCGCAAGATGGCCATCTCGTCCTGACGGCTGGGAAAACCGATGTCCAAGGTCGGCTGCAGGCGCGATAGTACATAGTCCGGCACCTCATAAGTCGACTCGTCGTCGTTCATCGTCACCGCACAGCGAAAATCGGCATGGGCCTTGATCGTGATACCGGCGATAACCGATTCAACATAACGACGGTGGTCCAATAGCGGCGCCAACGAAGCCCAGCTCTTTTCGTTCATGCGATTGCCCTCGTCCAAGACACAGACCCCGCCTTCGAGCATCGCCGATACCAATGGCGACGCATGATAGGCGATCTTGCCCGACTCGGCCAAGACCGGCGTTACCAGTAGATCCTCCGGACGGGTATCACTCGTGCACTGGTAAATATAGAGTGGTTGCTCGCGAGTTCGTGCGGCAGCCATAGCCAAAGTGGTCTTGCCGATGCCCGGCGGACCAACCAGACGCGGCGAGAGCGGTAAATCCATCTCGTCGAGCACTAACCAACAGGCCAATAGCTCCCGCAACATCTGGACCTGGCCGATCCATTTGTGTTCGCCTTCCACCGGCCGGCTCAAAGCCAGCTCCACATCGCCTACTCGAGTTTTCTTTACGCTGATCTGCTCCATATGCCTTTCCCTTGCCAGGTAATGGCGCGGGTAATATCTTGCTCGTATCCCTATTAGCGAGGTCAATTATGCCCCACCAGAGCTCATTTAGTTTGCGAAACCATGGCGGTATTTGCGCCGGCGAAAGATGGGTCTATGACGGCGACGAACCGATTGCGCAATTACGGAACGCCATCGTCGAACAACCCGAGCAGAACTTACGCTATTTTAACCAGATCCTCAAGCCGGTCGAACTGCGCGATTTACGGCTCAAACCGGGCGGCCGCCCCCTAGTTGCCGGTGTTCAGCTCTACTGGAAACTCGGCCCGGTCGCCACGACGGTATTGCGCTCCGTCGAAGTTTCCGGCCAAGACAGCGAATGCCTCGTTTTGACGGTTGTCACCGACGCGCCCGAGGGCGTAGCGACCTCGCGGCGAATAATTGCAATCAGCTATGACACCGAACGGGCGACCTATACCTACGACTTCAAAGCTCATCTCGAAATCCACAGTCCGGAAGTCTTCGACAATCCCCTCTATTTAGCCGATGGTGAACATGTGCACTTCGAATATTCCGACCCCTGGTATTGCGATATACCCGGTCCAGTTACTGCATTCCAGGGGATGTGGCAAAAGCGCTTTTCTCATTTATTGGCCGAACCGGCCGATGGCTCCGTCTGGCAGATGCCGCTCAACCATCTAGCCACTGCCATCCCCTCCCCGCAAGCCTTCGCCGATGGCGGCCTATTCGTACTCGGCTATGATCCCGGCAACAACCCCGCCTTCGAATTTTCCGGCGATACTGCCAAACGCACATCAGCCGCCGTCTGCAATTGGGGCTACGACATTCATCTCGCCGCATCTTATGACCGGGACGAACTCTACCAACCGATCTGCCCCGAATTTCGCATCCGCCTGTGCCCTGATAAAAAGGTCCAGGCGCTGATGCAGCAAGCGGCTCCCATTGCAAAAGTCGAATTCGCCGGCTTCGAGGAACTACCAGTCTACGAGCGCTCCACTAGCTTTGCCAAAGGGATGAATCTCAGTCAACCGAGCCCCGGCGACACCGATCCCTGGCCCTGGCTACCCTATGGCGATGGCGCCGAATGGTGCCGTAACGAAGGGCGCTCGGACGACAGCTCGCTCAAAATATGCACCCATTCGCCAGGTGCCAGTGAATGGATTATGGACCGCGAAGGCGATGGAGCTTGGCTCGAACACTGGCATCAGGATACGGGCTATCGCATCAACTGCTATATAAAGACCGATGCCGTCGAGGGCCGTGGTTCCTTTCTCGCCGTGCGCTGGATCGTCTACAACCAGACCGAGCGCCACCCCTATATCACTTCGCAGAAACTTATCGGTACCCACGATTGGACTCGTGTCCAAGTCGAAATAACCGGACCGCCTCCGCCCGACACCAGCTCGATCTGCATCATCTTGCGCCAAGACGGCAGTGGCACTACCCTCTTCGACGACCTCGAAGTCGAACAACTCTAATAGGAGCTTATCTTGTACGATCTGACCATCCGTAACGGCGCCATCATCGATGGAACCCGCGCCCCCCGCTACCAAGGAGATATCGGCATCCGTGGCGACCGTATTGCCGCCATTGGCGATCTCTCCACCGCTGAGTCCGCCCAAAGCATCGACGCCAAGGGCAAGATTGTCGCCCCCGGCTTTGTCGATGTGCACAACCACTCGGACGGCTGGCTGCTGAAAACACCGAACTTCCTGCCCAAAACCATGCAGGGTTTCACCAGCGAAGTCATTATGGCCGACGGCATCTCTTACGCGCCGGTTGACGCCGATACCCACGCGCATTGGATCTACTATATGCGCGCACTCAACGGGCTGCAGCAAAGCGATTACCAAGGTTGGGAAAGTCTGGCCGACTATATGCAGCTTCTGGACGGCCGCACCGCACAAAACGCCATCACCCACATACCCTATGCCCATTTGCGTAGCATGGCCTGCGGTTGGGACCGCAGGGTCCCAGACGATGTGCAGATGGATGAAATTTGCAGGGGTGTC
The DNA here is from genome assembly GCA_018672475.1 of Gemmatimonadota bacterium. Taxonomy (GTDB): domain Bacteria; phylum Latescibacterota; class UBA2968; order UBA8231; family UBA8231. The sequence continues at coordinate 19,272 of JABHFS010000019.1, read as the reverse complement.
GAACGCGGCATGGCAGAAGGTGCCGTCGGCATTTCCACCGGGCTCGACTATATATCAGAGTGTTTTTCCACCACCGATGAACTGGTCGAGGCCTGCCGTGCGATGTCGGCGCAAAAAGGACTATACGTCACGCATGTGCGTTACAAAAAAGGCACGCTGGCCGCTGTCAAAGAGGCCGTCGAAATCGGACGGCGCGCCGATGTGCCGGTGCACATTTCCCATTTCAAGGGCACCACGCCTGCACAAATCGACGAATTGCTCGGCTATGTCGACGAGGTCGCGGTCAATGAGGTCGACTTCAGCTTCGACGTCTACCCCTATCTGCCCGGTTCGACCATGCTCAATTACATTTTGCCCTATGAAGTCTGGGAGGACGGTCCCCTTGGCGTATTGCCCAAGCTCAACGACCCCGGCGTGCGCCGTCGATTCGCCCGTGCCCTCGCTCACTACCCGAACCCACTCGACAAAATCAACATCGCCTGGTTGCCCGGCAGCGACAATGCCCGGTTCATCGGCCGCACGCTAGGCGACTACGTCGAAGAAGCCGGTGTGCCGGCCGCCGACGCGCTATGCGATCTACTCATCGAAGAAAACCTGGCGGTACTACTCGTCTTCCACCACGGCGACGACGCGCTGGTGCACAACTTTCTCGCGCATGAAAAATACATGATCGGCACCGATGGGATCTACTTCCCCAATGGCGCGGTACACCCGCGAATGTACGGCTCGGCCGCGCGTATCCTCGGCCCCTGCGTGCGGGATCACAAACTCTTTTCATTGGAAGATGCAGTCTACAAGCTCAGCGGATACCCGGCGGAGCGCTTTGGGCTCCACGAACGTGGCCGGATTGTCGAGGGGCAATATGCCGACCTAGTCGTATTTGATGCCGAATCCGTTGAGGACCGCGCGACCTACCTGGACCCGCACCAGTACTCGCTTGGTGTCGAGCAAGTGCTGGTCAATGGCGTTCCTGTCATTTCCGGTGGGGTTGCCAATGAGGCGTTAGCTGCCCCTTTTCCCGGGCGGTATTTGAAATTCAACGTATAGACCGGCACGATCGATTGCGCAGCCGTTTTTAATTCCCGGTTTTCCTGGCTACTGTTGCAAAAGGCGCGGCGAGGAACATCGAGTCTTAAGACGGCTGCTCAATATTTATCGACAGGACCACCATTCCAAAATTCGGCGGTCTCTCCGGAAGTATTGAGCGCTCTAGCCGAGCGCTTGTCGATCTTCACCCAGATCCGCTTGTCGACATGGGTCCAGCACCATAAACAATTCACCTTGGGGTCCAACATCCATACCCCGCCCTCTCCAGTAAGCCGCACGAGAATGCGCCCATCGGCAAAACGCCGTGTCAGAAAGGCTTCGACATAATCACCTTCCGTCAGCAAGCGCATGGCCTTGGCGTTGGGTTCGGACGGGGGTACCGATATGGGCAATAAAGCACAACCGCCCCATATCAGCGCAACGCAGATCGCGCGACACAAAAGCAAAAGCCCGGCCTTCACAATTGCATGCCCTTAGATTGCTGCATCACCACCCCACCGGTCATTCTCCAAGGCGTCGCAGAAGTTTTTATTGGCCTGCTGCACGCATCACCATCGAATTGACGGCCCATCCTCATATCACCCCATCTGCACGCAACTCTGTAATTTCATCTGCCCCCAGATCCAGCATATCGCGCAAAACCTCCTCGGTATGCTGCCCCAAAAGCGGTGCCGGGGTCTGCAACTGAATCGGGGTCTGCGAGAATTTTAGCGGCGAATTGGGCATCGCCTGTCGCCCCGCAATGGGGTGGTCAATCTCCACGATCATTTCCCGCGCCGCGATTTGCTGGTCGTTAAAAACCTGGCCGACGTCGTACAGCGGTCCGCTGGGCACCCCTACTTGTACGAGCATCTCACACCATTCGGCTACGGTTTTGCCCGCCAACACCTCGGCCAACAAAGGTTCTAACTCTGCATGATTTTCGGTGCGTAGTGCATTGTCGGCGAATCGCGGGTCTTCGATAAGATCGAGTAAACCCAAGGCCGTACACAATTTACGCCATAGACCGTCATTGCCCGCGGCAAGGACGATATGGCCATCACTCGCGACGAAGAATTGAAATGGGGTAATGGCCGGATGTCGCGAGCCGAGGGGCTGCGGCACTTCCCCCGATACCGCATAACGGGCCAACGCGTTCTCCAGTAGTGCGACCTGGCAATCGAGCATCGAAATATCAATTTGCTGCCCCTCGCCAGTACGGCTCGCCCGCTGCAATGCCGCCAGAATACCCACAGCCCCGAAGAGCGCGGCGCTTAAATCGGCAATCGACGAACCCACCCTGACCGGGGAGCTATTAGGCTCGCCCGTAATACTGGCGAGACCGCCCATCGCCTGGATCAATACGTCGTAGGCGGGGCGTTGCGCATAGGGTCCGGTTTGGCCGAAGCCAGAGATTGACGCGTATACCAGTTGCGGGCATTTCGCGTGTACCGTCTCATAGCCCAAACCGAAACGATCCATACTGCCCGGACGAAAATTCTCGACCAGCACATCACAAGTCTCGGCCAACCCCAACGCCAGATCCCGCCCCCGTTCCTGCCGCAGATCGATCGTCACGCTCTTTTTACCCCTGTTTACGCTGGTAAAATAAGCGCTCTCGCCATTTTGAAAGGGTCCATAACCACGCGACTCGTCGCCACTACCAGGCAACTCGACTTTAATCACTTCCGCACCTAGATCGGCCAGCACCATCGAGGCATAGGGCCCTGCCAGTACACGCGTCAAATCGAGAATCCGCACCCCTGCAAGTAGGCTGTCCATACTACTCTCCCTCCGGTCCAACGAGTAATCCAGCACCCTCACCGGGCACCGCTACAGTCAACTCTGGCTCACCACCAAACTCAGCCCGCAACATCTGCTGAAACCGTTCGCGCTGATCGCCTTCGACAAACGCGCGACGTACCAGGCCACCAATATTCCCACCCCACCCCGCACCAAGCCGCTGCACCGATCCCGCTTCGGAGCCGGCCGCATCCAAAAATTCGTTAACCACCCGCACAAGCCGGTCATAAGCCGGTGTCATCCGGCCATACCCTCCCGGTAAAAAACGCAATTGCGCACGCGCGTCGCCGCGCTCTGCACGTTCACCTAATTCGGCTAACACTTGGTCCTCGATTTCTAGATCGAGGTCACCGTCATGCGATAGACGGATCAACTCCAGCGCAGTGCTGGTATCGCCCTCGTTGAGATAGTCGAGCATTCCGCCCACTCGATCCTGTTCGGCTAAACCATAAACGCATCGCCGACGGATAAACAAAGTCGTGTCCTCAAGCAAAAGTTGAAATTTGCCCGCCACCTCACGTTGGTACATTTCCTCAAAACGGTCACTCACCCCGGCAGCCTCCGCTGCGGCCGCCAATTCTGCGAGAGTGGTCCGTTGCGGCATTGCTGCCAACACCTGATATAAAGCCGGCAGGGAAATTCCCAGATTTTCGCAGGTGATGTCTCGGATATAAACAATGCGATCGGCAAAATCTTCGACCAAGCCCGTAAATAAGGGTGTGCCCTGCAAGCGCGGTAAAATGAACTCACGAGTAATAAAAGCGCCGAGGGGATAGGCGATAACCGTTTCTTCCTTGACCGCCTCGTCGTATTCGCGCACGATTCCGCTGTCGAGCACCAACGCCGCATAATCGTCGGGCAACACCGCCTCACCCTGCGCACAGGCGGGAAAGACGCCGACGCTGACCAATTTGCCACGGCGCCCCAAAACCATCCCCCCGTGATCAGCGGTGCCGCCGCGCGTGCCGCGAATCCATTCCGACGTGCCTAGACCGTCGACCAAATCCTCCTCGGACATATCCCGCCCTGGCACCAGGCCATTCACCCCCATCGCCGCAACCGCCGTCGCCACGACCAGCGCCGAAGACGAACTCATCCCCCCGCTCGGCGAAACACTGCTCCACACCAAACCGTCGAATCCGCGCAAAGAAATTCTATCGCGAAAATAGCTTTCAAGATAGACCAACTGCCCTCCGACCAATACCGACCAGTCATCAGCCAACGCACTGCCGGTCTTTTCGAGACGCTGCCGACAAACCTTGCCAGCGTAGTCCATTAGCGCCTGCCGGTCGTCGACCCGTTCACGGGGCAATAAGCTAGCCAAATCGAGCTCAATCGGCGCAAAGCGCCCCTCCGACTCCCCCGGGCAACGCAAAAGGCTCGACAGCCGCACTGTCATACTGTTCTCACTCGGCCTAGCCACAACCAACGTATCCGCCCCTCGCACGGCCAAACGCACCGAAGGCATGCCCCCGTAGTCGACGTGCATGCCCATGACATTCATCTGGCCGGGACAGCGCGCGATAAGCAACTGGCCTTCCCCGCCATAGCACTCTGCAAAACTCGCGAGAGCTTCGAGATAATTCACCCGCCAAGTCGCGACCTCGTCCACCCCGTAAATTCGCTCAAACTCACCGTCGTAATGCCCTGTATCGACGGCTGATCGCCACTGGGTTAAACTCGCTGTATATTTTTGTTTAAAGCTCACCATCTATACTCAAGGAAAAGCGACGCAGTGGGCGAATTTTACGCTCAATCGTCGCGTAGTGATATTGAAATATATTGTCGATTCGAAAGTTGACATGCAGGCTTCCGAAACGCCGGCTCAACCGCGCATTGGCCAAGACAATCGGCACCTGATCGCGCCCGCATTCGGGAAAGAGACCGGAGACCCGGTCAAAAGCGCTGAGATACTGAAAATTCAACATCGCCTCAGATGCCCCGCGTGTTGCTTTTAGACCCGCATTGACCGCATGGCGCGAGCGATAGGGCAACGGTGCCTTGCCGCCCAATTCGAAATCGCCGTGGCAATAAGGAGGCAAGACCTCGTTCTCCGCAAGAAACTCAACCCCATCGACAAAGGTATAAGCCCCTCTCGCCCCGAGGCCGTAAGGTAAGGCAAAGAGCACCTCCCCCTCGACCCCTCTGACCCGCGCCCGCGATAGGTTCTGAAAGCGGGCGACCGGCACGGACCCAACGGCCTGAAGGTCGGGGCGCCCCTCGATCAAACCCTCGTAGTCATTCCAAAAGAAAGCGCCGTCGAATGCCAACCAATGATCGATGGCTTGCCTGAACCCGACTTCGTAGGACCATACTCGTTCGGATCCCAGATCGGGGTTAGGACAAACTTGCAGACCCGATACTTGGGCTTGCGCAAAAACCTCCGAAACCGCTGGTGCGCGAAAGCCACGCCCAAGAGAAGCTCGGATCGCGCTATTCGCCCATGGCCGATACGAAAAACCGACCTGGGGACTAAACTCTCCGGTGCGCTTACTGGTCGTCGTAAGCGAACCGCACACCCCCCTTGTCAAAACATCGGTCGCGGCGCGCCGATTCCAATCGTAGCGCAGCCCAGTCGTCAATTCGGCAAGCTCATTGATCTCGCGTACGCCCTGTGCATAACCGGCTAGGCTCAACAAATCGCGCGCGCCGAGGAAATCGCCGGGCGAACGCACCCTGTCCGAGGTAGCATTTACCCCCACCGTCCAAATCCAACCGGGCAACCCCGCGTAGTCGACTTGCCCCTCACCGGAAAGTTTGTGCCCGTCAGAAGCCAAGCCGCCCGCCGCTCGGTTATTCTCGAAGCCGGTGCGATAATATCCGACCTTGAGCCGATAGCCTAGATCGCGGCGAAACAGGCGATAATACTCGGAATTGAGGTGCAGCTTCCAAGAGGCGGTATTGGCGGGTCCGTCACCTATGGGCACAGCCAGTGGCGTGTCGCGGTCGCGCCATTGCACAAAGACCCCGTGCTCGTCGAGCGCCCAATTGGCCATCGTCCGCCAATGGCTCGTCGGGGAAAAATAATGCACGGCTTTGGCGTAGAGATGGTAGCGGCGGGCATCGCCGTTTTGGTGGTAGCCCGTGCTGCGGTTGTGGCCGCCGCTCAATGCCAAACCGGTATCGCCAATCCGCCGATTGTGGCTCAGATCAAATCCGTTCAGATACATTGGACCGTCCGACCACCGCCAAGTGCGATAAGCGGGCTGGCTATAATAGCCGCCCAAAAGGCGATAACGAGTGCTTCGTTCTTGCCCGGGGTCACGGGTAATAACATTAATCACCCCACCCAAGGCTCCCGTACCATAAAGCGCCGATCCAGCACCTTTAACCACTTCGACCCTTTCGACCTGGGCCAGGGGTATCGCGTCCCATTTGATATCCCCCAGATCGGCCGCCAAGAGCGGAAAGCCATCCACCAGCATCAGGATGCGACTTCCAGTGCCCCGACTAAAACCGCTCGAACCGCGGATATTGAGCTGCCCACCGACTTGACTAACGCCCGCGACCTGGCGTAGAGGTTCGACCAACGACAGCGCATTGTACTCGGCGATGCGATGCGCTTCGGCGACGGCAATACTGATCGGGGTTGTGGCATAGGCTTGCGAACGGCGGGCGGCGGATATGACGACCTCGGGGACCTCAACGGCATTCGTCGCGAGCGCGACGCTTATTTGCCCACCCGCCGGAATCTCGTGCAAGGTTTGCGACTGGTATCCTATATGGGAGCACAATAGATCGTAATGCCCCGCTGGCAAACCTTCGATGCGGCAATAGCCTTTTTCATCGGCATGCCCTCCCAGCCCAGTGCCCAATACCGCCACCGTCGCCCCCGGCAAGGGCGCTTGGTCCGAGGCATCATAAATCTGCACGGCAAGCTCAGCCGCCGAGATCGGCAAAGAGCTCAGCGGGCAGAACACGCTCACACAGAGCAGTGACAGAATTCGTCTCACCGGCCAACAAGGCGAAGTCAACTTCGATATCGATATTCGCAACAATCTCGCCTTTACCGATAACCACCGACGTCGGACGGTCGGCCCCCGGAAGATGATAGCAGCCCAACAAGGAGGTGAAATCCCAGAAGCTGTCTTGCTGCCGCCAAGCCACGATGACCCATTGATAGGTCCCTTCTCCGTCCAACGGCACAAAATAGTCGTAGGCCCCGACCCCGAGCGACACTTCAGTATCCCAACCATTAATGTTAAAGAAATCGGCCAAGACCATAGGTGGCTCGCGGTAGACCGCCACCGCCACCTGGCCCACCGCCTCCGGCCACTCGCCGATAAAACGCACCCGCCCCGCGATGCCTACCTGCCCCACAGCTTCGGCTTCCAGCCCGTGGTCGCACCCTGCGCAAAGTGCTAACCAGACGATGCAGCCCCATAGGCGCACGACCGAGAATCAACCGCCTGCGGCCGCAGCGGCTGCGGCGGCCGCAGCGGCTGCAGTAACCAGCGCGGCCATATCAAATTCGACCCCGTCTATGGTTAGCGTACCGGTAGTAGAAAGTTCGCTACCAGCGACACTGACGACCATATCGAGCACCATCGTGCTCTCTTGCGATCCGGTAACCTCAATCGTGCCAGACACCGGAATTACCGGATATTGCTCCTTACCGACGAGCAATGCGCCGTTGAGCACGATCATTCCGTCAGGTGAAAAATCTTGCAAAACCCAGTCATTGCCCATGACCTCCACCGAGCCGCTCATCCCCGGCACCGATGTGGTATCGGCGAGGAGCGATGCGAAAAAAGCCGTCTGAAAACTGGCGACCAATAAACCGGTAACCTGAACGGCCTCAGGCGGCAATTGTGCGGTGGCTTTCTCGTCTGGGGCCATCGGTGTGGATTTCCCGTCGTCGCCGCAGGCGGTCATTAAAAACACGGCGCACAGGGCAAGTGTCGTTGTTGTATTCAGCCATTTGGCCATAATATATCTCCGTGATAATTGTCTCCGGCCGAGTGCGTTAGCGGCACCCGAGCACGGCTTGTAGTTTGGCGGGTTCATTGCTCAAAATACCATCGACCTCACATTCAACCAGACGTATCATCTCTTCTTCTGCATCGGCGTAAAACGGATTGACCGCCATATCGTAGCGATGCGCCTCGGCCACAAAATCCGCATTGGTCGTGGCGTTTCTCGGCTGCAGAATCCGGCACTCGAGGGCCCGTGAACGCAGAATGTAATTTTTATAGGGTTCGACCGACAAATTGCAAATTTCCAACTGCGCATCCACCCTGCGCACCAAAGCCAGCGCCAGTTGGTCCGCGGCGAGAAAAGCGCGATCGTATAAATCCCGCCGCACCAGTTCGCGGGCGACTAGCGGAGCCAGTATCTCACGGTCGTGGTCGTCTACTTTTACGTGTACGTTTAATCGCACATCACCGTTGAGCAAATCTAACGCCTCGGCCAAGGTAAGGAAACGCTCTCCAGCGAATTCTCCACCAAACCACCCGCCGGCGTCCAACTCCTTGATTTGCGCCAACGACATCTTGCGAATTTCGCCACTGCCGTCGGACGTGCGGTCAACGGTCGCGTCGTGACAGACGATCATCTGTCGGTCCGCGCTCATGCGCACGTCAAATTCGATAGCCTCGACTCCGAGCCGCAGCGCCTCGCCGAAGGCGGCCGCCGTATTCTCCGGATGCGAACCGGAAGCCCCGCGGTGGGCAAAAACGGCGACCGAGCTCATGCAGAAATCGTTTCGTGACCCTGCGAATACCGCGTCAACGCCGCTTCATCCAACGCACAACCCAAACCCGGCCGCATCGGCGTCGGCACATAGCCATCGACGAATTCTATTGGCTCGACGATCAGATCGTCTTCCCGGGTCCAACTACCGACAAAATCCGAAGCCATCGTGCAATTGGGCGCCGCCGCGACCGCGTGCAAATACGAGGTGTCGACAATACCGAGATCATTACCCGAGCCGTGCCAACAGCGCAAACCCGCGGCCCGGGCCGTGGCCGCATTTTTTTGGAAACCCACGAGACTGCCCATGAGATTCAAGCAATCAACCACACCGGCTTTGACCGCTCGGATAATATCAGGCCCCTGCCCCAAATGCATCGCCACCGGTAGGTTGATCGCCTCGTGGATCTTTATATAGCCTTCCAAGTCGGATTTGGGAATCGGATCCTCGAAGACCTCGACATTGCCGACCGCTTCGAGTTGATGAGCTAATTCTATCGTTTGCTCGGCCGTGCGAAAACGCTCGTTCGGATCGACGGTGACCTTGAAATCAACCCCGGCCACCTCGCGCATCGCTTCGAGCCGGGCGACCATCGGCTCCTCGATCTTGCACTTGATCTTTATGCCTTTGAAACCGTGCTCAAGCGCGCGTTCGACCGTGCGCTTGCCGTCTTCTGGGGTCTGTTGCCCCATCCAATAATCCGCCCGTACCCGATCGCGCACCGCACCACCCAACAACGCGTGTACCGGTAATTGGCGCGCATGGCCGACCAGGTCAAACACGGCCATCTCAAAGGCATCATATGCCGGTCCTTTGGCGATATCGGGAAAGGTTTCCGCGCCATCAAATCTATTGGAGTATATATTTTGCAAGGTCAGCGCCTCCGGGTCCTTGCCCAACAATAGCCGAGCCCCTTCCCTTACCTCTTCAATAGACATGCCGCGTCCGGCTTCACCTAGGCCGATTAATTCCGTATCGGTATTCAATCGCAGGATATGTTTTGGCACCTGATCCCACCCCGTCTCCGGCACGCACTCCGGGCTGTGAACCCGACCGGGAATCGTCGGCACTACGACTGTCCAAATTTCAACGCTGGTTATTTTCATTATTTTTCGCCTTAGGGAATAAAACTCGTCTTGTCGTCGATGGTCAGGGTAAATTCGGCCAATAGCTTCGCGGTATGCTCCAAATCCTCCAAGGCCACAATTTCCACCGGAGTATGCATATAGCGCTGCGGCACGCTAAGTAAACCTGTCGCCACACCAGCCCGACTCAACTGTATCGCATTGGCGTCTGTGCCGGTACCCCCTGGTTCTGCTTGAATCTGATGCGGGATTTTCTTGCGTTTTGCCACCTGCAGCAAGCGCTCGAAAACCAGCGGGTTGACATTGGCCCCGCGCGTGATCACCGGACCGCCGCCGAGCTTGCACTCGCCGACCTGACGTTTGTCGACGCTCGGGTGGTCCATCGCCCAAGTCACATCTACCGCAATGCCGACCAACGGGTCGACCCCATAGGTACTCGTCTTCGCCCCACGCAAACCGACTTCTTCCTGTACCGTCGCCACTGAATACACCGACGCTTTGCACTTCTTCTTGGCCCGACTCACCCGCCGTAGCGCCTCCGCGACAACCCAAGCTCCTGCCTTATTGTCAAAACCACGCGATACCGCCAACCCATTGCGCAACTCTTCGTAATTGGGTTCATAGGTCACCGGGTCACCGATGGCCACCAATTTTTTTGCCTCTTCACCATCGGCCACACCGATATCGATCCACAGATCGTGTTTCTCTGGTGTTTTGCGGCGCTCAGCAGGTGCCATAAGATGAATGGGTTTTTTGCCCAACACCCCCAACACCGTCCCCTTCGCGGTATGTATATGCACCTTGCGGCCCGGCACGATCTGCATATCGAAACCGCCCACATTATCGAAATATAGATAGCCTCTGTCATCTATATAGATGACTTGGAAGCCCAACTCGTCCATATGCCCGGCGAACATGACCCGCGGACTCCCACTGCTATTATAGACGCCGATTGCATTGCCGTGTACGTCGACATCTACCTGATCAGCATATTGCTCGACCTCCGCCGTCCATACTGCCCGCACCGGGCCTTCGTACCCGGAAGGCCCCGGTGCACTCAGCAAATCGACGAGAAACTGTTTTGAAGCTGCGCGCATTATTTCCCCTATTTTTTAGTCTGTTGGTACTGGCTTGAGCAAGGTCCCCACCGCACAGACCGCCGCATTAAGAAAAAGGCCGATCACCCCCGCGTGGAAACCCCATACCAGCGGATTACCCGCCAGCGTCAATCCCAAGGCCACGGCCAAGCCACACAGCATGCCCAATAGCGCGGTGCCCGCCGTTAGCCTTTTCCAATACAAGCCCATAAAGAAACAAGGCACCACCTGAATCAGGACCTCGAATTTAAGCTCCAGCAAACGCACTAGTGTCGCCTCAGTACCGATGGCCACGAGCACCAATAAAACGACGATCACCCACGAGCTAATCTTGCCAAATTTCGTCAACTCCGCTTCAGTCGCATTCGGGCGAAAATACGGCAAATAAATATCTTTGGTCAGCATCGACGACATCGACAATAGCGCCGAATCTGCCGTTGACATCAGCGCCGCCAGCGCCGCGGCAAACACCACCACCACCAGCCAATACCCCAACACCGATTCGCTCATCACCAATGCGCAGAGTCGGGCCAGCACCTGGTCGGACTCGGCTTTGCTCAAATCGGGCAGCACCACCGCCGCGGTCAAACCGCAGATCAACGCGACGAGTGTCGTCGTCAAAGGCATAAAAGCCATAATCGCCAGCGAGCGTTTGAGCACTTTAACCGAGCGGCTAGAATACAACCTCTGAATCGCCTGCGGATAAATGGCGGCACCACAGCCTAAGAGAAAGACATAACTAATCCACTTAGTCGCCCCTTCAAAGCTCGGCGCCTGCACCTTCGGCGGGTCCATCGCGCCGAGTTTGGCGACGACATTTTCCAGCCCCCCGCCCAACTGGATCGGTATAAGAAAAGCCAGGATTGCGAAGCCCAGCAGCAATACCACACCTTGGATAACATCGGTCCAGGCCACCGAACGCATGCCGCCGAGGGTTTCGTAGATGACCATGATCACGGCCAAGGCAATAATGCCATAGGCCCCCGGCACTGCGCCGTCGGTAATGCCTTCGACTGCAGCCCCCATCGCCTTGAGCTGAGCCAGCGTATAATTGCACAACGCGTAGATCATCAAGACCGTGCTCAACAGCGTCAACGCCGGCGAGGCGAAACGGTAGCGGATATAATCACCCGGAGTGATAAAACCTTCTTTACGCGCCAAGAGCACCAAACGCGGGGCAAAGAGCATATAACCGACAATAACCGAAAACATAAAGACCACTGACGCGGTCCACTCAAAGCCGATGCGATAGGTTTTGCCGGTGTAACCGAAGAGCGTATTGCCGCTGTATTGCGTCGCGTAGAGGGTCAAAAAGAGCACCGCCAAACCGAGCGAGCGTCCAGCCAAATAGAAATCGGCCATGCTGTCGGACTGGCGTTTTTTGCGCGCGATCCAGCCCACCCCGATCATCGAAACCAGATAGAGCCCTACGACCATTAGCGCCCCGGGACCAAACACTAAGCCCTCACCCATCAGTCATCCTCCCCCGCCTGTTGCCAGTAGCGGTGTATCACCCACGCCGTCCAAGATGCCAAGAGAAAGACCGTACCCAGCGTGACCGCTACCCAGAGCGGAAAGCCCAAGACCAACGGCCCGACATAGCCCTCGGGCCAATACCAGGGAATGGCGACGGCGTATAGCAGCAAATAGACCCACCAGACATAACCCACTTTGCGGGGTTCGCTGAGCAGATCAAGGTATTTTTGTGAATCGTCCATAATAGGTCTAAGTATACGCTTTCAATAGAGATGAATACTGTGCAATATCGGTGAAATGGTAGGCTAACACAACTTCATTCCTCCGTATAACCATCCTTTAAGCATGGCAAGCTCCATGCCCTAAAAATCGAAACTAACCTTCACCACCTCGTCCCGATTCGCCGCTTGCTCACAGCCCTCGATAAGCTGAATCGGCCCTTTCGCCCATTTCGGCGTGATGATCAGCGGAAAATCGCAAAGCAGATGGTCGGCGACATTCTTGTAATAGCCATTGAGCTTTTGCACCGCGGGAATATGTATTTCGCGTCGTACTCCCGCCGCATCCACCGAGGTCACCTGCGCGCCACTGCCCCAATCTTCGACGACCGCCGCCCCTTCCGTACCCAATACCGTCCACAACGGCTTACTCGCCGCACACAAACTTGAGACCACCACTTGCGCCTCGACCCCCCCATCAAAGCGGGCATAGGCGCGAATATAATCCTCGTTGGTGGTATCATACCATTTGCGCTTGCTGAAATTGCCGTAGAGGCTGGCCTTGCGGTTGATCGGCTCCCCCTTGCGATTACTTTTGGGCAACAACTGTAACACCTTTTCGAATTGGTGCGCGCCCATATCGTAGAGCGCCCCGCCCGAGATCGGCTTGTGCGAACGCCAGGCCTGTCCGGGCCGGCCATAGCCGACCATATTGCATTCGAGCGAATAGACCTCCCCCAATAGCCCCGACTCAATCACGTGCAATAGCGTCAACACATCCGGATCCCAATGCCGGTTGTGATATACCGATAGCATCGCGCCCTTATTTTTTGCCAAAGCGATGACCTCATCACAATCGGCCACTTTGACGGCAAAGGGTTTTTCCGTAATCACGTGTACACCTTCAGCCAAAAGCGTTTTGATACCCATCGCGTGGTAGGCGTGCGGCAAAATGACAATGCCCAGATCGATCTGGCCGCTAGCGGCCATCTGCTCGGCATCAGAAAAAACCGCTAGATGCTCGCCCTGCTCCTCTTTGGCCGCTGCGAGCCTAGCCGGATCCCGGTCACAGACCGCCACCAACTCAAAACCCTGCGTAGCCTGGATGCGATCCGAATGGTGGTTGCCCATCTTAAAGGCCGGGCCATAGCCCAAAAGCCCAATGCGTACGGTTTTTTCCTCGTTTAACCCGCAGATATACCGCAAAGCCTTAGCACATAAATCTTGGAAATCGACATGCGCGAAGGCCCGCTCATCGTGGCCAAGCGCCGTGTACAACACCCGCCCCTCGCCATAATCGCGTACATAGCCCAGGGAATGTCGGGCAAATTGCCATGTCCCGTGCTGAAAATCGCGCAACTCGGCATCAGTGGTCCGCTCGACCATATAAAATTCGTCGGTGATCGCAAAGGCCGCGCTCAGCCGTGGCAGAATATCACCGCAATCCGCCATCGTTTCGACAGCAAATTCTGCAATGGGCCCGTGCCCGGTAAAACGCGTGCCGACCATCTCTTGATATTCAGTAAATGCGCCCATCTCGGCATTCGCGCAGTGCATGGCAAAAAGCCCGCCGCCACCGCGCACGTACCCACATAGACCTTGTTCCTGTTCGCGGGTCATTTCACCGCCCACCGTATACATCACCACCGCGTCATACCCCGATAGATCTGCCAGGCCACTACGGTCCTGGGTCACCTCAACCGCAAATTGACCGGTTTCTTCCATCGCCGCTTTAAAAATGGCAGCGCAGGGTTCAAAGGGGTGAGCGGTCCCACCGATTATCATCAATACTTTTTTCATTAGTTTATCCTTAGTTGTATCTGTCGACATCGCACAAACTCATATCAAAACCCGACTCTTCGCCCTGAACGATCCGCGCCGTCACAGCTCCGGTCACCGGCCCCAACGAAACCCCGATCATCGCATGGCCGGCCGCGACCGTTAGGTTGTCATACGCGCCCGCCCGCCCTATATAGGGCAAGCCGTCCGGGCTGCACGGCCGCAAACCCCGCCACACTTCAACAAGCTCTAACGCGCCCTGCCCCCATGCAGGCACATACTCCGGCACGGCCTTCATCAGGGCGGCGACTCGGCGGCGATTGATCGACAGATCCATGCCCGCCAATTCCAGAGTACCAGCGAAACGCAGCTTGTCGCCCATCGGCGTGGCAGCGATTTTGGCTTCTACTAACATGAAGGGAATCTGTGGGCAACGATCCGGCCTGCGCGTGGTGACACTATAGCCCTTAGCCGGCTGCACCGGCAACGACAAGTCCAAGTCGGCAACCAACCCCGGCGACCAGCAGCCACTACACAACACAATCTCATTCGCCGCAAAATCTCCGCGCGTGGTTTCAACGAGTTTGATCTGCCGCCCTTCGACTTGGAAACCCAGCACTTCGGTCTTCTCGCGCAACTGCATACCGCGTTCAACGCAGCGCGCCGCCAACCCTCGGACAAAAAGTGCCGGGTCCAAATGCGCGTCCTGGCGATAAAAAGCCCCGCCGATCGTGTCGAATTCGACATTTTCATCCAGTTTTTTCACCCCTGTCGCATCGAGCATCTCCACCTGTAACCCCACCCCCTGCATCAACTCGGCCTCTTCCCTGACGTGCCTCAACCCGTCTTCGGTCTTGCACAAGAGTAATCGGCCCTCGTGCCCAAAGGCAAAATCTAATTCTTCAGCAAGGCTTTGATAGAGGCGAAAACTCTCCAGGTGCATATCGCGCAAGAACGGCATCGCCCGTTGCACCCGGCGTTTGGTGCTGGCTTTGCGAAACTGCCACAACCAGGAGATCAGGTCGCGGTCCAGACGCGGTTTGATATAAAAGGGGCTCTCCGGATCGAACATCCATCGCAAGCCCTGGCCGATGGCGCCCGGTTCGGCCAAGGGCACGCTGTGACTCGGCACGATCAGCCCGGCATTACCATAGGAACTGCCCGCGCAGACCTCGTCTTTTTCGACCAGGGTCACATCGCGGCCTTGCTGTTGCAGAAAATTCGCGCTGCAGACCCCGGCAACCCCGGCACCGATGAGCAATACATCTACTTCTTGCGCCATAATATGAGCCCTATTTTTAGGTGCCCAATGGGCGGCCATTGACGCCAAAGGGCGAATAAACTACTTATTTAGTTGATATTATACTCCGAAAAACCAGGCTGAGCTATAGGAAGATAGGAATTGTCGTTATGATTGATCGCGCCGTGCGCATAGGAATGATCGGCTGTGGTACCCAGGCCAATGTCCATTTTGCAGCCATTAAGGAGCTAACCGAACAGATCGCCACCGTTGCGGCGGTCTGCGATCTCGACGACGAGCGCCTGGCCGCCGCCTGCCAACTCTGGCCGCAAGCCCGCTCGGCTAAGGACTACCACGAGATGCTCTCGCCCGGCGACCTCGACTTGGTCATCGTCGCCACCATGCCCAATACGCATGAGGCGATGTCGCTAGCCAGCCTTGAGGCCGGAGCCAACGTGCTCTGCGAAAAACCCTTCATGATGAACGCGACCGAAGCGCAAAACGTGCTTGCCAAAGCCGAGACCGCCGGCTTACGGGTACAACTCGGCACCAATATGCGCTATATGCCCAGTTCCCAGTATTTGCATCGCCTGATCGAGGGCGATAGCATCGGCACACCAGTCTATGCCAAGGCTTGGGGCTGCCACGACTACCCACCGGTCTGGGCCCCCCACTACCACCTAGCCACTTCCGGAGGCGGCGTACTCGCCTCAACGCTGGTGCACACCCTCGACCTGGCGATGTGGATCGGCGGTTCCCCAAATCCGCTCACCGTCAGCGCCGCCACCAACAAGCTTTTTCCCGGCAAACGCGGCCCCAAAATAGACGCCAAAATCCACGAGCGCTACGATGCCGAAGACTTGCTCAGCGCCTTCGTGCGTTTCGACAATGGCGCCTTTTATTCTTTAGAGGGCAACTGGTGCAGCGAGGCCAAGGATTATCACAGTTTTGAATTGACGACCACCAAGGGCACAGTAACCGGTGCCCCCTTCACCGTCAAAGTCGATGTCGAAGGAGAGATCGTCGACCAGACCCCCACCCTAGACGGCGAAGACGACTGGTTCAAAAGCGTACACACCCAAGACGCCGCCCTGATCGGCAAATTGCGCGCCGGCGAAGCCTGGGCATTACAAGACGCTCGGCAGTTGCTCAACCTGCAAAAAATAGTCGATGCCTGTTACGAATCGGCGCGCAGCGGCCGCGAGGTGGTGTTTTAACGAACGAATCTCTTACCTACTAGTACAACCGTGTTTTGCCAAAACGGGTGAGCCGCTTAATCGACGGTTCACCCGTTTTGACAAAACACGAGCAAAACGAAACAGCCGGATACCTCTTTTTCCTATAGTATCCGCAATCTGTAATGCGCGAACCACGCTTCTCAGCCGCCGATAATCCGTTCGACAATCTCCGTTTGGCCCATCCGCACACTTGCAACCTGCAACTGTGCGCTCCGACCAACCGAGCGATAGGCCTTCCGGGCAAGTCTCTCGGGGAAATGGCGCCCCGTCGCATGCACCAGCAAATGCCCAGGTGCGCATAATGCCAAAGCGGTGCGCACATCGCCGAGCGCTCGGATACCTGGAACAAAGCGTTCGCCCGTCCAATGTCCATCGTCATTCAGATCGAGACGAGCCCAATCGATTGCCGTCCGCTCTACATCGCATACCAACGCCCGAGCGAACAAACTGCAAAGGCCCGCCTGCCCCATGCCGACAAGAGCGCGCTTACCAACTCGCGGATGTTCGTCCAGATACGCCAACGCCGTCAGTATATCCTGCACCCGACAAGCCATCGTCGCCTGATTATACGTATGGTAATGGCTCGACTTGGTTTCGTCGTGGCCTGCCCGTTGGGCCGCATTCGACAAAAAAGGTCCGACAACCAGCACGGCCCTATTCGCCTGTAATAAGCCCAGGACCATTTTCCCCACTTTGCCGCTGGCCCAGTCGATTAGCTTCTGGCCGCCTCCATCATCTGCGACGAGCACCGCTGGCAACTTGCCCTTTGCACCGGGCGGCAGGTAAAACATCCCGCGCAATATTTCGCCACGGCCTTCGCGAGCGAGCAACAACTCTTCGCCGACATGGTCTTTCCCACGATGATATCGCACACTCCTTGTCACTAAAGCCACATCAACATCGACCCCGAGCAAGCTCGCCAAAGCCGGGCGCATTTCTTGCTGAAAATGCCGGCCTCCATTCTTCAAAAGTCCTGCAAAGCGCCTCTCGCTCCTATTGACCACCGCCTCGGTAACCCCCTCGGCATCGAGCGCGTTCGCCGGTTTGTCTCGATCGCTAAAAACCAGCAGGTCTTTATCTTTCTCCACTATATACGGTCGTTCGGCGACACGGCCCCTGCCACCGAGAAATTGGCGATTAAAAAAGCCGTAGACGGCCTCGCGGCTCAATTTATTGTAGTTGTGCTCGGCGTCGACCTGGACCTGGGTAATTTGCGCCTGAGCACCGTATAATCCGTAGATATCACGCACGGCGGGGTATTCTATTTCCGGCGTATTCACCGTCCAATCGCCGGTGCACGAAACCAGTAATTGTGGTTTCGGGGCCATGCAACTGGCGATTTCTACATTGTTGATATCGAGGCGCAAATGCCCCTGATTTTCGCAATTGCAACCGCCCTGCATTTGCGCTGAGACCATATTGACCACCGCCGCCGCCTTAATGCGCTCGTCTACGGCCGCCAGCAAAAAAGTCTGCGAACCACCTCCGGATGCGCCGGTGCAACCGATGCGTTTGGCATCGACATCTGGTAGCTGTTCAAGAAAATCGATTACCCGGATACTATTCCACAATTGCAGACTCAACCCACCGATCCCCCACAAATCCTCGCGCCGCCCGCCAAAGGTCTGATGCGCAACCTGATCGCTGTCGTTATAACCGACCATATCATAGGCAAAGGCCACCATGCCCTGGCGCGCGAAATTAATGCACCGCCCGGGTATCGACCCCAATTCGATATCTTCTATCCGCCCGCGCTGCCAATGGCCATGTGGATTAGCGATACCCGGGAAAGGGCCTTTACCCAACGGCCGATAGAGATTGCCACAGACGAAAAACCCGGGCATGCTCTCGAAAAAGACCTTCTCTATGCTATAGCCCTCACGCTCGATCCGAGCAAAAATTCGCGGCTTCAGCGGCTTCTTCTCAGACTGGAGCCACAAGCCCGAACAGACGAGAATATGCCGGCGGATTTGCGCCGCCCTTTGCTGCCATTCCTCCAATGTCCGATAGCGCCGTAATGCCCACGGCGTGCTCGTATGCTTGATCTCAACGATACCTGCGTCGATTGCAACCGCCATGGCTATTTCCTTTTTAAATACTTGATGATGCCGCCCGAATCTTGTGCAATATATAGATTGCCGTCCGCGTCAACCGCAATGCCTTCTTGATTATCGCCGGGCAATGCGTGCCCTGCGAGCAGTTCACCCGATCGCCGGGCGTAGAAAATGCCATTGACCGCATCCCCGATAAGAATGAGCACATCGTTATTCGCATCGTAGTGCAAACCGGACACGTCGATAAAACCCGGCTCGAAATAACGTTGGATTGACACCGTTGCCCCTTTGCTGCTGCTGCGCAAGGGCAAGACCACTTCGCAGACCGCGGACAAGTCTTCTTCAGCCGCCAGCTCAATCCCCTGGTTAACCACGTAAAAAAAACCGCCTTCCGGGTGCTCGGCATCGGGCACGAACGCGATGCCTTCAATACCCTGGCCGCCTTCTTTGAGCACCGCTTTGCCGGCAACAACACGGTTGAGCTGAAAAGTACGACGCAGAGCAAAATCTTCCGGGTCGAGTTCGATGATTTGCTCCTTGCCCTCCACTGCGACATAGAGTAAG
>JABHFS010000018.1 GCA_018672475.1 Gemmatimonadota bacterium | reverse complement strand
TCTGCTCGTTGGCCCGGTGCCAATCCCCCAGGGTGCACAGGTCACCGATGTCGATGTCTCTTCCCCGGGCCAGGCGCCCTTGATCACGGGCGAATAGCCACAGGGATTCCCATGGCTATAATGAAAAACATCGCCGTACTGTTGTTATTGGCGCTAAGCGTCCTCTGCACTGAGGAAACCATGGCCCAGCCTCTCCCGCGCAGCACACCCGAGGAACAGGGTATTTCCTCCACGGCGATTCTCGATTTCGTCAAAACCGTCGAAGGCGAGATCGACGCGCTGCACAGTTTTATGCTATTGCGCCACGGCAAGGTCGTGGCCGAGGGCTGGTGGTACCCCTATGCGGCGGAGCGACGCCACCGGCTCTATTCGCTGAGCACGAGCTTCGTCTCGACCGCCATCGGCATCGCCGTCGCCGATGGCGAGCTCACGCTCGACGACCGGGTCCTCGACTACTTCCCCGACGAGGCGCCTACCGCACCGGATCGCAACCTCGAAGCTATGCGCATCCGCGATCTGTTGATGATGAGCAGCGGCCATCAGGACGACACGCTCGGCAAATTCTTTGCAGGCGGCGACGTATCCTGGGTCCGGACCTTCCTCAACTTGCCGGTCGAGCACAAACCGGGCACCCACTTCGCCTATAACACCGGCGCGACGTATATGCTCGCGGCGATCTTGCAAAAGACGACGGGTGACCATGTCGTCGATTACCTCGAGCCGCGCCTCTTCGAGCCTTTGGGGATAAATGGCTACCACTGGCAGGAGAGCCCGCAGGGCATCACCGTCGGTGGCAGGGGCCTGCGGGTCAAGACCGAGGACATCGCCCGCTTCGGCCAACTCTACCTGCAAAAAGGTGTGTGGGACGGCGAACGCGTCCTGAGCGAGGCGTGGGTGGAGGCGGCCACGTCGCGCCAGACCTCCAATGGCAGCGACCCCGACAGTGACTGGGAGCAGGGCTATGGTTACCTATTTTGGCGCGGCCGCCACGGGAGCTATCGCACTGACGGGGCCTTCGGGCAGTTTTGCATCGTCTTGCCCGAGCAGGACGCGGTACTGGCCATTACCGGCGGCGTCCGCAACAGCAAAGCACAAGACGTGCTCGACCTTGTCTGGGATCACTTGCTCCCGGCGATGAAACCTGAAGCCCTGCCGGCGGCCGACCAGTCCTATGCGGTACTCACCGACAAAATATCGTTTCTCTTCCTGAAGCCACTGCGGGCGGCTTCCTATTCGACGAGAGGCCCCGAACTCTCGGACCAGATATTTGAATTTGACGACAACGAGCAGGGCGTCGAGTCGATGTCCTTTGACTTCGGGCGCAACAGCAACGCTTTCATTATCCACGACGACCAGGGCGAACACCGCATCGAAGTTGGTCACGGCACCTGGCTTAAAGGGGAATCCTCTTACGACAACCACGGTCTTGAGCCGATCGCCACCAGCGGTGGCTGGACCGATGCCGACACCTTTATGGCCAGGGTATTTTTTCTCGAAATGCCCTACTCCGCCAAGCTCGAATTCGACTTCAGCGAAGGGCGCGTGCGCTTCGACTTCGGCTATAACGTGTCCTTCGGCCAGATTCGGCGGCCGCAACTGATCAGTGACTTCCCCTAGCCGCGCGGCGGTCTCCTTCTGCAACGGGCGTTCTATCCAATTGAAGCGGGTGCGGTCGTGATGGGCACGGTGCGGTTTGGTAATAACGTGAGAGATGAACTACCGACCCTATTTCATCAATGGCCAGGGTTATGCACATAAGCCTCTAAAACAGGCCCTTTCATCGCTCGGGGGCGCAAAGGCCGGCCCCCACCAGGCTGCTCCAAGCACACCCACGCCGCTTGACCAGTATCCCCCCAAGGCCTTATTAATCCCTATACTCTGCACCCTATTGAAGAAAGAAGACTTATTCCTATGGACACAGCGTTAGCAGCACTTAGCACAGAAGAGATCCAACAGTTTATCACGAACGGATTCCTCGTTAAACGAAAGATCCTCGACCCCAAACTTTGTGCCGCAGCACGGGACAGGCTGTGGGCGGGAAACAGCTCAAGTCACTTGCGAAGGGACGACCCTAAAACCTGGGTAAACGGGATCCCGGAAGCGGACCGTCAAAGCACGCCTGATGGCATGAATGATCGCACGGGTGACTGCGCCTGGCGACTGCGTGAACTCTCTGGCGATGAGGACATGATCGACTTGCTTCCACGCCGTGTCTTCCCATGGTTCGAGCAACTCTTCGGCGAAGTTGTGACACCAGAGGTAAGTTCCTCCGTGGCCGATCCGGATCCTCGTGGAAGCCGATTGCGTGGTTGGCCGGTCTGGGGGGGTAAGGAGTTGCGCGGTATCTACTGCGTGCTACCGAAAGAGCGCACGAGCTCTTCACCTTCGATGGCAGACGCCGCCCGTGCTGGTGCGCATATTGACCCGGAGCCGATGCATCTGGTGGTGAGCGGCTACATTGATAAGGTGCCGCAGGGTGGGGGTGGAATTGCCCTCTTCCCCGGCAGTCACCGCTTGCTCTACGAAGCTGAGCCGGGCTCCGCAGACATCGCCCGCTATTCGATCTTGCACCCACCCCATCCGGACAATTCCGCCGCGGCATTCGTGCTGCCACAGCCTCCAGGTCTTAGGGACGTACTCGCCGACATCGAACCCTTTGAGTTCTTTGGTGACGAGGGAGATGTGGTCCTGTGGCACGGGCGAATGTTCCACTCTGCAACGCCGAACTACAGCAACCCTCCGCAGATTCGACAGATGATTACTTACGATGCATATAAAAAGTCTGTGTATGACAGAACATACAACGGCCGTTATGTCAAGGGGCCGCAACCATCACCACCGCCCTCGGTGGGGGCGGACTATGGACTTGAGCTTGGGCCACCCGCCCCGCCGCCGGAGCCACGTGCGGAGGGGGCTGGGCTTTGGGATGACTGGAGCGAGGCCGTCCGTGCTGTCGTTGCGATGACCTCCGAGGCGCGATGTGGTAAGGACTTTTAGATAAAGGGCCTTACGGATTTTCCTATCGCTTGGCCTTGCGCCAGTCCTGATTGCATGGCCTTTACGGATTCGGAGGCTTAATTATCTCGCACATTTTGCTGTGGTTCGGCCAGTTCATCGCTTCGTATTAGATTGTAACGGTCTGCGCGTAACAACGTCATTTGTACCCTCGTTAATCCCTATGTTGGTCTCGGCGTTTCGGTAGAACGCGGGGTTCCGTATGTACTTTTGGATAGACAGCCTATCATGGATTTCGGTAGGCAGAACGCATCGCTTGGGATAGGCTCCTCCGCAGATGGGACTTATTCATACGTTCTCAGGACGTGCTACATTACGAGAGGTCCAATTACAGTCAGAGTTTTCTGATAGGAGCGACTCGCAACACGTTGTATATTCTATAGGTATGATTGGGGTAGGCAGACAAATAATTGGTTATCTGCCGGTCAGATTTACAGACAGACCGGATGGATCCGCAAAAATAAAGTACAGCAACCAACCAGATCGTAATTACGACCTAGGCTACTGGAAAATTGAGCTGTCGAAAGTCAGGAACCGTATTTCTCACAGACAAGCTCCGGCGACTATCGCAAAATGTAGACAGCTCGCAGGGTTGGGTGTTTTGTCGCGGATCTACGATCCAGGAAAGAGATTCTGCCGGTATTCAAAAATAGGGGTGCCTTTTTGTCCGAAGAGTCATTCAAAGCCAAGTTGACGAACTGTGGGCATATTGCTCACGCTTTGCGCAACTGGTTGAGGCTAGAATATTTGTTGATTATCAGATTGAGTATTTGTGTTCGACAAGGAGAAATTGCATGACACAAACGGGGCAACAAACTTCGGGGAAGGTCAAGGTATCCTTCTCCCAAGGACTCAAAATAATTGGCCCATATGTTCAAGATCGTCTTCTTGAACAAGTCAAAGCGGTGTGGCTTATAATCACCTACCTGTTTTTATTCCAAACCATTGTGTTAGGGGTAGCTATAGCAGAAGCTTCGGTGATCGCTGGTGGTATTGCGCTGGTCGTAGTGGGGCTCACCTTCTTCATGGAAGGGCTCGTATTGGGCTTGATGCCGCTGGGAGAAATTGTAGGTGTCAAATTGCCGCAGAAGCAGTCTCTACTTGTCATACTTCTGTTCGCGCTCGCGCTCGGTTTTCTTGCTACGCTTGCTGAGCCTGCTATTGGCGTTCTGAAGGCGGCTGGTATGTCGGTTAAAGCGTGGGAAGCGCCGCTACTTTTTTTCCTGCTCAATAAGGTATCGGAGGTTTTAGTATATAGTGTCGGTACCGGGGTTGGGATCGCTGTGGCTTTTGGCATGCTGCGCTTCAAGTATGGCTGGTCGCTCAAACCGTTCATATTCGTACTTGTAGGATCGCTTTTGACAGCAACGGCATTCGCGTGCATGTACAGCGAAAATCTTCTTCATTTAGCGGGTTTAGCCTGGGACTGCGGTGCTGTGACTACCGGCCCCGTGACAGTGCCTTTGGTATTGGCATTGGGAATTGGTATTTCACGTATATTTGGCGATGGCGAAGAGGGGGCTGCCGGATTTGGTGTAGTGACATTGGCCTCGTTATTCCCAATACTTACCGTGCTTATTTTGGGTGTGTTCTACGTCGGCCAAGTCCCCGAACCCGATTCCAATCCGGCACGTTTCTTCGCCCACGAGAAAACGGCTTCGCTATTCATTGACGAATCAGCTCAGTTGCGTTACATGGTTGAGCATACTGATGAGGCGGTACAAGAATCTTACCTCTCTGGGTTAACGCAAGAGTCTCGTGCTGATGTTGCAACTAAAGTAGCTGAATTGCGCCTTGAGTTTGCCGGAGCAGAGCAGATCCAGACGGGAATGCTTGAGATGCTATTGAAAAATTTTCAGACAGGAGTTCAGGCGATCGGCTTGCTCGGAGTGCCAATGTTGCTGGTCTTGTGGGTTTTACTACGTGAACGCCTGCCACGTTCAGACGAGACCTTTCTCGGTTTGGGATTCGCCATAGTTGGTATGTCCGTCTTTAGTATCGGGATCGAACTTGGTCTGTCGAAACTGGGCGATCAAATTGGCGGCAAGATTCCGGCGGCCTATAAGACGGTCCAATTACCAGACCAAAAAACCGTACTCGAAAATTTCGACCCGTTAGTCGTGCAGACTGCAATTACGGCTGACGGAGAAAAGAAGTCGTTTTTTATAGCCTATGTTGATGAGAAATACGAGACCATTCCATATCAAGATCAAGATTTCAATATTGATCGCGAGACATATGAATATTTGCCTTCGATTGGACCTCTTTATGGGGCAGAAGGTGGCCTTGGCGGAATCCTCGTTGTCTTAATCTTTGCGTTCATTCTTGGATATGGAGCAACGTTGGCCGAACCCGCTCTCAACGCCTTGGGGGCGACAGTTGAAGAACTAACGGTTGGTACTTTTAAAAAATCACTTTTGATGCAAGCAGTGGCTGTCGGTGTTGGTTTTGGGATAGCATTTGGCGTGGCTAAGATTATGTTTGATATACCTCTTATCGTAATGTGCGGCCCACCGTATCTCATTCTTCTGGTGATCACCTTTTTCTCGACCGAAGAATTTGTAAATATTGGTTGGGATAGCGCGGGTGTAACAACGGGGCCAATCACGGTTCCACTAGTACTGTCGATGGGCTTAGGCATTGGTGGTGAGGTCGGTGTGGTAGAAGGATTCGGTATCTTGTCGATGGCTTCGGTTTGTCCGATTCTCTCGGTTCTTTGCGTTGGTTTATCCGTTACCGCGAAACGCAAGAAAGCACTCGAAGCCGGTCAGGCATCATCCAATCCTCTCGATGTTGAGGTGTCACAAGGAGCGGCTTCATGATGATTTCTAGAATCACTGCAAGTGTGTTTCGCTCACTCAGCAAAGATATTTTCGAGGCCCTATCCGGTCTCGGGGTTACTATGCTGACATCATTTGCTGCCCGCTCGCCGGTAGTTGAAAAGAGTGGTTTTTGGGGAGGCACCAAGATTGTCGATGATCCGATAGATACGTTTTCGTTTCTCGTTCCCAGTGATGTTACGGATAAGGTCGTATCTTTACTGGTGACCTTGGGACGACTTGATTTGCCCGGTCGAGGTTCGGTATTTGCAATTGACGTTGAGTTGCCACATCCTGACAATGCGAACCATGTCAATCAAATCCTCGTAGATGGTTTAGAAACAGTGCACTTGTTGAATGATGTCACTGGTATCTGTTGCATTGTCCAACGCGGGCAGGGGACTCGTGTAGCCCGAGTGGCGCTGGATATCGGAGCAGGTGTGCCCAGTGTCACTCATGGTGTTGGCCTCGGAGTCCGAGATAAGATGGGCTTGTTGCGGATCGCCATCCCGGCCGACAAGGAACTCATTTGGACGGCGGTTGCTTCCACCGATGCCGAAATCTTATTCGATGGTATGATAGAGGCAGGGCAACTTGATCAACCGGGGAAAGGCTTCATTTACATGTTCCCTCTTAGCGCAGCCCATCTGAATATGGATGTCACGCGTGGTATGCTACATTCTGCGGCGAGCACCGAGCAGATTGTAGTCGCTATTGACGGTATCTTGGGAAGTATAAACTGGCGGCAACGAGAATATATCGGTGATAGGAAGAAAAATCTAACTTACCTGACCGATCTGGTTGATTTTTTGCTTATATGTAACGAAAGCAGCGGAGATGAACTAGTCGCGGCGGCGATGGCCGCCGGTGCAGCTGGCGCATCAATCGTCAAAATGAAGCAACTCAATTTCACCGATTCAACGGAAGTGAGCCCTGAGGCTAAGTCTACCGCCCGTGAGGCTTGTTATATGATAGTCGCCAGAAGTGCAGTGCCCGATATACTGGACGCGCTTCAACGAGTTGGCTGCTTTGAAGAGGAGAAGGATGGCTTGGTCATCACCAGCAATACGGACAAAGCATGCACCTATCTCCCTCCTATGGCGGAATAATCTATACGGCGACGCCGATATCGATGCAGGTTTTTGGGGTCGGATTGGAAGACTCTGTTGCTGAGAAATTTGCTAAAACGGTCTTGGGCCTATGCGCTAAAAAGATGAACAAAATGTGGCTAACTAAGGTGTTCGAAGGTTTTATCGAATCGCCCGAGGTCCTTGCTAATGCGCTGCGGCAAAACAGCATGTGGCAAACAAGCCGGGTGGGATCGGTTTTATCGACGCGACAGAAGCCGATGCTTCAGTAACGATCCGAATGATCGATGGTAAGAAACATGATGGAATTGATTATTTACTGAAGTAGGTGAACTGGCGAATGTGATGATTGCCAGAGCGCAGATGGTGTCAAGTATCAGATGATGATTTTTT
>JABHFS010000155.1 GCA_018672475.1 Gemmatimonadota bacterium | reverse complement strand
TTTTTACCCGATAGATCGTTTTTTTTTGACCGAGGAAGAGGCTTTCGATACGTTGCTCATCGCAGGCTTTTGGGGAAGAGAGGGACGTGTTTCTTGCAGGAAACCACAACTCAATCTAACTGGAAAGCCTGTCTTGTTTCAACGCCATAAACCCGATTCATGCAACAAAGCCCTTCCACCGATGGAATGTCGCATACGCGCGATCAAAAGCGAATGATGCGTCAGGCTCTTACCTATTTAAAAGGATGTACGGGCTGCTTGCTGGCCGATCGCGAATTCATCGGCAAAGAATGGATGCAGTTTTTGCTTAAAACAGAAAGGCTGGGATTTTGTCATTCGTATTTGCTGCAATAGCTCGATCAGACTCGACGATGGGCAACTGCGCGATTTGGCTTCGATGACCCGCTATTGGAAGCGCAATACAACGCGCACCTTTTTTAACGTCCAATTGTATCGATCCTTGCGATTGAATCTGGTCGTCCATCGACCAAAAAAAGGAGCGGCCATATTACTGATTACCAATCGGACCGACTGGGATCAAGTCCTGGAGGTCTATGGCTTGCGCTGGTCGATTGAAACCGCCTTTGGTTTGCTCAAATCGAAGGGCTTCTATCTAGAGGAAAAACGACTGACCCAACCCGACCGGTTGGTCTTGTTCATGGGCCTCGTGGCTTGGACGTTGCTGTGGTGCCTGCTCATCGGCTTGCAAGCACATACGCGAAAAGCCATTCAAATAAAAATATGGCCGACGAGTCATCAGCTTATTTCGACTCGGCTTCGATCGGTTACAGCAGGTGATTTGTAATCCGAAAGATCAACACATACACGCCCGACAATATGCCCGGTGTTTACTGTCGTGGACATAGCAAATCAATACACTAGGCAAAAGAAGTGGATCTTATGCGTTTTATCAGTATGCTTTGTTTGATCTTGGCCATCGGGCTAGTCGGGAATGCCAATGCCCATATTGGTGAGCAGGTCTAGCTGATTTTCGAAATTTCCGATGCCGATTTGCAGGATATTAATCTTTTCGATGAGGATATCACCGACTGGGAGGATGTGGTCGGTCCGGCCTCGCTAACGCCGGAGGACTTTTTCGCCGATCCGACGGTCGGCGACGGGGCCTCGTATAATCCGGCCGATATGGACTATCGAGTCTGGTTGGGCTGGAATGAGACGAGCAACCGGCTCTACCTGGCCGCCGAGCGCACCGACGATGTCTATATCAACGAATACGGCGGCGGCGCCCCCGCGTCTGTGTGGCAGTACGATTCGGTCGAGTTTATGATTGACGGCGACCACTCGGGCGGGCAATATAATTTCAATAATGAGGATTCGTTTACCGACGAAGGGAAGGCGCGTCTACAGAACAGCCAAGCCTATAGGTGGAACGCCATCTTCGATTCGCCCGACGGGCGGATGTTGGGCTATCCGGGGCAGGCCGCCTGGCTCAACCAGCCGCCATTGAGCGACGGCGGCGGCGGATCGGCGGGCGGTGGGCCGACGAGGATGGTGCTCGAAATCTACGTCACCCCCTATGATGATATCATCGCCACCGAACAGGAGGGCAGTGTAGCTACGGACCTCGAGGCCGGCAATGTCATCGGTTTCCAGATCGCGATGCCCGATTTCGACACCGCGTCGCAGGCGTATCGGGGCTACCACAACCTCTCCAGTCAGGCGGCGACCTTCCGCTACGCCGAGCGCTTCGTCGACGGCCGACTCATTGGTAGCGGCGGGGCTACCGCGGTTGCCGACCAGTCGTGGGCGCGGATCAAGGCGAGTTTCAACAACTGAAGCCGTCCTTGTTGTATATGTCCTCTCTCGCGCTTATATGTACGGGCTATTGACAGGACTTTATCTTCCGATATGTTGGACCCCATGCGATGGTATTGGCAAATAGGGCTGGTCGCAGCGTTGTTCGCTGGCGATGTGTGTGCACAACAACAACGCACGCGGATTGAGGTGCCGCTCTTTGAGGGCGGTGCCGGGCTGGAGTTCTACGACTATGTTTCGCGGGCCTATGAAGAGGAACGTCCTGACGTAGAGGTCGACTTTTACGGCGATCCGCGCATTGTCGACAAGGTGCGGGTACGCATCCTCGAAGGCTCCTTTCCCGAGGTGAGCAATGCCGGGCTTAATTATTGGTCCTTGATCCGCAACGGGGAGATCCGGCCGCTCGACGATTTTTTAGACGGGCCGAATTGGGAAGGTGACCGCACATGGCGCGAATCGTTTATGCCCGGCAGTCTCGACCGCTATGAATACGAAGGGAAGACCTACGGCATTCCCTTGTTCTATTCGGTCTACGCGGTCTGGTATAATAAGAATATGTTTGCCGAACACGGTTGGCAGACGCCGAGGACCTGGCATGAGTTTTTTGCACTTTGTGAGCTGATCCGCGAGGCCGACATCTGGCCTTTGGCTTTTCAGGGGCGTTATCCGGGTTATATCGGCAGTGTTATCGACAATGCCTATTATCATCTGGCCGGTCCCGAGCGCTACTACGAGCAGAAGGAATTGGCACCGGGTAGTTTCGACAATCCAGAATTTGTAGAGGCGCTCAGGTTAGTGCAGCGTACGGGGCAGGATTATTTTCAGCCCGGGGCGTTGGGTATGAGCCATACCGAGTCGCAGTTGGAGTTTTTTCTCGGCCATACGGCGATGGTCTTTTGCGGCTCTTGGCTCAAGAGCGAGATGTTGGGCAAGATCCCCGATGGTTTCCGCCTTGGGGCATTTAATTTTCCGATTACCGAACCGACAAAGGCCGACCCCAACGCGATCAACAGCGGTTCGGGCTATTTCTTCGTCTTTAAGAATAGTGGAAATCCGGAAATCGGCGTCGACTTCCTGCGCTTTATGACCTCGCGCGAGATGGCCGGGACTTTCGCCGAGATGCGTGATATTTTAGTCGCTGTAGACGGGGCGATGGAAGGACGCACGACGGAGGATATGCAGGACCTGGTTGAAATGGCGCAAAGGGCGACGACTAGCTACGGTACTGCGCCGGGCGAGGGTTTTCCGGAGATGGACCAGCCGCTCAACGATGTGCGTTTTAAGATCGTCAACGGAGAGATCACGCCGGCACAAGCCGCCAAGAAACTAGAGTCGGCGGCCGCAGCGGTGCGCAACCGGGGTGCGAATCCCGACCGGATCACGGTGCGCCACGTATGGAAACCGGCGCTGTTATTGGGCTTGTTGGGGTTGGCGATGGCTTTCTGGCTGTATACGACCTTCAGACAATGGCGGGAGAAACAGGCGGGTGAGGCGACGAGGCCGAGCGGCAAGGTGCGTTTGAGCTGGCTCGGGGTGATCTTATTCGTCGGGCCAGCGGCGATTTTTTATACGCTATTCGTTATCGTGCCGAGTCTCAAATCCTTTGTTTGGAGCAGTATGCGTTGGGATGGGCTGACGGATATGACCTTCGTCGGTCTGTTGCATTTTCAGCGGCTGCTCTTCGAGAGCGATGAGTTTTGGATCGCCTTGTCGAATAATCTCTTTATCATGTTTATGATCCCGCTTTGCGTATTGCCGCTGTCACTCTTTCTGGCGGTGTGCATTAGCCGCGAGGTCATCGGCGCCAAGATTTTCCGCATCGCCTTTTTCTTTCCCAATATCCTTGGCGGGGTGGCGGCGACCTTATTGTGGATGCACCTCTATAACCCGCAGGGCGGCCCGGTCAATACGGTATTGGTGGCGCTGGGGCTGGAGGGTTTCGCCGGTTTCGCCTGGTTGGCGCAGGACAATCTTTACTGGGCGCTGGTGCCGATGTCGATTTGGGGGGCGGCCGGTTTTAATATGATTTTATTTTTGGCAGCGATGGAGAGTATCCCGTCGAGTGTCTATGAGGCGGCCGATATCGACGGGGCATCGCCCTGGCGGCAGTTCTGGTCGATCACCATCCCGCTGATCTGGGAGGTGCTGTCGATCTCGATCGTCTTTATGGTCATTGGCGGTATGAAGGCTTTCGAGGTGATTTGGCTGTTGACCAACCAGACGCCGACGACCGACAACCACGTGATCGGCACTCGGATGGTGCAGGCGATGTTCGCCGAGTTTAAGGTGGGGGAGGCCACGGCCATCGCAGTATTGCTGTTTTTGATGGTCTTCTTTGGTACTACCGCCACCTTGCGGGCGATGAAACGAGAGGCGGTGGAGTTTTAATTATGGCCGACGAACGCAGATTTTCCGCCGCCAAGCCCTTGGTTTACCTGGCGCTTTGCAGTTACCTAGCGGTTGTGGTCTATCCGATGATTTGGCTGCTCTACACTTCGCTGAAGACGGACCGCGAAATCTTCCTCAGCCCCTTCAGTCTGCCCGAGTTCGACGATCTGCAGTGGATCAACTTCATCAACGCCTGGACCAAGGGGCACTTCGGCGACTATTTCTTCAATAGCGTACTGCTGACGGTGGCGACGGTGGCTTGTTCGATGTTAATGGCCTCGATGGCGGCCTATGCGTTGGCGCGGTTCAGTTTCCCGGGCGTCAGGCCACTGTTCTTCTATTTTCTCGCCGGGCTAATGATTCCGCTGCAGTTGTCGATCGTGCCGCTCTTTTTTCAGATGAAGGATTTTGGCTTGCTCAACTCGCGCTTGGGGATTCTGATGGTTTATGTG
>JABHFS010000017.1 GCA_018672475.1 Gemmatimonadota bacterium | reverse complement strand
CGAGAGCGAAGGTGGTGGTGGGGGCGGGGACGGCGGGGACGGCGGCAGTGTATTAAAGAAATATGGTCCTTTAGCGGCGATCGTGCTCTTGGCCCAGGTAGTATTGGCCTGGGTCGTTATCTCATTTGTGTTCAAGGACAATGTGCCCGAAGAGGAGCAGGAAGACTTGATCCCCGAGCAGAGTGTCGAATTGCTTAGTGGCCAGGTGGAGGAAAAGAGCAGGTTGCCTTTCTACTACTCTTCTGAGGCAATGGGGACGATCACAGCCAACCCGGCGGGGACGAACTCCGAGCGCTTCGTGGTGCTCACCGTGCAATTGGGTTTGGAAGTCTATGATCGCGGCGAGAGTCCGCCGGATGACGATATTACCGGGAAGATGGCGGATAGAGCCGACATTACAGACAAGATTGACCTCTACGGCCAGCGCATAGTCTCGGTGATCTCTAAGACCGTAAGGATCAAGACCATCGACGAACTCGACGGAGAGTTTATCCACGAGATCGAGGACGAGGTTCGCAAGCGGCTCAATAAAGAAATTTTTGAACGGTTGTTCACAGTGACCGAAGATCAAACGATCGAGGTTATCGTTTCGGAAGTCGACATCTCGAACATCATTATCCAGTAGCAGAAGGAGCGGCTAATGGCCGACATACTCTCTCAGGAGGAAATCGACGCCCTACTATCGGCGACTGACGGCGACGACAGTGGTGGCGACGACAGTGGTGGCGGCGATATGGGCGGTGGCGGTGGCGACGGCGGTTTCGACGACGGTTCCCAGCGCATTATCACCAACTACGATTTCAAGCACCCGGCGCGGGTTAATAAGGACCAGTTGCGCACGTTGGAGAATTTACATGACAACTTCGCCCGGTTGCTGAGTTCGACCTTTTCGGGCGCGATGCGCGCTGTCGTCGATGTCGACACGGCCTTTGTCGATCAGACGACCTATGCCGAGTTCATTATGAGTCTGTCGAACCCCTCGTGTTCGTACCAGTTCACCCTGGGGCCGACCAATGGTCAGGCAATCATCGATTTCGCGATGCCGGTGGTATTTGCCTTCGTCGACCGCATTTTCGGCGGCAAAGGCTCTTCGCAGGGAGTGGAGGCCAGGCAGTTGACGCCGATCGAGATCGGTGTCATCAATCGCATCGTTAAACGCGTCATCGAAGATTTGGAAGCGACCTGGGAGCCGATTCTGCGCGTCGAGATTACCGATATCGAGCTTGAAACGAATCCGGAATTTATGCAGATTACGGCGGCGAGTGAGATTGTGATCTTGCTGGCTTTCGAAGTGAATTCGACCAATGCCTCGGGTTTGGTGAGCCTGTGTTATCCGTTTTTTACTCTTGAGTCAATTCTGCCCCGCTTGGGTCAACAGTCCTACGTGCGCACCAATCGCATGAATCAAGAGGAACTACTGCGGCAGAACAACCTGCGTTTGCAAAAGACGGAGGTGCCGATCAGAGCCGAATTGGCTCGGGGGATGGCGACCTTCCGTTCATTGCAGGGGTTACAGGTGGGCGACGTGCTCACGTTAGATACCGAAATGGACGAACCGACGGTGCTCTATGTCAATGATGAACCGAAGTTTATCGGCAAACCCGGTCGGGTCGGCCGAAAGAGCGCGGTGCAGATAACCGAATATATCGATTCTGAAGTTGAAGAACTTTTTAAGAACAAGAGTAAGCCAGTAGCCACCGAGTGAAATTATAGCGGCCGGTAGTTGCCGTTTTAAAAGAGAGAAACGACCATGGCGGAAGATGACGACGTCTTAGAAGATGCCGATGCCTTTGAAGATGCAGTAACCTCCGGCGACGACGGGGAGGAACTCGACCCGCTCGCCGAAGAGATGTTGAAGATGATGGAGGAAGAAGGCGACGGAGAGGACGACATGGGTTCACAGAAAGATGTGGATCATATGATGGAAATGGAAATGCTCAAGGCCATGGAGGATGAGGGCGGCGGTAGCATGGATATAGGCGGGGCGATGGGGGGGATGGCACCCGCGGCGGGTGCTCCTGGCGGTGGGATTCCACCGAATATCGCTCGTCTGATGGATGTCAACTTGAGTGTGACTGTCGAGTTGGGCCGGACCAAGCAAACGCTTGAACACGTGCTCAATCTCGGAGAACAGTCGTTGGTTGAACTCGACAAACAAGTGGGTGACCCGATCGACATTCTAGTTAACGGCAAGATTTTTGCCCGTGGCGAAGTGGTAACCGTATCAGAGAATTTTGGCGTGAGGATTACAGAGCTTGTGACGAGTGTAGCTAAGATATAAACAACTATTTAGGTTGTTTATATTTGCGGTGGGGATTACTGGGAAAAAATTGCCCATATTCTATGGCGTAAGAGTACTATTTTCCTATGGAGCGCTTTGATACGGCGTTGCCGCAGGAAAGCAACAGAGGGTCGGCGGCGAATTGTCAAATGGTGGTGAATTGTTTTATAAAGGCAATTAATAACAGTAATTTATAATATGTATCAATGAAGGGCATTGTCCCTAAAAAGCACGATTAGAAGGAGTTCTAAGGAACTCCTTTTTTTTGTGTCTGGATATGGCATATATGTTGCTCAGTTGCAGGTGAGCGAAACACACTTGAGAGCTGAGCAAATGACGCATTTAGCGAACAGAATAACCTTGAGCGGGTGGATTCTGGTCGCGGCGTTGAACACTGGAACCCTATGGGCCCAGGATTCGACGGCCGTACAGACCATTCCCGCCGAAGTGGTAGCAGGGGAGTCGCAAGACCTAGACGCCGACCTATTGGCGAATGCCCCCGAGGATGGGATGACCTATTGGGGCGTTGCGAGCAAATTGGGGATGGGTTTGGCACTGGTGATCCTATTGGCTTGGGGTGGGGTGTATCTGCTGCGCCAAAGCACGGTTGGCCAGCAGTTCAGTGGGCTCGGCAAAACGATCCGGATCGCCGAACGGACCTATCTCAGCCCCAAAAAGGCCATCTACCTGGTCGAAATTGGTGACCGGACCCTGGCGCTGGGGGTGACTGACGAGCATATCACCCCATTGAGCGAATGGCAGGCGGGGGAGTTGGAACTGGCGCCGGCACCGGCGCCAGGCGGAGCCTTCGCCAAGCAATTTAAAAAGCTACTTAAGCAGGGGCCGCAAAAGGGGAACGACGCATGACTCGCCGCGCCCTTTACGTCGTGCTGCTGTTGTCGTTCTTCGGCAGCGCGGTGGTTGATGCCCAGCCGCTGCCCAAGATCAGTCTCCAGATCGAAGACGCGGCGCAGGGAGGAGACGCGGCGGTATCGTTGCAGATTATCTTTCTGCTGACGATTCTCTCGTTGGCGCCTTCGATCCTGATTATGATGACCTCCTTTACGCGCATCGTAGTGGTGCTGTCTTTTCTGCGCACGGCTATCGGCACTCAACAGATGCCGCCTAACCAACTTATTATCGGCTTGTCACTTTTTCTGACCTTTTTCATTATGGCTCCGGTCTGGGAGCGGGTCAACAAGGATGCGATCCAGCCGCTGATCGAGGACGAGATCCCCTATCAGGAAGCGCTGGACAAGGGCATGGAACCGATTCGCGAGTTTATGCTCAAGCAGACGCGCCAGAAGGATATGGCGCTTTTTGTCCGCATGGCCAAGATCAAACAGCCGCGCAACCACACGGAGATTCCCAACTCTGTATTAATTCCTAGTTTTATCATCAGCGAATTGCGCACAGCCTTTCAGATCGGTTTTATCCTTTTCATTCCCTTTTTAGTCATCGACCTCGTCGTCGCCAGTATTCTACTCTCGATGGGTATGATGATGTTGCCGCCGGTAATGGTGTCGCTGCCTTTTAAAATTCTGCTCTTTGTCCTGATCGATGGCTGGAATCTGCTGATCCAGTCTCTGGTCAAGAGCTTCAATTGATAGCCGCCGAGGTCGATTATGTCACCTGAGTATATCGTCAAGCTGGGGCAGGACACGATGTTACTGGTTTTGCATGTGGCCGGTCCGATCCTAGTCGTGGCGCTGGTCGTCGGTCTGGCGGTTAGCATTTTTCAGGCCGTGACCCAGATCCACGAGATGACGCTGACTTTTATTCCCAAGATGCTGGCCGTCGCCGCGGTGTTGACCGTTTTACTGCCGTGGACGATACGCCGGTTGGTGGATTTTACCATTAACCTGTACAGCAGTATACCTACGATCATCGGCTAAAGGGCGATGTCATATTGGCTCGACGAATTTCACATATTTTTGCTGATCCTCCTGCGGGTCAGCGCGCTGTTGATCGTGGCTCCGATCTTTGGGCACCGGCTCTTTCTGGCTCGGGCGAAGGTCGGTCTAGCGGTCATGGTGTCGATGGTGATTTTCCCCACTGTCGATCGCTTCGACGTGCCGGTGGGGTTTCTGCCCTATGCGGTGATGATGGTCGGCGAGGTGATTATGGGATTGGTGATCGGCTATGCGGTATTATTGCTCTTTATTGGCATACAGTTCGCCGGCCAGTTGGCGGGGCTGCAGATGGGGTTCGGTATCGTCAACGTCATCGACCCCGCATCGCACGACCAGGTCTCGATTATCGGCCAATTTCTCAATATTCTGGCCATCCTGTTGATGCTGACGCTGGACGGGCACCACATCATCCTCAACGGCCTGATGACTTCGTTCGACGCGGTGCCCTTGGGCGGGGTGGTGTTGAAGGCGCCGGTCGCACACAAGATAATGGTCCTGACTGCCGAGGTATTTGTCATCGCGATCAAGGTCAGTGCGCCGATTATGATCGCTTTGTTCCTCATTTCGACGGCGATGGGCGTCCTGGCCCGGACGGTGCCCCAGATGAACGTGTTTATCGTCGGTTTTCCGGTGCAATTGGCGGTGGGCATGTCGGTATTGGTGGCGACCTTGCCGCTTTTTCAGATAATGATCGAACGAGCGTTGAAGCTGTTGGAACGCGACGTGTTCGCCCTAATCGATTTTTTCGCCTAACGAGGTAGTAGAAGTGGCCGAAGAATCCTTCCAGGAAAAAACCGAGGACGCGACGCCGAAAAGGCGCGAGGAATCTCGCGAAAAGGGCCAGGTCGCCCGCAGTACGGAACTGAGTTCGGTCGCGATCTTGGCGGCCGGCTTGTTGGCGCTCTCGTCGTTGGGTTCGTATATGCACGAGCATCTGAGCGGTTTAATGGCTGATATCTTGACCGAAGGGGTCCACGCGGAGTTGAACGAGGCTAATATCCTCGGTTTCGCGATGGGGTGGGGCAAAGATTATGTCACAACCATAGCGCCGATGGTTCTCCTCCTGTTTGCGGCAGCCCTCGGAGTTAACTACGCGCAAGTCGGCGTACTTTTTACGGCAAAGCCGCTTGAGCCAAAAGCCGAGCGCCTGAGCCCTTGGAGTGGTCTCAAGCGGATCGTATCCCCTCGCGGGATCGTTGAACTGAGCAAGGGGCTCTTCAAGATCGGCGCCGTTGCGTATCTGACGTATCTGACGATAGTGGCCGAGACGGACCAGATGATCGCCTTTATTGACATGGGCGTCGGCCAAATTCTGACGATCAGCGGCGATATTATTTTAGGGCTGGCCTTTCGCATCACCCTACTCTTGCTGGTTATGGCCATCCTGGACTACGCCTTTCAGCGTTTCGACCATGAGAAGAAACTGCGTATGACCAAGCAAGAGGTCAAAGAGGAGATGAAACAGCAGGAGGGCGACCCGCAGATCCGCCAGCGGGTACGCGCGCTGCAGCGCGAGATGTCGCAACGCCGGATGATGGACGATATCGCCAGCGCCGATGTGGTCGTGACGAATCCGACGCATGTCGCCGTGGCGCTCAAATACGACCCCGAGACGATGCCCGCGCCGAAGATACTGGCGAAAGGGCAGCGGCTCATGGCGGAGAAGATCAAAGAGTTGGCGCGCGAGGCCGGGGTGCCGTTGGTCGAGAATAAGCCATTGGCCCGAGCCTTGTTCAAGGCGGTCAAGATTGGCGACGAGATTCCCGAAGACCTCTTTAAAGCAGTAGCCCAGGTTTTGGCTTTCGTCTTCCAGCTAAAACGCAAGAGGGCCGTATGAGCTTCCGCAAGCAGCAGGGGATAAGTCATGCGTAGATGGCTGAGTATACTGTCCGGGCACACCGACGTGTTGGTGGCTCTCGGCGTGGTCACGATGCTCGGGGTGATGCTTGTGCCCTTGCCGACCTATATATTGGACTTTTTCCTGACGCTCAACATCAGCCTGGCACTGTTGATATTGATGTTGACGATCTATATTACTGCGCCGCTCGAACTTTCGGTTTTTCCAGGGTTGCTGTTGGTGATGACCTTGTTCCGTCTCTCGCTCAACGTGGCCTCGACTCGATTGATTTTGAGCACGGGCAGTGCCGGCGACTTGATCGCGGCCTTCGGCGATGTGGTGGTGGGCGGCAATTATGTGCTCGGTTTGATTATCTTTGTTATCGTTATCATTATCCAGTTCGTGGTAATTACCAAGGGCTCGGGGCGCGTCGCTGAAGTTGCTGCCCGTTTCACTTTGGACGCCATGCCGGGTAAGCAGATGGCCATCGATGCGGATCTCAACGCCGGACTGATCGACGAACAGGAGGCGCGCCGTCGCCGCGACGACATCTCGCGCGAGGCCGATTTCTACGGTGCGATGGACGGTGCCAGTAAATTTGTCCGCGGTGATGCTGTCGCTGGTATTCTCATCACGCTGATCAATATTCTCGGCGGCTTGGCCATCGGTATGTTACAGCGGGACCTACCCCTGGTCGACGCATTACAGACGTACACGCTGTTGACGGTCGGTGATGGCCTGGTCACGCAGATCCCGGCGCTGATCACGTCGACGGCGGCCGGCATCATCGTCACCCGGGCGACCAGCGATGACAATATGGGCACTGATATCAACAAGCAGTTGACCGGGCGGCCGCAGGCGAGCCTGATCTCTGGCGCTATATTGTTGATACTGGGTTTCCTGCCCGGGCTACCGTCTATGCCTTTTCTGACCATCGGTTCCCTGCTGGTAGGTGTCTCGTTTTTTGTCCGACAACGCAACAACAGGGAGGAAGCACAGGAGGCAGCTGCTGAGGTCGAAGCGGCCGTCCCCGAGGAGCGACCTGAGGATTATCTGCGTGTCGATTTGCTCGAAGTCCAGGTGGGCTATCAGTTGGTACCTTTGGT
>JABHFS010000154.1 GCA_018672475.1 Gemmatimonadota bacterium | reverse complement strand
AAGGATCATCCGATCAAAACCATCTATATCGACCCAGGTAGCCCATGGCAAAACGGCTATATCGAAAGTTTCCACAGTCGATTCCGCGATGAATGTCTGAGTCGGGAGATGCTACTTAACTTGCGCGAAGCACGGGTCGTCATTGAAGATTGGAGGCAGCACTACAACACAGAAAGACCCCATAGTCGACGGGGCTACCTCAGCCCGGAAGAGTTTATAAAAACCAAAATACTCAACACACTAACTGGGCCAAGAATTAGGGCCCGCTCAAAGGCCACCGGCGGCTTGGTCGAAGGTTTGTTGATGTGGGCCAATCACCGTTTCTTCTGGTGGCCTTTCCATCCGCTCGGTTTTGTCGTCGCCGCCGGATTTAACACCAGCTACGGATAATATCTTCGCTGCTGTGCTTTTTTTATTTTATGAGTCCACTCCTTTTGCGGCATACGATCTGTCATGGTCGTGAGCAGATGGACATGCGTTAATAAAATTTGCTGTATATATTAGAGAAATCAATTTTTTTCACATTCAATACGGAGACATCATGGAAAAAGTAACCGTCTACCACAACCCCAACTGAGGGAAATCTAATGGCGCGCTGAAGATTCTGCGCGACCGCAACGTCGAGTTCGACGTTATCGAATATATCAAGAACCCGTTGAGCGAAGGCCAGTTGAGGAAATACTTCGCAATGCTCGCCATCGAACCCAAGGAGATGCTGCATCCAGGCTCCTTCGCCAAGCTCGGCCACGACATCGCCGACTATAACGAGCCGGACGCGCTGATCGCATTACTGGTAGAGCACCCCGAAGTTATGAACAGGCCACTTATCGTACACGGAGACCGCGCCGTCATCGCCCGTCCGTCGGAGCGAGTCGAAGAGATCCTCGATTAAGAGAGCCTTTTCACACCTACTGATTTGGCCTGTCGGTGCCGTGTTATTTATACTCGGGGCTAACAGGCCATTTCTTTATTATGCCGGCAATTTACCGCCATCTTTCCGCGATCTATCGTATATCTACACCTGACGGCACTGCATAAAAGCATAAACTGCCCGGCTATGGTATCCGTGCCGCGCAACCGATCCACTGCAACGCCACTCACCTATCCGGCCTTAAACATCGGTTGCAAAAAGATCCGTCCCGTCCCACCCTCTGCTTCAAAACGCACATAGGCCTCATCGCCGGCCGCATATTGAAAAGACGTGCCCTCACCCGTCGCCAACCGCTGCCCGCCCGGCCCAATAAACGCACCAGCGCACGGTGCGTCGACCTCTATCGAGATCCGCCCGTCGGCCTCGTCGACCGCCACCAATAACAGGCCGGTAGTCGCGTAACTGCGCCCGCGCTTAGCCGCCTCGACCCCCCCCGCCGGCGTCGCCTGCTCCACTTGTACCATATTGTAGGCGTTGTCGAAATCGTCGAGATCATGGAAGTCGTCGTTGGCGAAACCCCACATACGATGCCCCGCCGTCAGCAACTCGTCCCAGAAATCCGCGTAATAAGGCTGTCGCCCCATCTGCAAGGCCTGTTCAATCCCATAATGACCGTTATAGACCTCGATGCCATCCGGCCAAGTCCCCAATGCCTCCAGTTTTGCCCGCGTCCAGTATTCGCGCCGGGGCCCTTCCGGCTGCGGATGGCAGACCACTGTCAACAATTCGCCGGCCTGCGCCAGCGCCTCCTCCAATGACAGCTTGTAGAGCGGCTCGACCTCCGGCCCGACAAAAATCACATTTTCGCGGGTACTGTATTCGAAGCCGTGCAGAAGCGCCAACTGTCCATAGCTCGCCCGCATTGACGACAGGTCGGTGACGATATCGTGGTCGGTAAGTGTCACAAAACCCGCGCCAACTTCGCTGTAGCGCTGTACACTATCGGCCAACGGCACCGATGCGCAAGCGCTGTGCTCGCTGCAATGGCCATGGAAAGAGCCGCGAATCCACACTCCTTGCCCGTCGCGATACGAATTGTGCAATTGAGTCCCCATCTGTCGCCTCCGCTTTATGCTGCATTAAGTTCCACCCGATTGCCCAACATCGCCGCCGGGGGATATAAGGTCGCAATAGCCATGATCTCTATAAACTTGCGGCTTATCACGACGCGACAAAAGGCCAGTGCTACAAACAAACAACCTACGGTTAATCACAATACGGCAACGGCCGGTACAATCAATAAGCGAATAGGACCATATTCTCAATGCAGACACGCCCTGCAATTAACAGAGGGCTACCGTCTGCAAAGGCTAACCAGCGATTTTGAGGTCGATGCCTTCCCTCGTCCAGGTGAACACCGGCTCGCCCCCTTCAGACCAAATTCAGATCCGCCTTCTGCCCCTCTTCGACAAAGGCGGTCAACAAGTTAACACCGGCTTTAAGGTCTTTTTTGTCGACCAGTTCAACCGAAGAGTGAATATAGCGGGTCGGCACCGAGATCGTCGCGACCGGCACGCCGGCCCTCACTCGTTGCATCGCCCCGGCGTCCGTGCCGCCCAAGGGCAGGATCTCCATCTGGTATTTTATTTTTCTCTTCTTGGCCAGTGCCTTGAGGTGGGCGACCAAACCCGGATGCGAAATAGACGACGAATCCAATAGCTTAATCGCCGCTCCCGCGCCCAGTTGCGTCACCTGCTCATACTCGGGCACGCCCGGCAGATCGACCGCCAATGTCGTGTCGAGCGCCACCCCCAAATCCGGATCGATGCCGAAGGCGCTCACCTGGGCACCGCGCAAGCCGATTTCCTCCTGTACCGTCGCCACCGCGTAGGTGTCGCAACCAAAGGTCTTCGCCTGCTGCATCGCGCGGATCATCATATATAGCGCGATGCGGTTGTCCATCGCCTTGCAGGAAATACCGTCGCCGATCTCGGCGAAATCGCGCTGCAAAGTAACCATCGAACCGACCTCGACCTCGCGCTTGACCTTGGCGGCAGGCAGATACAAATCGACGATGAAATCTTTGACCGTCAACTTGCGGTCCCGGTCCGCCGCCGTCGCGATATGCGGTGGCCGAATTCCCGGATAAAGTAAACCAGGCAGGTCGTTCTTGGGGCCGCTGACGACGACGCGCTGCGCCACCATATTGCGCGGGTCGTGTCCGCCCAAAGGGACAAGACGCAACCAACCACGGTCGTCGATATGCGAAACCACAAAACCGATTTCGTCCATATGCGCGGCGATCATCAGCTTCTTGGCCTTCTTGGGCTTCTTGGCCTTGCTGGCCTTTTTCAGCGCGATCAAGTTGCCCAACGCATCGACCCGTATATCGTCGGCTAAAGGTTCCATCTCACGGCGCACGATTTCGCGCAACCGGCCCTCGCGCCCTGGCACCCCCGCACTTTCGCACAACTCTTTTAGTAATTCCATTATCCGCTCCTTATATGAGAATCCATACCGAGATTATGCCTGCTCGGCCGAATGCCGTCAATTCCGCCGCCGCCCTGAACCAGACCGCTTAATTGCCTATGCTCGCTCTCAGAGCCCGCCCCTTCACAGCAGTATAATATACCCGCCCCGCAATACGAAAAACTGAAATTCACCGAGAAGTACAGCGAGCAAATATTGGCGCAGTCGCGCGCCTTTTACCGCGAGATCTGAGAGCGTCGTAGCGTGCGGTATTTTCCCAATCGCCCCGTGCCGCAGACCATTATCGAGAACGCACTATTGGCAGCAGGCACCGCGCCCAGCGGGGCCAACCAGCAACCCTGGTACTTTGTCGCGATTTCGTAGGTGGCATCCGAATGCAAAGATCCCGTCGAGCAGCGAGATCTTGGCCTCGGAGATCGGCACTAATTCGCCGTCGACGAAGGCCGTTGCTTGTGTATAGCCCATTCACCTGAACCTTTTTGCGCTCTGCGACACAACCCGTCAAATATTGGCCGAGGGCGGCACCACACACAACTGCGGATCCGGGTTGACCCGGCCGCCGCGCTTAAGCTCCGTCACCACATTTTGCGCATCATCCCCGAGCCCGCCCACTCGAAATTTGCTATTGTCCAACCGCGGCACCGGTACTTCTTCCGGCGCGTCAGCCTGGGGTATCCACTCATAGGGCAGACGATAGGCGCGATAGATCATATTGTGGTTGCCGTTCTTGCCATAATAAGGGCTGATATACTCCCAGACGATTTCGTGGTCTCGCGTCACCTCGATCAGGCGCCCATCCGTACCCTCCGTTATCAACGTATTGCCATTAGGCAACCGCTGCACCGAACTGACAAAACCGCTATAAAAGCGATGCGCTTCGACAACGGGGGGAAAACCGGCTTCAACCGCCGAATATTGCCAGACAATCTCCAGGGTGACCGGATCAAATTCGAGCACCCGCGAAAAGTCCCGACGAGCGTTGTTGTGCCCCGTCGGCGAAGTCGGATTCGGCGCGCCATAACCGGCCCAGCCGCCATTGTCGAATACCAGGATATTGCCCTCGCCCGGCAAGCCTCGCGGTATCATGTGTGGATGGTGCTGCCCGACAATCCAACCCAATGCCCTAAGCTCGGGGCTGGCATCGTAATCGGGGCCTATGCGCCAGACGATCTTGCCGGATTTTTTATCGGTTATGGCGAAGATATTTGCCTGTCGGCTGCTCCAAATGAGATTGTCCGGGTGGAAACGCGCGTCCCCGCCATCGTGCCATTTATTCGGCCCCAGCGTCGACAGGGAGTTGATATGCATCCAATCGCCGATGCCACCGCTGGCCGGCACGATATTGGGATTGCGATACATCGTATTTTTGGCCTCTTCGCCAAAACCCATCTCGTCAAAGTGCTCGCTGAAGATCCACTCCCAAACGATCTGGCCGTCCCACGTGACTTCGATAATCGTATCGTCGATCAGCTTTTTTTCGCTAATTTTCGTATTCGTCAGATCCTTGTGCGACAATATCAGCGTATTGCCGCCACTGACCGAAGGCGGCATACCGGGCACGTAATAGCCCACCGGATTGCCCTCGCGCTGATAGTCGTGGTGCTGCCTGGCCATCCACCGGGCTTTGCTGCGCGGGTCTTTGATCCGCTGGTATTTGGCGAACTTCCACACCACATTGCCCTGCCAGTCGACCTGCACCAGATCGACATTATCCATATAGCCGTATTTAGGGTTTCGAATATCGCTACTGCCCATCGCGAATCCTCCGGGGAGAATTTTGGCGGGAAAACCGATCAACCCCTTCCAGACATTGACCAAGTTGCCGTTCATATCCATCAGCGCAATACCCAAAGCGTCGGTCGGGTTGCCGATGGGAAAGACGGTATAGCCGTTAAAACATTTATCGGGATAATAGATGGTCGTGCCGGTGGGATAGACGCTCGGATAAGCCATGAAATATTCCCTAGTCGCTCAACATCATTGATTAAAAAAAAGCGTCGGACGCGAGGATAGGTCGGAACTCAGAACAGCGACGCCGTCACCGCCTTGGCGATCATCTGCACCGCCGCGCAGACCATCCCCACTAACGCCATACCCACCCCATGGCCCACAGCCAGCACCATCGCGTATTGGCGCCATTCCTGCTTGCCATAGCGTGG
This sequence comes from Gemmatimonadota bacterium, assembly GCA_018672475.1. Taxonomy (GTDB): domain Bacteria; phylum Latescibacterota; class UBA2968; order UBA8231; family UBA8231. The sequence continues at coordinate 92,590 of JABHFS010000154.1, read as the reverse complement.
CCAGAAATAGTATTTGGCCAGCAGTGCGCCGATTACCTCAGTCAGCATCGCGAAAAAAGTCGCCGTGCCGGAGGAGGCCACCGCGCGGATATACCCCCAGACAAAGAACATCGGCATGCCGAAGAAACCCAATATCATATAGAACACCAGGCCAAAGCCGAGACCCATGACCGCGATCGGCCACTTCTTCCCACCTAATGGATGGCGGATATCCTCGTCGATCGCGCCGTCGCCATCATCGTCCTTGAAGTTGCGCCATTCCTCGTCGATTAAGCCATCGAGATCATCGTCGCGGCCATCGCGCGTATAGTCCGGGTCCGTGAGAAAAGTTTTGAAGAACAGCGGCAGGTCCAGCGAGGACTGCGCAAAATCGCTGTTGAACTCGGGCGTGTTGTCCACCTCAAAGACGAATTCCAACGAGTCGGCCGAAATCGCCGTAGCACCCAAATAGGGATTGGGGTCGCTGATGACCACGCCATTCTCTACGCCCAACAACAACACCGGCGGCAGATGCTCGGCGATTTCTTCCATCGAACGGATGCCCTTTAGATGTTGCGGCTCTTGCGGCGGAACTTGCTCAACCCCCTGCCCAGCGAAGTCGGTATAAAAATACCCCGACTCCGTCCACGGACCATAATTGCGTCTGCCCGGGTTCGGCACATCCACTTCTTCGGTGATTCGCGCCCGCCAATAATAGATCTGCAGGTCTTTCAGGTTGCTCGGACTCCACACCGCCTCGTTTGCTTCGACCCTCCGCTCCTGTACTTCCTCACCGTGCCGCCAGGTCTTGTTATACGACGTACTCGACCAGGCCACCGCCTGGTTAAAGGCCTGCAGCGGCCACATCTTCTGCGCATACGGATAGGCCTCAGAGGGGATCGGCGCCAGTTTCCACAAGAAGCTCCAGTACATCAAGCTCGCAGCGAGCACCACCGGCACCATCACCACCTCGGCCTTAAAGAGACTCGTAAACTTCATCCCCGTCAGCTCGACGATGCGGAACTGCTCGGCGTTACCGCCGAAATCCTGTCCCGGGAAAGGCACGAACCAAATCTCAACGCCGCGATAGCCGGTAAGAAAAACCACCGCCTGGTGCAAATAGGGGATCTGAATATTCTGGCCGATCAACCCGTCGAGCCGAGCCGAGACAAAGGACATCAACGGTGCGTAGATAAAAGCCAAAAAGAGGAAGATGACCAACAGACCCGAACTGACCAGCACCGGAAAAAGCGCCTTGGCCATAAAGATCGGATAGGCGGCGAAGATGAAGAACAAGGTCACGCAGACCCACAAATTAAAATCGCCGCGCCCCAAGTGCTTGAGGCAATAACCGCGCATCTGCGACGCTTGGTCGCAACCCTCGTGTTTACAGACGCCGTCTTCGTGCTCGTGGCTGTCCGCCCGATCCGCCCGCTGGTCCTTGCTGGCTTTGATCATCTGCGCAATGCTGATAATCGTCACCGCCATCGTCACGCCCATGCCGAAAGCGGTCCAAAAATCGACCCCCACCGCGATTTGCGTCTGTATCGCGTCGATGCCCGGTTTCCAGCGCGGCATAAAACCGTAGTGCTGAATGATCGGCGACGAAATCATATACATCATGACCCCGGTAAACGAGCCGATAATGCCCCAGAAAGGCGCCAGCATACCGATGAAAATCGGCGTCAAGCTGAAGCTGATGGCGATCGGCGTACCCATCAGGATCTGCCCTAATTGCGGTGTCAGATCGACGAAGGGAATCGGAATGATCGTGACCTTCTGCCCGGCGAAGACCTCGGTAAACACGGGGATGCCGACATAAATCGCGCCAAAAACCAAACCGATCGCCCCGCCAATAGTAAAACAAGGCCAGCGCCAAGAGTGATCCTCCGCCCCGCTCTCTTCGGCCAAGGCCATCGCCGACAGTGCCGACATCGGTGCGGTCGGGAAAGGCAGACGCTCGCGGTCGGACACCAAACGAAAGAGCACATACCCCGAAGTAAACCAGGTTACGCGGCCGACGATGATCCCGATCACCATCAACAGGATCGGCAGCGCCCAGTCCGTATGGAAGAAGGTCCGGTCAATGATCGCCTGTGAGTCGGGTGAGGGCACGAACCACCCGTAGCCCATAAACTTCAGGTCCACCAGCCGCTGGGTCAGCCCAAACTCCTGCATCTCCTGCGACCCGACAAAATACTGGCGCTGAATAAGCGCGAGGAAAGTGCCTGTCTCCGCCCGACTGATCAGCGCCGACGCAACATAAGTCAGCAGGTAGATCTCCTGCCGCTTGAGACTGGTGAACGAGCGTTTGGCGACCTCGAGAAAGAGGATCACCGTCACCCACTGCGCCGCGTCGTTGAGCGTCAATCCGGCGAAGAGACTCAGATACATCTGCCCCGGCGTCATGACCAGGGCGATAAAGAGTACCCCGATCACGGTATTGCGGGTAAAGCCCTCTTCGTAGCGGTCGGGCGGTTGCAGAAGATTGCGGTATTCGTCGATCTCCTCCCACTGCCGATCGTGCTTGGCCTTCTTTTTATCTTCGCTCACGCGAATTTTTTGTTCGTCAGTCATCTCGTTATCCAGCCGCCTCCCCCGTCTCGAGTGCGGACGCCTCTACCATCACCGACCGCCCCACTTTCGCGTGATCCTCCTGCACCGAAGCTTTCAATGTCTGCCAGAGCAGGAACTGCTGCCGCATCATCAACATAAAACCCAGGTTGAGCCGCTGCCAAAAAGCCACCGGCCCGCTAACCCGTTCTATATAAAGCTCAATGCCGAAGATATTCTTGATCTCCGTCGGCTCGACCGTAAACTGCAAATACTGGCTCACACCCATATCGAAAGGCGCTAACCACACCAAGAGCTGGACCGAATAAATCCGCTCGCCGTCCTCCCGCTCGTCGACGACGATCCGCGTCTTCTCGGTATAGAGCTTACCCACCGATTCGTGGCTGTAGTCCGAGAAATACGCGTGAAGATAACCACAGAGGCTCTCGATGGCCTGGCGGTTGACCGTAAAGGGAAAGGAGAAGCGCCAGACATCGTCGTCGGGGTCGGGCAACTGCCAGCGTCGCACCACGTCGGGCACCGCCAATCGCGAAGCCACCCGCGCCGGATAGAGGGCCGACAAGAGCACCACCGCCATGACCAAGAGGGACGAGGCGATCGCCGATAGCGACGAATAATTGAGCGAAACGCCGCCCAACATGTCAAAAACGATCAGCAGCTTGGCCGTCACCTGGCCGACCAAATAGCCGACCGTGACCCCGAGCACGCCATAGACGCTGGCCTCGGCGATAAAGAGGAAGGCGATATGCACCGGCGCCAACCCCACCGACGAATAAACGCCGATCTCGCGGAAACGCTCGTAGACGGCGCCCATCATCGTATTGAGCACGATCAGCGCCGCGATCAGCATGGGGATAAAGAGCGCCCCCAAGCCCTCCATGCTCGTCACCCCCAACGAGGTATAGGCCAGACTGCGCAATTGACCGGCCTCATCGGGCAGACCAACGAAGATCCGAAAACCCGCGCGGCTCAAAAAGCCCTGCACCAGCCCCTCGCCGTCGACCCCGTCGTCAAAACGGACGGCCACCGAATAAAGCTTAGCGTCCATGCTTTCAAGCGCGCTATAGGGCAAGATCGCAATGCGCCCGGGGTCGAGATGCTCGAAGCTGACGTCAAAGTCGACATCGGAGTTGTACAGGCTCGTAGTCAGCTGTTCCATACCCGGCATGAAGTTCTGCGCGAAATTCTGTTTGGCCGGCGTCAGCGGTTCATCGTTGAGATCCTTGATCTCGGCATAGCGCGCAGCGTCGTACAGTCCCCGCACACGCCAATCCTGCCCGAAGATCGACACCGAGACCGAGCCCACATCCTCCGGTACAATGCCCAACTGCGCGGCCAGTGCCACCGGCAGCAATACACTCTCCTCGCGATCTTCGCTAAACCACGAACCGGCGACAAGCGCTCGGTCCACCCCCGTCGCGCCAGGCTCCTGCGGACTCAACCCCATCAGCGAGAGTATATCGACCTGCCGCCCCTCATACTGGATCGGGATATACCCGCCCTCCTCAAAACCGAGCGAGAGCCAAGTGCGCGGTACCACCGTGGCGAATTCGCCGAAATGCGATTCGATATAATCGTAAACTGAGTAGTCCCACCACCACCACTGCACGTCGTGGAAGAGTGCCCCGTGATAGGCGGGTTGCCACTCCTTGTCGAAACCAACAAAACTGATCTGCGGCTCAAAGGAGGTGAACGAGAGCACCGTAAAGGTCAGTAGGGTGATCGTCAGCAGGGTCAACCCCGTACGCAATGCGCGCCGCCGCATATTGGAGATGCCCAGCATAAACGCCACATACGAAGTGCCCGACCGGCTGATATCGGCGCTCTCTGTACCCGTGCGCTGGTAGCGCTGCTGGTCCATAAAAGCATTGAATCGGCCAAACAACAGCGAAATAACGAAGAACGCCATCACTATGATTATCAGCGCCAAGAGCACGATCACCGGATGCGCCAACTGGAAGGCGGGGTGAACCTGAGAGAGTAATATCCAGATCGCGAAAGTAATCAGCCCGGTCAGCCCCAACTGATGGCGGATATCCGAGGAGGCGAAGAGCAAACGCTCGGCAAAAAAGGCCGCCGGCACCAATAGTGCGACAAAAAATACAATACCGACCACCACGTCGTTTTGCGTCGCGACGACGTCTTTATAGGCGTGATTTTCGGTACCGAGCGCCTCGCGCGCATAACGCACATAAGCCGCCCAGTTCAACTCCTCGCGCGCGTCCTCAGCCTTGGCGATCAGCTTTTTTGTCCGCTGGTGCCGCTCCTGAACCCGCGGGTTTTCGATCGCGTAGCGCCGCATCCGCTCGTAACGCACCTCGTTGAGCCACCACATATTCTTGGCGAACTCCAACGTCCCGCCCTTGATCATCCGCCGCCCATCCAGGCTGTAGCCCCTGCCCTGTGCCGATTGCTCGTCGGTGGCCCCGGCATTATTGAGCAGGAAAACCGATTGGTCGATGACCCTGAGCGAATCGTCCCGGTCACCAAACAGCAGCATTGATGTCGACATCCAGTCGCCCATCACATAACCGAATTTCCTGGGTGCAGCCCCCCTTTTGTCGAGGACCTTTAGGCTCTTGCTGTTGCTGCCCATCGTAAACAGAAACTCGGCGTGCACCCGGTCGTATATTTCAAGGCTCTCGGCAGGGAAGAGGATCGTCATCCACTGGGTCTCGGCTTTGGCCAGAGTCTGCTCGAACGCGCCAAAGGCCTGCGCCCGTTCGCCCAGGTCGGTCGCATACATGATCCCGCCATCGTCCTCGTCGAGCAGGAAGGCCTGAAGCTGCACCCTGCCGGGCATCATCCCCTCGACGCGATAGTTGCCGCGCCCGTCCGCCAGCGCCATATAGGGACGCCAGGGGTCATCGGAGGAGTATGGCACCAGCGCCACCACTGCGCCGGGCACCGGATCGGTAGGGATCGTGCTCTTGCGCGGCAAAAGCCGCAGCGCACCGCGCACATCGAGCAGTACATCTTTCAAATTCTTATCGTGCTTGGCGCGTAATTCCACGGCGTCGGGGCCGAAGATCTCGGCGTCGGCCAATGCACTGTACAACATGCCTTCGAGCAACGCGCACTGTCGCTGCAAGTTTTCGTAAGTCAGCCGGTCGGGTGTATCCAATGGCGTGTCGAGCACCAAGCGCGAATCATTGACCGTCATAAGACTCAGCGCCATATGCCCCGTGCTTTGCGCGATGATCCCATCGGGCACCACCACGTCCTCGGACACATAGCTGTCCCAGCTCAACCCCTTGATCGGACTCACCCCGTTGACGAAGGCCTGCTCTGGATCACGGCCCAAGGCACCGGCGGCCTCCTTCCCGTGCCGGGTAAAGCTGCGCCCCAACGGCACGAAGAACCGACGGAAGGCCGAGCGCCAAGTATTGTGCCAAACGCCAAGTTGGTCGCTCTGGCTCGACAGTTCCAGCGAGAGGAAAAGGTCGATTGCCAGTGTATCCGATTCGAGGTAAATACCGAAGGTATCGGGTTTATTGAGCAGACGCATCTGCTTGAGCCGAGCGAAGAGTCGCTCTTTATCAAGCCCAGCGAATACCTGAGCGCCCGACGCCGGATCGACCGCCAACCGCACCCCGAGTGAATCGGGTGTGATGCCCCGGCGCTTGCTCTCCGCCAATAGCTGCGCGACATTGAGCGAGTCGGCAACAAAACGCTTCGGAATTTTCTTGAGGAATTCGAGCTTTTTGCGCGAGTGCTGATTGAAGAAATGCTTGAGCCCAGCCTGGCCGAGAAAATGCGCGCCGGTAACTAACAATAACACCGAACGGGCTGGTGGATGCTGCCTGAAATAATGCGCCAGTTCTATAAGTCCCGCCACACCCGAGGCGCTTTCGGCCGCCGGCGTCAGTTTTGGCGCGACCGAGATCCCGTCATAATAGGTCTGTATCGCCCAGAGATCATCTTTTAGTATGGGATCGGTCCCGGGAATAATACCCCAAATATTCCACGTCTCGTGCTGCTCCCAATCGACCTTGGCCCGTATTCTGATCGGCTGCTCACCGGCCGCGAGTTGCGCCTTTAAGGCCAGCCCTTCTTCGCGTCCGATCCAGAAACGCGGCACGTCGAGCGGCACCCAGCTCCACTTTTGCCGCGCCTCGAACATCGTCGTCTGTTCGGGGGCGATAAAGATGATCGCCCGTGCGCCTAATGAAGCCGCGTTCTCCCAGTTGTTCCAGGTATTGAAATCCAACAACAACACTCCGCCTTCGACCTGGTGACCGTCGAAATCGGCGAACTCGCCCTGCCCTCCGTAAAACAACGGCCCTTCGATACCCTCTGGAGGCGTTGTCGCCGTCCGCACTAAATTGGGCCATAGGGCTACCAGCTCGATGCTTTCGCCTTCCGGCAAAAATTCGAGCGTTGCGCCATGATCAACCGGCACCACGACCTCAAAGCCCTCGCGTTGCACATCCGCCACCCCAGCCTCCCGCAACGCACCCTCGACAAAATCGGCCGCTAGACGATCGCCGGCATACCCTGCCATTCGCGACCCACGGGTCGACAACTCGCTGATGGTGGCACGAATGCGCTCGAGGTCAGCCCCTTGTGCCGCCTGGCTGCAATACAGCACCGCCAGTGCCGCCATGTAAATCGACCACCGCATCGTCATACCCAGAAGATGGAGTTACCCACCGTCCCGGTGAGATAGTCGATAACTAGCCAGATTCCCGTGATCAGCATCCGCCCGACGACAATGCCCAAAAAGAAATAGCGACTGCGCGTAAACATCGCCGCTCCACCGTATTTGAGCACTACGATCTTAATCAGCCAGGCGAAAAAAATGCTGAACCACATCCAGTCGACCAACCAACTGGTCATGATCGGGAAGCCGATCGGGTGCAACGGCCACCACAAAAATCGCTGACGCAACCAAGTCAGCCCTAACATCGCCGCCGCACCGATGCCGGTGAACCCCATACCCGGCCAATAGACCCCGTGCGGCTCAAGCGTCTTTACCGCCGTCCTATAAATGGTATTGGGCATGCCGTTGAAGAACCAGCTACTGGTGTTGATACCGCCGTTTTTGTAAGCCAACTCCATAATGGTCCACAGCGAACTCGAAATCCCAATGAAAATGGCGATGACGATCGCCCAGAACACATAGCGCCGACTGCGCTTGTTCATGCCTTCGATCAGCTTCAACCCATTGGCCACCATGCCCATGAGAAAAACGCGGATATCGGTGGCGAAAATATAGCTCAGCGAGAAAGCCGTTATGGCCTTGGCCCCCAACACTGTCGAGCCCAGACCGTAGATCATAAAGTCCGGTGCCGTCATCGGTGAAATCAGCGCTGGCACCCCCGCTTCAGCGACGATGCGCGAGATACCGGTGAAAATCACCATCGCCACCACTACGAAAATAAGCCCCGACCACCACGGTGCCCCCAGATAGGCGAACCACCCCACCATCACCGCCACCCCAACCAAGACGACCGAGACCGCCGCGCGATAAGACATGATCTCGTCGTCGTCGCTCAATTCCGATTCGGAGCCGATAAATTTCTTCCAGACTTCGGTAAGATGCTCGCGCCCGACCCACAGCCCCAACAGCACGAAGGCGAAGAGCGCCCCCAAACCCTGATAGTTGAGTAATTCGGTAACCCGCACCGCCCAGACGTCCTGTTCCTTGATCACTCCCTGCGTGACAAAGAGCGCCTTTTCGATCTTGGCCAATAACGCGAAACCCCAGATCCCGGCGGCGATATCCGGACTGATCAGATAGGAGAAGCCCAGCACCGCGAAACTCAAGGTCATATTAATCGACTGGCCGCCGAATATCGGAAAACTCCACGCCGTCTGAATAATCGGAAAGCCCGGGAAATATTTGGCCAGACCGGTGAATAAACCGACGAGAATCGGGATGGCTGCACCATACCACATCGCCCGGCTTTTAAAGAACGGATTGATGGTCTCGTTTTCGTCTTCGCCGCGGATGATAGCTTGCGCCGCCTGCACCAGCGGATAGGCAAGACGCTCTCGATCCATCCACTGCCGCCGCAGAATCACTGCGACTCCGACCATCGTCATATACAGCGCTAGTAAAAATGCGCCCCACAGACACATCGGCCGCAACCAGATCCCATAGGGAATCGAATACTCGGCCGTCGCGAAACCCTCGAAGAATGTGCGATTGCCTTGGCCGTCGTCGACCATAATCTCGCGCGGCAGATGCGGGAAGAGTAGCTCGGCCCACTTATTCTCCGGGCTGACGTAGTAGAAGGCTCCCGTAATGGCCGGCAGAATCGTCTCGCACAGCCCCATCGTCGCCAGCGAAGCAACGACCAATAACATGATATAGACGACAATCAGCTCCGAGCGATTCAAAGCCAGATTGCGCCCCCCCATAGCCAATAGGGCATTGGCCAACAGGGCGACAACTATGAAGCCAGAAAAGAGCACGCCGGGAGAATAGGGTAGGAGCGCGGTAAACGGATAATAGTTGTAGACACAACAGGCCGTCACCGCCGTGAAACAAGCAAAGGCCACGGCGGCATTGCGCCCGGCAAATTTAAAAAGCGCATTGAGCAGACCGACGAGCACTAAAAAGAGGAAAATGGCCCCGGGCGCACTGAAATCCAGCGTCATATAGCTGCCGGAGATCGCGATATCGGCATAATTGGCGCCAACGCCGAGAAAAAAAGACAGAAAGGTCCCCACCACCAACGCACGCAAGGTCAATGGTTGATGCGCCTCGGCCTCGTCACCGGTGACCGAAGCCCCGCGCAACGAGAGGTAATTTCTGAAATCCTGAGGTATCCCGACCTTCACAACACCCATCCCATCTTGTTTTTATCTATTTTTTATTCTCGGCAAAACACTATAATATATAAACAATAATGCTAAAGTTAGCATATCCTTCTTTATCTGCCCGGAGCTACGTCATGCCGACCTTCTTTGATTCAACTCCCAGCCTCGACGACGCGCAAGCACTACGCACCCGAATGCGACAAGACGGCTATCTCTTTATCCGCCGCCTACTGCCGGCCGGGCAACTCGCCGCACTCCGACTGCAATTGCTCGCCATCGCCCGCGACAATGGCTGGGTAGAGAAAAACAGCCCGCTGACAGAAGCTATTGCCGACCAGAACGGCTTTTGCGTCGAACCGACCCCCGAATACATGGACGCCTACCGCCCTATGTACGCTCTACCCGAATTCCACGCCCTGCAACACCACCCCGCCCTAGTCGGCCTGCTAGAAAAACTGCTCGACGGCCCGGTGCTGCCGCACCCGCGTTTGATCGGTCGCACTATTTTCCCCAAGCGCGAATCCTTCACTACCCCGCCACACCAGGACTTCATTCCCATCCAAGGCACAACCGAGACCTATACCGCCTGGTTCCCATTGCACGATCTGCCGCCCGACATGGGTGGATTGGAGGTCGCCGCCGGTTCGCACCAGGACGGCGTCTACGAATTCAGTCCCGCGCTCGGTGCCGGAGGTTTGGCCATTGCCGACCCGCTCGCCGACACTTGGACCGGCGGGCCTTTCGAAGCGGGTGACGTGCTGTTCTTCCACAGCATGACCGCCCATCGCGGCGTCGCCAATACCGGCGAATCGCTGCGCCTCTCGATCGACGCCCGCTACCAGCGCCTAGACGCCCCGATCGCCCCGGGCAGCCTGTTACCACACAGCCAACCCAATACCTGGGAAAATGTCTACCTCTATTGGCCCGATAGCCGCTTGCAATACTACTGGCGACAATACGAATTGCACATCACCGATTACGACGACAGCTATCACGAAGAACGCGACCGCCAGGCCATGGAACTCGGCGCGCAAGGCGACCGACTCTCCGTCTCGGTGCTCCAGCGCATCATCGCCCGCGACAAGGACCTGCAAAAACGCCAACGGGCCGCCGAGTTGCTCGCGGCTATCGAAGACGACGAGACGACAGCACCCTAGCTTTCGCCGATGCGACCGGTGCAATCATTTGTATTGGAGAGACACGCGTCGATTAACGCAAAATGCCGATCAACCACAGATGCACACTTAAAGAGAACGTAGAAGCCGCGTAAATATCGTATAAAAAAACGCCCCCTAACCCAGAGCGCGATCTGCCAAAAAAACGAATAACACCACATTTTTGTCTTACGACGATCCTCCGTACGCTCCCATCTACTCGCTCAACCCGATTTATCCAGCGTATCGTCGACCCTCTCCTGGAAATCATTGATCTGCATCGGCTTTTCAATTAAACCGACGAAGTTATGCGCCTCAATTTCTTCGGCTCCCACATAGCCCGACAAGGCGAGCACCGGTATATCGGGAAATTCTTCCTTTAGTTGATCTACTAATGCGAAACCGTCCATACGCGGCATCTGTATATCGGCAATAACGAGGTCAGGTTGATCTGCGCGGATCGCGACCAGGGCCTTTTCGCCGTCACCCGCCTCGCTAACCTCATAGGCCGTGAGCAATCTCTGCACCAACTGCCGCACCGCCGGTTCGTCGTCGACGATAAGGATCCGCAATTTCTCCTCGACCACGCACTCGTCGACGAGGATCTGGGCCTCTTCCACCTCGATCCCGGCTTTCTCCGCCAAGAGCGCCACCGCCACCGCCAGTTTTTTTTCAACCGCCCGCTGATCCTTCTGCGAACGCACCCGTTCAAGAACATAGTCCCGCGCGCGCACGTTATCATTAACGATCTTGCCAGACAGGATCTCGACTATATTCTTATAGATATTCACGCGCATCGGCAGGTCGCTACGCAACATCGACTCAAAGGGGCCGCGCGCAATGACCAGCACCTTGCTCTGCTTGAGCACTTCGACCGACGCCGAACGCCGCTGGCGGTTGAATATGCCCATCTCGCCCACAGTGGTGATCGGTTGCAAGGTGGCCAAAAGAACACGATCCTCCCCCTTGACCCCAAGTTCCCCCGCGATGAGGATATACATCTCATCGCTATCCGTACCGCGGGCGCAGACCACATCGCCCGGAGCGCAAGCCCTCGACTGACAGAGGCCGAGGACTTTCTTGACCTGGGACGGCGATAGGCCTTTAAAGATGGGAATCTTCTTGAGCGTCTGCAGTAGTGTTTTATTTTGTTCCATTGGTCCCCGATACGCTGATTCTATACCCCTATCTATAAAATACACCCGCGATACAGTATAACCCCGCTGTAAGAGAGACTCAAGTGCAAATGCCTGCCCATCACTTGGCCTCGTCAAGCCTGAAGGATGCAAAAAATAGCGCGATATCGGGGTTGTCATCAAAGGCATCGGGCGCTCCGGCCGCCATCAAACTATAGAGCCGCGTCCCCACCTGTAGACTCTGCAACCGCAAGAGGCTCTTGTCCGATGCCCGGATCTTCGTCTGTCGGGCCGGGTGGCCGGACATCTCTACCATCTCCTCCGCCAGCATTTCCCCTTCCATCTTGCTCAACATCCGATCCCGGCGGGAGACGGTCGCGCTGTCGGCCTCGACTCCTACTGGCATCTCGCCATAGGAGATCGCGTATTGCACGTCATTGCGCGCGAACATCAGGTATTGGAACTCCACCTCGCCGAAGGGTAGGTCTTCGCGCAACTTGCGCAAATCAGATTTGCCGGCCGTCTTCGCGACAAAGGCACCCGATTCGTAAGCCATTTCCTCCCACTCGGGCTCACTGCTCATCCAATTACTTAGGTTGTACGCAGCGATCCCGCCCAAAATCAGAAAAAAGAGTTTTGCTGAAAAAAAGTCCTTTTTGTTGTCACGCGTATCACTCATCGTCACTTGACCTTGAACAGACTAAATTCGTCTTCGTCGCCGGCGCTGAGGTGTTGCAAGGCAAAATCAGAAGTCAGTCGCAAAACCTCGACAGCCAAAGGATCGAACCCCCCGTTGGTCTCTTCAAGCCCGATCCCCAGTGTCAGCGAATCCCCGTTCAAAGAGAGCCGATCGCCATCAACGGCACAACGATAACCGATGCGATTATCACCCATCAATGGTTCCTCGTGTACCGGCACTGAGAGCCGTCCGACAATCGGCACCGTACCGAAAACGTCAATCTGCATTCTTTCCAGGTCTATATCCAGGCTGTCCCCGTCCGCAGACCAAGTGCCGTGCAAGACGAGAAAACCCCCGTCGAGTGCGTCGAGTTGCCCAGTGTCAATATCGATGCCGTCGATCGTATTCAATTCCTCGATGCGCGTTAGGAAAGCCCCGCCTACCCTATTGGTAAAAGATCCGTCACGAGAGAAGGTGTAGCTGAAATCAAATTCCTCCACCTCGACCTCGGCCAATTCCAAGCGCCACTGCCCCTCTAAAGAGCTCTCCTTGCCCGAAAGCGGGGTATCGACCATCGCCTCCGACAAACATCCCGACCAACTCAATACGCCGAGCAAGAGCACAGCCCGTAATTTCCACATCACAATTTCCCTTTCCATAAATATTAGCGATGGTCGAAAAGACGCCGCCAATAGCACATAATCTTGTGCACCGCAGACGGCGTCTCTTACGCGCCAGCTCCTAGACAAAGACCCGCATCGGCGGGTCCTCCACCTGCAAACCCCGCTCACAGGCCCATTCCCGCAAAGGCACGCGCCCACCCTCGAATTCCGCGCCAAAAAGCTGAGCGGGTATATCATCCATACTCGCTAGGGTTCGCTCGCCCGGCGAGGGATGCTTGTGGGCCCAGAATCTATAGGCGTAACTGATCAGCATCCCCTTGGCGATGCGGTCGGTGAAATTAATCGCCGGCGTGTGATAAAGGCTGGTGCTAAATATATACGCGTCTCCAGCCGCAAGCGACAACTCCAGAAATTCCGGCGGATCCAGCTCGCCTTTGGCAAAAGCCAATGGCCGCTCAAGCTTGTGGCTGCCTGGCACCAAGAGGGTAATGCCCGAATTCGTCTGGCTGAAATCCGTCAGACAATACCCGACGCGCACGGCAACCGTACCGCGGATCGGGTTGTTGGGGGCAAAGTTATTGAGATCGCGGTGCCAATTGCGAAAAGACCGCCCGTCTCCGTCGGGATAGACCGGCTCACGCGAAAGGGGTTGCGGGTGTTTGTAGATCGCATTGGCCCGCATCAGACGAATATCGGGCGAGAGCAACTGCATTACCAGGGAGACCGCGGGCGACTGTGTCGCCAAGGCGACCAGCGCATCATCGTGCAATAGATCGATATAGCGATTGGCGTAGAAATTGTGCACCGGCCCCGCCGTCTCCATAAAGCGATCGCCGACAGCGATAAACCGGGCGATGGCCTCGGCATCCAATAAACCGGGCACCACCAAGTAGCCATTTTCTTCAAAAAAAATGCGATCTTGCTGACTCAGGGGGATAAAATCCAAGATAGCCTCTCTGTTTACGCCGCCCGCTCCATATCACCCTCTGGCCTTTTCGCGCGACGCGGTATTAGGCCAGACCCAACTTTTCTTCGGCGCTGTCTGCGGGGATATAACCCAAAACTTCGCGCGGGTGGTCAATATCGACCCAAGACCAGCGATTATTGGACACGCCATAAAAAATATCGAAGCGCAAATCTTCGGGCGCCTCGATTGTGCGCTCGACCAACTGCACTACATCGCGCACACTGCACCAGATGGCACCGCCGCGTTCGTCGCGAGGATGGTCTTCCGCATTGACCCAACCGATACGCAAACAGGGCACCGACATATGATGCACATCGGCATAATAGCGCGCCAGTGCCTCGCCCCAGACCTTGCTCGCCGGGTAGAGACCGGTCGGCCGAGGTGCCCACTCGTGGGTAACCATGTCTATTTCGTCGATCTCGACCTCGTCGAAACGACCTTCGGCGATCGCCTTGTAGGGCTCCTCCTGCTGATATCCCCAAGACACCATGATCGAACTGGCGAACACCACGCGTTCAACCCCCTTGCGGTACGCGGCTTCGAGAACATTCCGCGGCCCGACGATATTGCTGGCGAGCAAACTCTCCCAACTCGCGTCCGGCCGTGGGTCGGCGGCCAATTGCACCACGACGTCCATACCCTCAACAGCCTGTTCTACCACGCTGTAATTGCTCAGGTCCGCAAGGATGAATTTCTCCTCCGGCACCACCACCTGTTCATCCTGAGGCGCTCGCTCCGAACGCTGAGGCCTCCGCGCCAGACCGTAGACGTCATAACGATCTGGCTGCGCTTGCAGATGTCGATACACCGCTCCAGCGATTAATCCGTACACACCAGTAATTAAGACTTTCTTCGGGGCCATCGCAGGTATTCGTCTCCTCGATAGTTCAATGTGGATTAATTACTCGATTATGGCGATATGGCGCAGAGCGCGATAGCGCTGATCATAGTCCATGCCATAACCTACGACAAACGCGTCTTCAATCTCGAAACCGCAATAATCGACCGGCACCGGCAATGCCCTACGGGCGCTTTTATCAAGCAATGCGCAAGTCTTTAGCGAATCGGGTCGCCGAGTGCGAATCATCTCTAGGACGAAGTCCAAGGATCGGCCCGTATCGACAATACCGTCAATTACTAAAACGTCCCTGCCCTCGACCGCGACGGCAAGGTCCTTGACCAGCTCAACTTGCCCAGTGCTTTCAGTACCCTGATAGCTCGAAACATCGACGAAATCGTAGTCTAATCTCGCCAACATCTCCTCGGGCAAACGATCAATCAACGCCATCATAAACTGCGCCGCTCCGGTAAGAATCCCGACAAAAAGCGGCGCCTCGGGATAATCGGCGGCGATATCAACAGCCAACTCGCCAATGCGCCGCTCCACTGTTTCGCGATCAATCAGCACTTTCAACGCGGACTCACCTACCTGCCTTTAAATGTTCTTTTGAGTATACAGCTTATGCTCTTTTTTTTCCAGCATCAGCTTCTCTCGCAGTCGAGTAGCCTATCAAAAGCCCGCATCAAGATCGCCCGATCCTCGGCCAGATCTGGTGGCAGGTGGCGGTCGATAACGAATAACCCTTCGTTCGACACCTCGAGATAATTGCACAATGCCTGGATGTGAAACTCGGCCCGGGTCGTGCGCAATGAGCAATGGGCCAATCGTTGGCGAATTTCACTGCGCAAATAATGTTCTAATAGTATAGGGAATTGCTGGAAGAGCTCTTCCGAGGTGAACATAACCCGCAATTCTTCGAAGAAAGGCAACGCTCGCACCGTATCTTCGGTCCATTCGTTCTTTTTTATTTTCCAGCGCGGATCCATCATAACCTAAAGTGTACGACAGTTCGGCTCTTTCCCAAAGAAAAAAAGAAAAAGCGCAGAGGCAAAATGCCCCTGCGCTTAATTGAACAAAAATAGATGATCTGCTAAGCAGCCTGACGGCTATCGATACTAAGCGGAGGGATCGGATGACATATGGCACAAGCTAGTTGCACGCCATTTCGCCACCAATCCGTCGCTCCGCAACACGGGCACTGCGCTTCCCTCTCAACTAGAGCTTCGGCGGGAATACCGGGCCGCACACTAGAGGCCACCGATGCGGCAAATGCACTCAGCTCTTCGGCGCTTGCCAGGTCGAGATCACCCTGCCGATAGGCAGCATCAATTCGTTCGCACAATAATTCCAGGTCGGCCCAGGAACGGGCCAGGGCAATATCTGTCCGTAGGGGAACGGTGATCTGTTTCAGTCCGGCAGTCTGCATCTGCATATTCTACCTTCCTTCGACGCCCTTGTCACAGGGGAAACGCGAGTCGAGACGCTGCGTCCGCCTAAACAAGAGCGTGGGGCAACTCTAACGGCCTTGGCGCCTCGACTCGCAAAATCTGTACGAGATTATACCAACTCGACCTCTGCTTCTTCACTTTCTGGTTCAACCGCCGGTGCTTCTGCACCTGCAACTTTCAGCTTGAGAGATAGACGCACTTCTGTCTCAAGACGAGTGCACAGTTCATCGTTCTCGCGGAGGAAAATCCGCGCGTTCTCGCGCCCTTGGCCTAAGCGATCGCCGCCATAGGAAAACCAGGTACCGCTTTTTTCGACAAAACCACGATTGACGCCCAGATCCAACAGGTCGCCTTCTCGCGAAATACCCACATCGTCACCGCGGAACATGATATCGAACTCGGCTTCGCGAAAGGGCGGCGCAACTTTGTTTTTGACGACTTTGACACGGGTGCGGCGACCGATGACTTCGTCGCTGTCTTTTATCGCACCGATACCGCGTATATCGAGACGAACCGAAGAATAGAAGTTTAGCGCACGGCCACCCGTAGTCGTCTCTGGGCTGCCAAACATCACACCGATCTTCATGCGCAATTGGTTGATAAAGATCACAGTGGTGCCTGCCTTTTGCACCGATCCGGTCAGTTTGCGCAAAGCTTGCGACATCAACCGCGCCTGCAAACCCATATGCGAATCGCCCATATCGCCCTCGAGCTCTGCCTTCGGCACCAAAGCCGCAACCGAGTCAACGACCAGAATATCGATGGCACCACTGCGCACCAGCGTATCGGTAATCTCCAACGCTTCTTCGCCCGAATCGGGCTGGGAGACGAGCAAGTTGTCTATGTCGACACCCAACTTGCGGGCAAAACTCACATCCAAAGCGTGTTCGGCATCGACAAAAGCGGCCACCCCCCCCATCTTCTGCGCCTCGGCAACTATACTCAGAGCGAGCATTGTCTTGCCGGCTGCCTCTGGGCCAAATAGCTCGATAACGCGCCCCCTGGGCACTCCGCCTACTCCCAGAGCCGCATCTAGCGAAATAGCACCCGTGGGAATAACTTCGACATCCATCCCGGTCGATTCACCCAAACGCATAATCGAACCCTTGCCAAACTGTCGCTCGATTTGATCGAGGGCTAAGCTAATAGCCTTGTCCTTATCATCGCCAAACGCTTTGGAAACGGTGCCGCTGGTGGTGCTCTTGCTTTTTGCCATGATATCCTCCTAGCCTGTGCGCTTGAAATACGTGAGAAATCTATACTATCTAGTTGCTATGTACTATACATCTGTTGACTGAACAAAAAGATAGTATATTAATGTTCAGGTGTCAAGATCTTTTTTAATTGAAATTGATTAACCTGATACAGTTATTCACATCAAACGACATGCCATAAGAAATAGCCTATGCAAGATACATGTAAACAGTATCTTATACAGGCTATAGGAAATTCGCTATAATGGGGATGTAGAGTAAAAGAGACAGTTATGGGTAGATAATGTAACAGCTAAGGAGGAAAATCGATCTAAACAAGGTGCACTACTCAGGCCACCCTAAGGCCTACTCTGCAAACGCCAATTCTTCCGCCGCCTCCATCCCCCCGACCCCTATCACTTCCATCCCCTCCGGCTTTTTCCACCCCTTTAAATTACTGCGCGCGACCAGACACTGCTCAAAACCCAAACTGCGCGCTTCCGTCACCCTTCGATCGATCTGATTGACCGGTCGAATCTCCCCCCCCAAGCCGATTTCGCCAATAGCCGCCATTTTTGCATTGATGGCCTTGTTGCGGAAACTCGACACAATCGCCAACCCCACTCCCATATCCACCGACGGCTCGTCAAGGCGCATCCCGCCGACCACATTAACAAAAATATCATCGCCCGACAGATCGTGACCGCAACGCTTTTCGAGTACCGCGATGATAATGGATAAGCGCTTGGTGTCGATGCCGGTGGCCACGCGCTGCGGATATCCGAAACTAGACCGGGAAACCAAGGCCTGAATTTCAATCAGTAGCGGGCGCGTTCCCTCCATACTACAAACAATCGACGACCCCGAAACCCCCTCGGCACGTTCGGCTAATAGGATCTCTGAGGGATTCGATACTTCGACCAACCCTTGGTCCCGCATTTCGAAGATGCCGATCTCATTGGTCGAACCAAAGCGGTTCTTGGCGGCGCGCAATATGCGGAAGTGATGATGGCGTTCGCCCTCCAGATAGAGCACGGTATCGACCAAATGCTCCAGCACCCGCGGGCCGGCCACCGTGCCCTCCTTGGTCACATGCCCGACGAGAAATACCGGGATGCCGCTCTCCTTGGCCAGATAGACCAAGCGCGCGGCGCACTCCCTGACCTGTGTCACGCTGCCGGGTGCGCTCTCCAATTCGGGCATATAAATAGTCTGGATCGAATCGATGACGATCGCCACCGGATCGACGGCTTTCAATTGATCTAGAATTGTTGAGAGATTTGTTTCTGCGAGCACCAGTAACTCCTCACACAATGCCCCTAGACGCCCGGCGCGCAAGCGGATCTGCGCCGCCGACTCCTCGGCGGAAATATAGGCGATACGCAGATTGGAAGCCGACAACTGACCCGCCATCTGCAGTAAGATCGTCGACTTGCCGATGCCGGGGTCACCGCCGACCAATATCACTGAACCCGGCATGATACCGCCGCCGAGAACCCGGTCAAATTCGCCGATGCCGATTTGCAGCCGCTCGTGGTCCTGGTCGTTGACCGCGGTGATGGCTTGAAACTCGGCGCGCGGCGGGGCAGCGAGATGCTCGCGACGCTTATCGACCTCCTGCGGCCGCTCTTCGACACAAGTATTCCACTCGCTGCAAGCGGCGCAACGCCCAAACCAGCGCGCGGCGTTTTGGCCACAGGATTGGCATACATAGACGGAACGGCTTTTTTTGGCCATGGTTTTTTATCCGTTTAGGAAGAAGAAATACGCGCAACGACGACTCGCGGTACTTCGTTCAAATCGGGTTTCGTCTGAACCTCGGAGAAGGATGCAACCTGCGCAAGTAGCGCTTCAACCGCTGTACTTTGCCCTTCGCCGACTTCCATGAGCAGATAGCCTCCAGGGCGGATAAACCCAGGTGCTTCCTGCACGATCCGACGATAACAGTCCAGACCGTCCTCCCCCCCATCCAAGGCCAGATGGGGTTCGTGGTCTTGCACTTCCGGTTCGAGACACGCCAAATCCCCATGACGCACATAGGGCGGATTGCAAACGACAATATCGAATGGTGCTGCTCCTGCGAGCGGCGCAAAGAAATCGCCGCAAAACCACTCGACGCGTTCCTGCAACTCATGGCTTACACCATTAGCTTTGGCCACCTTTAGCGCGGCCTCCGATATATCCGCGGCGACGACTTGCGCGGTGGCCGCCTCTTGAGCCAAGGACAAGGCGATCGCCCCCGACCCACAACACAGATCGAGCACCCGGCCTCCATCCGGCAGATATTGCAACGCCACATCGACCAATATTTCGGTCTCGGGGCGCGGTATCAACACATCGGGGGTTACGCTGAGCTCTAAATTGCGGAAAGCGGCCACGCCAACGATATACTGCACCGGAACACGCTGTAACCGTTGGCGTACATAATCGCGGTAGAGGTCTACTTCATCGGCGAGCAGAAGGCGTTCGAATTGCAGATAGAGGTCGAGGCGTTTGATGTCCAGAATGGCCGCCAACAGAAGTTCGGCCTGCAAGCGGCCGTTTTCCATATCTCTTGAATCAAAGAAACGAGTCGTTTCCTCGAGAATCTCGAGCAGCTTCCAGGCGCGCTGGCTCATCGCCGTCAGTTAGTCGGCCGTTGCACTGGCCGTCTCCAACGCATCCTCTTGCGCGGCCAGAGCCAACTGCTGCACGAATTCGCCGAAATCGCCGTCGAGAACTTCCTCTAGACGATAAAGCGACAAAGTAATCCGGTGATCAGTGACCCGCCCCTGGGGGAAATTATAAGTGCGGATCTTGGCGCTGCGATCGCCACTGCCGATTTGACCGGCGCGCGTCGCGTCACGTTTGGCTTTCTGTTCGGCTTGAATCTTATCGAATAGCCGGGCGCGGAGGATTTTCAAGGCCTTATTCTTATTTTTTAGCTGCGACTTCTCGTCCTGACATGAAACGACCAAACCGGTGGGTTCATGCGTAATTTTTACCGCTGAATCAGTCGTATTGACACTTTGGCCGCCCGGGCCACTAGAGCGATAGACCTCGATCTTGAGATCCTCCGTTGCGATATCCACTTCCACGTCCTCGGCTTCGGGCAGCACTGCCACTGAAGCCGCCGAGGTGTGAATCCGACCCGAGGCCTCGGTTTTGGGAACGCGCTGCACGCGGTGCACCCCGCTCTCAAATTTGAGCTGACCGAAAGCCCCTTTCCCCGACACCATAAACACCGCTTCCTTAAAACCACCCGCCGGATTCTGGCTGGAGGACAGTTCTTCGATCTTCAAACTATTGCGCTCGGCGAAACGATGATACATCCGGTAAAGATTGCTGGCAAAAAGCCCCGCCTCATCACCGCCAGCTCCTGCACGGATCTCGATAATCGCGTTGCGACCGTCGTTGGGATCCTTGGGGACAAGCAACACCTTGAGCTCTTCTTCCATACGCGCGACTTCCCCTTGCAACTCGTCGCGCTCGACCTCGGCCAATTCGACCAGGTCCGGCTCGCTACCGTCGGCAATGATCTCCTCAGCTTCGGCCAGTTGCCCATGCGCTTCGCGGTATTTGGCCGCAACATCGATCAGCTCCTGCAAATCGCCCAATTCCCGCGCCAGTTTCTGATACAAAGCCGGATTCTTGGTGATCGCCGGATCGGACATCTGCGCACTCAGGTCTTCGTAGCGTCGTTCGTATTGGCTCAATTTATCCAGCATGGCACCTACCTCAATCTATAACTTGAACCGCCTTGGCCTCTTCGCCAAGGACACAGCGCAAAGCCACCAACGCGACCTCCAACTGGTCGTCATCAGGCTCGCGGGTCGTAATACGCTGCAACCAAAGACCCGGAGCAATCAGCACCCGGGTCAAGGGGTGATTGCGCTTCTTGCCCGAAATCTTGAGCAATTCGAAGCTGATCCCAGCAATAAAGGGCAATAGTGAAAAATGGGTGGCAAAACGCTCAAAGAGACTCTGAGTATGCCCGAAAACAACGACGAAGAGCGAATCGACACAGGCGAAAACCGCAATCGCGAAAAGCACGACAATCAGCATAAAACTGGTCCCGCAACGCGGATGCAACCGACCAAAACCCCGCGCCGCCGCCACCGTCAGTTCGGCACCGGCCTCCAAAGTAAAGATACTCTTGTGCTCAGCACCGTGGTACTGGAAAACGCGTTGGATCTCGCGCCATTGGCTGATCGTCCACATATAGAGGACGAGCAAGGTCGTCCGCACCGCCCCTGCTACCAGGTTGAATTCCAGGGCGTTCTGCTGCAAACCGAGGAATTGCGCGACCAATAGGGGCAAAAAGAAAAACAGGCCGATGCCCAATCCGAGCGAAAAGACCAGTGTTGCACCTAACGCCGCCTGCTCCTTCCAACCATTCTCCCGCACCCCTGTCTCCCGCCCCACAAGACTCTCGCCCGCCGCCGCATTCCCCTGCTCTTCCTCGCTGTATTGCATCGCAACATCAGCGGAAAAATTGAGCGCCTTGAGACCGATTATCATCATCTCAAAAAAAGAAACGGCACCGCGCAATATGGGCAAATTCAATATGCGATAACGCCGTGACAGGGAATCGTATTCTTCTTCGCGTAGCACGATCTCCTGGTCGGACGCGCGCACCGCGGTGACGATCTTACCCGGTACCCGCATCATTACCCCCTCGATGACCGCTTGGCCGCCGACCGGCAGGTCCTCAGTGAGTTGTTCCCTGTCCATGGGGCCTCGTACACGAAAAAGGTGGTAAGACCTCTTTTGCAAGAGGATCTTACCACCTTATCGTCAAATGGGTGTAGCTAAGCCTGAGCTTCGGCCGCCGTTTCCTCTCCGCCTTCGGTTGCCGCTTCTTCGGTGGCGCCCTCAGTCGCCTCCTCGGCACCGCCATAGCGGCGATTGAACTGTTCGATACGCCCACCGCGATCCATAATCAACTGCTTCTTGCCCGTGTAGAAAGGATGCGAAGCCGAGCTAATTTCTACCCGGACCACCGGATAGGAGTTGCCATCTTCCCATTCCATCATCTCTTCGGACTGGATAGTCGAACGCGATAGAATCTTGTGGTCACAGCTCGTATCGAGAAAAATGACCGTTTGATACTCGGGATGGATATCCGTTTTCACCTTTACACTCCTCTACCAACTAAAGTTCTTGTCTAAGAGCTAGATAAAATAGGGTCTAACCGCAAAAAAGCAAGGCTGTTAGTCGTTCATCGCCTTGAGGAATTCCTCGTTGGACTTGGAGCCCCTCATGCGCTCCTGCAGAAATTCCATGCCTTCGATGACCCCCATCTGGTTAAGAATGCGGCGCAAAACCCACGAGCGGTTCAACTCGAACTCCGAGAGCAACAGCTCTTCTTTACGAGTACTGGTCGCGGTTACGTCGACCGCCGGATAAACGCGGCGATTGCTCAACCGACGATCCAATTGCACCTGCATGTTGCCGGTACCCTTGAATTCCTCGAAGATCACCTCGTCCATTCGGCTACCGGTTTCGATAAGCGCCGTGGCGACAATCGTAAGGCTACCGCCTTCTTCGAGATTGCGAGCGGCAGCGAAAAAGCGCCGCGGCCACTGCAAAGCCGTCGAATCGACACCACCGGTGAGAATCCGTCCGGAGTGCGGCGTCACCGTATTGTAGGCCCGCGCCAAGCGGGTGATACTGTCGAGCAGGACGACCACGTCGCGTTTGTGCTCGACAAGACGCCGTGCCTTCTCGATCACCATCTCCGCCACCTGCACGTGCCGCGTAGCCGGTTCGTCGAAGGTCGAGCTAACGACTTCACCATTAACCGAACGCAGCATGTCGGTGACTTCCTCGGGGCGCTCGTCGATAAGTAACACGATGAGAACCGCCTCTGGATGGTTCGTAGTAATGGCGTTGGCGATCTTCTGCAGCAGCACCGTCTTGCCGGTAAAGGGCGGTGCGACGATCAGACCGCGCTGGCCTTTGCCGATCGGCGATAGCAGATCGAGAATCCGCGTGGTCATATCCTTCGGATCGTGCTCCAGTTTGAAACGGTCCGTCGGATGCAAGGCGGTCAAATTCTCGAAGATCGTCTTGCTCTTCGTCACTTCCGGATCGTCGAAATTGATCGCCTCGACCCGCAAGAGCGCGAAATACTTCTCGTCATTTTTTGGCGGACGAATCTGACCGGAAATCGTATCCCCAGTGCGCAAACTGAATCGCTTTATCTGCGAGTGCGAAACGTAAATATCGTCGGGCCCGGGAAGATAGTTATAGCTCGGCGAACGCAAAAAGCCGAACCCCTCCTCCAACACTTCCAAAGTTCCCTGGGCAAAAATCAACCCACTGCGCTCGGTCTGGTGCTTGAGGATGGCAAAGATCAGCTCTTGCTTGCGCAGGACAGTGAACTCAGAAACTTCCAATTTCTTGGCCAGCTCCTGTAAGTCCAGGATATTCATGCGCTGGAGCTCGACGATGTTCATTTTTTGTGTATCGTTCTCAGGCGGCATTTCTTCCTTGCTACCTTTCTAACGGTTAAGGTGCGGGGGATGCCAACACGGACATCTAGTCCCAATGCAACACCAATAAGTATTTGAAAAAATGCGAGAGTAAAATTAGTATCGGAACGCGACGACGCAGCAAAAACGTCGGAACCTAGGCATGCAACGCGCCTTGATTAGATTTTAAAGGATAGCTGCAGAAGGATTGTCGTGAGATTGATAAGACTTAAAGAGCGAGTGGATTTAGAGCGGAATGAACCACCAGTCTATACTGTAGCCACCGGGTTGGATCATCTGCTTTGAGAAAGGGAATGTACAACCGAACAGCATGTAGTGTACTTAAAGAAAATTATAGAGGAACCCTTGCTTTGTCAAGCTCTTTTGCCATTAAACGTAAGGACCGCGCTGAGATAAGCACGGTCCTTACGTTTAACTATATTGGCTAAAGCTAACCCTGTATACTGAGAGCGTTAGCGACAACCTTGCCAAAATCATCAGCAAAACGGAAAAAATCATCGAAATCAACTGCACCATTCGGCGAAATATCGAAGAGCGGATCGTAACCAACATCGCCCTCGCTCTTACCAAAATTATCGGCAAAGAGAAAGAAATCGTCGAAATCAACCGCATCACCTTCGCGGGTAAACCATCCGAAAATCGCATTGCCATCGGCATCAACTGGAACCGTTACCGGCACTAGCACCGTCGACGACTGATCGACAAAGGCCAGAAGCGGGGCCAGTGTTACAAAGAGATCTTGTGTCTCCTGTACCTGCCGTTTCAACTCAACCAATGCATCTACTGGCGTGGGCTCGTTGGGGAAATTGTCGACACCACCGGCGATTTGGAACGAGACGACAATACTGCCCTGTTGAATATCGGTGATGATAATCCGACTAGGATCGATCCCGAGCGCCTCGGCCAATTGCCGTATAAACTCATCAGTGAAGATAGTTACAGCTTCCGGATCCTGAAGATCTAGGTTGCTATCAAAAGTCAATTCACCTTCAATCCTAGTTTCGACAACGACTTCGGAAGCCCCACCGACTAGCACGATCCGGGCCAAATCTTCAGTAGAGCCAGGTATTACATCGACATTCGTCTCGTTATCTGAATCGAAGGGTCTAACATCATATATATAAGAAGCCCCTTCAATGACAACATCGTCGACAAACTCAGATACACCCGCGCCCAACGTAGCGACCAATTCTTCAACGCCTTCTTCTTGCTGGCGATAAACGCGATAACCCCGCACATCACCGGTCGGTACAATTTGGCCACCAAAGGTCGTAAAAGACCGGGCGTCATCGGCCGACAGCGCCCACGTGAGTGCTACGGTCCTCGTATCGCTACCAGAGGCCACTAGGGCTTGTAGCTCGGTTACCGGTGCGGGAGGAATATTGTCAATGGCGGCGACGGCTCCAGAAGTAGCCAACTGCGCCGTCACGGGAACAGCGCAAAAGGCCGCCAACGCGATGAGAATCGTAAGTTTCTTCACAATGCCCTCCTTGTAAGGAAAGGATGGGAGTACAGGACGTAAATTGATATTGGCCTTAAATCTAAGCCGTTTGCTTGCCCTGGGTCAAGCAGTTTTTAGAGAACAAAAAACGCGATGCCTAATTAGGCATCGCGTTTTTTTTATAAGATAAGCAAAGCCATAAAGCCTATGCTTACTGAATACTAACCGCCGACGTAGGTCCCGGTCTTGCCAAAGTTATCGGCGAAGATAAAGAAATCGTCGAAGTTGACTGCACCGCTGGCATCCAAATCAGTCGCCGGAGTAAAAACCGCTTGGCCAAAGTTATCGGCGAAGATGAAGAAGTCATCGAAGTTAACCGTGGCGCTGGCATCAAAATCGCCGACAATCGTATTGCCATCAGCGTCGACCAAGATAGAAATCTCGCCCGGGTCAAAACCCGCACCCGAAAGATCAACAGTCAGTGTCGGCTCATCTACATCGTCACTGGTGATCGTTATCGTGCCAGCGTATGACTCGGCCAGCAGTGGTGCAAACGCGACCCCGATATCAATCTCTTCCCCACCGGCCAAGGTGAAAGGCACCTGGGTCAACGATACGACATTTCCGTCTTCATCACTGCCAACAGCGGTAAATGCAGCGTTGCCGCTGAGAGCTATTTCACCGGTGATTAATAAATCACCAACATTTGTCAACGTGAGATCGAGGCTTTTGGTCGTCCCAATCGCGATGCTAGCAAAATTGAAAGCACCACTAATCGAGATATCACCAACGTCGAGCCCGTCTTCAATCGAGGCGGTCAAAGCAACAACCGTAGTGCGGTTGTTGGGATCATTGGTAGTTAAGACCAATTCACCCGCATAATCGCCGTTAAGATTGCCAACAGCACCGGCGGTGAATATCACATCGATGCCGTCACTCTCCCCTGCGGCGAGACTCAAAGAAGCAACATCGACAGAGAAGCCGGTGCCTGCGATCTCAGCCGTAACTACCAATACCGCGTTGGGATCATCGGGATTATTGAGGAAGGTAAACGTATCGATCAATTCCTCGTCGATATCTGCAACTCCCAAGTCCTGCGAGCCCGAAGCGAACGAGGCAGACGAAAGCACTGGGCCCGACGAAAGAACCGTCGGATCCGCCTCAAGTTCAGCCTCAAGCTCGTTCACGGCCTCCGCCGCGTCCGGACCAGCAATTTCAAACGAAACGATGACACTGCCCTCTACGATAGCAGTAATGGTAATGAGCGCAGGGTCAATACCCAGCAATGCAGCCAACTCAGCTATAAAATCAGTCTTGAAGTCATCAACCGCGACCTCATCTTCCAAATCCAACACTCGGTCAAAAGTCAAAGTGACACTTTTGACCTCTTCGTATCCAGCGGGTGCTTCTCCCTCAGCGGTCGGCGGCGGCCCCAAATTGACTTGGTCCGACTCAACCGCGCTGCTCTCGTTACCGGCACCATCAGCGACGGTCACCAAGTAGGTATAGGTTTCGCCCGTGATGACGGTATCATCGACAAACGAAGTCGCGCCAGCACCAGCACTGCCAACCAACACCGGGTCGGTAGTACCAATTACTTGACGCCAGACATTGTAACCAGCCACATCGTTGACGTTAACAAATACGCCGTCCGACGTGAAGTCGCTACCCACCGGAGCCTGGCGACCAAAATCATCGGCTGCCAAAGTCCAAGCGACGTTTACACTATTCCCGGTCACTATATCAAGCGCTGCCGTTACTGTACCAACGGGACCTGGTGCAAGATTGTCCGCGCTACCGACAGCCGCTGAGCTTACTGTCATCGCAGCGGTAACCGGACTCGCGCACAGAAAAACACTCAACCCCATTAGGGCTAAGCTTGTAATAAAAGCTTTTTTGCCTCTCGACATGTCCGTTTTCCTCCTCATCGATGCTCGATCCTATTCCCTGCAAACGCGGAAATAGTCGGCCCTTGATTTGGACCTCCTGCAGAGGCCACAACTGAAATAGAAAGTGTTTTTTTATACTAAAATATAGCTTAAGAATCAGGGAGAGAATTGACGTAAACTTATAGTATTATACCTCAGAGTCAAGCAATTTCTTTTGTTCTTCCGGACTGCACTGCCTCCCTTTCCGCGCCAAGTTGCTAAGACTAAGCAAAGAGGCTGCACTTAGAGCAACAACAGCCCCTAATATCCCTTGTGGAGTAGAGGCTATCTTGCGGGAGATCTAAGAGAATAAGCTATAGAACACGATAACGCTAAGAAGTATATGAATTGGCTTAGAAAAAAGGTACGGTGTATTCCGCTCCTTTAGCGCTCGTGAAAGACAAGTATAATCAGACTGTAAGTTAAAGTATTTACTAATCTTAGACGTGATTCAGCACGCCAAAATTGCATTTTTTTGATGCTCTACTTGCTTCCTTGACCCAGCTAGCGAGCCCGAATATCTTAAAAACACTAACGCAGTGCCAAATATATAAAGAAGAGTGACCCCTAGCAATGCCACGCATACCCGAAGACATTCTCGAGCGCATTCGCGACGCCACCGATATTGTAGACGTGGTCTCCGAACACGTGCAACTGGGTAAAAAAGGCCGGAATTTTTTTGGGCTCTGCCCTTTCCATGACGAGAAATCTCCATCTTTCAGTGTCAACCCCGACCGCCAGATCTATCATTGCTTCGGCTGTGGAGTTGGAGGCAATGTATTCAAGTTCCTTCAGGAAGTCGACCGAGTCACCTTTATGGAGGCGGTCAAATTCCTCGCTGAGCGCACCGGCATTAATCTGCCTGAGCGCTCTGGCCCATCTCGTGAAGAAGCCGATTCCGCCGATCGACTCTACCGAGCCAACGATCTCGCGCAGAAATACTTTCATCATATGTTGCTCAACGATGAAGCCGGTACAGAGGCACGAGAGTATCTACTGGCCCGCAGACTTGAACCTGAAACGATAGAGCGTTTCGGCATAGGCTACGCGACACCGGGATGGGACGGCCTGCTCAAAGCCGCCGGGCATCGGGATTTACCCCCCCAAATCATGGAGCAAGCAGGGCTCGCCCTGCCACGCCAAAGCGGCAACGGCCATTATGACCGCTTCCGCGACAGGGTAACCTTCCCCATTGCCAACCTCTCCAACCGCACCATTGCCTTCGGAGCCCGTGCCCTACAGCCGGACCAGGAACCCAAATATCTCAATTCACCCGAAACACCGATCTATCACAAAGGGCGCGTACTCTACGGTCTTTCCGATACTCGCGACGCCGTTCGCCGCCAGGATAGCGTTATAGTTGTGGAAGGATACATGGATTTGATTAGCCTGGTACAGGCTGGTATCGAACATGTGGCCGCCACCTCGGGCACAGCGCTGACCGAAGACCACTGTCGCACATTGGCCCGCTATGCACACAAAGTCGTACTGCTCTTCGACGGTGATGCCGCGGGCTCCACCGCCGCGATGCGCGGCCTGGAAGTACTCTTGAGCACTAAAATCGACGCCCGCGTCGTCTCGCTGCCTCCTGAGCACGATCCCGATACTTTCGTACAAGAGCACGGTCCCGACACGCTTTTGGCGCGAGCTGAAAACGCGCAGTCCGTCCTAGACTTCTACCTCCAACAACTCGCCCTGCACCACGACCTTTCCAGCGTCGAGGGCAAGAGTCGTGCCGTTGAAACATTCAAACCATTGCTGACTAAATTGGACAAGCCGCAAGATGCGATTCGCCGCGACTTGTTGCTGCGCGAAGTCTCACAACGCCTCTCCATTGACGAACAGGCCTTGCGCGATGAGGTAAAAGCCTCGGTGCGCCATCCGCGGGCGCCCCGTCGTATTGAAAACGAACCACGACAAGCGCCTCTTCCCGATCCTCCAAAACTAGAACTTGAATTCATCGGCCTACTGCTCAATTTTCCGCAATACATTCCGGATACTGCTCGAGAATTCGCCATAGAAACGCTGACTGACCCCCGCGTCCAGGCACTGTGTCGCATGCTTTTTAATCGCCATGCCGAGAACAAAACCATCGATGTTGGCATGATGATAAATGAATTGGACGACGACACACTCTCTCGTCTGATCACCAAATGCGAAGCCGAGGGGTTTGATGAAGAACAATCGGAACAACAATGGCGCGACTATTTGCGCCATTTCCAAAAAAAGTCGAACCAAGCCCATATCGATGCCGCTCGCCAGGCGCTCGGGCAGGCGGCGGCCAGCAACGACGAGGACGAAATCGCGCGTATCAGCACCGAACTCGTGCAGCTCAACCGGCAACGCCAGGCCTTTGTCGCCGAACAAAACTCTTGACCCATCTAGGAAATGCCCTAGTTTTAATTTTGTTAAATGGGCCTATAGCTCAGTTGGTTAGAGCAGCGGACTCATAATCCGTAGGTCCCAGGTTCGAGTCCTGGTGGGCCCACCAAATCATTGCGTTGTCTGACAAGCGGTTGCAGGCTCTTGCATTGGAGCCTGCAACCGCTTTTTATGTAAATGTCGGCGGGATAATCTGGCGACTTGCGTTTTTTCTAAGATGATCTATATTAAGTTTATATCTCGTTTCTACAACCGTTGCAGAAACGTCTTACGCATGTTGGCAGTTGTTCGAATGCTCGTAGATTCCGACCTAGGCCCAAAGTAGTTTCCTACCAAGTAGATCCTATCCTTTAAGCCTTCATCAGTCGATCCCTACCTGAACCTTTCGGCACACTCTGTTCCAACGATACATCAAAGGATAGTAATCATGGCAGATCGCGAGACTGGAACCGTCAAGTGGTTTAACGACGCCAAGGGCTTCGGTTTTATCGAGCGCGAAAGCGGCGACGACGTCTTCGTCCACCATAGCGCCATTCGCGGCGAGGGTTTTCGCTCGCTCACCGACGGCCAGAAGGTCGAATTTGAAGTTGTTCAGGGCCAGAAGGGTCCCGCAGCTGAGGGCGTAGTCGCTCTTTAGTATACTAGCGACATTAGCATTAGAAATAGGGCGGTGTAATCAGGTATACACCGCCCTGTTTCTATGCCATTTCGACATGGCGCTTGGTCTTGCCGACATGCAAACAGCATACCTAGCAGCTCCCTTGATTTAATTCGCAGCAAGTACTATATTTTGCCCCTACGTAATTCGGGCGATTAGCTCAGCTGGCTAGAGCGCCGGTTTCACATACCGGAGGTCCGCAGTTCAAGTCTGCGATTGCCCACCATTAAAAGAAGGCCCTGGAAGCGATTTCAAGCTTCTGGGGCTTCTTTTAAATTAATCCCCAATCCCTACCAACACCCGTTTCAACTCTCCCGATCGCCAGTATATTTTTTCAGCTCCACCCCCATGCCCCACTCTACCCACCGCCGATATTCGATATTGCATCACCTTGATCCAGCACGCCTAAGTAGCCATCTTATGTCTACTATACCAGAGAGAAGCCCATGACTGCAGAACCCATGCGCGGCGTATTTCCCATCTTGGTCACCCCCTTCGACGAGCGGGACCGCATCGACGAGGATAGCCTGGAAAACCTCGTCGACTATTGCATCGACGCAGGCGTGCACGGTTTCGGCATTGCCTACGCCAGTGAAATTCCCAAGCTGACCGAGGCCGAGCGCCTACAAGTGTGCAAAATAATTATCGACCGGACTGCGAAGCGAGTGCCGATCGTGGTAACTACAGGCTCTCCCGCAACAGCGGTCGCGGTGCAATATAGCCGACAAGCCGCCGACCTCGGCGTCGACGCCATAATGAGCCTACCACCGACGGGGGCCACCGCTAAGCAGCATCGTGCTTATTTTAAAGCCATTTCCGACGCCGTCGATATCCCCATCTTTTTCTTAGAAGCCGGGGATGCTCTAGGCGGCCCGCTAATGCGCCAGATCGCCGAAGAAAGCGAAAATCTGCGCTACGCCAAAGTCGAAAGCGCACCGGCGCCGCACAAGGTCGGCGAAGCCGTCGAATACAGCGCCGGGTTATTCACCGTAATGGGTGGGGCCAGCGGCACCCACCTTATCGAAGAACTTCGCCGTGGCTCACAAGGCACCATGCCCTGGCCGAGCCTGCCGCATGCCTTCGTGAAAACCTGGGATCAATGGCAAGCCGGCGACGAAGAGTCGGCGCAACAAACCTGGCTGCAAGAAATCATGCCGGTAATCCGCATCGGCGGCCTGGTACACAAGGAGATCCTCTACCGCCAGGGCATTATCGCTACGCCGCGCTTCCGCGAACCCACACCGGCCTTGCCACTCGACGAAACCACCCAGCGCGAATTCGATCAGGTCTGCGAACGCCTGGGGATCGGCCAGCACACCCCCGGCTAAGAGGCATCATAGATGCCAACCGCGATATACATTGCTTCGCCGACTTGATCAACCGCCAGGTCCGCGCGGTCGACTAGGCGACCACAATTATTACGACCGCTGCCGTTGGCAATTAAGTAAAACCTAGCACACTCGAACGAGCCGAGATTAAGTATTTTCACCATACGGCCCTTACCATAAAGTAAAACACATGCTACCCGACGAGCTACAGCCGCTCAAATCTCTACTCGCGCAACACTGCATCTACCGCGCCGACAGCCTCAACCTCATCGCCTCGGAGAATATCCCGAGCCCGCTAGTCGAAGGCCTGATCAGTGAAGACCTACAGCGGCGCTACGGCAACTATATCGGCATCGACCTGCAGGACCGCCACTACCAGGGCAATCGCTATATCGCGGAAATCGAAGAATACGCGCACCGACTCGGGCGCGAACTCTTCGGCGCCGCCCACATCGACTTGCGTCCGCTCTCGGGCAACGTCGCCGGGCTAGCCGCCACCTTCGGCTTGGGCCAACCGGGCAACACGGTCCTCGAAGTCGACAATGGCCATCGTTACGCCCACAAACTCGCGCAATCGAATCTACGGATCGATCTAAATTCCCTATCGATCCCCTGGGACGCTATGCGCTCCAATATCGATCTCGAAGCGACGGTGGACCTCATCGCCGAACACAAACCGCAAATGCTCATTATCGGCTCGGGTATCTTCCTCTTCCCGCAGCCCGTAGAGGCGCTACGCCAAGCGTTAGACCGCCATAGCCCCGGCGCCCATCTTATCTACGACGCCGCCCACGTGCTCGGCCTTATCGCCGGTGGCCGCTTCCAGAATCCGCTCGCCGAAGGCGCCGACGTCATCGTCTCGAGCACCCATAAAACATTTGCGGGGCCGCAAGGCGGCCTGATCCTAACGAACAAACGCGAGCGCGCCGCCCTGATCGGCCCGGCCCTCGCCCCCTTGATCGCCAGCAACCACCACCTCGGCCGCCTGCCGGCGCTGGCAGCGACCTTTTGGGAATGGCGCACCTACGGCAGCGAACACGCCGCAGCCATTATCACCAACGCCAAAGCCCTGGGCCAAGCGTTGGACGACCGGGGCATCCGCCTGCTCGGTGCCGATTTGGGCTTCAGCGAATCACACACGCTGATTCTGGCCATTGGCGAATTTGGTGAAAGCAAAGCCGTAGCCGACCGCCTAGAGTCCTGCGGTATTATCGCCGGTGGCGCCGATGTGCCCGACGAAATGGGCAGTCACGGGCTGCGTATGGGCGTACAGGAACTCACCCGCACGGGTATGGACCCGGAAGACGCGGGCGACATCGCCGACTGTATAGCCGCCGCGTTGCAAGGCGAGGAACCCCGCCAAGTCGCAATGCGTGTCAAATCCCTCGCCGGACGTTTTCACGACATGCGCTATACCGTCGCACCTGAAACAGCGAACTAAACCCGGAGCAAACGCAATAGACCTAGTCGCACATGAGCCTTCTTTTGACCCATCGCTGATGGGGTTTTACAACGCCCTCGTATCCGGCGTACCACACTGCTGGTCGCACCTGACGAATTCGGCGCGGGCTTAACTCGGTCGCACTATCCGTTGGAGTTGCAACAGATCCTAGTCGCCTGCGACGGCGGGTAAGATACGCGGGGGTTCGCACATATAGCGCCTACTCATAAGCGTCAAAAAACGTCAGCGCCGCCGCAAAGTCATCCATAGCGACCACCACGTCGCCACGCATCCGCACGCGGATAGGCCGGATATGAAGACGCTCTGAGAGCACCAGGTCTTGATCTTCCAGCGGGAAGTTTATACGAATCGGCTGCCTTACCGTAGGTTGCGAAATAAACAAATAGTCGTCGCTCCAGTTCGGCGGCCCGCCGGTACCTTCGACCTTTAATTTGGCCCGATCGACCCACGGCGGAATTCGCACGAAGAGCGGTCCGGCTTTCAGCACTTCAACCGTCAGCCCACCGCCTCCATAGGGCGACCGCACCCGCACCGCGTCCGTCTCGTGGTCGAAAAGCATATTGACCCAATGGCCTGTCACCTCTTGGCGCACCACTTCGCGATACGCCTCGCATAACGAAGCTACCGTGCCGCCGACGATATCCATATTAAACGAGAGATTGCCCCGGCCTTTGCCGACCGACTTGTGGCCATAGGGTGCCGGGAAACCGTACGAGCCCAGATGGCGGTCGGCCACATCGCGCAACCCATCGACGCCGTCGGGGTTCGGCGGATCGATGATAAACGAGGTATCGCGCACTTGCGACGGCAGCAGATGGCCGCGCAATATGCGCTCGGCATCGTGATAGTACTCGGTAAAACCCCAGCGCCCTAAAATCAGCGCCGTCTCTAGTATATCGCCGGAATTATTGGCCTCGCCGTGGTCGCTGTCCTCCTGCACTGTCGATTCACACGACCAACCCAGTTCGTCGCGTATCGCCCACAGGCCATCTTCACAAAAGGCCATGACCTGCAGCATCAGCGCGCCGTCGCCGAGCAAATCGGCCAATTGCGCCAGCGATGACAGCACGCAGGTGATCGAATGGCTATGCGAAGTATCGAAACGCTGCTGGTCGAAACTGCCATCGGCGAGATAGAACTCATCTACGGCCTTCTCCTTCAACGCCAACGCCAATTCGAGCGCCGGTGCGTAGCCAGTGGCGCGGTAGTACTTGACCAACGGACCGAGCATTCGCCCCTCGCTCTGTATAAAACCCCTGGAGTCCATATAATCGATCCCGAGATCTTTTATCGCTGGCAAATCCCAACCGCCGTCTGGGCTCCACAACTTGCCGATATCCGCGATGCTGCGCTCGGCCAGTTCGCGCGCCTCGGCGTCGTCGCGGTATTTTGCCAGCGCATAGAGCGCGTGGAAACCTTCGCGCAAATTGTGCGGGCAAAAATTAACCAGCGGACCACCGACTTCGTGGCGATTCATCGGCAACGCAACTGGCCCGCTATAGGATAACAAGGTCGCACGGCGATGGTTATCTACCGCCTGTTCGTCTAGCGAAATGCCTAACACATCCTCGGCGTTCAATAACGCATTCAGATGCCGCCCGGGCACGTGTGACTCGCTGTGGTACTCGCTGTGCGCCAACAGCGTCTCAGGCTCGATAAGTGAGCGGAAAAAAGGCACTCCGTCGTCATCGGCGTTAAACACATTCTGCATCGTCCGACAGCCCAACCGAATCGCCGCAGCGATATCCCGGTCATTGACCTCGTCAAGTTTTGCCATGAGTATTTCCCCTATCGTTATCACCTAGCCAAAAAATAGCTAACCGGTTCACTCGGCTTCCATCACTGCACTGGCGACTCCCCAGTGGCCATCCTTGTCGCAGGCGGCATAATACATCCGATACATGCCCCCACCCAACGCAAGCAGCGACATATCCTCGGCATGCACTGCATCCACGCCCTCTTCGCCATATCCGGCGCCCTCAACCACGCAATTGCCTCGTTCCCACACCGCACCATCGCGCGAAAAAGCCGTATAGATCCGCGAGCGGAAACCCGCCATATCCGACGCGATAGACGCGGCGGCGAAATCCTCGCTGAGAGCGCTGTCACGGCTCGGATGCACCGGCACCACCGCACCCGGCGACACATCCTGCCAAGCCGAATAGACCATAGCCCAATCATCGTCGGTCCCTGTCGGAGGCACCACTTCCGCCGCCGAAAAACCACCCGATTCGCACTCGATAGCAAGCGGCTGCAACCGATAACCCAACTCAAGCTCGAAATGCAAACCATCTTCGCTATGCGCACTCAAGATACCTTCGGACAAGACTTCACCACCCGCTGGACCACCCGTTCCGTATTCTATTCCACAACAATACAAACGCCCCCGGCCATCAGCCAGCGACAAATAACGCGGCGCCCGCACACTGCCCGGGCCCTGGAGCCGAATGCCCGGCTCGTGCTGCCAATCCAACATATCATCGGAGATAGCGCTACAAATTACCATAGGTTCCGTAGCGGCCCCACGCGCTTCAAAATACATACGCCAACGACCGCCCTCACACGGAGTAACTGCTGGAGCAATCACCCGCAGCGCCATATGCGCAAGCCCCGGTTGCGGCGCTACGCGGATACCCGGCTCCGGTTCAAACGAAATTCCGTCCTCAGAAAAAGCACTGAGGATATACCCCTGACATGTAGGGAAGGGCTTTGCGGGGCCGACCGCAGTATAGAACAGACGAAAACCTCCCCCGGGCACGCGTATGATGCCCGGCGCCTGCAATTTGGCGCGATCGAGAAGCCGCGACCCGACCAACCGCCAACCCTCTTCCTTTACCCACCTACCCCTTATTCCCATAACCCACCTAGTTCCTCAACGCCTGCCAAACCTCAAAATACGTCGGAAAAGTCTTGCTGACGCACCCCGGATTATTGATGCGAATACCCGGCACCTTCAGCCCAATCAGCGCAAAACTCATCGCCACGCGATGATCTTCATAGGTGTCGACAGCGGCGGGCTGCGGTTGCGAAGGACTAACCGATATCCCGTCCTGGTGCTCCTCGACTTCGACGCCGAGACGCCGCAACTCGGTGGCCATCGCGGCGACTCGATCGGTCTCCTGCCAGCGCGAATGCTCGACATTGCGGATATGTACGGGGCCTTCGGCAAAGGGTGCAATCGCCGCCAGCGTCAGGGAGGTATCGGAAATCGCCTTCATGTCGACGTCGATGCCCTTGAGTTTTTTCGGCCCGATAACTTCAATCCCCTTGTCGTCGCGGTTCACCGTGCAACCCATTTGCTCGAGTACGTCGACGAAGCGGATATCACCTTGCGCCGAATCAGCGGTTATATCGTCGACGCGCACTCGCCCGCCCGTCAGCGCGGCGGCGGCAAAGAAATACGAGGCGTTTGAGGCGTCCGGCTCGATCGCATAGTCCCGCGCTTGATAACACTGGCCGCCGGCGATGCGAAAACGCCGGTAATTCTCATGCTCGACCTCGGCCCCGAACGCCCGCATCACCGCCATGGTGATATCGATATACTGGGTCTTGTACTCTCCGAGCATTTCGATATCGAGCCCTTCTTGCGTATGCGGACCGGCGAGCATCAACGAGGTGAGGAACTGGCTGCTCTTGCTGGCATCAAGCTGTGTTGTACCTCCTTTAAAACCCCGCGCCCGCACCTCGACCGGCAGGCAGCCATTGTCAAAGCGCGAACGCGCGTCGACCCCTAAACGGCCGAGCGCCTCAAGCAAATCGGAGATCGGGCGACTCGTGCGCATCGGTTCATCGCCATCGACGACGAAGGTCCCGTCACCGAGTGCGACATAGCTGATGATTGACCGAGAAGTAGTGCCCGAATTCCCAATATAGAGCTCAGCTTTGTCGACCGGAATCTTCCCGCCATTGCCGGGCACGACGAAACGAGCCGTCGCCGGGTCCGCCTCCACCGCGACACCGAGCTTGCGCAACGACTGGACCATATAGTCGGTGTCATCGCTGAAAAGCGCGCCTGTAAGCGACGACTCCCCCTCGGCCAAGGCCGCGACCAATAACGCCCGGTTGGTATAGCTTTTCGAACCGGGCACCGCGACCGTAACATCGAGGGGTTTTTGCAGTGCTTGCATTTCAATTGAATCAACGCTCATGATTAAAATTCCGTAGTAGCAGGTTATGCTGAATCCTGCGACGCCGCAGTTTTCAACTCGGGATAGGTCGCGCCCTCAAGCACCGCGCCGACCGGCACGATTTCGACATCACCTTGGCGTTCGTTCCAGTTGTCGCCCAGACGCCGGGTATTGCCGGGCATCAGGTGCATGATATAACTGCGGCGAGCGTCGGCGGTGCGATTGCCGAAGGAGCCGTGAAATGTCTTACAGTGGTGAAAATGGCAATGCCCGGCCGCAACCTCGCAGGCCACCGGTGCAAGATCCGCGCCGACCGGAATATCCGGCCGCTTCAACAGCCAGTCCGGGTCGCTGCCATCGACGTCCTCACGCGTATAATCGAGATCCCAGCGGTGGCTGCCCGGCACCACGTGCATACAGCCATTGTCGACTGTCGCGTCCTCTAACGCGATCCAGCAGGTGCCCATATCGGCCGGCCCCACGTGGTCCCAATACGTATAGTCTTGGTGCCAGGCCAACACCGTGCGCTCGTCGAACGAGGGCTTGTAGATCATCTGGTCTTCCCATAGCCGTACCGGCCCCTGCATCAATTGATGCGCCAGCTCGCCGATTCCAACATTGTCGACCACTTCGGCGAAAACCGGATCGTGGCGAAACAGATTGACCACCTTGACCGAGGGCAATTGCCCCTTGGCACCAGATTGCTCGATGGTCTCGCCCATCAGGTGTTTGGGGAAGTCGACCCGTCCGTCGAGGATCTCGTCGATGTGCTGCTGCAAAACGACGATCTGCCCATCGGAAAATACGCGCGGTCCCTGTAGATAACCCTGCTCTTTGTATTGTTCGATTTCCGCGTCGGTAAATAACATCTAGATTCCCCGTCCGTACGATGAAGTTTTCACCCAGAATAATTTGCTGCTTAATCCCAATGCGATCAACTCGCGCGCTGGAAGCCTAAACGTTTTTCCCCTACCTTGGGATCGCCTCGCGGCATTTGCGCGCGCCGGCCTTGGCGTCGACGGACGAAGAGGTCGAAAAAATTGGCACGGTACTCGATGCAATAGGCTTGATCGGATCGCCCTGAGCGTTTTAAACCCAATAAACAACCCCGCCAAAGACGGCCTCTTACACCTCCGGACTAAACTCCGCCAACGCCTCTTCATCAATTTCTACCCCCCAACCCGGTCCCTCCGGCACCCGGATCGCACCATGTTCAACCACCGGCATATTCTTCAGGACCACCACCCGGTCCTCCGGTTGACGTGGATATTCCAACATCTCGAAATTGGCGGTGCAGGCGCCGAGATGCACCCCGACCAACGTCGAGATCGGGCCATTCGGATTGTGCGGTAAAACGCGAATATGATAGGTCTCAGCTAATGTCGCAATCTTGTGCCCTTCGTAAAAGCCGCCGCAATGGCACAGGTCCGGCTGTATATAATCGACGGCCTGTTTTTCCAGCAATTCGCGAAAACTCCAACGGGTGTACAGCCGCTCCCCGGCGGCGACCGGAATATTGATCGCCGCGGCGACCTTGGCCATCTCGTCGACATTCTCCGGCGGCACCGGCTCTTCAAAAAAGAAGGGGTTGAACTCCTCGAACATACGCGCCATACGGATCGCCGTATTGGGGCTGAGCCTACCGTGGCCTTCGATTAAAATATCCACGTCGTCGCCGACGGCCGCACGGGTCGCCCTAACCCGCTCCACCGCCAAACGCATCTCGCCGATATCCATCCGCTGCTGTGCCAAACCCAGCGGGTCAAATTTCACCGCCTTAAAACCCAACGCCACCGCCTCGCGCGCCGATGTAGCAAATTCGCCCGGAGACTGGTTGCCAAAGAGCGTATGTGTATACAGCGGAATCTCCTCCCGCAACTTGCCGCCTAACAACTGATATACCGGCACGCCTAAGGCCTTACCCTTGATATCCCACAGCGCCTGCTCTACCCCGCTGATCGCGCTGGTCCAAATCGGCCCGCCGCGCCAGAATTGCTGCTGGTAGAAAGTCTGCCATAGCGCCTCGATCGCCATCGGGTCGCGCCCTACCAGATCCATCCCGCGAATGGCGAAGGCAACGGTCGCCGGATGGCAATCCGCCGCGACTTCCCCTAAACCCACGATGCCCTCGTCGGTCTCGACAGTGACCAGATAGCCCAAAACCCCGTGACGCGCCCTATCGATCGGAATCGTTTTTACCGCAGTGATTTTCACAATATCCCCTTTACACTCTACTATAAATGTATATTCAGCCACGCACCGCATAGACGCGATTCTCAGCGTCCAACGATATTATCTTAGAATAGTGGTGGACCTGTTCGCTGCCCACCGCGGTCGGGGCTTCTAACACGAAATCAGCGAAGCCCGGCGCATTAAAGACGACATAGGCCAGCGAGAGACTATCAACGTGGCGATCATAACGCTGGCTTAAATCGGGAAAAGCCACAGGGCCGGTGTCAACCTGGTAGATATCGCCTTCGCGTTTAGTGTTCATCGTCTTGACCGGACATTCGATAATAGCCCGCAAACCCGTATCCTTGTTCCATACCTCGGTCTGGGTGACGATCGGCGCGAAGTCGTAGGTCGCCTCGCGAATCGCCTCATTACTCGTCAATTCCTCGACATCCTTGCCTTCGAGCAAATGGTATTTCTGTCCGTCCCACCACTCCACTGACCGGCGAATTTCCCGATAGTTTTCGCTCAACGCGGCGGGACGCCGATAGATGACCGACCATTCGGGACCGAATACGGGGAGAAAATCGTAATTGTCTTCGTGCAACAGGTCCTTTTCTGCGAAGGTATGCTCGCTCTTGCACGAACCGACCTGTACATAGTCCTCAAACTGCCCCGACGCCTCGTCAATGATCCGCGTCCTCGATTCAACCCAAAACCGCACTTTGTTATCCGGCGCCTTGCCGATCAAAAACGAACGCCCATAGTCCAATGGTATCATTCTGCTGCTCCTGTTGGTGGATGTGCGACAAGTATAGAAAAATATCCGAAGGATCGACAAGCCTTATTGAATCGCCGGGATAATAGATCTATATTCGAGCCACTTCAACCACGGGGAATAACTACCATGACATTGAAAATCGGCATAGTCGGTACCGGCAACGTCGCCAAGCGAAATTACATCCCGTGCCTGGCAGGCCAGGAAGACGTCCAGTTAGGCTACTACAACCGCACCAAGGAGAAAGCCGACGCGGTCGCCGCGGAATTCGGCGGCGACGTATTCGACTCGCTCGCGGCCCTTGTCGCCTGGGCGCCAGATTCGATCTTCGTTCTGACCCGCGAAAGCGAACGCCTCGCCACAGCGCAAGCGCTGCTCGAACTGAAACCCAAACGGCTATTTTTTGAAAAACCGCTGGTTGCCGCCAATGGCCAGGAAGACGTGCGCGAAGAGGACTTCACCGAAGCCCGTGCCCTGTTACAGCAAGCCGCCGCGCAAGACTGCGAAACGGCGATGATCTTCAACTACCGCTTCTTCGACCAGCCGCTCAAAGCCAAAGAGCTGATCGCCGAGCGCCATTTTGGCCACGCGGTCAATATCACCGGGTTGGTGCACTACGCCTGCTGGAGCCACGCTATCGACCTCGTGCACCACTTCGCCGACCCCATCGTCGAACTCACCGCCCTGCAAAGCCAAAACGTGCGCGGCGAACGCATGGCCGCCCAAGACGTTACCGCCGCCTTCCGCACCGGGCAGGACGCCACCGGCACCCTGATCGGCACTTCGATGTTGGACTGGACCTTGCCGCTGCTCGAATTGACCTTCAACTTCGAAAAGGGCCGCATCCACATCCGCGACCTCGACGGGGATATGGAAGTACTCGACCACCACAGCGGCCGCCACGAAACACACGCCATCGCCCGCGACCGCTCGCGCTGGGACCAGTATGACGCCTCCTTCGTCAAGTCCATCCTCGCCTATCTCGAATCGCTGCGCCAGGGCCAACCGCCGCCCGTGCCCGGGCTAGCCGGCCTGCAGGAGTTGCAAGTCGAGGCGGCGATCAAACGATCAATCGCGCAAAAACGCCCCATAAACCTCGCCACCGAACTCCCCCTGGAACTATAAGCTATGCGATCATTGCAAATGCCAGGCCAATCCACCGTCGTCTGTATCGACACCCCCGCCCCCGCACCCGGTCCCGGCGAGGTCCTGATTCAAACGCAAGTCTCCGCCCTCTGCGGCAGCGAACTAAAACCCTACCACGGCGCCGGCATGCAGATGGGCAATACGGGTCACGAGTCCGCCGGCATCGTCGCACAACTCGGCCCCGATGTCACTCAACTCAAAGAGGGACAGCGCGTCGGCGTCAGCGCGGTCGCCGGCTGCGGCGCATGCACCTACTGCGCCAAAGGCCAATATACCTACTGCCCCGACCTAGTCACACACAACAGCATGCACGCCGAGTATTTCATCACCAAGGCCAACGCCTGCCATCTGCTGCCCGACGAGCTTTCCTGGGAAGTGGGTCTGTTAATTTCCGGGGACGGCTTCGGCGTGCCTTACCACACCTCCACCAAACTTAAGAATGAGCCGATCGAATCCGTCGCGATCTTTGGCATGGGCCCGATCGGCCTAGGCAATGCCCTATTGCACAGCCATCTCGGCCGCCAAGTAATCGCCGTCGATGTCGTTGCCAAACGCCTGGAGTTCGCCGGGGAACTCGGCGCGGCTCATGTATTGCAAGCCAG
The DNA here is from genome assembly GCA_018672475.1 of Gemmatimonadota bacterium. Classification (GTDB taxonomy): domain Bacteria; phylum Latescibacterota; class UBA2968; order UBA8231; family UBA8231. The sequence continues at coordinate 50,728 of JABHFS010000154.1, read as the reverse complement.
CAAAGACCTGGACCCCGTCGCAGCCATCCGCGAACTGACCGCGGGTCGTGGCGCCGACGTCTGTATTGAGGCGGCCGGACGCCCCGAAAGCGCCAAACAATGTTTCGCCGCCGTGCGCACCGCCGGCACCGTGGCCTTCAACGGCGAGCAACCCGCCATAGAGCTTTCCCCGAGCGCCGACTTTATCCGCCGCGATATCACCGCGCTCGGGTCCTGGTACTATCACTTCGGCCAATTTCCGGCCATGCTCGAACTCTATCGTGGGGGGTTGGCCGTTGACCGCCTGATCACCCATCGCTTCCCCTTCGCGGAAGCCCCCGAGGCCTTCCGCATGATGGCCGCCGGCCAGACCGGCAAGGTCCTGCTGGAATACTGAGAGGAGGCGGGTCGATCGAGGCGGGCTTCTACATTCTGCAACCTTCGTGATTCCCGATAGAACCTATGGCCATCACTTCATCTGCCTCTCGCCCGACAATCGCCCGATACACCTCCGGGTCGGTCGCCCGCTCTGTCGCCGCCGTCACCACAATATCCCGCGTATCCACGTTCTGTAATCCAGTGGCCTTTTGCACCTCCCCCTTCAACACTGTCAACATCGCATAGGTCGGCCCCGTCGGCTTAAAACTCCCGATCCCAAAGCGAAACCCCTCGTGTTTGCACCACAAAGCACCAACTCCTTTTGTGGCCACCAGCCCATCGAGCGCAATCAACGGCGTCTGTTCATAGCCCGGCCAACGGGTAGTTTCGGCCTTGGCCGCGGCAAAAGCGTCCTGGTTTAGTCTCTCCTATTGCTCGGGACCATACGCCAGAAAACTCCTGTGCCCGCGGGTTGGGAAACAATTGCCTATCGTATTCGGCCATGGTCAATCCCCCCCCCTATAAATCCCTGTATTTGTAGACGGATAAATCGTTAAAAATCGTAATATACCATTCTCCATTCCCACTTCCAATCGCGGTACTTGTGGGCTGAGAAACAGTTAATTATCATAAGACGCAATCGACACCAACGAGGCCCCATGCAACTCAGCGCAACCGAACTCGCCAGCAACACCCTAAACCCCGAAACGCTTAACCTCTCCGTACAACATTTCAAAAGCAATGGCTACGTGCTCTTCGAGAACGTCCTGCCGCCCGACCTCATAGCGGCAATGCACGCCGAATTCATGCAGGTCTTCAACGCGCATATCGCCAGCACCGAGCAAAACCGCGGCAGCAACCGTTACCAGATGCACCTGCCCTTTGCCGAACCATTCATCGACCCGCGCGTTATCGAAAACCCCTTTGTATTAGCGATAGTCGAAGCGATCGTCGGCAACGACTGCGTCTGTACCTATTTCGCTTCGGATACTCCCTTGTACGGGTCCGAATACCAGGCTGTGCACGCCGATACCCATCCGCTCTTTCCCGAAACCGGCCTGGCGGTGCCCACCTACAATATCGGCTTCAATATCCCACTGGTCGATTTTCACACCGACAACGGCCCTATCGAGATCTGGCCCGGCACCCACTTGACCGCACCCGGCACCGATATGGCCACGTTAGCGCCGTTGATGCAAAGCGAAGAAGTGCTGATGCCCGCCGGTTCCCTGTTGATCCGCGATTTGCGCCTATGGCATCGCGGGACGCCCAACCGCTCCGACAACGCCCGCCCCAATATGGCAATGATCTACGCACAGCGCTGGCTCAAGACGCATTATCCATCGGTCAGCATTCCCCAGGCGACCTATGACGGATTATCGCCAAGAGCCCAACAACTCTTCCGTGACGAAAACATCGGTGGCGACCTAGTAAATATGCCATCTTGATCCACCTCGCCAACTCGCCCCGGTCCCCGCAATCGGGAAGATCGCTATCCCGCCTCACTACGGAGCCACCATGACCGAAGACTTCAGAACCAATAAAACCAAAGCCGCCATGCTCAGCGGCCAAACCATAAAGGTCGCCGAAATTAACCGGGTCTTCGACCCCGCTGTCGTCGAAATCATCGCCCAGGCCGGCTTCGGTTGCGCCTGGATCGACATGGAGCATTCCCATCTCGACCTCGTCGCGCTATCGGCAATGGTCCTGGCAGCGCGTACCGTCGACCTCGACGTGGTCGTCCGCATCCCCAAAGGGCCCTATAACCAGGTCATCAAGCCTTTAGAGATAGGCGCCAACGGATTGGTCTGGCCGCATTGTGGAAGCGCGGACGAAGCGCGCGAATTCGTGCAAATGGCCAAGTTCCGACCGCTGGGCCTGAGAGGCGTCGGCGGCGGGCGCGATTCACGCTATGGCACACTCGATTTCGTGCATTACGCCGACCGGGCTAATACGGAAACCTTGCTCGGGGTGATGATCGAAGATGTCGCCGGGGTCGACAATGTCGAAGCCATCGCCGCCGTCGAAGGCATCGACCTGCTCTTCGTCGGACCGAGTGACCTGGCGCATAGCTACGGGGTCGAACGCGAAGGGGTCCACATCGAAAGCGAGCCGGTGCAGATCGCCTTCGACCGAGTCCGTGCCGCAGCCGCCAAAAATGGCAAGACCATGGGCACCGCGGTCGGCCCGGGCGAATCGATGCGCCGCGTCGCGGAAAAGGGCGGGCGCTGGTTCAACTGCAGCCATGAGTTGGGCGCGCTGACGAATGGCTATCGCGACGCGCTGCAGGCGACCGATGCCATCACTCAGGGATCAAACGCCTAAGCCTTTAGAAGACTCGCAACACCACCGAAAGGTCCACAACCATGTCCATCACATTAACGCCAGACCATCTCTTGCAATACGAGCGCGACGGCTATACCACCCTCGCCGGTGCCTATACCGCCGCCGAATGCGACGAGTTCGTGCGCCATATGCTGGATGTGCACGCCGGCCGCATCCAGATTGAAGGTTTCGGCCCCCGCGAGCCCGACGACTGGAATCGCGTGATCAGCCGCAACCTGCACCACCCGCTCGGCCTCGCCTGGATGCTCGACGCCCGCCTGCGCCAACCGCTACAGACCCTATTGGGCGAAGAGCCCGACGGAGTGCAGAGCATGTATTTCTACCAGGGCTCAGAGCAACGCCGGCACCAGGACGCGTTCTACTTGCCCGGCTGTATGTCGGCCTGGGTCGCACTGCAACAGGTCAACGCGCAAAACGGCAGCATCGCGATCCAGGTCGGATCGCACAAGAAACCGCTGATACACAAGCAAGATTTCAGGGAGGACGTCGACGGCAGCAAGGGGCGCTGGCACGGCTGGAACCAGGAAGACACCTTCGACGCGCTATTCGAACAGAACGGCCTGCCCGAAATCTCGGTCGAAGCGCAAAAAGGCGACGTGGTCTTCTTCGACGGCCGGCTGATCCACCGCGGCGGCCCAATCCTTGAGCCGGGTTCCTTCCGCCACAGCTGGGCCGGACACTACATCCCCCGTTCGTATAATCCCTGGCCCTATGAAAGCGACCCCCGCCTGCGCGTCTCCTTTGACGGAGTCTGCCGCTTCACCCCGACCCATTAAGCGATTACATCACACCAGCTGCAACGACCGCCAGCGGTCCTAATAAAGTTGCATCTTCTCCGGTAACGTCTCGCGAATCTTGTCGGCCGGTCGCCAGGCATAGCATTCGTCCACTTCCTTCTCCGGCAGCTCGTCCTCCCGCCACTGGCGCAGGCTCCACCAGATTATCGGCGACAAAAAAGCCCTGGTCGCGAAAACGGTCGAGCTGTGTTTCAATCGACATGCACCTCTCCTCAGGTAAATCGCCAGCGGCTTTCCACCGCCGGCGTCTCGCACCCATAGCGCAGCCCACCGTCTACCCGTGCCAAGGTCCTCGCCAAACTCCGCCCCTCGCGCGGCAAATGCGCATAAGCGCCGAAGGTAAACAACTCGATACCCTCCGGCCGGGTCTCCTGATGCGTGCAACCAGGTGCCTCTTCGTCGTGGTGGAGAATCGACCGCCAATAGACGTCCAGATCCAATCCTTCCCCGGCTTCCGCCTCGGCGACGATCTCCTTCATCACCTGCAACCGCCGCTCGTAGTACACGAACAAAGCGGTACTCGTGTCGCAGAGCGCGCGCATATCCTCTTCCTCGCAACCGCCATAGGTCGTAATCAGCACATTGCGACCACTCATGCGCACGGCATAGGTATAACGCGACTTTTCAAAGAGCGCCCCCCGGCCTTGCGCGTCGCCGACCACGAGGTTGCACGGCCCCCAATAGCTATTGTAGCGGATCAGCATCTCGACCGCCTCGTAGACCGTGGCACAGGAACGCAGGACCAGGTCGTTGACCGGCACCGGAAAAAGCACCCTGTCCGGTTTCGCCTCGTACTCATATACAGCCCCACCGCCGATGCTGATGCACAAACCGACTTCGTTGCCCGAACCACCACAGCGATAGCCCAGCCCCTCGGCCTGGGGCGGAATTTCGTCTACCGCCGGCTCGCCTCGATCGGTCGAAGGCAGCGCAAAGGGCGTTTCGCGATACCAAGCCATCGCATCGTCCCACCCCTTGCCCAACAACGGGCCATTCGGCGTCTCGGGAAACCAGTATTCCGAACACTGCGCCACCGTCAGCCCATAGCCCCTCGCGATATCGAGGTAGATCTCCTCGCAGTAGCGGTCCAACAGTACCTCGCCGACATCGATCCCCGCCCCCACCGCAAATCCCTTGGCCTCTTCGTCGAGATACTGGTCCATGCCCGCCAACTCGGGGAATATCTTCAAATCGGGCAACGCGTCCATCTTGTGCCGGTGCAAATCCGTCGCGAGCACCGGTAGGTCCTCTTGATGCAAACGCTGTAAATCACCCATAGCTTCCGCGAAATCGCGATCCTCACAGATAATCGTCGGCGCTTCCCTTGTCGCTAGTATCCAGTTTTCCAGCCGACTGGTCGAACTTGGCCGCCACTTGCCGACGATCGCCCGCCCAGCCGCCAGCCCTTCTTCATACCCCTTTTCCCTCGGTTTCAGTTGCCTCATACCACCATGCTTTCATTCACCCATTAAAGAAACACGGTCAAGACCGCCATTCGATTAACAAATCCGGCGCATCGCGCTGCAAACACGCCCCCGTCGGACGCGGCCCCAACGGACGCGCAGGCAATTCTTCATACGATCGATACGCGATATCCAGATGCGGCGTATCGACTCTGCGCTGCCCCTCGTGGCGCGAGTTCATCGCCGCGTCGATTATGCCCGTTGCCAATAAGGTGCGCTCCGGTGGATAGGGGGCACGGCCCGTAGCGAAGAAACGCTGGATATTGAGGTTCAGGTAGCCGAAGTTAGCACCGGGCCCGTCGGGTTGCAGGAAACACTCCGTCGCTTCGACCGCACCAGCGACCCGGCCGGCATAAGACCAATGCCGGACATAGCCATTGACCATCAAACAGGCCGTGCGCAATCCATCGCGGTGTTCGATCAGAAAGACCGCCGGTTTTGCCGCGTGTTCCTCCATCGCCCCGTCCTGCTTGTCCTCGACCGCAGCGCAGGCTGCCTCGGCCAATTCGGCCGACCACAACCCCTCGTCGCGGGCTTGCCAGACCGCATCCCCTTCCAAACACTGCACCGCTGTCACCCCGGTCTCACCGCCCGGCCGCCGCTCGACCATGCACAATAGCGTCTCGATCGTATGATAACCATAGGCCTCGATCCCACCATAACCGACCGCCAACGCCGCTTCTACGGGCGTATCCAACGCGTATTCCAACCAAGGCCGACGCCAGGCGAGCGGTAAACAGGACCCGGCCATCAGCGGAATCCCCAACTCTACCGCGCGATCCCACATCCACTGCGCGTCGCGAAAATCGTAGGCAAAATGTTTATCGCTAAACACCGGCACCGAACGCCCACTCTCGGCGAAGACCCCAGCGATCTGCTCAAAAAAATAGCGCCGAGGATACATATGCCGACCGCGCTCATTCCACGGATAATCGCCGTGCTCACCGACCAACAGCACCGCGTCGACATTGAGTTCGTCGGCCCCAGCATGCAGCGCGCGGCGAATGCTCGGATGAATCGGCACGCCATGCGCTTGGGCCAACCCGACGCCGATATCGCTTTCGAGCACATGGTCGATATACATCGAGACCACCTCGACCTCAGGCGCGAAGAAACCTTCGTCGGTGGACATGCCCTTGAGAAATTTTGTAACGATGGCGTCGGCGTGTGACATCGGATAATAAATAGTGCAGATCGCTGCGACGCGCAGTTTCCGACTCATGGCGATTCTCCTTAACAGGGGAGCGTCCTCTGGTGTGCACACTGGAAAGAGTAGATTATTTTTATTACGCTACGAATAGCCCTCTTTTTCGTTCTCTGCCCTTCTACTCCCAGAGTTAGCTGAGGGGTATTTGAGGGAATTACCGAAAGGATTTCTATCCCCCGATAGCCGCAGGAAGCGGCGTAGGCGGATAGCCCTCGCAGGAACACAGGATGTGTTCAGAGAATGAGCGACGGTAATACCTATAATTCGCCGTCCACCGCACCAACGCTCTACTCTCCGCGGCTCGCCCGCACCTCATCAATCGCCTTACAATGCCGCAACCCCACCGACTTCGTCGACGTCTGATACCCTTTCCAGGCATACGGGTCGGTCCCAGCTACCGGCAACACATTGCGCCTATCCGCATTCGCCGGCCGCTCACCCTCCTCAATACTCCAAGGCAGCAGACTCCAAGCATTGCAGTAGTGATTAACCAACACCCGGCGATAAGTGTCGCCGCGATTCTTATATGAGCGGTGTAACAAATAGCCGTTAAAAAAGACCAACGCACCCGCCTTGACCTCGACGGGAATTTCAACGCTCTCGTCAAAACCATAACTCTCGGGCGCAAAATCGAACTCGTCGGGGTTTTCGTGCGTGTGCTGCGGATAGAGATACCCCGAACGATTCGAGCCCGGCACCACGTAGAGGCAGCCATTTTCGACCGTCGCGTCGTCGACCGCGATCCAGGCGCCAATCAGCGAGCGATCCCTCGTCGGGATATAGACTTCGTCCTGGTGCCAGGCCTGCCCTTGGAAATTCGGCGGTTTAACAAAATACATCGACTGCATACACTTGACGCTGCCATCCCAGAAGGGCAAATGCGCGGCGGTGATCTGGCTCAGGATCCCGCAGATCTTGGGGTGGCGGACGTATTTTTCGATCACCGAGCTGATATGATGCGGCTGGTGAATACAGAGAATCGTCTCCAAGACCTCTTGGTCGCTCAAAGCGGAGTCGACCGGCTCGATATTCTCGCACTCGTAGCCGCCGCGCGCCACGGCAACCAGGTCCGCTTTAAGTTCATCCAGTTCAGCTTCTTCCATCAAGTCCGGCACCACCAGATACCCGTTCTCGATAAAAAACTGCACTTGCTCGTCGTCGAGTATTTTGGGCACCGCAATCTCCGGGCCCGATTCCATCTTGATCGCTTCCATAGTTTCTCCGTCTATACCGTTTACACCACTCTGTTATTTTGCTACCATTACCCCGATCTGTCAAACCCAAAAGGAGCTAATTTATGGACCTGACCTATATCATGTTCACCAAGCATTTGGAGGGCTTGGACGTGCCGGGCATCATCGACGCCTTGCAATCGGTCGGCGTGCAGGGAGCCGACCTTTGTGTACGCGACGGCTACCCTGTCAACCCCGGTAATATTGCTACCGCCTTGCCCGAAGCCGCCAAACGCTTCGCCGACCAGGGTCTGTCGATCCCCTTGGTCACCGCCCCGGGCGATTTCAACCGCCCCGATATCGACTATGCCGAGGCCTACTACGCCGCGATGGGTGAAGCCGGTGTTGGTCATGTCAAACTCGGCTACTGGTACTGGGAGCCCGAAAAAGGCTATTGGGACCAGCTCGACAAGATTCGCGGCTATATGGAAGGTTTCCAGGCACTATCGGCCAAACACGGCGTCAAAACCGTCGTGCACAACCACTCGGGCAAATCCATGGGCCTCAACTCCTGCGCCGCGATGAATATCGTCAAGGACTGCGACCCGCAGCACGTCGGCATCTTCGCCGACCCGGGCCACCTCTCGATTTGCGGCGAGCCGATCGAAATGGCCCTCGATATCGTCAAAGAATATTTGAGCCTGTTGGCCTTCAAGGACCTGATCCACCAACGCCCCCTCGGCAGTACCAAACAGGGTCCTCCCTCCGTCGGCGTAATGCGCCTCGGCCAAGGATTCGGCGATTGGCCGGCTCTAATCGCCACCCTCGAACGCCTCGACTTCAAAGGCCCCGTCAGCTTCCACAGCGAGTACAGCGGCGAGACCGTCGAAACCGTCATCGACCTGGCACGCATCGACGTGCGCTTCTTTAACAACCTGCGCACAAAGGAGTAATGCAATGTTAAAAGCGGGATTTATCGGCGCCGGCGGACGCGGGCTACAAGCCCACTATCCCACGGTCCATCGCCTCGCCGACCGGGTCGAGATGGCCGCCGTCTGCGAATTGGACGATGAGCGCTTAAAGCAAGTCGTCGGAAAATACGGTTTCGAGCGCACCTACAAAGACCACCGCACGATGCTCGACGAGATCGACCCCGATATCGTCTATTGCGTCATGCACGAGAAGTGGCTATTGCAACCGGTGCTCGACTGCATCGCCGCCGGCAAACACCTCTTTATCGAAAAACCGACCGGCGCCAACAGCGACGAGACCCGCCAGATCCTCGAAGCGGCAGAGAAGCACAATGTCTGGGTCGCGGTCGGCCTGCAACGCCGCCACACTGCCGTCACCCGCGAAGCGATGCGGCTGGTCAATGCCAAAGGCCCCGTCTCACTGGCGACGACCACCTTCAACAAGCAGCTCTTCGCCAATGGCCAAGAATTCACCACCACCTTGTGGAATGACCTGATCCACGTCGTCGACCTGCTGCGCTATATGGCCGGGGGCGAGCCGACCGAGGTCACCGCCTACCAGGACAAGTTCGGCGGCGAGGGTTTTAGCCACTACACCGCGATGGTGCGCTTCGACAACGACGCCACCGGTGTAATGTTCGGCAACCGCGCCTCCGGCGGCCGAGTCATCCGCTCCGAGTTGCACGGCGTCGGCATCGGCTGCTATATGCATATCCCCGAAGGTATCGAGATCCACGAGGACAATCAGGTGCGCAAGCTCGGCGGTTGGGAAGTCGACGGTGTCGAAGAAAACGACATACCGGCCTACGAAGGCCTGTTGCATATGCACGAGCACTTTATCGACAGCGTCAACAACAACACCCAGCCGCTCACCGATATCCGCGACGTGGTGCACTCGGTCGCTCTTGTCGACCGGATTGAGGCAGCAGAGATTATCGAGAAAAAATGAGGGCGTTGGCCTTGCTATTACTCGTCGCCGGCTGCGTGGGTTCGGGCAAGACCTTTTCCACAGAGTCCGGGCTCTCCTATACTGTAATCACCAAGGGGTCCGGACCCGCCGCCCGCGCAAGCCAGCACGTGTCTATCCACGAGGGTGCGACTTTTACCGACGGGTGCACTCTACAGCACGCGCGGCGGCCAATAGGTCATCGCCGGGGTCGACGAAGGATCGTCGGCATGCGGGTCGGCGAGCGGCGCAAGATGCTCATACCGCCGACCCTGAGCAAGCGCGGCGGCGCGACGATGACCGATGCATAGAATTGGGCTCGGTTTCGCTGGTGTTGACGTCCCGTTCTGGCCTGCAGGCGCTGTCGGTTTAGGCCATCCGCCTGGATTTTGACTTTTTCTGGTGGTTGCCCAATGTGTTCCCACTCGTCTACCCGCTGTTTTTCCTCAAGGCCCTTGTTTTTCGCCCTGCAAAATAAAGCCAGGCGACACCTGAGCACCGCATTAGTTTTCCACACCCATGCCAGTGAATCCATACAGCCATGGCCATGACCATGACAGCAAGTAAAGCACTGCAATCTCTCGCAGTCCATCCGGACCTGATAAACACCAACGAAGAAGCCCTATGCCTAATCTCGTTATCCTGCCGGCGACAGAGCCGGACGACACCACCTACGGTACGGCCCCGATGCACATCGAGGCCTATCCTGACGCCGTAGTCCACCAGATCCGTTTTCCGAAAATGGTCTGGTATAACGAGACCGTCTGCAAAGAGACGATCGCGCAAATTGAAGCCCTCGGACTCAGCGAGATCGTCTTGGTCGGTTTCAGCAAGTCGGGTCTCGGCGCCTGGCATATCGCCCGGGCGATGCCCGAACGCGTCGCCGGCACCATCATCTTCGACTCCCCGGTCGTCCGCTACCAGTTGCCCCCGTGGGGCACCGAACCATTCTACGCAAACGACGCAGCATGGCAACAGGACCTGCCACTGCATACCATAACGGCATTCCAAGCCGCTATGCCGCCGACGCATTCGCTGATATTGATTTCAGGCGAAAGCTTCCACGCGGAAATGCACCTATTCTCGCAAGCCCTGTGCAAAACCGGCCTTGAGCATATCTTTCTGCCTCGAGCAAAAATAAAACACCACTGGAACACCGGCTGGCTCGAAGAGGGCTTGGCGCAGATCCGCAAATCAGGCGTTGCACCGGGCGCGTAAACACCGGCATTCCCAACGCTCAGCGAGGCCAATGTTGACGCAACAACACCGCCGCCTCTGTATTGTGCCCGGTGAGTGCGCGCAAATCTTCTACCGCGCCAATGCGCACCGCTTCCTGTGCGCCGAAGAGCTCCACCCCTTCCTCGTAGGCCGCACGCGCCCTGCCCAGGTCACCTCGCGCCAGGAGGGCCAGGCCCAAATTAAATTGTGCCGTAGCATTTTCCTCCCTCGCCAAGACATGTTCGTATTGCTCTATCGCCTTGTCATAATCCCCGCGCTCATACGACAACCAACCCAGATTTATACGCGCCGCCGCATCGCCGCTATCACGCTCCAGCGCATGGCGGTAAGCCTCGGCGGCCAGGTCGCCTGCGCCCAATGCCTGCAAATCGATACCCGCGCGCACGTAGTCGCTGCCGGCAACCGCCCTCCAATCACCGTGCACAAAATGCACATAGGCGGCCAGCGCCTTTTCGTGCTGATTTGCATCTAGGTAGAGGCGGGCCAGTACTGTGTAAGTCGCGAAATCTTGCGATTGCAAGTGCACCGCCTGTTCCAACTCGGCGAGCGCCATTTGCCTATCGCCGCGCTCCTGGACTAACATGCCCAACTCATGGTGGAATACGGGGCTTTCGGGTTGTGCGGCAATCGCGCGACGCAACGCCGCTTCCGCTTCGTCCCCGCGCCCCAAGCCGGCCAGCAGCAAGCCCAGATTGGCGTGGGCCTGGGCGTGATCCGGGTTCAAGCGCGCCGCGTGTCCATACGCCATTGCAGCCTCCTCGTTGCGGCCGAGCGCATGGCGGATATTGCCGAGATTATACCATACCAACGCCGCATCCGGATAGACGCCGATGGCTCTTTCCAACACCTCGACAGCGCTCGCCATATCACCTTGTTCACGGTGCAGCCGCGCCAGTAGCAAAAAGGGATCGGGGGTTTGCGGAACGACGGAAATGGCGTGGCGATAGGCCTCGGCGGCTCGCTCATACAAACCGCGCTGCGCCCATATTTCGCCCTCCAACGCATAGAAATTGGCCGTGGGCGTCAGGCTCAAACCGCGCTCAATGGCGTTTTGCGCCTTGTCGAGATCCCCTGCTTCCAGCAGACACAATGCGGCTAAATAGAGAAAATCCGGGGCGTCCTGGTACAGCATCCAGACTTTTTCAACGGTGGCGACAGCTTCTTCATAACGGCCATTTCGGCGCTGGCTCTCGATCAAGCGCATGGCCGTATTCGCATTAGTCGGTGCAGATATGCTATAATGCAAAGAGGTGCGATACGCCTGCACGGCATGAGCGAACTCACCGCGCTCGGTGTAGTAGTTGCCAAAATGCTGGCTCAAAATAGCGACCCGATGCGCAAAGACCTTTTCACCCGTAGCATACTCTGCCTGCAGTCGAGCCAAGTCATCCCTCTCTGCCATGCCCGCAAATTGCGCGCTCAGTTGCGCCGCCAAACGGAGATCCTGATCTTCCGGTAATTCGTGCAAGCCGCGCCGCAAGATCTCCTCATAATCGACCCCCGCCCGGAGTGCGCCGTCAAGCAAATATAAATGGGCTTCGGCCACCGGGATCAGACTGCGGTCGATTTCCAGTGCCTGGTCAATAAGCGACATCCCGACCCGCGGATCCGCGTCCACAACAAAAAAACGCCCAGTATGGTATCGCGTCAGGTTAGCAATGCGATCCTCCGCGACATAGCTCGAGGCGACAACTCCTAGTAAAACAACTCCTCCGATAGGCAGACCACGCCGCCCCAGCCGGCTACTGGCGTGCACCAATGCCCAGGCGATGAGAAAGGACGAGCCGGCTGTGGCCAGATAGACGTAGCGTGCGATACCAGCGTGTACGGCCACGGCCGGCACAAAGGGCACCGTAAACAACAAGGTCCACAGCCCCCATATCTGCACCTCCGTCCGCCCCTTCCATATGCCCCACAGCAAAAGCAACAACACGGCTCCACCCAACCACAACTCCACCATCGCCCGCTCGCCCGGCACCACAGAGACCCAGTGCGCCAAAGACAGCAGACGCCCCAACAACCATAAAAGGGAACCTGCGCTATCGGCGAACAAGAGCACTACCGACTGATTCAGTAAAGCATGCAATGCCACCGAAGTCGTCGTATGGCTACCGGTGAGACCGAAGACGAAAAAGAGCACCGGCGGCAACAACAGCAAAAGCGGCGCCAATTCCTTGGCCCTTTCCACTATCGCCCCACCACGCCACCAGCCCCACAACAAGCACAACGGCAGGACCAGCACCGAGACGAAGTGCGTCAATGCGCAGAGCAGCACAGCACCATAAAAAAATAGCAATAGCGCACGGCGACGACCCTCGATATAGCTGGCGTATACACACAGCGTACAGGAGATATTGAGCACGGCAAAGGGATATTCAAGCGCCGAGATCCACTGCACCGTTTCGACATGCGCGATATTGCATAAAAAGAGCAGACCGCCGACGAGACTGGTTGCCATATCCGCGCCCAAACGCCGAAAGGCAAAAGCCAGGGCAAAGCTGGCCATCGCGTGTACAATTGCGGCCAACAGATGAAAAGCACCCGGATCGTTGCCACAGAACAAATAGACCAGATAGAGCGCGAACTCGTCGACGATGCGCCCCGAGGCCATGGGTTTTTCGGGCGATAGAAAAAATGAGAAGTCGCCTCTGATGGCCTCGTGCGCGCGAAAAACATCGGCATCATCAGTCCGTTGCAGGAAGTCGCGCAAGTCGGCAAAGAAGAACGCGGCGACTAAAGCCAGTACGAGAGCATAGATCGCCCAGACCGGGCGCGTCTCGCGCAGGCGCAAGCAATCGTTTTTGTCGAGTGATGCAGATACCATAAATGAAAGTATACGCTATGGACGGATAAGCGTCACAGCGAACTCGACCAAATATTCCCGGGTGAAAAACATATACCATTTATAAAGAACAATAAAAGCGATATATTACTCAATAATAGGCGTTGCACCGGATTCATAAACACCGACATTCTATGCTTATCATACCAATACAACTATTAGAAAGAGGCTAACATGCCAGGCTTATTACCCGACGTCGACCCCGATGGACTGTTAGAATACTCCGTGGTCTTCACCGACCGCGCGCTCAACCATATGTCGCAATCGTTCCAAGGGTCGATGCGGGATATTTCCGCCACCCTCAAAAAGGTCTACAACGCCAAAGCCGTCGCCATCGTGCCCGGCAGCGGCACCTACGGCATGGAAGCGGTCGCCCGCCAGTTCGCCAACGATAAAAAATGCCTGGTCATCCGCAATGGTTTTTTCAGTTTCCGCTGGAGCCAGATCCTCGATATGGGCAACATTCCCGCGAGCACCACCGTCTTGAAAGCCCGTCCCGTAGAAGACGGCCCGCAGGCGGCCTTCGCCCCCGCCCCCATCGAGGAGGTTGTGCAGACGATCCAAAGCGAAAAGCCGGATATGGTCTTCGCCCCGCACGTCGAAACCTCCGCTGGCATCATCCTGCCCGACGACTATATCCGCCAGGTAGCTGACGCCGTGCACGCTGCGGGTGGTTTGTTCGTGCTCGACTGCATCGCCTCGGGCGCGCTATGGGTCGACATGGAAGCTTCCGGCGTCGACATCTTGATCAGCGCGCCGCAAAAGGGCTGGAGCGGCTCGCCCTGTTGCGGGCTAGTCATGCTCAATGCCGCCGCGCGCGAAAAAATTAACAGCACCACCAGCAGCAGCTTCGCCTGTGACCTCGGTAAATGGCTATCGATCATGGAGGCCTACGAGAATGGCGGCCACGCCTACCACGCGACCATGCCCACCGACGCATTGGCCACCTTTCACAAGGTGATGGGCGAAATCGAAGCCATAGGCTTCGACACCGTACGCCAACAACAGCAAGAGCTCGGGGATAAGATCCGCGCAGCGCTCACCGACAAAGGCGTCAAGAGCGTCGCTGCCGAAGGTTTTCAGGCCCCGGGCGTCGTCGTCTGTTATACCGAAGACGGCGAGATACAAACGGGCAAGAAATTTGCCGCCAACGGCCTGCAGATCGCCGCCGGCGTGCCGCTGCAGTGCGACGAGCCCGAAGGTTTCCAGACCTTTCGTCTCGGGCTCTTCGGCCTCGACAAACTGCAAAACGTCGAGCGCACAGTCGCCAATTTCACCGAGGTCTTAGAACAGGTCGTCTAAAGGATCCTCACCTATCGCGTGGCCCACACCTTCTTTTTAACCGCGTCCACGACAACCAAAAGGGAATAGATGATTCGCCACACCGTAGTCTTCAAACTCAAACACGCCGCAGGATCCGAGGCCGAGCTCGACTTCCTTCGCTCAGCGCAAAAACTGGCCACAGATATTCCGGTGGTAAAAAACTTCGAGGCTCTGCGTCAGACCAGCAAAAAGAACAATTACGACTTTGGCCTGTCGATGGAATTCGCTTCAGAGGAAGACTATCAAACCTACAACGCACATCCGCTACACGTGCAGTTCGTCGAAACCCGCTGGATCCCCGAGGTCGCCGACTTTATAGAAATCGATTACAAGCCATACACCGAAGCCTAAGAAGCGTTTAAGATTCCGCTGTTTGCGCGTACTACCGCTCGGCCTCCCCTCCCTCATCCCAAAAGCTGGCTGAGCGGAGGGGATCGACACAGCCCACCGCCCCCACTTATCCGCAGATATTGGAAAAAAATTCTTAGCGCTTTCCGTTCGGCTCTACGGGAAAATACTACAAAAAGGGCTTGAGAATCTCGCTCAGTAACACCGGCTCTTGACCAAAGTGCTGCTTGTATTCGCGATAAGTCGGCATCAACCGCGTCTCGATCTTCTGCTCGTGATAGACGGCGATATCGCTCAGCTTGTGGTCGAGGAAAGGATTGGCGAAACGCTGCATCGTTTCCTGGGCAAAAGCCGAAGCCCCCTCGACACGCGCATCAACCACCGGCACGATCTCTGCGGCCAGCAACTGTTGCAACCAAGCCTCGGTCTCCGCGTCGGCCAGCGCCTCGCGCACCGTCGCGAAGCGATTTAACGCGCGGCAGACCAATGCCTGATGCGCGCCATTCAAAATCCGCACCTTGCGCAGCGCATAGGGTTCTACATCGTCGACGAGTTTTATCGCCGGATGCTCAAAGAGGTCTACACCTTCGAATTCCTCAATCGCCCACAGCGCAAAGGGCTCAGCCACTGCCAGCAACGGATCCGCCGCCAGCAGCGGATGATCGTCGGGCGGCGAGCTGACAATGCGGTCGACCAACGCGTTCGGCCAGATACATTGGCCACCCAGCCAATCGACGAATTTATCTTCTAGTTTCCAATGCGCCACCTGTTGCAACACTAATTCCAATAATCGCTCGCCATTCTCCGCAATCAATTCGCAGGGCAAAATCGGCAACCCCGGCAAATCCGCGTCAAAACGCGCCTTGAGCACCGCCGTTAGCTTGGCAGGAAAGCTACGCGGCGCCTCGATCACATCTCCCGCATCGAGACCATAACCCGCCTCAGTCACATTCGAGACGATCCACCGCAAATCGGCCGATCTCGCCACCTGCAGCACTTCGGGCCATTGCTGGCTCGCGACCAACGCCCGGCTGATACTAGCGATCTCCCGCGCCTCATCGACCTGTCCGCCTTCCACCAACCCACGCACCAAAACCTGGTATTTCCCCTGCTGCGCGTTGAGCCACTGCGCGCGTGGACTATCGGTCGATTGCACCACCACGACCTGTCCGACCTCCTGCCCGGCTTGGTTGGCCTCGTGCACGAAGAAATCAGCAAAGGAGCGCAGGAACTTGCCACCACCGAACTGCAATATCGTCTCTTTCATAACCTCGCCTATTTGATCTCAGTGATCTTGCGTGTAGACACCAGTAGCTGCTCGGCATCAAAGACCTTCTTCCAATCCGGCTGGAAAATAACCGGCATCGCGTCGGCGACCGCCTCCTTCGCCCCGTCCGACAACTCCCAGTCGATCTCGTCGAAGAGAATCGCCAGCTCGACGTTGAGGTGGCCCAAAAGGAAATCCCGCGCCGCCTCGGCCGGCACACCCCTCTTGACCGCCTCGTCCAGCGCCTCGCGGATCACCGTCAAACAGGTCGCCGTCACCGTCTCGGAAAGCGCTGGCTCCAAGATCGCCATCTGCTCGATGCTGATCCGGTGCGAACGCAGGATCGGCCCGAAGAGCTTGCTGGCGATCACCTCGCCCTTGGCATAATCTTCTTCCGGCCCCTGCAATAGGGCGCTGACGATCGACTGCTTCGCCACACCGCCAAAAAAATCCCTGCGCGCCTCGGCTTCCGTCTCGTCGTTGAAGATCGGCGGGTGCGAAGGGTGTGAAAAGAAATAGCTCACGTCCTGGCGCTCGGGCAGACGCCCAGCATGTGGTGCAGCCGGATCAAGCCCAATCAGCATCGCCCCGCTCTGCATCTCGGGCACAATCTCGGCAGCGACAGTAGCGATCAGCGCGTCGGGCACCGCCAGCACGATCACTTCAGCCTGTTTGAGCGCCACCGCCTGCTCTGTCGGCTCCACACCCCGCTCGCGCAACCGAGCCATTCCCTCCTTGCCAGCCTCCACATAGAGCACATCATAGACCAAATCGTTTTTGAGCGCATTCGAAGAACGCGTCCCCATACTGCCGGCCGCGCCGAAAATAGCTACCGTTGTTTTATCTGTCATGGTTTTCCTTTCAATACAGAAGTAAAAAAGTCGTCGCGCCCCACCTGGCCACCTTTAAACGTGATTTCAGCTCCGTCGATTACTCCGTTCGCTGCGGAAACCCGACACAGCGGCGAGCCCGGCGCCATCGGCCCGACCATCTCCAGAGCTTCGATGCGCAATTGCCGCGCCGCATAGGTCGAAGTGTCACCGCCGGCTACACACGCGCGACGAAGCCCCGTGCCCGCAAAAATCGTCTGCACTATATTGCCAAGCACCCGACCGAAGATCTCGCCGCTTTTCAACTTGAGATCTAAGAGATCATAGCCCATCGCCTGAAGTTTCGCCGCCGTCGCACCGATTCGTTCGTCTGCAGGCCCCAGAGCCGTATGCACCAAGGGACTTTTTCCCGCTTCGAGCGCCTTTAAACTCTCCACCACCAAGCGCGCCGTCTCGGCCTCCGCTACCGGTCCGCCTTGGACCAAAAGTGCCGTATCGGCCGCTACACCGGCAAAGCCCTTGGTCAGCGCCCGCGCGATCTGTCGCTCGGTCACCGGCGAACAACTGCCCGACACCACCAGCGCATGATCCACCGCTGCGCCGCCGGCCGGGAGTTGCGAATTACCCACCCCCCAATATTGGCACAACGCATATTCGATCCCCGACGACCCGGCGACGAATAAGGTCTTACCGGGCTCCGCCCGCGTGGAAAGCAATTGACCAATGCGCTGCAAGTGCTCATCGGTCAATACATCGAATAGCACGATCTCCGCGCCTTCGGCCAATAGAGCGTCGAGTGCCACCTCCCTTTCGCGTTGCGATAAAGCAAGCGCCTGCACATCAAAAAGCCCGATCTGCCGCTCGGTCTGCCGCCCAAGGTGCAAGCGCAGATCCGCTTCGTGCATCGGCGTAACCGGATGCTGGCGCATCGTCGGGTGCCGGTCCAGGCGAAAGATCTCGCTATCGAGCCCCGAGCGCGCAAAGAGATTGCCGAAGACACAAAAGCGCTGCAACACCGGTGCGCCCACGACCAGTGGCACAAATGGCGAGGCAAAAATCTCCTGCCCCACATCAATAGCCCGCCCGATACTGCCTACCTCGGGCGAAGAATCAAAGGTCGAACAGGTTTTGTAGTGAACCAGCGGACAGCCCAACTCGGCGAAACGCGCAAAAACCGGCCTGAGTTCAGCCGAAATATCCCCCGTCGCCAACGAACGCGTGCGCCCCGCTACTCCTACCGCCTCTAAACCCGGAAAACGCGCCAACTGTTCCGCAGTCGGCGGCTCAATAAAAAGCACCGTGCGCAAACCCGCCGTGCTTAGCGCCTCCAACGCATCGGTCGAGCCGGTAAAATCATCACCGTAAAAACCGAGCCGCAGATCCATTACGCCGGCTGTTGCGGGAACCAATACCCGCCCGCCCACTCACCCCAAGTCCGGCGCAATTGCTCGACCTCGGCCCGTGTGGCCGCATCGACACCCGTGCCCTCGCCCGCCGCCGTATTCTCCTCCAATTGCACCACATCCCGCGCGCCGGGGATAATACAGGTCGTCGCGACAGGCCCTAAGCTGAAATCGTGTGCCAACCGCGTCATCCCGCCGGGATAGGCCTCAGCCAATGGTCTGAGCGTCTCGGCCATTTCAACCCTGGCGGCCAACCGCGGCCCCGAAAAGCGCGCGCGATGATCGCCCATATCCCGCCCGGGCGAAAATTTACCCGTCAGCACTCCCTGCGCGAGCGGCAAACGACACAGCAACGCCACTCCCTTTTCTTCGGCCAAGGCAAAGAGCTCGTGCTCGGCCTCGATATCAAAAATGTTATAGGTGATCTGCATAAAATCGACGACATCCTGCCGGATCAGCCACACCGCCGACTCGACTGAATCCAACGCCATCGCCTTAAAACCGACCTTGCCCGCATCCTGCAACCGCTGCATGCCCTCGGCCCAATCATAACGCTCGAGTTCCTCGCGGCTCGGGCTGTGCAATTGCAGTATATCGACACGATCCCGTTGGAGCCGGGTCAGGCTCATCTCGATTTTCCGCGCCATTTCTTCCGGCGTAAAGCCCCCCTCGCTATGGCCGATCTTGCTCGCCACATACACGTCGTCGCGATTGCCCAGGGCCTGGCCCAAGATCTGCTCGCTGCGACCGCCGCCATACCCTTGCGCCGTATCAAAAATATTAATCCGCAATTCGACTGCGCGTTGTACCAAATCGATCCAATGCCGATCGTCCTTGCCTTCTTCTCCCAAACGGTTACAGCCCAAACCCACCTGCGACAACTCGATCCCCGCGCGCACTGCCTTGCGATAGTTCATCAGCCTCCAAATTTCTCAATTGAGAGCCGTAGCTCTTCGTGTTCGCGGGCATAGTCGGCGAGTTCGACCCCCTTAACCGCCGCCGCCCACGCCTGGCGGATCGCCGCACAACCCGCCGCCGGCCCCCCGGGGTGCGCCATCATGCCGCCACCGGCCAGATACATCAGATCGACCGTCTTGGTCAATTGATAGGTCTCCGGCGCCTGGCCACCCCATTGTCCCGAGGAGATCACCGGCATCAGATGATACCCCCCCAAGAAGGGTTCGAGACAGGCCTTGATCGAACGCACTACCGACTCGTCGGATTCGGAGAATTTGTTCTGCAGACCATTGACGTGCAGATGGTCGACACCGGCCAGACGCCACAGCTTCTGATAGGCCGTAAACTCAATACCCAACGCCGGGTGCCGGTTCAACATGCCCCAACCATTACGGTGCCCGTGGATCGGCAAACTCGCCCGGCCACGCAAAGCCTCGACCCCCGCCAACCCCACACTGTTCAAACTGACCATCACGCAGGTGCCACTCGCCGCCTGCACGATATCGTGGTGGCGATACATTGCCTCCAGCGAATCGCTGATATTAAAGGCATACATCACCTTCTTTCCCGTCTTATCGGCGTGCTTATTGAGGACCTTCATCACCGCCTCTACCCGCTCTTTGAGTGGAGAGTGCGGCGGGTCGGCCATCAATTCGTCGTCTTTAATAAAATCGATGCCCGCCCCGGCCAACTCCCCGGCCAACTCAGCCGTCTGCGCCGGACTCAGCCCCACACTCGGTTTGACGATAGTACCAATCAACGGTCGTGCTTCCACCCCGGCCAATTGCCTGGTGCCCGCGATGCCGAATTGTGGACCCGGATAGCGGGCAACAAAATCCTGCGGTAGTTCTATATCCAATAACTTGAGCCCGGAAAACTCGCGCAGCTCAAAAAGATTGCCCGCCACCGTGGCGACAAGCGTCGGCAAGTTAACCCCCATATTCTCCAGGGAAAAGGAAACCTCAATCCGCGCCCGGCGATATTGGGCAACACCCTCCGGCACTTTTCCCCCGGGCAAACTCGGCTCGGCCACCGGCTCTAATTCTTGCAGCGATTCCAATCTCGCCCGGAATCTTTCCCGCAATTCATCGGTCTCCCCCGGCACTGAAACAAAAGTCCCACTCGACTGCTCACCGGCCAATACCTCTGCCGCTTCTTGTAGCGAATACGGCGTTTCGATCAGATACGTCGCTATGACGCGTTCAGTCGCCATTTGATTCTCCCATACGATAAGGCAGACCCGTTGCCGCGGATACATAGGCGCCGAAGACCCATTCTAACGTGCGCAAGTTATCGGCTGCAGAAGTCTCGGGCGACTCTCCCGCCCGCAACGCGTCGACGCAATGCTGTTGGGTCAGCGACCACGCTATCTCTGTATCGCCGTGCCCGGCGCTTCGCTCCAAGCCCGCTCGAGCGGCGGTACTCGCTGCTTGTGCACCTCGGGCTCCCCGCACCACCGTCAACTCATAATCGGCGCCCAGCGCAACCGACCAACCCACTTCTCAGACCACTCACGAATCCACCTCCAAATCGACACGCGTCACCGCATAGGGCAACAGATCAAGCGACTCGACTCGCACATACCGCACCCCCTGCTCCGCGCGAAACACCTCGGGCTCGCTCATCGCCCGCTCGACATTGCGTTCGTCGAGCTGCACCACATACGCCGCCCCAGTCCAACCCGAGATCTGTACCGCCACGGTCTCCCCCGTCAGATTGACCAGCAAAAGCCGCCGCCGCTCGCCCTTGACCAACGCCACTCCGTCGACCCGCAACAGGTCACTAGTATGCACCGGAAAGACCTTGCCACCCGCATATTCGCCCACATCGGCCAATACGTGGTAGAGCGGAAAGACGGCCCCGGCGATCGACTGAAAAACCTCCGGCAGCGCCGAGCCTTCCGCGCGTTCCATTACCCCGCGCCAACCGCTCGTCTCGTAATAAGTGCTGCTCGCCACCCCCCGCAAAGCCAAATACTTCAGGCTGAGCGCCGTCCACCCCGCGCCAAAAAGCGACATCTGCCGCACGTCAACTTGCGGCGGTAAATCGCCTGGACCCGGCTCGGGCTCCGCGCCGGTGACATTGGGGTTAAAACGCGGTAATAGCGTCACAGGCGACACGCAAAGCGGCAAATCGCCGCAAAACTGTCGCGCGCTATGCGCTACTACCATCTGCATCATAAGCGTTTCAGCCAGTGAAACGTCATCAAAGGCGTGCACCTGCGGGTTGAGCGAATAACTGACCAAATCCAACACCTCAACCGGCGGCCGCTCGCGGTTGAGTTCGGTAAAATAGTCGTTACTGCCCGCGCCGATGGGCACCTGCAACCCGCTCAAATACTCCCGCGCCAAGTTCACCCACCCCGCCGTCGTGGATTTCTCATCTTCGTGAAAAACCAGTATTCGACAAATATCCACCCCATCCAATGCCCCGGCCAGCTCCGCCAGTTGCCTCGCCGCCGCATCGCTGACAAAAATCGCTACTTCAAGCCCAATGGCCAAAGCCTCGGCTTCCCGCCATGCACGGGCCAGCACAGTCTGCCACCCCTGCTCGGCCAAGTGCAAATCCACACGCAGATGCGACAAATTCAACGCGCGTAATCGCGCCAACTCGACCTCGCTCAACTCCCCCGCGTCACTAGCGAGACCCAAGCCGATATGCATCAAGTTCTCCCCGCCAATCGACTCCACCGCCAATAATACGCACCCCCGATCCTCATCAACGATATCCGTTGTCCCCTCGACCTCAATCACAATCGTCTGCTGGATCACCTCGCCTTCTGCCACATCGACCGGAAAGGGCAATGCCAGCGGCGTACAATAGGTCTTATACGAAGCATCGGTCCAATTGCGCTGGTCCTCCATCTCAAAGATATCCCCAGCGAAAGTGATCTCGCTCCGTACTCCGTCGACCTCGTGCGCGATGCTCTTCATGTCCATAAAGGGCTGGTGCGGTGATATCAATAGCGGAAACACACCCTCCTCTACCGTGCCGTCCACCTTTCCCACCCGGCACGCGAGCCCTGCGCACTCTGCCGGATGCAACACGGAAAAACCCAGTCGATTACGGGAAAAACTCTTTCGTGCAATCCCATCCAGCGAAAACTCCACCCGCCCCGGCTCACCGACGATTCTCCCCCGCCAGAAAAAATCCACATCCCCACTTATGCACTCAACATCAAACGAAAGCACAAACCCCTCGTCCTCTTCTTGCAACTCCACCATGCTCACCCGCGGCTCGATCGTACCCCAGTTGCGATCACGCACCGCCGCATACACCCCGCGCAAAATCTCCTTGCCCCCATAAGTCATATAGCGCAAAAAGCCCAATTGCGGTTCAAAAATCATCGACAACGCCCCCACCCGTAACTGTATCCGCTCCGCCATATCCTCCACGCCATGGCAGAGTACTTTTTTAGACGGCATATGCCCTCCTTTTTGCGAAATATCTTACTGATATCTCCGTCGTAAGTCGAATACATAGCTGCAAAATGTTCGCCCACACAGGAAGTTTCCCGCAAGGACCTGCGACCATTAGCTACCGCGTTACTAAAAAGTTCTTACCATATTCCAAATGCTCCTTCGACCGCCTAGCCGCCTCCTCACCTTGCCCCTTCACCACCGCCTCGACAATCGCCTCATGTTCCCCATAGCTGATCATCAGCCGCCCCGTATCCGACCGCACCAACCCCAGCACCACCAGATACAGTTTGTCGCGCAACCCGCGCATCACCTGCAGAATCTCTCGGTTATCTAAAAACTCGCAGAGCAGCAAATGAAAATCCGCGTCCAAACGCGTACACTCAACCAAATCCTTAGCTTGCGCGGCCCGGGCTTGCGGCTGCAAGTTGGCCTGTAGCCGACTAATCTGCTCGGAGTTCAGTCGCCCGGCGATCGACTGCACTACAAAAACCTCCAACGCGATGCGAATATCGAAGAGGTCAACGATCTCGCGCAACGACGGTTCCCTTACTACGATCCCCTGCTCCGGCGACACCGCGACAAACCCCTCCGTCTCCAGCCGCTCTAACGCCGAGAGGATCGGGGTCTTGCTCATATCCAACCGCGCCGCCAATTGCCGCTCGGAGAGAACTGTCCCCGGCGCGAACACCTCTTCGAGAATGAGCTTTTTCAGATTCTCATAGGCCTGGTCTTTGAGCAATACCCGCACTGTGCCCTCTTGCCCGTCGTTCATCTATTCCGCTCCATAGAGTTCAATATACATTCGGCAAGGCACTGGCCAGAAGCTTTTCCGGCGTGGCCTCCGCCCGCCCGTATTCGGCGGCGATCCGCCCTTGGCTCATCACGTAAATTCGATCACATAGCCCTAGTATCTCCGGCATTTCCGACGAGAGCAATACCACCGCCAAACCACCGCGCGCCAATTCGTCCAACAATTGGTAAATCTCGGCCTTGGCGCCGACATCGATACCCCGAGTCGGCTCGTCGATCAGCAACACTTTGAGGTTTTCTTTTAACAGCCAACGGGCCAATAGTGCCTTCTGCTGATTGCCGCCACTGAGCTTGGCCATCTCCTGTTCCTGGTCCGGCGTGCGCACCTTGAGCCGCTCCACCAGCCCGCCCACTTGCCGCCGCTCAAGCCCACCCTGCACATACCCCAGACGGCAGAATTGTTCCAGCGCTGCCACACTCGTGTTCTCGCGCACGCTCAATTGCGCAAAAACCCCGTCTGCCCGCCGATCTTCCGGCACCAACCCAAGCCCCAAATTCCGCGCCGCCGGCGGTTTATTAGCCGGCACCGGCACCCCCGCAATCACCACCGAACCGGCCAACCGCCGGTCCACCCCCATCAAGCCCCTCGCCAATTCGGTACGGCCCGCACCCATCAATCCAGAAAAACCAACGATCTCCCCCGCACAAACCCGGAAAGAAATATCCTGCACCTGATCCGTCGTCAGCCCCTGCACCTCCAACACGTTTTCACCCGGCTCGCGCCCGGCGGCGGGAAAACCCTGCCCCAACTCGCGCCCGACCATCAGTTCGATCAATCGATCTTCATCGAGGTCGACGGTCTCTTTGCAGGCGACCCGCTGCCCGTCGCGCAAGACCGTGACTCGGTCGGCCAACGCCATAATCTCGTCGAGCTTGTGCGAGACATAGACCAGCCCCACGCCGCGCGCCTTGAGCCGGGCAACCAGCACAAAGAGTTTCTCGATCTCACGCGGGCTCAGCGCCGAGGTCGGCTCGTCCATAATGATCACCTTGGCCGCAAACGACAACGCCCGCGCGATCTCGACCAATTGCTGCGCCGCCACGCCCAAGTGCCCAACCTTGGTCTTGGGATCGACCTCCAGCCCGACCTCCGCCAATAGCTTCTCCGACTCGTCGTAGAGCTCGCCCCAACGCACCCGGCCACCGCGATCGTGCGGCAAGCGCCCGAAGAATAGATTCTCCGCCACCGACAACGACAAGACCAATTCCAACTCCTGGTAGACCACCGCGATACCCTCGTCGAGGGCCTGGCGCGGATGGCGGATATCCACCGCCTGCCCCGCGATACGGTAGCTGCCCTTTTCGAAATCATGCACCCCGGCCGCGACCTTTATCAACGTGCTCTTGCCCGCGCCATTTTCGCCGACCAGCGCGTGCACCTCGCCGGCCCGCACGTCGAAGTCCACGCCCTTGAGTGCATAGACCCCAGGAAAGCGCTTGTGGATACCGACGAGCTCAACTAATGGCGTCATGAATTGCTTTCGGATGGGGGCGCCAACAGACGCCGCAGCAAACTCTGCTTGCGCCGAGTATCGAGATATACCGCCAGGATAATCACCGCGCCGCGCGCAATATCGTGGTAAAAGGACGACACATTGAGCAGTACCAAACCATTGGAGAGCACCGTCAAGATCAGAATCCCGATAAAGGCCCCACCCAAAGTCCCGATCCCGCCGGTCAAACTAATACCGCCGAGGATCACCGCCGCGATGACCTGTAACTCAAAACCCAAACCCGCGTTCGGTTGCCCGGAGTTGAGCCGCGAGGCCAAAATAAAAGCGCTCAACGCCGCCAGCACCCCACCGATCACATAAACCAGAACTCGCGTGCGGTCGACGGCCAAACCCGAAAGCCGGGCCGCCTGAATATTGCCGCCGATAGCGTATATATACCGGCCGAGAATCGTATGGTGCAGCACGTAATAGAATAGTCCAAAAAGCAAGAAGGCCAATAACACCGGTATTGGCACCGGCCCCAAATACCCAGTGCCCACCTCGACAAAACCTTCGACCTTGCCCTGGATCGACACCGCCTGGGTGCTGACCATCGCCCCGCCGCGCAAAATCGCCATAGTGCCCAGCGTCGCGATCAACGAATTAATGCCCGCCTTGGTCACCAGCAGCCCATTGCACAAACCCACTAATGCCCCGGCCAATAGCGCCGCCAATAACGCCCACCACACGCTGTCCATCTGGTTGAGCACCGCCACCGCAATGACCCCAGCCACCGCCTGCGTCGAGCCGACGCTCAAATCGATCTCACCGAGTAGGATAATCATCACCATACCGATTCCGGCGATGGCGATCAGCGAGGCGTCACGCAGCACGTTCTTGATATTAATCGCGGTGAAAAAAACTGGCGACAGCAGCGAAATAACCAAACAGAGCACGAGCAACGCCAATAACAAACCGGCCTGCTCACTGTGAAAAATCCGTGAAAAAATCTTGCTCATTTTGGCATCATCGCCCGCACCGCGTCCGTCTTCAATGCAAAAGGCGGCTCGGTGCTGCGATCGTAGAACTGATCGATATTATCGCGGGTAAGCACGATAGTCGGCGTCTCGTAATGCGGCGGCAACTCTTCGCCCTTGGCCAGTTTCACCGCCGCGTCGACCAAAGACGCGCCAACAAAATTGGGAAACATCGCCAGCGCCGCCCGGTAGGTCGTATCGCCGGTCAACGCCGCCTGCCCCACCGTGCCCTCAAAACCAAAACCAATGGCCGTCAACTTCGACTCGTCTAGGCCCGCCGCCTTATAGGCCGCCATACCGCCGGTCGTCGAATCGTCGTTGATCCCGTAGATCACATTGATCTGCGGGTTCGCCGTCAGCGCGTCCTGCGCCGCCTTGAACGCCTTCTCCTTCATCCCCTGTCCATCGACCTCCTGCACGATCTCATAGGCCATACCCCCCTTTTCGAGCGCCTCCTTAAAGCCGTCGACCCTTTGCCGGCAATCCTCAAAGTTCGGCAAGCCGATCACCAGGATCTTGGGCTCGATCCCCTTCTCCCTGGCATATTCGACAAACCACTCCCCCGCCTTAACTCCGCCGACGTGGTTGTCGATTCCGACATAGCTGTCGGCGCCTGGCACCGGGTTCGACTCGGTGAAGACGCGCGCGCCGACCTCCTTAGCCTGGCGCACGATCGGCCCCATTGCCTTGGCGTCGACCGGTGACAAGATCAACACGTCGACGCCCTGCGCGAGAAAATTCTCGGCCTTAGAAATCTGTGCCGCGACATCGAGGTTAGCATCCGCGACGAGCAGTTCGACATCCAACTCCGCCGCGCGCGCGATGGCCGACTTACTGATATTTTGGTACCACTCGTGCGACATAAAGTTGATCACATAGCCGATTTTTATTTTTTTCGGCCCGCTTTCCTCTTGCCCGCAGGCCATAAGCGCGACAAAGGAAAACAGCAGCAGTTTCTTTAACATTGTTAAATTCTCCGATTAAAAGCTAAGCTCGGTAAAAGTACGGTCTATTCCCCCGTAAATATTTATATGCCCCAGCGGTATCCCAAAACGAACGTCTGCTTGCAAACAATCCGCAACGTGCTGCTCGGCGGATGGCGCCGCCACCTTCACCCGTTCCGCGATCATTGCAAAAACTTTTACAGCTCCGTACGGCGAGGCGTAGATATAAAATTGGGTCTACGCGGAAACGTGTGGGTAAAACCAATGTAAATCAAAGCGTTATCCTGAAATAGTAGTAGATTTATTCATGTTGTGACAGAAAGAAACGGTTTTATTTTTCGATATAGGAAAACGCGATGCCCCCTGAGTCCATACGAGCGCTCTTTGCTTTTCCTGGTTTTACCGCCTCATCGAAATTGTTGGGTATTTTTACTGATCGCTACGCTCGCATCATCCAACTCAAGAGGTGAAAAAATAGCCCTTTGTCTGCACTGTGGACATCGCTGCCGGGGGGTGCGTTCTGCTACCGGCTCCAAACACCGAGAAGGCACATCCTTATGGTGTTTGGCTACAGTTTTTTCCGATCCAATCCAGTGTGGGCATATAGTTTTCTTACCGTCTCTTTTGCTGAATTCAAACCAGTTGCTTGCGTTCAAGGGTATTTAACAATTCCGCAAAGGCGAGTATGGCGGGACGCGGGCCAGAAGCTTCTTGCTATAAAAGAGGGGTCTACTACGGCTTAGTGCATCACAAAATATAAAAAGTGATACACTAGGATATCTCTGAAAACCCTCAGCTCATGCATTGGCCCAGCGGAGGGGGTGGCCGCGGCCAGTGTTTAAGGGGGGGGTATGAGGTCCGAGCCACGTAGGGCCTCGGTTCGGGCAGGATTGTGGTGAGTCAGCGCACAAGCGCTGCGAGGGGCGACGGCCTGGGGGATTGAAAAATACCTGCCGCGGTCAGCCCGCAGCACGAGGCGCACCCCAGATTTACTCCTTCACCGCCCCTGCTGTCAACCCTTGCACAAAATACCGCTGCAACCCCACAAACAAAGCGATCGGCGGCAAACTAAAGATCAACGAAGCCGCAAACAACTGATCGTATTTATTGACGTACTGCCCCAAAAATGCCGCCCGCAACCCGACCGGAATTGTCAACGCCTGAGATTTAGTAAAGACAAAGGCGAACAAAAACTCATTCCAGGAAAGCAGAAAAGCGAACGTGCCCACCGCGACGATGGCCGGCGCCGCCAGCGGCAAAATAATCATATAGAGCAGTTCTAGCCGATTGCATCCGTCGATCAACGCCGCCTGTTCAAGATCGACCGGGATCGCGCGGAAATAACCGTTGAGCAACCAGGTACAGAACGGGATGGCGAAACCCGTATAGATCAGCACCATGCCCACATGTGTATCGAGCAACCCCATCGCGCGGATCACCTGAAACAGCGGGATCAGAATCGACGAGCCCGGCAACATCTGCGACATCACCACTACCATCAGCAGCAAGGTCGCGCCCTTAAAACGAAAACGCGCGAAGGCATAGGCGGCGCAAATGCTAAAGATCAGGGCGATCAGCGCTGTCGAAAAGGAGATCACCACGCTATTTATGAAATATTTCGCGAAGGGACCCGTATCCCACAGATCGACATAGGCGTCGAAGGTGATCGAACGCGGGAAAATCAACGGCGGTGTCTGCGTCATCTCGGAAAGTGGCCTGACCGAAGTCGTTACCACCCAGATCAACGGCAACACCAGCGCGAATACGAATGTGCCGCCCAAGCCATAGGCCAACCAGGTGCGGATCTTGGCCTGCGTCTTAACTCGCATCGGCTTTTTTCCTCTGCTCGCGGAAGAGTACGCGGATAAAGAGCATGCTCATCGACAACAGAAAGAGTAGCAGGATCAGTGCCGCCGCCGCGCCCTTGCCCAGGCGCAAATGCTCGAAGGCGATGCGATAGACTGTGATCGGTACCACCTGCGTCGCCTTGGCCGGGCCGCCTTCGGTCATAATGAAGATCAGCGCAAAGTCGTTGACCATCCAGATCGTGGCGAAGAGGAAAACCACCCCGATCACGTGTTTGAGCTGCGGCAAGGTCACGTGGAAAAAACGCTCGAAGATATTGGCCCCGTCGACATGCGCCGCCTCGTATAGCTCAGTCGAGACCCCTTGCAAACCCGCCAAGAGCATGATGGTGATATAAGGCATAAAGCGCCAGACATTTGCGACGACTACCGCGCCGACCGCAGTATCCGGCTGAGCCAGCCACGGGATATTGGCGTCGATAATACCCAGACTCAATAGCGCGTAGTTGACCAGGCCGAAAGTGTCGTGGAAAAGCCAGCGCCACATATAACCGGTGACCACCGGGGCGATGGCCCAGGGCACCAGCAGGAAGCCCGTGAAAACCGGCCGGTATTTCTTAATCTCATTAAAGATCAACGCCATGCCCAGACCCAACACAAAAGCCACCGGCAGCGAATACACCGTAAAACGCACCGAACTCCAGATGCTATTAACGAACGTGCGGCTGCCCAAGAGCTTGGCGTAGTTCGTCATGCCGATAAATTCGTCACCGGCCCCACGAAAGAGCTTTACCTTATAAACGCTCATTATCAGGTTACTAACGACCGGGTAGAGAATGATCACCGCTAGGACCAGCATCGCCGGCAACAAGAAATAATACGGCGTCATGTTTCTGCGCATATTATTCGTACTAGTAGTCAAGTAGAACCTCGTTTACTTCTTCGGCGGCAAAGTCCAGCGCCTCCTTGGGACTCATCGTGCCGGTCAGCGCCATATTGACCGCGTCGGCGATATAGCGCTGGACTTGGGTCACGGCGGGATGTCCGGGCCAACCCAACCCATTGGCGCCGGCCTCGGCCAACTGATCCAAATTGATATAATCGGATTGCACGCCTTCGGCATAGGCTGCCTTCAGCGTCGGGATCCCGCCCATAGTTGGATTGGGGTTACGCCAAACCTCGTGGTCCAGATCCAATGCCTTAATCACCTCCCAAGCCTCATTGGGCACCTTGCTATAGCCGGTGATCGACACCATAATCACATCGAGCAATGTCCGTGACTCGTGCGGGCCGATGTGCTCGGCCGGCCGCGGCACCTGCGCCAACGCCAAATTCTTCAGATCGAATTCGTAATTGCCGTGCACGATATCCTGCCACCACGGCCCTTCAATAGAGAACGCCGCGCGACCCGTGGCCCAATGCGCCGCATTCTCATCAAAGGCATAGGCCGCACTGCCCGGAGGCATATAGCCCTGGTTCTTCATCGCCATCAAAAACTCCAACGCCGCCAATCCGGCTGGACCATTAAACGCCGCCTTGGTCCAATCCTCGTTAAAGACCCGCCCACCGGCCTTGTACAAAAGTGGCAAGAAGCGATAGGCCGTATCCAGATTAACCCCACCCGGCATAGTAAAAAGATCGACGCCCGAGCCGGCAAACTCCGGCCCCAATGCCAGCATCTCTTCCCAGGTCTGAGGCGTGTCGAGCCCCTTCTTGGCCATAATATCGGTATTGACCGCCAGCACGAAGGGCAGCATCGTCACCGGCAGGCCATAGTGCTTGCCTTCGTATTCGACCAGTTCCCAGACATTGTCGAGCACGCGCTCTTTGACCTGGGGGAAATCGGGGAAATTATCCAGCGGATACAGACCGCCCAACTCGCCGAATTCCACCGAGTATTTGTGGTGCACCCGCACCACATCCGGCCCATCGCCGACGATCGTCGTGCTGATTAAGCTCTCGCGCTGCGTCGCCCAATCGCGAAACTCCAATTCGATCTGGATATCGGAGCGACTGGTGTTAAACTCCTCGACGGCTTGTTGCACCCAATCACGCAAACCCGGCACCCCACCAAATTCCCACAGCACGACCGTAGTCGGCTCATTGGGACGGGGCCCATCCTCCCCGCCGCAACCAGCCAGGATTATAAGCAATGGAAGTAGTATTTTTTTCAATGACATAATAGCAGTATATATAAAGGACAGAAGGCACTGACTGCAAGGGTTATAAATAGTGGGAGTAGTATTTTTTTCAACAACATAACTAAGGGACGGGGGGACGAACAACAAGGATTATTACGCATCCTTCAAAGGGAAAATGCGCACTTAATACTCCAGTAAAATCTCATCAACCTCTGCCGCCGCCTGATCGAGCGCCTCCTGGGGCTCAAGCGCCCCACTCATCGCCATATTCAACGCATCCGCCATCGAGCGCTGAATCTGAGTAATCGCCGGGTGCGCCGGCCAAGCCAAGCCATTCTGCCCAGCCGCCGCCAGCACCTCGCCGTCGATAAATTTAGATTCCACATCCGGCCCGTAGGCGACCTTCAGCGCGGGCAAGCCGCCCATCATCGGATTGGGCTCGCGCCACTGCGGATCTTCGAGCCATAGCGCCTTAAGCACGGTCCACGCCTCTTCGGGCACCGGCGAATAACCGGTAATCGACACCATCACCATATCGAGCAGGGTCTTCGGTGGATGCGGCCCCACCGGCACCGCCGGCCCCGGCAGCTTGACCAGGCGCATCTTCTCCAGAGGAAAGTCGTACATATTGCCCAATACCGTCTGCCACCACGGTCCTTCGATCGTCAGCGCGGCCTTCTCCGTACACCACATCGCCTTATTCTCATCGTCGGCATAGGCCGCACACGCCGGCGGCATAAAACCCTGGTCTTTCATCGACACCAGATATTCTAATGTCGCCAAACCCGCCGGCCCGTTAAACGCCGCCTTGGTCCAATCTTCGTTGAACACCCGCCCACCAGCTTTGTAAAACATCGGCAAAAAACGATAGGCCGCATCCTGATTGGCCCCGGCCGGTATGGTAAAAGCATGCACCCCGCTCTCTTTGAGCACCGGCCCCATCGCCATCATGTCTTCCCAGGTCAGCGGAATATCCAGCCCATGCCGATCGAGTAAATCCTGATTCACCGCCAGCACAAAGGGCAGCACCAGGGTCGGCAGTCCATAGGGCCTATCATCATACGAAACATAGTCCCACAAATTATCCAATACCCGCTCTTTGACCGCGGGAAAATCCACAAAATTATCCAGCGCATACAAACCGCCCAACTCGCCAAATTCCACCGAGTACATATGGTGCACACGAATAATATCTGGCCCGGCCCCGGCGATCGTCGAGGTAATCAAACTCTCCCGCTGCGTCGCCCAATCCTTCGCCTCAAAGTCAGCGACGATCTCACTTTGCGATGCATTAAACCCATCCACCGCCCGCCGCACCCAGGCATTCTGCTCAGTAGAACCCCCAAACATCCATATCGAGACCGGCACGGGTTCGCCAGGCGCGCGCTCACCACTGGACTGACAACCGACAGACAACAACAAGCACAACGCGCCTATAACCTTTATACATCGCATGCCGGATATAGTAGCCAAAGCACCTCCACCCCACAACAATTCATTCCACTTGCTGGACACCCCCCTCGCAATTCCGTACTAATATGGTCCAGCAGTTAAACTCGCCAGCTACCAGGGCTGGTTGGAGGCATGCCTCCGCAGCGGTTTGTTGTCCCGATCTTGCAGGATTGCAAAATCGGATTAGACCGCCCCTCGGAGCCGACTAGGGATGGTCGGCGAGGCGCCCGCAGGGCGCGGTATGAGCAAGCGGGCACACCGCCAACCAAGACCATCAACCACGAGCCTCCCATGCAAAACATCCTCATCACCGGCGCCACCGGCCTAATCGGCACCGCCACCATCGCGCATCTAAAAAATCGCTACAACCTAAGTGCCCTAAACCGCCGCCGCCTCACCACCATCCCTTGCCACCGCGCCGACATCAGCGATCTCAAAGCCATCGAGCCCGCCTTCAAAAACATCGACACCGTGATCCACCTAGCCGCGCACATCGGCAATAACCACCGAGCCATCCAACACGCCAATATCCAGGGCACGACAAATATCTTCGAAGCCTCCCTCAACGCCGGCGTGCGCCGCATTATCTTCGCCAGCAGCGGCTCCGTCGTCGGCGGCTATGGCCAACACACCCCCTACAAAGAGCTGCTCGCCGGCGACTACAGCGCCATCGGCGACACCTGGCCGATGCTCACGCACGAGTCCCCTTTGCGCCCGGCGGGCCTCTACGCGGCCAGCAAAGTCTGGGGCGAAGAGCTGGCCCGCGCCTTCGCCGATGCCGGCCACTACTCAGTGCTCTGCCTGCGTTTCGGCCGCGTAAACCCCGAAAATCGCCCGACGCAAGCACGCGAATACGCCGTCTGGTGCAGCCACCGCGACGCCGTGCAGTCGATCGAAAAATGTATCGAGGCTCCACTCGAATTGCCCTTCGACACCTTCTTTATCAACTCCGACAATAAATACGGCTACCGCGATCTCGGACACGCCCGCCAGATAGTGGATTTTGTGCCCGAAGACCGCGGCGAAAATTATCGCTAAACGACATAGCGCTTGTGTTTATCGTTATAGCGCAAACCAATCATCAGGGAGCCCCGACCATGTTCAAAGCACTGTGCACCATCCTACTGCTACTCCCCCTCGGCCTCTACGCCGATATGAATCTCAACGTCCCCTTCTTAGAAGAAGCACCCAAAATTGACGGCGACCTTGCTGAATGGAAGGACCTCGCGCACAACGACGGCCTCTGGGATATGCGCCGTATCGCCGAGAGTTCCTTCTATACGCTCGACCGCGGCGCCCGCAACCGCCTTACCGACCACGGCGACGAGCCGCACCTCTCCGAAGACTTGAGCGCCCGCTACTATATCGCCTGGGACGACAAAAATCTCTACTTCGGCGCCGAGGTCCACGACAATGTCAACGACCTTGAAGACCCGGTGTCGGTCGAAGATTTCGACGGACATGTGTTGTACGACAGCCGCTGGTATTTCAAAGACGCGATCTGTTGGTTTATGGAAGGTCCGCGCGACGCCGCCAACGAGCAATTCGGCCAAGGCGACAACGCCTTCTGCTTTACCGCCAGTCCCGAACACACACCAAAAAATGCCTGGTGGCGCCACGGCGCGCCCAAGCAGAATTATATCGAAGAGCCGATCCCCGCGCCCTCCGTCGACTATAGCGTAAAGATGAATCCTTGGGGTAAGAGCAAGGGAGATTTTATTCTCGAAGCGCGCGTCGACCTGGCCTCGACCTTCGGCCAAAGCGATCCCCGCTGGCAAGCCCCCCAGGTTGGCGACGAATACAGCATGGAGATCGTGCACACCGACCCTGACGGCGGTTCCTACGGCGGCCACTTTATGATCTATGGCAATGGCGACGACGATATCACTTGGGGCCGGATGATTTTGGTCGGACCACGCGAGGCGATCGGGCGACTAACGGAATAACCAGGTATTCTATTGCAGGTTTTCGCCCATCGAGGCCATTTCGCCGAATACCCCGAAAACACCCTGGGCGCCTTTCGCGCTGCCGCCCGAATCGGTGCCCAGGGTATCGAACTCGACGTTCATCTGACCCACGACGGGCATCCCGTCGTGCTGCACGATGCCCATGTCGACCGCACCACAAACAGCGTGGGCTCCGTCGCCGAGTTGACCTTAAAAGAATTGCAACAACTCGACACCGGTTGCGGTGAATGCGTGCCTACCCTGGGCGAGATATTCCAAGCCCTCGGCAAATCGCTGCGCATAAATGTCCACCTCAAAGCCATAGACGATAAAAGACTAGTTCCCGCCGTCGTCAGCGCAATTACCCAACACGCCATGCTCAACCACGCCTATCTCGCAACCAACGAGCCCACCTGGCAACAAGCCCGCAGTCTACAACCAAAGCTCAGCGGTTGCCACCTTGGTCCCCATCCGCGTAATACGCCGGCATTCCTCAAAAAGACCCACAGCCTCGATTGCAGCATAATACAATTGGATTGGCGAATCATCGACGCGCTTTTTGTCGATATGGCCCACGAGCTCGGCATTGAAGTCCACGCCATGCACCTCGAAGCCAACTACGACAAACGCGCTTTTGACTCAATCCCCCCGACCGGCGTCGACGCCGTGCTCACCGACTACCCCAAACGCTGGCTCGCCGGGCAAGGTTAATCCGATACGGCGACTGGACCAACATCAACACCCCCCACTACGCGCTAATCAGCGCCGCCCTCGACGCGCGCCCCGGCCAGCGCATCCTCATCCCCTTCGGCGCCTGGCACAAAACACTGTTTTCTCGACAAACTGCTACAACGGAGCGATATTGCACTGCTCGCCCTGCATCCCTTCTTCGACCAGGAGCTCTAACCATGGCAAATTTTGACGAAATCGGCTGGCAGGCCGAAAGCAAAACCGGCGTCGTCGCCGCAGGAGGTGCCGGTGCCGTCGCAGCGGGCATCAGCATTCTGGACCAGGGCGGCAACGCCGCCGACGCGGCCGCAGGCACTATCCTCGCCCTCAATGTCACCGACCACGGCGCCTGCTCGATCGGCGGCGAAGTCCCGGTCCTGCTGTGGGACGGCAACCAGGTCAAATCCCTGTCCGGCATGGGCCGCGCGCCGCGCTCGCAGACGGCTATCGACTGGTATATGCAACACGGCATCCCCGACAAAGACATCAAGATGGCCCCGGTACCCTCCGTCGTGGATCTCTGCATCACCCTCTTACAGCGCTATGGCACCCTAAGCTTCTCGACGATCATCGCTCCGACCCTGAACCTGCTCGACAAAGGCCAGGAGGCCTGGCACCCGAACTTGGCTACAACGCTACGACGCATGCTCGACGAAGAACAACGCAGCAGCGGCAGCCGCGAAGAAAAACTGCAATCGGCCTGTGACCGCTTCTACGGCCGCCACCCCGAGCGCAACGATATCGCCGAAGAGCTGGAAGCCTTCTATATCGAACAAGGGGGTTTTCTGCGCCGCGAAGATCTCGCCGCCCACCAGACGCTGATCGAAGACCCGGTGTCGGTCAATTATAAAGGCTACGAAGTCTATAAGTGTGGTACCTGGACGCAAGGCCCCTATCTCTGCCAAGCCCTGCGCCTGCTCGAAAATCTTGACCTCAAGGGCATGGGCATATTTTCCGCAGACTATGTGCATGCCGCCATTGAGGCGATAAAATTAGCCACCGCCGACCGCGACGCGCACTACGGCGACCCGCTGTTTGTCGATGTACCCATCGACGCCCTGCTCTCCGACGCCTATACACAACTGCGCCAACCGCTCATCGATATGGCGCAAGCCTCGTTAGAAGCCCGTCCCGGCGACCCCATCGCGATGCAAGCCATAAAAGAAGACGGCGTCTTCCGACCCGGTATCGGCGGCACGACCACCTGCGTCATCGCCGACCGCAACGGCATGGTCGTCTCGGCCACGCCCAGCGCCAATGTCTACCACCCCGGCGGCAGCGGCACCACCGGCGTCTCGTATGGCAATCGTCTGCGCAGCCTCAACACTACGCCCGGCCACCCCAATTGCATCGCCGCCGGCAAACGCCCGCGCATCACCCTGACCCCGACCATGGTGCTCAAAGACGGCAAGCCCGTGCTCGCCATCAGTGTCGCCGGCGGTGACCTGCAGGACCAGACGGCGCTATGCCTGCTACTCGACCATATCGAATTCGGCATGGGGCCCGCCGAGGCCGTCATAGCCCCGCGCTTCGCCACCCAGCATCACCAGGACTCCTTCGACCCCAATCCCGACCGCGACCAGACCTTCGCAGCAGTCGGCTCCCTGACCATCAGCGAAACCGTCGAACAAAACGTCCGTGAGCAACTCGCGCAACGCGGCCACGCGGTCGAAGCCAAGAGCGGCCCCATCGGTACGCCCGTCATGCTGCTCGCCGACCAGGGCACCTATTACGCCGCCGGTGACCCGGCCGCTGGTCGCCACGCCGCCGGACTTACAGACTAAATTAGAGGGGTATGCCGGATATCCGCCGTTCGAATACCAACTAAACGCTCCTTGTCGACGAGTTAGGCGTGGACCTAGCCCGCACCAACCACAAATACCGGCTCGATTTCGCGCATCGCGATATAGCAGTTGATGGAGATTCCCTTCAAGCCCTTCAGTATACTCGACACCTACTGCAATACTGGATTTCCGGACCAAATCGACCTCATCGAGTCGATCGGTATCGAAGGCCATCTGGCCGGGGCTTTTTTCCTCGATGACGCGCGACTGCTGGCCGATACCCCGCAGATAACCACGATTGAAGTCCATTCTTCGGGGCAGATTAAAACGGGTTTAAGCGAGTAGACTTGCTACTGAGTTAGCAGGGCGGATTTCACTTCTACCGTCGTTTTCTCTCGACCTTCACAACATCATCTCGTACAATTGCCCCAACACTGCCCATGCCCTGCCCACATATATTGCCGCCGCCTGCCCCCGATACGACAATACCCGCGCCCAATTTTCACTAGCAATAGCCTTTTACCAACAAAAGAAAAACCGCAAAAAAATCTAAGCGTAGGTGTAATAAATCACCGCTTGCTGCCACTAACCAAGAAAAAACAACGGGAAACGAAACATTGTGAGCAGTGATTTTTATCTAGCCTCTATCTTGCCCTACGCCGCGATCATCATCAAGATCTGCAGGGTATACCAATACACAAGAGGACTTCGAAGACTATTACCAGGAAGTGTGCCTGCAGATTTGGCGCAGCAGCGATAATTTTCGCGAGCAATCCGAATGGTCGACCTGGATCTATAAATTGTCCTTGAACGTATGCCTGACCTTGATGAAGAAGAAAAAGAACGCCCACCAACGTTTCGCCTCGGATTACCTACCGGCCGAAGCTAGCGAAGACAGTCGCGCATTCGCCGACGCGCCAATCAACAAGCTCTACGACGCCATCCGGCAGCTATCCGAAGTTGACAGGGGCGTGATCCTACTCTATTTGGAAGAAAAGTCATACCAGGAGATCGCCGAAATCACCGGAACTAACGCCAACAATATCGGTGTGCGCATCACACGCATTAAAGACCGCTTGAGGAAACTGTATTAAAATGGAAAAGGCCATTGAAGCGATTTGGCAAGAGGGCTTTCTAGACGACAAGGCGCCAATAGCTCCCAAGCTCAACGACCTCTACAATCAAAAATCGAGCAATATCGTCGACAAGATGACCCACATGTTCAAAATAAACCTGCGGGCTCTCGCGGCCTTCGCAATCGTGGCGCTCATCACCTGCGTCGCGGTCGGGCTGCCCTATGTCGGCGCGACCTTGTTCACGCTATTCGCCCTGCTAGTCGTGGTCGGCAAGCGGGATTTGCGTAGCCTGGAAGCCATCGATAAGGGCGTCAATAGTTACGAATATATCAAGGCGTTCAACAACTGGCTGAAAGGCAATATCGCCCGCTTTTCG
Source organism: Gemmatimonadota bacterium (assembly GCA_018672475.1). Taxonomy (GTDB): domain Bacteria; phylum Latescibacterota; class UBA2968; order UBA8231; family UBA8231. Next base: position 12,305 of record JABHFS010000154.1, on the reverse strand, counting down.
ATGATATACCGCTTTTTCTATCCCGTGCTTTTTGTCGGCATCGTATTGGGACTATGGTTTTCGCACCACGGCGAAAAGATGCTGAAGAAGGTGATCGAAATCCGCCCCGAGATCTATCTAGTAGACGGCGTGCCCGTCTACTGGGCATTAGCAGCCGTCGCCTGCACGGGGATTATAGCCCTCACCGCGCCAGCGCTCTACCGCTTCGATATGAAGCTGGTCTACGGCAATATAATGAAAAAACTCGATGAAATACTGGCCGACATGGAAGAGCTGAGAAACTAGGGGCTATCGCAAAATGTCGCCGAGCGAATTTGCCGCCGGCCCGCCATATCCTTAACCTTTCCCCATCCATAAACACCCAAGGGAGGCTATGCATGCAGTATGGCAGTGGCTCATCTATCTTGCGCGTCTGTTCCCCGTGAATATCCTCTTCATTCTCAGCGATCAGTTTCGCCACGATTGCCTAGGCACCCTAGGGCATCCCGTGGTGCAGACACCGCACTTGGATGCGCTTGCCGCACAGGGCACGCTCTTTTCCCGCACCTATTGCCCTACGATGGCCTGCGGCCCAGCACGCGCATCGCTTTTTACCGGTTATTACGCCGATACGCACGGCATGCAGGGCAACCAAACCACCCTGATGCCGCCCGACCTGCCGGTGCTGCCCGAATACCTGGCGCAAAACAACTATGACACCGCCCTAGTCGGCAAACTCCACCTCAAACCCATGCACCGCGATTTCGGTTTCCGCTATATGCGTCGGCACGACGCGCCCTATACCAATTATTCGTCGGAGGAGGCCGAGGACTCGGCCTATCTGCGCTATTTGCGGGAAACCGCCTACGCCGAGAAACCCTCAGAAGCCGTGCGCCTCTTCACCGAAGACGAGGCCTGCCAGCACACCGACGAGTTGCGCTTTATGCTGGGCAGCAACTTTGTCGACGAAGAGCACCACGAGGCCTCTTGGGCGGTGCGCGAATCGATCCATTACCTGCGCCATGAACGCCAAAAAGACCGGCCCTTCTTCCTCAATTGCTCTTTCTTCGGCCCCCACCAACCCTTCTTGTGCCCGGAGCCCTGGGACCAACTCTACCCACCCGACGAGATCCCGCTGCCACCGGACTTCTACCACGGAGTGGAGGACAAACCGATCTTTCGCAACTCGGCGCATATGGCCTGGCGCCAGCGCCGCGATGAATCGGGTTGGGACGAGACCACCTATCGCAAGATCCTCTCGGCCTACTACGGCTACGTGGCAATGATCGACCACGGCGTCGGCCAGTTATTGCAGACATTGCAAGAAGAAGGCCTGGCCGACGACACGCTGGTCATTTTTTCGGCCGACCACGGCGAATTCGGTGGCCAATACCGCTCGTTTTACAAGGGCCTGCCCTACGAAGGCCCGACGCACGTGCCCTTAATCGTGCGCGACCCGCGAGTAGCACAACAACCCAAAACCTGCGCCCTCAACGTCAGTAATATTGACCTCTTTGCCACCTGCTTAACGGCAGCCGGCGCGACCGTACCGGCAGATGCCGAGTCGCGCGACTTGACCCCCTTATGGTCGGGCCAGACCGAAATGTGGGACAATCGCACTTTGTGGAAGAAGGGCAAGCAGTCCTTTGTCGTGCGCGACGACGGCAAGCTAATGCGCGAAGGCAGCGGCGCCGAAGCCGTATACGAGTTTTACGATCTGCAGAACGATCCCTGGGAAGAAAAAAATCAGCTCGACCAGCCGCGTTTTGCACCGAATATCGCCACGCTAAAACAGGAACTCGATACCTGGCACGCAGATCAGGATGACAAAGCCGGGCGGCATTAGCATGGACTGGGTAGAACTATTCGCCGATTGCCCCGATCTGCACGGCTGTATAACCACTGTATTGCAAGGAGGCATGGGGGCTGTCTTTGTCGATAGCCAGACGATCCCCCAATAGCTTATATGCAAGCTGGAGCCGTGGAAAAACAGCGGCATTGAAAGGGCTGTCTTTCGCCAGGGTCGTATTGGGTGGTGTCTTCGTGTGCAGACGTAAGGAGCAGCGCGATCTCGGTGATCGCTGGACCAGATCGAACAGCATCACCCAGTGACGGTGACCGTCAACCAGAGTAAACACTTTTATTTTTAAATTTGCCAGCGCGTCGTCATCAGACAGGGCTTTTCTTCGGGCGCTTGCCGTTGATAATACGCACTCAGCAGAGTGCCATCGGCGCACTCCACCGTCGCCGGATAGCCCAGATCGTTATTGGGTCCATCGGCGCGTAGCACAACTTCGTTTTTGTAGTCCCACGTATTACCGCCATCTTCGGAGATACAGGCGCGCTGCCCGTAGGGCGCATGTCTATACCCATACGTTACAACGATACGGCCATCTTTTAACCTCAGAAGATGCGGCGGTTTCCCGAGTATCTCCGTCTCGCGCGGCTCGCTCCAGCTATGCCCCCCGTCCAGCGACTCAAACTGCCATAGCCGCCCCGTCTCACGCCCTTCCACATAGGGCTGCTCCTCGTGGCGAGCCATACCGAGCAGGTGCCCGTCGGCCACCTCTACCACATGGGGTTCGCCCAAATAGCGCATGCCCTGCGGATCACTCGGCGCAGCATCTGGAAACATGGAGATCTCCGCGATAGTATGCCAGGTCAATCCATTGTCGCGCGATTCGACGCAGGCTATGGCACTGGAGCGGTCGCTGCGCCTATAGCTATTGTTACCGACAAAAATGAGGCGGCCATCCGCCGTGGTATTCGGTCCATTGGGCGCCGTCACCGGCACGGCAATGGGCTCTTCCCAGGTGTGTCCATTGTCGGTCGAGCGGCGAATCCAGTGTCCGCGCCGCACCAGTTCCGAGTCCATTAAATCGCCGCGCGTCCACTGCTCAATGTGCTCTGCGCTGATGTTTTGCAGATGCGCACACCACGCCGGCGTCAGCGTGTCGTCTGCCGGGTTGCGCCAGGTGGTAAACCAGCTGACAATCAGCGTGCCGTCGGGACAGACACACAGCCCGGCGTCGCGGTCGTCCATCGGCGAGTCGTTAATCAGCTCGGGCTGGCTCCAGCTAACACCATCGTCGGCGGAGCGCATCGAGAACGTCTTGCCAAAAGGGCACACATGCCCTTCCCGATCTCCGGAAAAAACGACCAGTAGCTCACCGTTGGCCGCACGCGCAATCATCGGCCAGGCCACGTAACGCCCCGAATGTTTGTGAATGATCTGCGATTGCAGTATTTGTGACGGCATATGTTAGCGATCCCCCAGCGCCGGATCGAATTACCGCCAGCGCAAAATCGATGTATGGGAATAACAAAGGGCCTTGGGGGAGATCGGGTCAAGTGGCCTGGGGTCTTATCGCCCTAAACCTCCGCGTCCATCATATCCGTCACCACGTGGTAACGCGGATCGTCGATCGAAGTCTCGATAATCGCGTCTAAACTCGGATTCGCCCTCAACAACAGCGTCTTGCACTCCGGGCTCAGGTGCTTCAGCGTAACCAACTTGCCAGCGTCGGCATATTTGTCAACCAAGTTCGTCAACGCTTCAATACCCGAGTGATCACTGACCTTCGACTCGACAAAGTCGATCTCGATCTTATCCGGATCGTTCTTCACGTCAAACTTCGAATTGAAGGTGTGCACCGCCCCGAAAAACAGCGGCCCCCAAATCTCGTAGACCTTGGTGCCGTCGTCTTTGATGCGTTTGCGGGCGCGAATCATCGTCGCGTTTTTCCAGGCGAAAACCAACGCCGAGATAATCACCCCGGTAATCACCGCTATCGCCAAGTCCTGCCAAACGGTAACCGCCGACACCACGAACAATACGAAATAATCGGTGCGCGGCACTTTGTTGATTATGTGAAAGCTACTCCAGGCGAATGTGCCTACCACCACCATAAACATCACCCCGACCAGCGAGGCCAGCGGGATCTGCTCGATCAAAGGCGCGCCGAATAATACCGAAGCCAGCAAACCCATCGCCGCGACGATGCCCGACAGACGCCCGCGCCCGCCGGATTTCACGTTAATAATCGATTGCCCAATCATCGCGCAGCCGCCCATACCGCCGAACAAGCCATTGGTAAAATTCGCGACCCCCTGCGCAACGCTCTCCTTGTTGCCGCTGCCGCGCGTATCGGTCAAGTCGTCGACCAGGTTCAAGGTCATCAGCGATTCGATCAGGCCGATCGCCGCTAACAGGAAAGCGGTCGAAATAATCAGCCCCCAGTGGCCCGTCACCGTATCCAGCAAACCGAAGATCTGTATCTGAAACACCGGCAGCGAACCCTTTAGCCCCTCACCGCCGCCGTCGCGTATAAAAGACCCTACCGTATTGACGTCCATCCCGCCGAATATCGTGATACTGGCGACGATGATAATGGCCACCAGCGCGGCCGGAATTTTTTCGGTCACCTTGGGCAACCCGTACATAATGCCCATCGTCAAAGCAACAAGGCCGAGCATCAGCGCCATATCACCGCCGGGCAACCATTGCATTTGGCCATTGACCTGTTCTTTGAAAAGTTCGAGCTGCGACAGGAAGATCACGATGGCCAGACCATTCACGAAGCCCATCATCACCGGATAGGGAATCAAGCGGACGAATTTACCCAGCCGCAAAAAACCCGCGGCGATTTGAATTGTGCCGACAAAAAGCAGCGTGATAAATAGCCATTGCAAACCGAGGTTTTCAATCGGCATCGGCAACGCCAAACCCACCTCATTACCCTGCTGGATCATGTGTACCATAACCACGGCCATCGCGCCGGTGGCCCCGGAGATCATACCGGGACGGCCGCCGATCAGCGCAGTGATCAACCCCATCATAAAGGCGCCGTACAAACCGACGAGCGGATCGATGCCCGCCACGAAGGAGAAAGCGACCGCCTCCGGTATCAGCGCTAGGGCGACGGTCAAACCCGACAGGATATCGTTTTTAGGATTGAGCGTGAAATTGTTGATGATCTTCTTCATGTAAAAAGGGCCTCAAGAACTTGATAAGGTGAATCGATAGAAATTCACGCGATAACACATGCGCTCAGAACAGAGAGCACGGTAGCAACCGCGCAGACGATATCGCGTCGTTATTGAATTCGGGTACTGCTGTGGCACAGATGGGAAATTCGCTGAACGACCGCGTAACAATCGGCGGTTGGGCGGGGAATCACAGGCAGTGCAAACTATATATTCGACCCTTGGCCGATATATGCGGCGCTGCCTGGATCAAGTGCACTACGGGAAATAATACACCAAATAAACCAGTCGCTGATAGTACTTCTTAGGCAAAAACTACGTCGTCGAATAACAATTTAGCGATACAAAACCCAAAGAAGTCAAGATAGACCTTAATTGATAATATGCAAGGATTTGAGAACCTAATACATTAGCAAAAAATGGAGATGTCAATTTTGTTAACAAGCTTCTGCGCGCTTAAGTCGAGCACCTGTTTAATTTTTAGCTAAAAACCGTAATTCCTGCCTTATTGTATTTTTGGAACAGCCATGCGCAGGCCAGAGGCCATCGCCCGTATAACCAGCTATTTGCCATCCAACGATCCGAGCTTGACCACCCATTCACCGCGAGGTATCTTCTCCATTTCCAACTACTAAGGTACATTCGTGGAAGCCAAACCCAACGCGCAAACCGACACCGCCAGCGGCCTCACCCTCCGCTCCCTGAGCCTAGGCCTAATCCAGGTCCTGGTAGTCTGCCTAGGTGCCCCCTATGCCATCTGGGTCTTAGGCTCCTCGGAGATCACCTGGTCCTTCTTCCCGATCGCCGTCGGCTTCTCCTTCTGCTGTCTGATCCTGCTCAATATCCTACTCAAAACTATCAATCCCGGTTGGGCCATTCGCCCCGCCGAGATGATCACCGTCGTCGTCATGGGCCTGGTCACCACCGGCATTCCCATTTTCATGATGGGTTTCGTGATGTCGATCCCGACCACCCCCTACTACGTCGCCTCCGCCGAAAATCAGTGGGGCACTTATGTGCTGCCGCACTTGCCCGCCTGGCTATTGCCCTCCAACGACGGCCTGGCCATGACCTGGTTTTTCGAAGGACTACCGATCGGCGAACCGACGCCCTGGATCACGCTACTCGACGCTTGGACCATGCCGATGTTCTGGTGGCTGAGTTTTATCTGGACCCTCTACTTCGTTTGTTTTTGCATGGTCGTGATCCTGCGCAAACAGTGGGTCGAGCGCGAGCGACTAGCCTATCCGCTAATGGAAATACCGCTGGCTCTCGTCACCGATTCCGACGACCCTTCCTCGCGCGTGCCCGCCATTTTGCGCAACAAGGTCTTCTGGATCGGCGCAGCGATCCCGCTCTTTATCGTATTCTGGAATATCATCGGGTTTTTCTTCCATTTCTTCCCCAAGATCGAGTGGGCCCACCCCATCCAGATCGCGCACGGCTTTCCGACAATCAATATCCGCTTTTATTTTCCCGTCGTCGGCTTTATGTACTTCGCCAACCTCAATGTCACCTTCAGCATCTGGCTGTTCTATCTGTTGTTGCTATTAGAGGAGGGCCTCTTCAACCGCTTCGGCGTTGGCGTTACCGAAGCCGACAACTTCGTCTGGGGTTTACCATCGACTTCCTGGCAGTGTTGGGGCGCCTTCGTGGTGCTGGTGCTGTGGGGCCTGTGGATGGCCCGCGACCACATCAAGGACGTATTCCGCAAGGCATGGGACCCGAACTTGCCCATCGACGACAGCCGCGAGCTGATGTCCTACCGCGCCGCCGTCGTCGGCCTGGTTGTCGGCATCGCCTATATGCTCACTTGGCTCAACAAAGCGGGCATGGAGCCTTCCGTGGCGATCTTCTTTTTGGGCGGCGTGCTGATCGCCTATTTGGGTATTACTCGCCTGGTGGTGCAAGCCGGCGTGTTCTACCTGACCACGCCCATCGTCAGCCAGGCGATGACCATGATGACCTTCGGCACCAGTTCCATATCTTCCTCTGGTCTGGCCGCCCTAGGGCTGTGTTATTCATTCTTCGGCGACGTGCAGTCGATCTTCATGCCCGCCGCCGCCCATGCCGCCCGCCTGCACGATACGATGCGCATGAGCCGCCGCGGCCTGTGTATGGCCATCGTCCTCGCCCTGCTCGTGGGTTTCGCCGTGACCATTATCTACGTCATCTCCATGGCCTACGAGCAAGGCGCCTCCAATTTCAACTCCTGGTTTTTCCGCGTCTCCTCCGGTGCCGGTGTGCGCTCCTTCGACGACGTGATGGCCAAGATTAAAACGCCCGCTGATTTCCACGCACAAAAGCTCGGTTTCTTCAGCATCGGTGCGGTGGCGATGGCCTTGTTAACCTTTATGCAATACCGCTTCCCCTGGTGGCCGATACACCCGGTGGGCCTGGCCATCTCCGCCATCTGGATGGTCCGCAACCAGGCCCCGGCGATCTTCGTCGCCTGGGCTGCCAAAAGCCTGATCATGCGCTTCGGCGGCATCGAGCTTTACCGCAAGGCCTCGCCCTTCTTTATCGGCTTGATCCTCGGACACTTCTTTGGGATCGGTATATCCTTTATCGTCGATATGATCTTCTTTCCCGGCAATGGACACCCCGTTCTGCACGGCTAGCCGTACCGGGGCAGAAACCTATTGAGACTGAATCATCCCAGGTTTGCCGAAGCCTCCTTTTCTTGAACGATTTAGATTCCTGGCCTATCTTTGATATAGTATTCTCTCGAGATTCGCGAGACGAACGATGCGGGTGGTCTTTGATCACGAAAACGAATAGACCTCCCAGTGAGAAGTGATTCGCTCGATCCCAGCCAATATCAGCTGTACCGACGAGACTTTTGCACACGTGGGTACGCAAAAGTGAAATAGATACGGGCCGTCGAGCTAGTATGATCAACGATGAGCAAGCACGACTCAAGGAATTCAGGCCAGCGTAGTTTCCCCAAGAGGATTTGTCAAGCAATCGCATAGCGGGCGCAGCAACAGCCCGTCCCACAATTCGTGCCATTCAGGTCGCGTTTGACACGACTCGCCCACTCAACCGAACTTCCTATATTCATGGCCGCAGACTCCACAACACCAGAGGTCACAGGGCTCACCTTGCGCTCCCTGTTGACGGGTTGCGCGCTGGTCGTTTTGATCAGCCTCGGCGCGCCGCATTCAATCTGGACCTTTGGCTCGACCGAGATCACCTGGTCGTTCTTCCCCGCCGGGGTCGGTTTCCTCTTTCTCTGTCTGGTCCTGGTCAACACCCTGCTCAAACAACATAGACCCGCCTGGGCGCTAAACTCCGCCGAACTGATGACCGTGCTCGCCATGAGCCTGGTTATCATTGGTATCCCCGTTTTTCTTACCGGTTATTTTCTCGCCATCCCTACCACGCCCTACTATTTCGCCTCCGCCGAAAACCAGTGGGGCGAATTCGTTATCCCGCACCTGCCCGCCTGGCTGCTGCCCTCCAACGAGGGGCTGGCCATGACCTGGTTTTTCGAGGGGCTGCCGCCGGGCGAGCCGACCCCCTGGGCCACCCTTTTCGACGCCTGGGCGATGCCATTGTTCTGGTGGCTGAGTTTTATTTTTACTCTGTTCTTCGTCTGCTTCTGCATCGTCGTGATCCTGCGCAAACAGTGGGTCGAACGCGAACGGCTGGCCTACCCCCTAATGGAAGTGCCGCAAACGCTCGTCACCGACGCGACAGAGGGCTTGCCGCCCATTCTGCGCAACAAGGTCTTCTGGATCGGCGCGGCGATCCCGCTCTTTATCGTGTTCTGGAATATCATCGGCTACTTCTTCCACTTCTTCCCCACGATCGAGTGGAACTATCCGATCCAGACCCTGCGCGGCTTCCCGCCGATCAATATCCGCCTTTATTTTCCCGTCATCGGCTTTATGTATTTCGCCAATCTCAACGTCAGTTTCAGCATCTGGTTCTTCTTTCTGCTGACCCTAATCGAAGAGGGCTTGTTCAACCGCTTCGGCCTCGGCGTCACCGACGCCGACAAATTCGTCTGGGGCCTGCCCTCGACTTCCTGGCAATGCTGGGGCGCTTTCGTAACCTTAGTACTGTGGGGACTGTGGGTAGCCCGCGACCATATCAAAGATGTCTTCCGCAAAGCCTGGAATACCGACCTACCGATCGACGACAGCCGCGAGATGATGTCCTACCGCGCCTCCGTCGTCGGCTTAGTCATTGGCACGGTCTATATGCTCGTCTGGCTCAACAAGGCCGGGATGGAATGGTGGGTCGCTTCGTCTTTTCTCGCCTTCGTGCTGATCGCCTATCTGGGCATCACCCGCTTGGTCATACAAACCGGCATCTACTACCTGACCACCCCGGTCGTCAGCCAGGCGATGACGATGATGAGCTTCGGCACTAGCGCGATATCGGCGCCAGGTCTGGCCGCCTTGGGCCTGTGTTACTCTTTCTTTGGCGACGTGCAGTCGATCTTTATGACCTCCGCCGCGCACGCCGCCAAATTGCAGTCCAGCCTGCGCATCGCCCGCCGCGGTTTCGCCCTGGCCATCGGCCTGGCCGTTGTGCTCTCCTTCGCCGTCTCGCTGACGAATTTAATCTCGATGGCCTACGAGCAGGGCGCCTCCAATTTCAACTCCTGGATCTTCCGCGTCTCCTCCGGCGCCGGCGTGATGGCCTTCGGTGATGTGATGGCCAAAATAAAAACCCCGGCCGATTTCCACGCGCAAAAACTCGGCTTCTTCGGCATCGGCGCGGCGGCGATGTCGGTATTGACCTTTATGCAATATCGCTTCCCTTGGTGGCCGCTACACCCGGTCGGCCTCGCCGTGTCCGCCATCTGGATGATCCGCAACCAGGCCGTCGCGATCTTTATCTCCTGGGCCGCCAAGAGCCTGATTATGCGTTTCGGCGGCATCGAGCTCTACCGCAAGGCCGCGCCCTTCTTTATCGGCCTGATCGTCGGCTATTTCTTAGGCGTTGGTATATCCTTTATCGTCGACGTGGTATTTTTTCCCGGCAACGGGCATGCCATTATGCACGGCTGAGCCGCGAACACCCGCTCACTATTGCAATATCTCGCTTGTAGTCCGCTCTTATAAAAGGAAAACCATGCCTGTGCCCGTCTGGCGTATCCCGGAATATCGGCGAGTACTGCTCGGGACCTTCGTTATGTCGCTGGCCGTACAAGCCGAACGCCTGGCCGTAAGCTGGTTCGTATTATTACAAACCGATTCGGTTTTTCTGACCGCCGTATCCTTCGCGATACGCAAAGTCCCCGGCAGCCTGATGGCCCCTTTGGCCGGCGACCTGAGCGACCGCTGGCCGCGCAGTCGACTGCTCTCCGCGACAGCCCTATATAATTCGGCTATCGCATTAACCTTTGCCTGGCTAAGCCTGTACGACTTTGAGCAACTCTGGGCGGTGTTCGCCCTAGCTGCATTGAGCGGTATCGGCCGATCCTTCGAAGTCCCCGCAACACAAGGCTTGATCACCGATATCGTCCCGCGCGAGATGACACTGCAGGCCATAGCCTTGCACGGCACGGCGATGCGGACCATGACGGCGGTCGGCGGCCTGGTGGGCGGCTTTGCGATCCATACCGCCGGCGCCCCGGCGGTGCTCTTTGCCGGTGCCGGCGCGCTAGCGACTGGCGCGGCGATTATCCGCACCCTACCGACGACCCAATCGCGCCAGCCCCGGGGAAAACCGACCGGCCTGGCGATGCTACCGGAGGCACTACGGGGACTAAGATGGCTTATCAGCCGCCCTGTCGTCGGCGGCCTGCTGTGGGCCGCCTTCGTCGTCGAGATGTTCGGCTTCACCTTTAACGCGCTGATGCCCTCCTTCGCGCGCAATGTGCTAGACCTCGGCGCCGACGGCTTGGGCCAACTCACCTTTGCCGCCGGTCTGGGTTCGGTATTGGGCGTGGCCACCCTGGCCGCCGCCAGCGGATTCCCCCGCAAAGGCTTGCTCTTTATCGGCATCACCATCGCCTATGGTGTTTTCCTGGTCGCCTTCGCTTCGTCAGATTTCTTTTTGCTATCTTTGACCTTGCTCATCGGCGTTGGTGCCGCGGCCGGCATGTTCGACACAATCCAGATGACGCTCTTGCAACAGCACGTGCCCGACGACGCGCGCGGCCGGGCGATCGGCGGCTGGGTCTTCGCCATCAACTTCGCCTGGATCGGCCAGATGACGCTGGGCTATATCGCGGAATCCGTCGGTGTCGAATTCGCGCTGGCCGGCGCGGGCGGGCTGGTGGTCGTTACAGGATTGGCGATATTTTTTCTTTCGCCTAGGCTGCGTCAGGTCTGAGGTGAAAAAAATATGCGGAGAAAGACATTCGCTTCATCTACTACAAGACCCATATGAACGAAGAGCGCTTAGAAGAGAAGATGAGAATGTGACGACATACCCCTTTTAGGTAGCCGAAGTAATCTTGGCGCAGGCGTTGTTATCAGCGGAGTAAATCCACAGGTCGCGCGGGTAGGCCTGAGGTGCAATAAGCACTTGTGAGGGGATTTTTACTATAACGCCATTATAGATGGCGATATAGCAAAAACATCAGAGCAAAAGTAAGTATTAAAAAAAAGGCATCACCATGCGGTACGATATGTCGTTCGATCCAATCATGAATCAAACGCGGAAATAGGGTCTCCAATAAACTAGCTGATTTTGTAACGACTAGTCTCAGCGCCAGTAGCATTAGGCCGGCTAGTACCGGCATCCACCAACTGAATTCGCTAACCACAGGTATAACTGCTGGAATCTCTTTGCATGGGGGCACCCCTTGAGGAAATCGTATTACAGATATTCGATCTGATCGAAAAACACCACCCGGATATCGACGTGACTTCGGCGCGAACCGGATTTACGACGGACACGGACATAGAGAAGCTATACCCGTTTCAATTTTCCGACACCGAACGGGCGAGATCCTCTCGCCACGAAGGTCTTTAAACTCGCAAAACACTAGCCCCAAACGTTTTGCATCATCTCTATTATCTCTTCGATAGGCCTCTTTTCGGGTATGCGCGCGTAATGCGTAAATAGCGGACGGATCGCATCAACGCTTGACCGCCAACGCCCGCGCTTCGTCGGCCTGGTCGAGAATATTCCATAACGGTCCCTCGCGGCCTGACCACTTACCACATCTGCGGTTACGGCCGCACGATACTGCCGTCGGCCCGCCGGTCTTCCGCCGCGAAATACGCCTGTAGCGGCTCCGACTTGAGCAGCTTCGCCGCCTTCTCCTCGTCGATATCGATTCCCAAACCCGGCTGGTTGTTGCTGTACATATAACCACCGTCCATCATCGCATGCCCCGGAAAGGCCTCCAGTTCCTCGTCGCTGAAGTGGTT
>JABHFS010000153.1 GCA_018672475.1 Gemmatimonadota bacterium | reverse complement strand
GCGGTATTCACATTGAAAGCCCCATTTTTGGAAGTTTTGTCGCACATCCTAAGGCGAGTGTAAAGCTTGATGATGCCGTTGATGTTCTTTTTATTACGACAAAATCTCCCTTTCTGAATAATGCACTCGAAAGCATTGATGTAAAGCAGGTAGAAAATGCGGTTGTGGTTTCGCTATTGAATGGAGTTGGGCACCGGGAAGTTATTCGGGCGAGGCTGGGAGCCCGTGTTGCTGTTGGCATGATCGGCATGATTGAGGTTGCAAAGGGCAAGGATGGGATTATCCGCCAGCTTTCGCGACAGAATCCGCATATCGACCTTGCATCCGATGGCGATATTCCTAAAGCGTCTCTTGATAAAATCGCCGAGGTGATCCGAGGGGCTGGAATCTCGACCTCGATACTTAAAACAGAGGCTGAAGTTATCTGGAAAAAGCTTGTGCGTTTGAGCGCGATCGCGTCCCTTACTGCGTCTTTTCAAAAGATGGTGGGGACTATTCGTTCTGATCCTCAATTGAGAAAGTTTTTGGAGGAGATTGTCCGTGAGGGCGCTCTGGTCGCTCTCCATGAGGGAGTTGATATCAATCCCGATGAAGTAATCAGGAAAATCGATTCACTCCCTGAGACCCTGATGACATCACTCCAGCGAGATGTCCAAGCTCACACTCCTTCTGAAGTGGACTCCATTACTGGAGGAGTTTTGCGATTGGCAAAATTATACGGTATACCCGCGCCGGCTCATGAGCATGCCTACGGGCTAATCAAGAAGCAATCCACCGTGAACTGAAAAATATCCATATGAATCCTGCTGATTTGAAAGTAATGGGTATTATCGGGATCCGCTCCGGTTCAAAAGGGGTCCTTCACAAAAATATCCGGCATTTGGCCGGCAAGCCTTTGGTTGGGTGGATTCTTGATGCTGCGCGCCAATCGAAGTATATGAATCGCGTGGTTGTCTCTACTGATTCGCCGGATTATGCGGCGGTTGCAACATCGTTCGGTGCGGACGTCCCTTACCTCCGCCCGGCTGAGCTTGCGGCTGATGAGTCTCCTGAATTTGAATACGTAAAACACATGGTGGAATGGCTCGACAAAAATGAGGGATACCGGCCAGATATTGTTGTCCGCATGATGGCGACGGTTCCTTTGCAATCCGCCGAAGATATAGATGCGGTTATCGGCAAGCTCATTGAGGATCCGAAATCGGATTCGGCGGTTGTCATTGCTGAGGCGCGCCAGCACCCCATAAAGGCTTTGAGGATTATTGATGACGGTGAAGGTGGGCAAAAGCTCGTAACATACTCTACCGGCTCTGGGCGCGAAGTGACCCCACTTGCGCGCCAAAACTATGAAAAAGCGTACTTTCGAGCAAACATCATTGCCTGCCGAAGGCGAGTCATTTTCGATACTAACTCTCTCACTGGCGATCTCGTCCGCTTCCACATTATTCCGCAAGAGCGTGCCGTCGACATTGACAACCCCATAGATTTCTATGTGACCGAGCAACTTATGAAAAAATCCGGGGAATAATCAAATGAGTCCTCCTGGCAAGATGTGGGTTGTGCGCGGCAAGTGTATGCAGCCAGTGATGCCCCTCGCTAATGGTGCTACACCGTGGTACAGTAGCCAATACGCTGCACTGCCGGAAAGTTATGCGCAAGATGCGAGCCTCGAAATCGCTTGGTCCAGCATCGCGCTGGAGCAGGGCAACATTGCCGGCGAAGCGATTATCCCTTTCATTAGCCAGGGTCTGGAAGGGTTTGACATCAACGAACCCGAAGACTGGCTGCTGCCCGAACATTACATCGCTAAGGGTGAAGTCTGTTTGCCGGCAATCAGCCTATCCCTTTATCTACTTAACAAGTAACGGAGCACATTGTGGGCGATCAAATTGGGCAAGCCGTAGAAGGCACCCTTTACTATATTCCTTATACCGAATTCCAACGAATTCGCACTGTGAATCTGCCGCGAGAGCAGCGTGTCGCCATCTTCGCAGATATGTGCCGACTCAATGCGCTCTACATGATTGCTCGTGCAGGATCCGGCCATATCGGCAGCTGCTTTAGTAGTCTGGATATCATTAGCTGGTTGCTGCTGGAAGAAATGTGTGAAGAAGATATTTTCTTTAGCTCCAAGGGCCACGATGCTCCAGCTTATTACTCCGCGCTCATCGGTATGGGTAGGCTTGAGTTCGATCTTATCCACAAACTACGTAAAATTGGTGGTTTACCCGGTCACCCAGATATTGGGACGCCGGAGATTATCACGAACACAGGTTCTCTGGGGATGGGTGTTTCCAAGGCCAAGGGTATGGTATTTGCCAGTCGGCTTGCAAACCGGGCGGGGCGTGTGTTTGTCATGACTGGTGACGGCGAGCTTCAGGAAGGTCAATTCTGGGAATCGCTGGTTTCTGCAGTTAATTTCGGCCTAAATGAAATCACTGTCATCGTCGACCACAATAAATTACAGTCAGACACCTTCGTAAAGAACGTCTCCGACCTTGGCGACCTGGAAGCAAAGTTTAATGCATTCGGATGGTGTGTCAGGCGTTGCGACGGTCACGATATTGGCGCATTCTCTTCAGCGCTAGCCTCGATGAAAGATGAGAAACGCCCTCAGATCATCATTGCTGATACGGTTAAGGGTAAGGGTGTTTCTTTCATGGAGCACACCTCTCTGGATTCCGACGTCGCAATGTATCGTTTTCATAGCGGGGCACCTGATGCCGATTCCTATCGGCTAGCAGCACAGGAAATCCGCAGTCGCCTGCAACAACGTTTGAGCGAGGTCAGTCATGATGGTCTTACCTACGAGACAATCAAGCGCGAGGGCACGCTGCCGCCACCAGCTTCGGCACAACGCCTTATCCCCGCCTATACCTTGGCCTTGCTGGATCAAGCCAAAAAACACCCCAATCTCGTCGCCCTAGACGCCGACCTAGTCCTAGATACAGGGCTGATCCCTTTTCGAGAACAATTTCCGCAGCGTTTCTTTGAATGCGGAATTGCGGAACAAGATATGGTTTCAACCGCAGGTGGCATGGCCTTAAGAGGCCTAATTCCTGTCGTACACTCCTTTTCCTGTTTCCTCTCCGCCCGCCCAAATGAGCAGATATACAATAATGCAACCGAACGAACAAAAATTATCTATGTTGGCTCTCTTGCTGGCGTAGTCCCTGGCGGACCTGGGCATTCACACCAAGCGGTAAGGGATATTTCAGCACTTGCTGCTATACCTGGATTAACATTAATGGAGCCCTCATGCGAGGCAGAAGTGGAAATGCTCCTCGATTGGGCTGTTAACACAAATAAACTGAGTAGCTACTTGCGTCTTGTCAGCTTGCCATGTGTTTTACCTTATGCGTTGCCGGGTGGATATGTGCCTGAGATAGGTAAAGGTGTTGCGTTGACTGAAGGGGACGATGCGGTAATTATTGCCTACGGGCCTATTTTATTATCGGTTGCTGTGCAAGTTGCCAATAGGCTTAAACTAGAAGTTGGTAAAGCGGTAAAGGTAATCAACCTACCCTGGCTCAATAGAATTGATGAAGATTGGCTAATACAGGAAATAGACGATTGCCCATTATTAATCTCCCTTGATAATCATTATTATGAGGGTGGCCAGGGTGGCCGCGTTGCGGAAATAATAGCAAAATCTGATAAATTTAAACCGAAATTTATTCGATTTGGCATTGAAGGTATCCCCGTATCAGGCGCTAATCATGATGTATTGCAAGCTCATAAATTAAGTGCTGACGAAATATTCGAATCAATGAGTAGTCTTTTTAAGGCTGGTATAGGCGTCAGTTAATATGGTTAGCACTGAATCAAATTTGGCTAAAGCAAAGCTCCTGATCTTTATATCTTCTGATCATTACGTCAGAAACTATATTACTACCGATGCTTTTAAAGAGTTAAAAAAAGATTACAAATGTTCTTATTTATTGTCGAAAGCAGTTAAAGATTCGTCACACTTCTCTAGTGACGATAATGTGCGATATTATGGCTTTGATCAAGGTATGCACAGTAAACATTTCAAGATGTTTACTCTACTGATGTGGCACTATCGCAACAAATCTAAGTCTTTTAAATTTAGGATAAAGAGAGTATATGAGCTAAATCTACTGTTTCCTGAAAATACTAATTTATTTATAAGAGCGCTAAAAATTATATGGAGGGTTTTGTATTGGCTTAAAAATAAATTAGTTCTCTACCTATTTTCTAACAGAGTTGTATTCCCCTTGTATTATAAACATCTCAAAAAAACATTAGTCATAAACCCCGATATAGCCTCATTGATTGAAGAGTTAAGACCCGCGTTGGTATTGTTTCCAAGCTCAGCTTATGAACCTGACGGAATAGATCTTGTGCGTGTATGTAATAAGTTTAAGATTCCTACTCTGTTCTTAGTCGATAATTGGGATAATTTGTCTAGTAAATCAGTGCTTTGGGTAAAGCCTACACATTTAGGTGTTTGGGGTGAGCAGAGTGTTGAGCATGCTTGTGAGATACAAGGTTTCCATATAAGTCAGGTTACTTGTTTAGGTACGCCAAGGTTTGATGAATATTTCCGTGTACGCGATACTTGTTTGAATAGTTACTTCGATTATAAATATATACTTTTTGTGGGTACAGCCATGGCATATGACGAAGCTGG
>JABHFS010000152.1 GCA_018672475.1 Gemmatimonadota bacterium | reverse complement strand
GCCCGCAAGGAATTGGCGAGTACGACCATCAATGCCGAAAAGCCCGGTCTAGTTGTCTATGGCAAAGTCTGGAAGGGCGAACGCCCCGAGAAGATTCGCGTCGGCGACGAGGTCTGGGGCGGCGTCAACGTTATTTCCCTGCCCGACCTCTCCCATATGCAGGTCAAAACTTATGTTAACGAGGTCGACGTCGACAAACTCGACACCGGCCAAGTCGCCACCATAAAGCTCGACGCGCTGCCCGAGCCAAATTTTACCGGCAGGATTAAGAGTATTGCCTCGTTAGGTCGTGAAAAAGAAGGCGAGAAAAACGTCAAAGTCTTCGACGTGGTCCTGGAGATCGAAGAAAAAGATGACCGACTCAAACCCGGTATGTCCGCCACTTCCGAAGTCATTATCGAGACCATCCCCCCCAAACCCGAGGCCAGGCCGGACTCCATACAACCGGTGGCAACCGACGAGGTCGTGAGCGAGACACCCCCGATGCCCCTCTATATCCCGCTCGACGCCATTTTCGAGAAGGGCGGCCGCACGCTCGTTTACCTCATCGTCGACGGGCAAGCAGAAGAACGCGAGATCACCCTCGGCAAGAAAAACGAGGATTTTGTCGTCGTCGAAGAGGGCTTGAGCCCTGACGACCGCATCGCCCTACGCGACCCCACGCAAGCTGCTGACGCCATCGGCGGAATGGAAGCAGCCGAAGAGTCAGCTTCACCAAAGGTGCAATAAACCTTGGATCTGCGCGAAACAGTTTCCCTTAGTCTGATCGGCCTGCTCTCTCACAAGCTGCGGACCTTGTTGACGATGCTCGGTATCATCTTCGGCGTGGCCGCGGTAATCGCCATGCTCTCCATCGGCGAGGGTGCCAAACAAGAATCGCTCGAACAGATCCGCCAGATGGGCATCAGCAATATCATAGTACAACACTGGGACAAAGAAGATGACCAAGAAGATTCAGCCGACGCCGACCAGAACAAATCCCAAGGACTGACTTGGGATGACGCCCGTTCCATCGAACGCATATGCCTTCTGGCAGAATACGTGACCCCGCAACGGGAACTAAAAACAAAAGCCCAGGCCCACGGCAATACCTTTCGCACCATGGCCGTCGGCACTACGGCCGACTATCTCACCGTGCTCGACGCGCAAATGGGTAGCGGGGTGTATTTCTCGCAGGAGGACCTGCGTGAATCAAAACGGGTCTGCGTACTCGGCGCCGATGCCAAGCGGGCCCTGTTCTTCTTTGACGACCCGCTCGGCGGTAGGGTCAAAATCCGTAACCAGTGGTTCACGGTTATTGGGGTATTGGCGGATAAGGGCGCAGCCGGCGGCAAGATCGGCGGCGTGCTTGAAGTGCGCAATACCGACGAGGATATCTATATACCGCTGACAACGATGCTCACCCGCTTCCACTGGGAACCAACTGACGCCGAATTGAGTCAGATCACGGTCAAAATATCCGCTTCTAAGCAATTGCAGGAAGCCGCGGCCATTGTCCGCACCATTCTCAACCGCCGCCACCGCGGGGTCGAGGATTTCAAGATCGCCATCCCCGAGGAATTGCTGCGCCAAAGCCAGAAAACCCAACAGATCTTCAATATTGTTATGGGCTGCATCGCCGGGATCTCGCTGGTGGTCGGTGGCATCGGCATTATGAATATCATGCTCGCCTCCGTGCTCGAACGCACGCGGGAAATCGGGATCCGCAGGGCCCTAGGAGCCCGCCGCCACGACATTCTCTCGCAATTCTTGGTCGAGTCGCTGCTGGTCAGCCTGCTCGGTGGTTTGATCGGCGTGATTCTGGGTTATGCCGTGCCGGAAATCATCACCCTCTACGCAGGTTGGCGCACTATAGTGCAACCCTGGACCATCGCCCTGGCTTTCGGGGTCTCGGCCTCGGTCGGCATCGGCTTCGGCATTTACCCCGCCCGCCAGGCCGCGCTGCTCAACCCCATTGACGCGTTGCGCTATGAATAATCGCTCTGACGATTTGCGCGAGGATATATCCCCGGCCGCGCCGTTCCTGCGGCTAGGCCAACCGATGCTGCAGCTAGCACACCCCATCGATGGTTTCGTCCCAAGGGATATGGCTGTGCCCAAAGACGTGCATCTCGCCCCCAATGCCCGCAACTACCGGTCCGAGGCCAGGACTGCCAGCCATCTTCGGTAGCCCTTTGAAACGCAGCTGTGCCTGTTCCGACAATAGGTCGATCCGTGGCAAGAAGTGGGAAAAGGTCAAGACCCGGTCAAATTTAGCCAGCAAACCGCCGGGCTCACCACGGACCCACAGCTCGTGATTACCAGATACTCCGCATGAGTTTTGACGGCGACCATCCCGTTGGCTTAATATATTATACACACTTCGGCTACCGCACTGCCCAACACAAGGATCCCGCATGATTCGCTTTAAGATGAAACAAATCGAACAAATGCTCGAGGACCGCAAACCTGAGATCAACCTGACGACCTACCAACATATAAAAAAGAACATCGACCAAGGTGCCGAGGGTATCGATCCCTATACCCTATCCAATCTCTGCCGTGATCTCAAATGCCTTCCTACCGATATTATCGAATATCAATAGATACCCGTCTCCTTCAGGTTATCGCAGCTCGTAAACCACTTCGAGCCGCACGGTCGCGCTTTGCTCGCCGGGTTTGATCACCCCGCCCCCCGACTCCATCGCCATCATCCTCGCCATCGGCCGCCCCCCGCTGCTCTCTGTGATCCGCAAAACCTCGCCCAATTTTCTCCCGTGCAGCCGTGCCAATTCCTCGGCTTTGGCTCGCGCGCTTTCTGCAGCTTTGGCCCGCGCTTGGACTGCCAACGCTTCGACATCCGCAACGACCATTTCAACCCCCCAGATCTGATTCGCTCCAGCGCGCACGACTTCCTCCAGTACCGAATCGACCTGTTCGAAATCGCTTAATTCGACCCGCAACATATTCGACACCCGATACTGGCCCTCATCCCCCTCAACTTTAGGCCTTGGGTTTTCGTAGTGAATAGAAAAATCACTAGTCGTCATATCCCGTTCTTCGACCCCCAGATCAGCAAGGGCCTGCAGCATCTTCTGCATCGAAGAACGGTTCGCCGCCGCCGCCTCCCGCACATTGGTGGAAGAAGTGACAACCCCGACGGAAAGCCGTGCCTTGTCCGGCACCGCGCTGGCTTGCCCCTCGCCGACGACTGAAATTGTGCGTTCAATCCTCTCGCCGGCATGCGCGCCCAACGATATACCCACTATGAGCGCAGCGGTCATTAAGAAATATTTCATTTGCATTGGCATGATCCAACCTTTCGTCTTCACGACTTGCAAGGGTCCTGAATTGCCCCTACACTAGAATGGGCCCAAAAAAGCGAGTCCGCATTCCCCAAGTAAGAGAAAGGCGTATGTTCGCATTGGTTTTCCTCGGTTTGCTCGGCTCGGTTTACGGCTATTCGGGCTGGCGTCTCATCCCCTATCTGCCTCGCCTCTGGAGTCTCGGTGCATTGCTAATTTTGGGGCTCTTGTTGCTCTCACCGTTGATATTGTTCCGCCTGCGATCCCGACCGGGCCTAACCTGGCTCGCCGATCCCCTATCCTGGATCGCGTATGGGGCGATGGGTTTTTTCATAATCAGCACTTCATTACTGCTCTTGCGAGACCTGTTGGGCTTAGCCCTAACCCAACTCAACCTGCTCAGCCCCGCGACCGGGCCTTTTATTGACCTACTGACGGTTACATTGGCCATAGCAGTCACCGGCTGGGGGTTTTTCCAGGCCAGGCGCACCCCCTCCGTCGTCGAGGTTGAAGTCCCTATCGCAGAGTTGCCCTCGGCCATGTCTGGGTTGCGCATCATACAGATCAGCGATCTGCACGTCGGCCCAACCATCAAGAGGCCCTTCGTGCGCAAAGTCGTCGATCGCATCAAGACCCTGCAAGCCGACCTTATCGTCTTCACCGGCGATTTAGCCGATGGCACGACAGAACAACTCGGACCCGACGTAGGCCCCCTAGCCGAGTTAGAGGCCCCACTTG
>JABHFS010000151.1 GCA_018672475.1 Gemmatimonadota bacterium | reverse complement strand
GAGAGAGTTGCGCCGCTGCCCACGCGCCAATTAGCGCGCACAGGGCACCGGGCAGAAAGGCCCAGCTCGCCCCCCACGGCAACAACCAACCGCCCAAAAGCGGTCCGGCAAAAACGCCCATGCCCTGGAAAGCCGTGATCCGTCCCTGTACGGCTCCTTGATTTGCACCGCCTTTAAGCTGAAAGGACACGGCGAGCATATTGCCATAAAAGGCGCAAGTACTAATACCCATTAAGAGCTGGGGTAAGATCAAGCCTACCGCCGTATCGGCATAGCCATATAACAAGGACGACGTCCCCACTAACGCAAAGACTATCACCAATGTCGCACTACGCCAGCGCGTATTGGCCATCTGCGCAAAGGGCGCACCCAGTGCCAATACCATTAAACCTGGCAGTGCTTGCACTAGACCAATAGAGGTCTCGCTCAAGCCCATACTTGCCATGCGCAGCGGCACCAGCGTTATGGACAGCCCTTGGAACATGGGAAAAGCAAAACACATCAGCGATAGCCAGTTGATATCACGCGCGCTATCAGCACTGGTATTTTTGTTCAATTTTTACCAATAAATTCAGTAATGGCATAAATGGGCACGCGCTACGATAGTACAAAAAACGCGCAGTATGGCGCGAGGTCTTGTCGTAGTGGCTATAAAATAATAGCCCCATCTGATCTATCCCGGTAGACCCAAGGGCGAGCGGGATTTAGATTATTGGTCTTGCCAGCACATAGAGATAATCGCTAATTTCATTAGGCGCTCGTCGCAGCACTTTACCCACACCGATAGGAGCCTTGAATCATGAATTTTGAAACCCTATGTTTGCATGCCGGCCAAGAGCCTGACCCGTCGACGCTATCGCGCGGGGTGCCCGTGCATCGCACGACGGCATACCTTTTTAAAGACACTGAGCACGCGGCTAACCTCTTTGCACTAAAAGAGCTGGGTAATATATACACGCGTATTATGAACCCAACCCAGGACGTGTTGGAACAGCGCATGGCGGCCCTCGACGGCGGTATGGCCTCGCTGGCCTTGTCCTCGGGCACCAGCGCCATTTTCTACGCCGTGATCAACCTTTGCAAAGCGGGCGACGAGATCGTTTCGGCCAATAACCTCTACGGCGGGACCTACACGCAGTTCAACGATATCCTGCCGCAGTTTAATATTAATACGAAATTCGTCGACCCCAAGGATCCGGAAAACTTCGCCAAGGCGATCACGCCGAAGACGAAACTGATCTTCTGTGAGACCATTGGCAATCCGGCGCTGGATATCGTCGATATCGAGGCGATTGCCGAGGTCGCGCACGCGCATGGCTTGCCCTTGGTGGTGGACAGCACCTTTACCACGCCTTATCTGCAGCGCCCGATCGAACACGGCGCCGACATCGTCGTGCACTCGTTGACCAAGTGGCTGGGCGGGCACGGCGCCGGCATCGGCGGTATTGTCGTTGACTCGGGTAAATTCAACTGGCAGTCGGACAAGTTCCCGTTGATGGTCGATCCGGAGCCGAGTTATCACGGCGTGCGCTGGGCGCATGACTTGGGTGAATTGAACCCGCTGGCTTATATCCTGCGGATGCGCGTAGTGCCGCTGCGCAACCTGGGCGCCTGTATCTCGCCCGATAACGCGTGGATGTTTTTGCAGGGCATCGAGACGTTGCCGCTGCGCATGGACCGCCATTGCGAAAATGCGCTGACCGTGGCTAAGCATCTGCAAGCGCACAGCGCCGTCGAATGGGTGCGTTTCCCCGGCCTCGAAGGCGATCCCTCGTATGCCTTGAATCAAAAGTATACCGATGGCAAGGGTGGGGCGATGGTGATCTTCGGCATCAAAGGCGGTGGTGAGGCCGGCAGCAAGTTTATCGACAGCTTGGGTCTGTTTTCCCACTTGGCCAATGTCGGCGACGCCAAGAGCTTGGCGATCCACCCGGCCACGACCACGCATTCGCAGTTGGGTGAAGAAGAGCAGCGGGCGGGTGGCATTACACCCGAACTCGTGCGTCTTTCGATCGGCCTGGAAACGGCCAGCGACCTAATCGAGGATATCGATCAGGCTTTGGCTGCAGCGACGGCCTAAGGAGACGGTTTGACAGGGCACAGCGAAAAAGTATGTGGAGTCGGGTTGATCGAGACCCGGCTCCACACTTTTGCCGAAGACAAGCCCATGCGGCTGGGCAACGGCGAGGTGTTGGGGCCTATTACTCTGGCCTATGAAACGCATGGTGAATTAAACGAAAAACGCGACAATGCCATATTGCTCTTTCACGCGTTGTCAGGCAGTCACCACGTCGCCGGTTTTACTGAATCGGTGCCCGGAGCGGGTGAGCGTTGGACGAGTGAATGCCAAGTGGGGTGGTGGGACGATTTTGTTGGGCCGGACAAGGCGATCGACACGCGACGTTTTTATGTGATTTGCGCCAATTATTTGGGTGGGTGTTATGGGTCGACGGGGCCGTCTTCGCTCGATCCGGCGACGGGCAAGCCCTACGGCTCGAGCTTTCCACACGTCTCCGTCGCTGATGTAGTCGATTCGCAGATGCAATTGCTCGATCATTTAAAGATTGAAAAGTTACACGCCGTAATCGGTGCATCGCTGGGCGGCATGATGTGCCTGAGTTTGGCTACGCGCTATCCGCAGCGCGTAGATGTCGTAGTGCCTATTGCTGCCAGCATAGAAGTGAAACCTCTACAGCGCATTCACAACTTTGAGCAAATTTGCGCCATCGAACACGACCCACATTTTTGTGGCGGCGATTATTATGAGGGGCCGAGCCCCGACCGCGGCTTGGCCTTGGCGCGGATGATCAGCCACAAGACCTATGTATCGCTATACACGATGCAGGATCGCGCCCGGCAAGAGGTGCTGCCCACGGAGGATAAGTTTTCCTGGTATCCGTTGGCTAACCCGCTCGAGTCGTATATGCTGTACCAGGGACACAAATTCATCGAGCGTTTCGACGCCAATAGCTTTTTGCGCATCGTCGATTTTTGGCAACGTTTTGACCTGGTCGCCGAATCGGGTGCCGAGTCTATGGACGAGTTGTTCGCGCGCTGCCGCGAGCAGAACTATTTGATCTTTAGCATTGATTCGGATGTCTGTTTCTATCCCGAATGGCAGGAGGAAATGGCGAGCGTGTTAAAGCAGGTCGGGGTGCGCAATATGCGGATCACGGTGCACTCGGAGAAAGGGCACGACTCCTTCCTTTTGGAACCCGAGCTTTTTACGCCTCATTTGGCGTATATACTGGGCCGATAGTACAGGTCCGGTCATAGTCTTCAATCCGCGATCCTTTCCTGGATCGGCCTGGATTACAGAGGCGAGTGCGGTCAAAAGAACGAGCGAGTACGTTGACGAGCTTATGGTGCATGGCGGATTCGAGTCGATGAGGGCGTAGAAGGGAAAAGAGGTTATTCATTCGGGGTACTTCTCCCGGATCTCAGCCTTGATCAGTGCAAGCAGGGGGCCTTTTCCGAAGGGCTCAAGCGGTTTGCCATTGACGAAGAAACCCGGTGTTTTGCGTACGCCCAGCGCCCTGGCATCGGCCAGATCTTGCTCGATAATCGCCGCGATACTCGGGTCTCTCATATCTTTTTTCACGCGCTCAACGTCGAGCCCCACCTCGGGCAGAAACTGCCAGATCTCGTCCAGCACCACGCGATGGTGCTGGGTCCAGGTGCTCTGTCGCCGATAAAGCAACTGCAAGGTTTCCCAGAATTTTCCTTGTTTTCTCGCGGCTTCGAGTATGCGGACGGCCCCGTCGGCTCCCTCATGAAAGGGGGCATAACGGATGACGATCTTGACCTGGCCGGGAAAGGTCTCCATGGCCTGCTTGATGAATGGCGAGAAAGACGCACAAGTCTCGCACGCGGGATCGGTGAATTTGACGATGTAGACCTTGGCGTCGTCGCTGCCGAGCGTCGGCGAATGCGGTCGGACAAATGTCGAGGCCTGCTCCTGGGCCATAAAACCGAGTTCGGCTGCCCGCTGATTTTTGTAGTACGAGGCGCCAAAAAAGAAAACTGCGATTAATACAGTGGATGCTGCGGCGAACAGGATGCGCTTCATTTGCGGCTTCTCCTCTGCAAGATGATCAGGATGAACACCAGCGTGGTGAACGAGATTAGCGAAAGTTGCGGGATGGATAGGAACCCGAATAGCTCTATATGCTCTTCTGTGCACGATATGCCCTTGCTGCAGGGCTGCATACCGGCCGGGATTAGCTCCGCGTAGAGCAGGTTGTGGTAGGCCGCCAGCAGCCAACCTAAGGCCGCCAAGGGCCAAGCATATTTGATGACATGCCGGTCGAGCGGAAAGAGCCCGCGCGCGAGGATAAGGACCAGCGGGAATAAGCATATGCGCTGGTACCAACACAGAATGCATGGAGCGAACTCCATGACGTAGCTGAAGAACAAACTGCCCAGGGTCGATATGCAAGCAATGAGCCAGCCGAGAAAGAGCAGGGTCCAGTCCGGATCGAGCCCTAAAAAGGAAGGTCCGTGGATTTTTTCATCCGGGCGTTCGGGCAAGGAGTGTTCTAGCGCCGTCATCGGTGGCTACAGATTCGGTTCATTGGTTTCTTCTGAGTATTAGGAAGCCCATGGGGGAATCAATGGGGTCGCTAATCTGTCCAACTTCTAAGTGAAAAGCCGGTTTAAGGAAGGCGGGCAGTTGTTCGGCAGATTGTTGTAGGACGGGGAGGGTCATTTGTTGCGGAAAATCGGTGAACTTACTGTTGAGATCGGCGAAGTCGATGCCTTCTTGACGGGCAACCTCGACTAACGCTTGTGCGATCGCCAGTGCACCCGGCTTGTCGTAATAGATGTTTTCTTTGGGCAGTTGTGATCCTTTATATGCGATGACCATCAGGTCTACGGCCACTGTCTCGGCGGCCGGCTGCCCGGGTTGCGGAATGCGGCTAGGGTCTGCTTTTTTCGTAATGGGAGGGACTTCTTTTTTATTTGTCTCCGCTGATTTCTGGCTTTCTTCGCTAGCTTTCTTTTCGAATATGGTCGCGTCAAAATTCTGGGCAGCTGCGCCGACGCGCAAGATCGTCAACGATAGGATGACATCGTCTTTGGCGATTTTGTTGACGACCTCGATACCCTGTTCTACCTCTCCAAATACGGAGTGTTTATTGTTCAACCAGGGCGTCGCGGTATGGGTAATGAAAAACTGGCTGCCATTGGTATGGGGGCCGGAGTTCGCCATCGACAGGATGCCGGGTTTATTGTGTTTTAGCTGCGGGTGGAACTCGTCGCGGAATCTAAAACCGGGGCCTCCTGCGCCCGTGCCGAGCGGGTCCCCGCTCTGGATCATAAAGTCTTTGATAACCCGGTGAAATTTTATGCCGTCGTAAAATTTCGATTGCTTTAGCTGCTGGGTATCTGGATCGCGCCATTGTTTACTGCCTTCGGCCAGTCCGACAAAGTTGGCAACGGTTTGCGGCGTTTTGTCGTAGAATAACCTCAGAAGAATAAGCCCTTTATTGGTCTGCATCTGGGCATACATCCCATCATCTAGCTCGGTCTGCGCCTTTGCGGGCGATATGGCGATTAGGCTGATGAAAATAAAAATGAAGGTGAATATAGTTTTAACCATAGATCTTCCAGTCTCCCCAAGTGTTTTGTATATCTCGAATTTCATTCATAGTCGCTTGCTCGAATGGTTCCGCGTCGGCAGCACGGATACACTGCTCTAATTCCTCGATGTTCTTGGCGCCGGGAATAACCGTACTCACCTCAGGCATAGAAACCGTCCAGTGGAGAGCGGCTTCGGGTAAGGAAGATATCCCCGGAGACAGATCGAGTAAAAATTTAAATTGATTGGCCTTGTCCAATTTTTCTTGAATTCTCCCCTTGGGAAGGTTGGCCTTGGGATCTCCAGCGTTAAAAGGGCCTTCGATCGTGAAGGAGTCTGTCAAAAAACCGTTGGCCAGGGATTCTCTTGCGACAAAACCAGTGTCGGTCTCCTTGATAATAGGCAGGAGATTATCTATTGGCTCCGGTAGCATAAGGGAAATACCTACCTGGACGACATCGATAACTCCAGAGCGCAGGAAGGGCTCGATCTGCTCTATCCAGGATCCCGCATACAGATGAAAGCTAAAACCAACGGCCCGGATCTTGCCTTGTGTCTTGAGCCGGGTCATGGTGGAAAAGGCTTCTTCGGGGTTAAAAAGACCCGGCTGGTCTGGAGTTGGGGTGTGTACAAAAAGTACATCGAGATAATCGGTCTGCAATCTGTCCAGAGAAGTCTCGGTGCTTTCCATGATACGTTTGTTCGAATAATCTTCGACAATGGTCGATTTTGCATTGCCATCAAGTGTAAGGGACCGGCCGAACTTCGTAGAGAGAATCCACTTATCCCGCCGACCTCTTAATGCCCGACCGCAAACCGTCTCACTGCGGCCATCCACTTTATGGCCGTACATGGGTGCGGTGTCGAGGAAGGTAATGCCCCGCTCCTGTGCCCGGTGAATCGTGCGGATCGACTCATCATCATCCGTGATGCCATAAGCGCCGCCACCCATGGCCCAGGTGCCCAGGCCATACTCACTCACTTTGATGCCGGTCTTGCCTAATCGTTTATATCTCATTTTCTTCCTAACCTACAAGTATAGAGACCATGCGTCGCAGGACGGGTTATTGTAAAATTGCTGCGAATAGCGGTTTTAGGAAAGGGAAGAAGTATGAAGAGCGAATTGACACTCGGACAGATAGAGCAGTACCAGCAGGACGGAGTAGTCGTGGTTGAAGGTTTGCTCGATGCCGAAGAGCTGCAGACTTGGAGGACTTATGTCGATGAGGCAGTAGCCAATCGGCAGGATCGCAAGCTGGCCAACGGCGATATGAAGAGCGGCGATTCCTACTACGATAAGGTCTTTACCCAGCGTTTAAATCTCTGGGTCGACCACCAGGGCATGCGCTCTCTGATGCTGGACGCGCGCTTGGGCAAGATGGCGACGGAATTGGCCGGGGTCAACGGCATTCGGATTTGGCACGACCAGGCGCTGATCAAAGAACCGTGGGCCAATCCTACGGCCTGGCACCTAGACAACCCCTATTGGTCTTTTTCCTCACGTAACGCCATTTCGATCTGGGTCGCTCTCGACGATGCGACACTGCACAATGGCTGTCTGTATTTTTTGCCGGGTGTGCACAGGGAGGAGAGCTTTGAAAATTCGGGGATTACGGAAAATATGTCGGACCTGTTTAAGGTCAATCCGCAGTGGGCTGACCGCGAAGCGCAGGCGGCGCCGATGAAGGCCGGGGATTGCTCGTTCCACAATGGGCTTTTGCCGCATGGTGCAGGCGCGAATATGACTCCGGGCAGACGGCGCGCGATGACCTGTGCCTATATGCCGGACGGCGAAGTATTTAACGGACAGAAAAACGTCTTGCCCGACGCGTATATACAAGGACTCAAGGTCGGTGACCTATTGGAAAACGATGAATTTAATCCGCTGATCTATCATAAGACCAAGACGGCGGTTTCGGCCTAGGCGGAGCTCATCTTCTACCGTCTTTCAGATACCGATTTGTCTATCCCGTATTCGTCCATTATTTGTCGCGACAACGCGCTGAGAATCACATCAGAATCCGCCAACCCCGATATCCTTTGCGAAATCCGCATTGACGACGTCGAGGTGATTGTCCGCTACGATTGAAACGGTTGTCAGACGAGCACATGAGGGAGATTTGATTGATGAGCTTGACGATGATTTGCCCGAATGGACCTTGGGGATTTTTTCCGCTCAAGCCGAAGAGCTTCCATCGTGGTGTTGCTGTTAATCCGGATTACATTGCTGCGGATTCTGGCAGCGATTCCGATATTTTCGGTGCGCAGCAATATGGCCCTTTGCTCGATATTGAGGTGCTTGTGCAACGCGCGGTGGTGTTGGCCGAATTAGAAGAGGCGACTGAGCGCTTCGAAGAAGCCTTACTCTCCTTAAAAAAATAGCAGGTAGCTCGGCTGCCGATGCTCGGTCCTCGGTTTTAATACTCTTAAGTCTTCAGAGGCTTAGCCGTCGGAAAAACCAAAGAGCCACTTTTGCTCTTATTTTGCTCAAAGCGGTGAGCTACAGGGCAATTATCTCCATCGTAATGTTGCTACCCAACTTAAAGGTGTAGAGATATTCGTTTGGCCATGCGTGTAGCCGTCGAACCAGAGAAGCGCGATCCGTATCTATAAATGCACATTGTGCTCCTCAGGCAGAGACCTATCTAGAGGTCGAATAGAATTATAACTAATCACGAAAAAGTGGAGAGACTGTGATGGAAATAACTTCAATAAAAACGGCGGCTACAGTTGGCCATGGAATGCACTTGTGGGTGCGTGTGAGCACCGATGCAGGTATTGTCGGTACGGGCGAATGCGTACACGGCGGTAAGCAGGCGATTGCCATTATTCAATATCTCGAAGAAAAACTGGTGGGGCGCGATCCCTTCGCCGTCGATGCCATTTTTGAGGATATGCGCCGCAGTCACGTCTTTGACGGCGGTGATGCCGGCGCGCTGATTACGGCTCTGACGGGCATCGAGATCGCGCTCTGGGACCTTAAGGGCAAGGCGTTGGACGTGCCTGTCTACGAGTTGTTGGGCGGTAAATTCCGTGACAAGATTCGCGTCTATGCCGATTGTGAGGTGTCGCCGGGCATGAATTTCGACCAGATCAAAGCGGTGGTCGACGAAGTGTTGGAACGCGGTTTTACTGCGCTGAAAATAGATGTAGACATCGGCGCTTATGGTCACCGCGAGAGCGAGGTCGCCCATTTTGAAAAAGACCGCTTTAATTTTACCGCCAACCAGTGGGAGCACGACCGCATGGTCAGCTTGGTCGACATGGTTACCCGGGCCGCGGGCCGGGATATCGATGTGGCCGCCGACGTGCACACCCGTCTTGACGTGCCCAGTTCGATTCGCTTGGCCAAGGCGCTAGAGCAATATCATTTGATGTGGCTGGAAGAACCGGTGCCGGCGGAAAATGTCGACGCGATGCGCACGGTTACACAGTCGACTAGCGTGCCGATCTGCAGCGGTGAAAATCTCTATTTGCGCCACGGCTTTCGCGATCTGATCGAAAAACAGGCGGTCAATATTATCATGCCCGACATCCCCAAATGCGGCGGGCTTTCCGAATGTCGCAAGATCGCCAATATGGCCGAGGTCTACTATATCCCCTTCGCTCCGCATAATGTTTCGTCGCCGGTCGGCACGTTGGCCTCGGCACATGTCTGTGCCACGGTACCCAATTTTCTGATATTGGAATATCACTGGCTGCACCGAGATTATTGGAGCACGATCATCCAGGAAAAGACGGATATTATCAAGGACGGCTTTATTCATTTTGACGGCCGCCCCGGTATCGGCGTCGAGCTCGATGAAGAGGTCGGGCGCCAGTATCAGTATCCGGGTACGACTTGGTTCGAATAAAGGCGTTAATTGAAATGGTTTGACCCTGCTGGCGAAAAGGCTTTTTATTGTGGCGATTATTTTTCATGCGGGATTTGTCAATAATCACTTGCCGCCCACATAAAGGAATAGGACATGGCTAATACAGAAGGGCCGATTGGCCCGAACGACGAGATCAAGGTCACCAAGATCGAGACCTTCGTGCTCGAAAACTCCTGGGTCTTCGTCAAGATCTCGACTGACGCCGGCATCACCGGTTGGGGCGAGATGCTCAAGGACGACGCCAAGGCCTGCGCCGCCGGCGCGCTCGAAGTCGCCGATTACCTAGTCGGCAAGGATCCTCGGCCGGTCGTACACCACTGGCAGGCCATTCACCGCGGTGCCTTCTACCGCGGTGGCCCGATCAAAACCGCGATCACTTCCGGCATCGATATGGCGCTATGGGATATCACGGGCAAGTGTTTTGGTGTGCCCGTCTACAAATTGCTCGGCGGCCCGACGCGCGAGAGGATACGCGTTTATGGCGAGGTCAGCGAAAAGACCGGCGTCAATGCGATGAAGGTCGGTCCGAGTTCCTCGCGCAAAGCCTTCAAGTATATCGAAAGCCCAATGTTCGTCGATGAGGTAGTCGAACGCTTCAAGGCGCTGCGCGACAAACACGGCTCCGGTGTCGATATTGGCGTTGACTTCCACGGTGCCGTGCAGCCGCCGACCGCTTTGCAGCTGGTCAAGGCACTTGAACCCTATCAGCCCTGGTTCTACGAAGAAATCGTGCAGGCGCTCAATATCGACGTGATGGCCGAGATTGCCGCCAAGACACACATCCCCATCGCCACCGGCGAGCGCATCTTCACCAAGTGGGGTTTTAAGGAGATCCTCGAAAAGCGGGCCGCGGTCATCCTGCAGCCCGATATCTGCTATGCGGGTGGTATCACCGAGCTGCGTATTATCGCCGGCCAGGCCGAAGCCTATTTTTCGCCGATCGCTCCGCACAACCCGCAAGGCCCCTGCTCGTTGGCTGCGAGTCTGCAAATCGCCGCCTGTGTGCCAAACTTTCTTGCCCAGGAGCGCGGTGATAACGAATATGCGGAACTGCTTGCAGAGCCTCTGCCGCCGGTCGAAAACGGCCATCGCCCGATACCGCCCGGCCCCGGACTCGGCATCACCATCGACGAGGACAAGCTGATGGACATGGTCGGTGAACCGAGTCCTTATGGGCCTCAGTTTGATCCAGACGACGGCTCGGTCGTCGACTGGTAGCGGTTGGCGACGGATAGGTTCGCCTAACGAATTTGTAACCAAAGGAAAGGAGCCGGTCTAGGTGTGGATGGGCTCCTTTTTTACATGCATTGATAGACCTTAATAAACAAAGGTTAAAACGGGAGATTATTATGGCGACTGAACCCTGGCGTTACGAAAAACTGACCTGGCCCGATATCAATGAGGCGGTCGAGGCGGAGAAAGTGGTTATTGTCCCAGTTGGCTCTATCGAACAACACGGCCCGCATTTGCCGCTCGACGTCGATGTGGTGTGCCCGCATGGCATCGCGGAGGAGACGGCCAAGCGCATCCCCGACGACGTATTGGTCATGCCGACCTTTATTCACGGTTATACCGCGCATGTGATGGATTTTCCCGGCACGATCAATGTCGACTGGGAGCATTTTATCAAATGCAATATTGATGTGGGCAAGAGTCTGGCCTATCACGGTTTCAAGAAGATCATCTTCCTCAACGGCCACGGCTCGAATGCGCCGAATTTAGATCTGGCGGCGCGGCGAGTGAATCTGGAGACCGACGCTGAATGCATCGCCTGCAGTTGGTGGAACCTCCTTGGCGTCGATCCCGCGTTTATGCAGGGCTGGCGTGAGAGTAAGTTTCCCGGCGGCTGTGCTCACGCTTGCGAGCTAGAAACCTCGGTCTATCTCTATTTCGACGAAGAGAATGTGCGCATGGACAAGATCGCCGACGGCGAGATTGCCTTTCACCAACACGAGTCGGATTTCCAATGGGTGGATTTGTTCGCCGCTGGTCCAGGTACGCCCGTTAGTTGGACGGCTTCTTATTCGGATTCGGGTGTGCTGGGCCAGGCGTCGCTGGCGACGAAGGAGAAAGGTAAAGCGGTGGTTGACGAGGCCAGCTCTAAGTTTGCCCGTTTGATTAGCGAATTTCGCGCCCGGAACAAACCGCCGCGCGGCGATCACCACGCCAAGCCGCCGACGATGGCAATGCCCTGGAAGGCCAGCGGCGGCCCAGAAGTAAGCGGCGACGTACACGAGTGAGAGTGAATACTCCAGAAAATAATCGCAGCGAATATATCGGGTGTAACTTCGGGTCGGCGAGCCTTTGTCTGGCGCCCCGGACGAACCTGTATAACTGACCGACCCGGAGACCTGTTATGAAACCAGCCCTACGTGTTAAGGACGTCGAACGCATCACCTTGCGTGTACCCTTTACCGAACGAGTGCGCCGCTGGAACGCGCTATTGGTGTGGCAGTGGCAAATCGTCGAGATCATTCGCGTCACCACCGATGACGGCAGCGTCGGTTATGGCGAGACCCTGCCGCATTATACTTGGGGCAAGGTCAGCGACGAGGCGATAGAGCGGGTGCGCGGTAGCAACCCCGCTGAATTGTTAGGCGACGACAGCCTCGGCGCCGGTTTGCAGATGGCGATCTACGACGTGGTCGGCAAGGCGCTGGAAGTGCCGGTGCATCGCTTGTTTAATCTGAGCAAGGTGCGCGACTGGTGCCCGATCGCCTGGTGGAACACGAAGATGAGCCCGGAGGACTTGGCAGGAGAAGCGCAGGACGCGGTTAGGGACGGGTATATCTTCCACAAATTCAAGACCCGTCCCTGGTTTGACGTCTACGAGCAGGTTGAGGCGATTAGCGCGGTCACGCCTCCGCATTATCGGCTCGACATGGATTGGAACGGCATGCTGATGAATGTGGGTACGGCAGTGCCTGTGATGCAGCGGCTCGATCAATACGAACGCGTTTCTATCTATGAAGGTCCGATCAACCAAGCGGATGTCGAGGGCCAGCGCGAACTGCGCCGCAAGGTGGCCAAGCCGATCGCGCTGCACTTCGGTTCGCCGCCTTTCCACACCGCGGTGCGCGAGGCGGTGTGCGATGGTTTTGTTATTGGTGGCGGCGTCTCTGCGGTGCTGCGCCAAGGGCAGTTGGCTGGGGAGTTCGAGAAACCCTTTTGGCTACAGATGGTCGGGGTCGGACTGGTGACGGCACTGTCGGCGCACTTGGGGGCGGTATTGCCTTTTGCCCAGTGGCCGACGATCACCTGTATGAATAACTACACCGATCAATTGCTCAATGAACCTTTGACCATTTGCGGAGGGTATCTGCAAGTGCCTGACGGCCCTGGGCTCGGGGTCGAGGTGAATGAGGATGCGCTGATGAAATACGCGATGGAGGAGCCCTATCAACTGCCGGACGAGCGCCATATCCTATCCGTCGTCTGGCAGGGCGGGCGCGTCGTGCATTTCGCCAATATGAAAGACCACTGCTGGCCGCACTTTCGCCAGAGGGGTAATGATCCGGCGCAGGAGCCCGGTGTGACGCTGGAGATCTGGGACGACGACGGGTCGAACGAGTGGAACGATCTTTATGCGCGGTTGCAGCAGGGGCCGATACGCGAGCAGCGGGGAGGGGCGAGCAGCGGCAATATCGGGTTTTGAATTTGTGGTTGTCGGTTCAAGCGGCGAACGCACCTCGGAGATTTGGGTGGTTTCTTTAGTCGTTTTTTAAGACGAGCTCTTGGCGGCTTCTTTACTGACCGCCTGGATCAGCGCTTTGATATACCCAAACTGGAAAGCCCAGCCCTGCCGCACGCGGCCGGACAGGCCTTCTGGGGCCATGTCGTCCGGGTGTAGGGGCGCGTGGTCGGGCATCAGCATATAGGGGTAGTCCGTGCGGTGGAAGATCTGTGCGAGCTCATGCATGTCGACATCGCCCTCGTCGGGCCAGACCTCGACGAAGTCGTTGAGGCCACCGCGGATATTGCGAAAGTGCACGTTGAAGATCTTCTTGCGCTCAGAGAAGTATTCGACGATCGGCGGCAGTTCCTTACCGGGGTCTTCCAGGCCTTCGGCAGCGACACCGCAGCAGAAGTTAAAGCCGTGGTAGGGGCTATCGACAAGTTCGCTGAAGCGCTTCAATCCTTCGTAAACGGGAAAGTTCCAACGCACTTCGCCGCGCAGTTCCGGCGCAGGCGGGTCCGGCAGGTGGCTGGCCAACTGGACTTTGTATTCCTCGGCTACGGGAATGACGCGTTCGAGGAAATAGGCGGCGCGGGCGAAGATCTCATCGCGGTCGACCTGGCCGCCTTTATGGGGTTCGTCGTTATCGTATTTGGAAAATTCCCATGAACTGAATTGCGAGCCGCCGCGGCCGTAACGGGCTTCGGTGCGCTGATAGCCGACGACCGAAAAATTGTAGTTGAGGCCGCGCAGCCCCGCTTTGCCGGCATTTTCGATCCAGCCGCAGATCATATCGAGATCCTTATCGCGCTGCGGATCGTCCGCGAGGGTGATGCTCTCGGGCATGGGGATGTGGATCATTTCTAACTCGACGCCCTCGGCGGCGGCCTCTTCCCGGCTTTTGCGCAAGAGGTCGAAGTCGTCCGGGTCGATCGAAGTATCCATATGTGTGACCCCGTGCCGCACCAGAAATTGTAGCTCGTGGCGCGATGTGCCGATGCCCTGACAGCCTACATACATAATATTCCCTCCCTCTCTATTTAATTTACGCCGGTGCGTCCTGCTGAAAAAGCGTAACACCCATTGCCAAATAGCTATCGCGTTCTTCCGGCGTAGTGGGTGTACCCATCGCAATACGGATATCGGTATCTTTCAATTGCTCGGCCACATTTCGCATGCAGTCTTCGACGCTTTGCAGCGGGTAGCCCGGATGGGCCTCTATGCTGAACAAGAGGTCCCTGGGGCCGAAGGTGACAACGTTCACCCCTGGTTTGGCCAGTTTCTGGACATTAGTCACGGCTTCGACCGATTCGACCTGGATGGCCAAGACCACGTAGTCGTTCCACCACTCGGCGTAGGCGTGTCGGTCGAGGTCCTTGGGCACGCCGTTGAGTCCCCTGAGGCCGCGACGGGCGGTGCCGCCCCAACTGCGGCGACCGATTGGTCCGTAATAGGCGTAAGCGATCGCATCATCTACGGTCTCGGGCTCCATGACTTCGGGCACGAGCACCGCGCTAAAGCCAAAGTCGAGAAAGCGCCCGACCAGATAGGCGTGCCGTGTGTGGGGGATGCGCAATTGCACGTCGATCCCCAATTCTTCGGCTGCGCCGCAATAGTCGACCAATTGCTGCTCGGTATAGGCGGTGTGCTGCCCGTCGATCCAGATATAGTCGTAGACGCCGGTCGACCATATGTCGGCTAACTCGCTCTTACTGGTTTTTATCGAGCCGCGCAGGGCGACCAGCACTTCGCCGTCCTTCATGCGTTGTCTGAGTGTTTTCTTCTGAATCATATATCGCTCCTATTATTGTAGCAGTCTCTGGTTGGGCCATGGTCTGGAGTAGCAGAGCCGGGCCTCAAATATAATAGTTCCGGCGCTGTGGGATAGACCACTTGACCAGAAAACGTCTATGGCTCTTTATAATTGCTGTATAATAGCCATTGCCAACGCAGAAATTATATTTTTCGCATTTTGCCGTCTGGAGCTTGAATATGCCCGTCGAATTCGCGGCCAATGGCCGCAGCTACGCCCCACCCGAGCAACCCATTGCCGTACTTTGCATCGACGGTTGTGCCGACGAATATCTGTCGGTTTCGATGCATCGCGGCCAGATGCCGCATATGGAACGCATGGCCCGGGAAGGGTATCGCGGTCTTGCGCGCGGAGTAGTGCCGAGTTTTACCAATGTCAACAATACATCGATCGTCACTGGTGTGCCGCCCGCCATACACGGGATCGCCGGCAACTTCTTCCTCAACCCGGAAACGGGCGAGGAGGTAATGATGAACTCACCCGAGTATCGCCGTTGCGGTACGTTGCTGACGGTGGCGGCCGAGGCGGGCCGCAAGGTGGCGTTTATCACGGCTAAAGAAAAACTGCGCACGGTACTCGGCGACGGTATTGTCGAACGCGGAGGAATTGTATTTTCGTCCGAAAAGGTTGATGAGGCGCAAGCGGAGACACACGGAGTCGACGAGGCGGAGTCGATTATCGGCAAACCGCGTCCGGAAATCTACTCCGGTGACGCGTCGGTTTACGTGCTCGAAGCGGGTGCGGCGTTGGTCGAGCAGGGCCGCGCGGATTTCCTCTATTTATCGTTGACTGATTTCATGCAGCATAAGTTTGCGCCGGAAGATGCCGAGAGCTTGGCCTTCCACGCGGCACTCGACGAGCAGATTGGACGGCTGTTGGCCGCCGGATGCATCGTGGCGGCTACCGCCGATCACGGCATGAACGGCAAGAATAAGGCCGACGGCACGCCGAATGTCATTTATGTGGAATCACTGCTAAACGAGTATTTTACCGGGTGCCGGGTGATTTGTCCGATTACCGACCCTTATGTCGTGCACCACGGTGCGCTCGGGGCATTGGTGATGGTGCATCTCGACGACCCGTCACAGGCGTCGGTGGTAGGCGATTTTCTATTTGCACAAGATGGGGTGAGCGAGGTGCTGACGCGCAAGCAGGGGGCTTTGAAGCTCGAATTGCCTGAAGATCGAATCGGCGATCTGGTGGTGCTCAGCGGTCGCAATATGGTGTTGGGCAAGACACCTGAACACCACGATTTGAGCGTATTGCACGGTGGTTTGCGTTCGCACGGCGGGCGCTACGAGGAGATCGTGCCGTTAGTGATTTCGCAACCGCTCAACGCGGAATACGGGCAAAGAGCCCAGGGCGATCCACGGAATTTTGACATATTCGATTTCGCTTGTAACGGAACACGCTAAACAGGAGCGCGTTATGGCCATTGAACTACCCAGTTATATCGCCGGAGAAGCGGTGCGCACAAACCGTTGGCTCAACGTGTATTATCCGTGGGACAATTCGTTGACCGGGCGGGTGGCGATGGTGGGGCCGGAGCATTTAAATCAAGCGATAGAGGCCGCTCTTGCCGGGCATCCGCCGCTTACGCGCTACCAGCGCCACGATATTTTGCGCAAAGCCGCTGGCCTGCTCGCCGAGCACCGCGAAGAGTTAGCCCAGTTGATTTGTCGCGAAACCGGGCTGTGCATGAGAGAGACGATGTATGAGACCGGGCGCAGCTCCGATGTGCTGGAATTTGCGGCGATGGAGGCGCTCAACGATGATGGCCAGGTCTTCTCTTGTGATATCTCTCCTCAGGGTAAGGCGCGCAAGATCTTCACTTTTCGCCAACCGGTGCAGTTGGTCGGTGCGATTACGCCATTTAATCATCCATTAAATCAAGTAGCGCACAAGCTCGCGCCGGCGATTGCGGCCGGCGCGCCAATATTGCTCAAGCCCAGCGAGAAGACACCGCTGACCTCGATCCGCTTTTGCGAGATCCTCTACGAGGCCGGTTTGCCAGGTTGGATGTTGAGCATGTTCGTCGGGGATATCGACGAGGTGGTTGCGCCGATGATTGCCGATCCGCGCATCGAGTTGGTATCGTTTACTGGCTCGGTGGCGGTCGGCAAGCATATCGCGAGTATGGCCGGTTACAAAAAGACCTGTCTAGAATTGGGAGGAAACTCGCCGTTGATTATTCTCGAAGACGCCGACTTGGATCAGGCCGTCACATTGGCGGCGGAAGGCTGTTTCCGCAATTCGGGTCAGCGCTGCACGGCGGTGAAACGGGTGCTGGTGCAGGAGTCGATCCACGACGAGTTCAGCCGGCGTTTTGTCGAGAAGGCACGCGAGTATGTAGCGGGTGATCCGGAGGATCCGGACACACGGGTCGGTACGGTGATTGACGAAGATGCAGCGCGCGTGTTAGAAGGACGGGTAACGCAGGCGGTCGCGGACGGGGCCGAGTTGCTGCTAGGCGGCGGACGGCGCGGGGCGTTGATGGAACCGACGGTTCTCGATCGCGTACCGCGCACCACGCCGATGGTAGTCGAGGAGAGTTTTGGTCCATTGGCTCCGATTATTCCCGTCAAGGATCTCGATGACGCGATCGCGTGGTATAATAGTGGCCCCTTCGGGTTGAGTTCGGCGGTCGTGACGAATAATATGGATGCGGCGCTCAAAGCGGTGCGCGAGTTGCGCTGCGGCACGACCAATATTAACGAGGTGCCCGGTTATCGCATCGAATCGAGCCCCTTTGGCGGGGTGAAGGATTCGGGTTTGGGCATCAAAGAAGGGGTCGTCGAGACCATTAAATTCATGAGTAATGTGAAAACATTCAGTTTGCCATGGGGGTAGATTCGGCTATGCAGGATCTGGTTGAAAACGATTATCTGCTATTGACCCCGGGCCCCTTGTCGACCTCGCCGACGGTGCGGGCGGCGATGGACCGCGACTGGTGCACCTGGGACGACGACTACAATGTCGGGGTGGTGACCCCGATTCGCGAGCAGTTGGTGCAATTGGCGACGGCGACCGAGCCGGAGGCGTACTCTTGCGTCTTGGTTCAGGGCAGCGGGACCTTTGCAGTGGAAGCGATGATCGGCTCGGTGATCCCGCCGGAGGGCAAGCTGCTGGTATTGGCGAATGGGGCCTATGGCGATCGGTTGGCGCAAATCGCTGCTTGTCTGCGCATCGAGCATGTGGTGCACGACTGCGGAGAGCTGGTTCGGCCCGACCTGGTCAAGCTTGCAGCGGAGCTGGCTGATGACGATGCGATTACGCACGTGGTGCTGGTGCACAACGAAACCACTACCGGCATGATGAACCCATTAGGAGCCATCGCTGCGATCGTCAAGGCGCACGGCAAAATACTGCTCGTCGATTCGATGAGCGCCTTTGGCGGGGTGCCTTTGGATATTGCTGAATTGCGTATCGACTATATCGTCTCTTCCGCCAATAAGTGTATTCAGGGGGTGCCTGGTTTCGGTTTTGTGATTGGCCGCGTCGAACATCTGGAGAAAACCAAGGGATGGGCGCGGTCGTTGTCGCTCGATTTGTACGATCAGTGGCAGGGCATGGAAAAGGGCCGGGGCAAGTGGCGCTTTACCAGTCCGACGCATGTGGTGCGCGCGTTTTATCAGGCGTTGAAGGAGCTAGCAGAGGAGGGTGGGGTTGCGGCGCGCTATGCTCGCTATTGCGAAAATCAGCGTCGCTTGGTTGCGGGTATGGAAGGGCTGGGCTTCGAATGCGTATTGTCGTCCGAGTATCACAGCCCGATTATTACCGGCTTTCGCGATCCGCAACATGCGGACTATGCCTTCCAGGCTTTTTACGATCGCCTTAAGGCGCAGGGGTTTGTGATTTATCCGGGTAAGGTTACGGGGATTGATTCTTTTCGCATTGGTACCATCGGCCATGTTTTTCCCGAGGATATTGATCGTTTGATTGTTGCTGTTGAGTCTTCTATGTATTGGGTTTGAATCAGTGGTTAGGGTTTAGGAGGACGATCTGGTCGAGGAGAGGCCTTAGCTGCTTTTGTGAGTCTTGTTAGGTTCTATAAATTAGGTATTCCTAGTACCTAACAGAATAGGCCAAAGTCTCCGAGGTCCGGTTGTGGGGTGCGACGCAGGGCGTTTTTCGGTGGGGAGTGGGCGCGACGGCGGGTGGGACTAAGAACGCCGGGAGACGGACCCCACAATCGGATCGTCAGCACCTAGTTTCAGCAGATAGCACTACACACATCATGAAATGAAAGGCAGATAAGTTCACATGCTCAGTTCCGATCAGATCGAATCATTCAAAGCCGACGGCCATTTAATTTTGCCCAGCTTTGTCTCCTGCGAACAGATACAAGCATGGCGCGACCAGTTTTGGGGCCATCTCGGTTGCACCATTGACGAGCCGGAAAAATGGCCGGAAAAGGTCAAAGATTTCAAGCCGGATCCGATCTTCGGGGATCTACCGGAATTGCAGTCGATTGCCGGACAGGTCGGCGGCGGGCACTTCAATGGCGGCGGTTGTGGTGTGGCCGTGCGTTGGCCGCAAACAGGAGAAGAGTGGGCGATGCCGGAGTCTGGGCATTTGGACGGTTATCCGGGCGAGGGTTGTCAGGCCGTTTTGCTGGTCGGCGCGACTACTTATCTCTACGATACCGAACCCGGTGGTGGCAATTACGTTTATTGGCCGGCCAGCCATACTCTAGCGCATCGTTATTTTCGCCAATACCCTGACCGGATCGAAGGGACCTTTCGCGAGACGCCGGAGTGGGATGAGCGTGGTTGGGGAATTTTTTCGGATGATAGC
Source organism: Gemmatimonadota bacterium (assembly GCA_018672475.1). Taxonomy (GTDB): domain Bacteria; phylum Latescibacterota; class UBA2968; order UBA8231; family UBA8231. The sequence continues at coordinate 22,256 of JABHFS010000151.1, read as the reverse complement.
CCCGAACCAGCGCGTGAATTTGCCGCGCGGGCCGGGGATGTTATTTTGTGGCACGGTTGGCTGTGCCACAGTGGTTCGTCGAATGTCAACAAGTCGCCGAGGGTCGGTTTTTTTGCGCGCTGGACGCATGACGACGATGCCATGGTCCGTGAGGCGATACCGGCAGACCCGTGGCACCATTGGGCAATTTGAGCATAGTTGCTGGGATCGTTCAGCGTTTATTATTTATTTGCAAAAATCCAACGGATATAACGGAGGTTGCATAGCTTGAGCACGGACAAGAATAAGGAATTTTCTGCGGTGGCGTATACTGCGCCAGAAAATTTGGTGCAGGAGTTTGCCAGCCGGGGGCTGGTGGTATTGGCTCCGGAGGATCTGGGCGTCTCGCCCGAGGTGCATGCCCGAGTGTACGAGGTGGAGAAGGCCGCCCACGACGCGAAGGGGCGGGTGACACCCAGCGGCGTGCCCGCGGTACTCGAATTACTCAATGCGCCTGGGCTCGTTGATGCCTGTAATAAGCTGGCCGGCGAACATTGGGCGATCGTGCCCTTCACCCACAACGCGTCGTTTACCAGCGGTGGTCGCGACCAGCACTGGCACAAGGACGACAACGGTCCGTATAACAGCAGGAAACAACGTCACCACCAGGCCGTGCAGATCGAGATGCTGTACTATCCGCAGGACGTGCTCGAGGATATGGGGCCGACCGCGACGGTGCCTTTTTCGCAATATTGGACGAATAACCACGAAGAAAACCACGACAATTTCGCCGGTGCGGATCACCTCGATTTCGAATATCAACTCGACGGTATGGAGCGCGAGCCGATCAGTGGCCCTGATGCCAAATACGACGTAGAGGATATTGTCAACCGCAACACGGCGCACGATATCCGGATGCGGGACGCAGTGATGAATACGGGGTGGCCGCTGGTGCGTTCGATGGAGGCCGGGCCGTTGCGCGCAGGCAGTGTCGTGTTCTATTCGCATAATACCTATCACCGGGGTAACCACCGCCGCGACGATTGGCGCACTTGGCAGAGCAATCCGCGTTTTATGTGGCGTTTCTGGATTTATCGCACGAGCGACCCGGTCGCGCCGGTTACTGAACCGGCCGAGGTCAATTGGCCGGGCTTGGGGGTGGATCCATTGAGTAAAGTCGACTTGTCGGCGGCTGGAGATGATGTGACTTCGGTTTGGCGCTATCATCATTATTGGATGCAAACGGGCAAGACGCCGCCGCCGCGTCCGGAAGTGGCGGCACTAGAGACTGGAGAGCGGACGGCGGAAGCGGACCGTTTGTTTGAGCAGTTGCATAGGAAGGGCAATGCAGCCGAGCCGATGCGTATTGGTGCGGCTTATAAGCTGGCTTCGATCGGCGATACGGCACTGGCCATCAAGCATCTCGGACAGGCGCTATATACCGATCGCGAAAGCGTGCGCCGAGCAGCGACATACGGTCTGATCGCCGTCGGAGAAGAAGCGACGGCTACCTTTTTAGAAGCGGCTACATCGCCGATCCGGTGGGTGCGCAAGGCGGGTGTCTACGGCCTTGGTGATACTAGCCAGTTAAGCAAGGAAGTATTGGACGTGGTGGCGATGCGCCTTAGGGAAGATTCGTCGGTTTATGTGCGCTCGGTCGCCGCAGGGACCCTCGGGTGTTTGGGGCGCCGTGCGATCTCGACGGGGATCGGCAAAGACTTGATCCCCGCGTGCCTCGACGCGCTCATAGAGAGCCTGGGCCGCGAGCAGAATAGACTGGCGATGGATCTTGCTCAGGGTCGCAGTATCAAATTTGCACGGCCCACCGACGATTGCGACGTGTGCGAAGGCAATGGTGTCGACTTCGATCATGCGCGTTTTAAGAAGGTGCGTTCGGCGGTGCGTGAGAACGCGCTGTGGTCGGTCGTCATTCTGTGCTCGCACGGCGCGCAAGCCACCGGCGCGGCCTTCGATTCGACCATCACGGCTTTGCGGGAGGTTATTCGCACCGACGAAAATGCGATTAGCGTCGGTTTCGCGATGGACGCGCTGAACCGTCTGGCTAATCTGGGAGAGGGGGCCGGCGACTTGCGGGCGAATCTACTGCCGATGCTTAGGGAATCGCCCATTCAAGCTTGGGAAGCGTTGGTCCGAGGCGGTCTGGGGGTAGACGCTTTGGCTGAGATCAAAGCGGGTGAATGACCCAGTCGATCTAGCACCCAGTTGATATAAGGTAGCGGATAACGTGCGCCTGGTCTCTTATGCGAAATACCTCCGCACGAAGGGCCAGGCGCCGTCTTTGTAGTAGCGGTGCCCGCCCTCACCGATATAGAGCTGGCAGTGCTCTTCGGCGCCGGCAGCCGCATAGATCAACTGCAGTTTTTCATAGGCGTATTCGACCTGGTCGATGGGGAAAATCGGGTCGGTTTTGCCGGCGATGGCGTTAAAGGGCCGTGGTGCGATCAGCCCGGCCACGTCATACATTTCGCCGAGGCGCAGGATGCCCGGAACATAATTGCAGTCGCAGTGGTTAATGGTGCCGAGACTGCCTGCGAAGGTGCAGAAATAACAGCCCGGCATTGCTAGCGAAATGCGCGTGTCGCAGGCGGCGGCGAATACTGTGATGGTGCCGCCGCCGGAATTTCCGGTCATCGCGATACGCTCGGGGTCGATAGGTAACTCGGCGCTGGCCCAGTCGATCAGGCAGCCCATATCCCAAACGCGCTCGCCGATCGGCGTGCGCCCGGCCAGCAAGCCGTGTCTGAGCTGGATCTGGCACGAGTGCACCTTGTCTGTCTCCCGGTCTTTTTCCGTTCGCGTTTCGCCGAAGGCGCGTGTAGTCGGTGCGATGGTGATATAGCCTTCGCGCACGGCCTGCACGCCGATATCGCGTTCGCCCTCTTCGATCTCGGCAGCCTCTTTGTCGGTTTTGGCGATGCCGACGTAGATATGCGGATGATTGTGACCGTGTGGGATGATAACGAGCGGTACGGGTTCGGTGATTTCGAGCGGGCGCAATAAGTAGAAGGGCAGCGGCACAGTCGGTTCGACCCACAGGTGCCAGGTTTCGCGGATATAGTCGCCCATGTTTTCGGTCAAGCGCAGTTCCGCTGTCGGTTGGTGATCTGCCAGGTCGACGGCGAGGTTGTCTAAACCGAGGATCTGACGCAACCGGGGGCGGAAGGCGGCCTGCCATGCGGCGAGGTCTTTGGCGGACTCGACATTAAAGGCAAATTCGGGAGTGAAGGCGCGGTAGCTCGCGGCGAAGTGCTGGGCCGAGTCGTACATGGTGGGTCCTTTCGGGTGACGCTGGGATGTCCGGGTTGGAATCGGCTTTAAAGAAGCGGAAGTTTATGTTGCCGTCAATGATTTTAATGAGATCTGATGTTGGCGGATAGATTGTGGGGGAGGGCCGGTTGCGGGGAGATCGTTTGTTGGATGGGGGGATAGGTGTGCAGCTTCCGTCATTGTCACCATTGCAACAAAGGCCGCAATTCTTCCGGTAACTGCTCGCGCAACTCATCGGGAAAACCATCGCGGTATTTGGTTTCGCGCAACGCGTTCCATAGTTCGGTGGCGGAGGTGTCGAAATACGAGGTGAAATAGACGTAGCGCGGTTGGTCGGTGGCGTTGCCTGAGGCGGAGTGCAGGGCCATTGGATTGAAGATTAGTAAGTCGCCCTCGTTCGGGCAAATTTCGATGCCTTTGCTGGTGTCGATGTCCGCTACGCCCACCGGGTCGCGTTTGAGTTGCGCCAGGTCTTCCGCCGTGTCAATTTTCGCGCTGGCGGCATAGGTCAGATGGTGCGACCCCGGTACGATCATAAAGGCGGCGCCGCCGGGCGGCACGGTGTTGAGGGCGTGTACCATATGGAAATAGGTCTGGTGCGGCACGGCTTCGTAGTTGCGCGGTAAAAAAGTCCAGTCGACATGCCAGCCGGAGGGTCCGTGCGGCGGCGGTTTGGGGTCGGAGCGGATGAGCACTTGTTCGAGCAGGCGCAGCTCTCGTGATTGCAAAAGTTGGGTGGTTAGGATACGTATGGGCGGATGGTCGATGAGTTCGGCCATGATCGCGCCGGGGATGGGGTGGCGTAGGACGGTGTGCCAGCGTTTGCGATTCTCCGGCGGTGTATCGTCTGGCGGTACTAGTGTATCGATATGGCGACGGATACTACGGGTAGTCTGCTGATTCAGAAAGTCGGGTATTATCGTATACCCTTCCTGGTCCAATTGCTCGAAGTGCAAATCCGTCATTGTTTTCTCGTCCTGCTAATTGGGTGATCCATTGCCTTTAGGGCAGATAGTTCGCAGATTTTGCGCCATCGATTCATTCCCAAATACAAAGGATAACATTCCATGCCTATCAAAGTAGCCGTTATCGGCGCCGGCAGCATCGGTTTTACCCGCCGTCTTATGCGCGACATCCTCTCCGTGCCCGAACTCGCCGACAGCGAATTCGCCTTCCACGATCTCAATAAACACAATCTCGATATGATTGCCCAGTTGGCCGCGCGCGATATCGAGGCCAATGGGTTGCCCGCCAAGTTGAGTGCCACTACCAATCGCCGTCGCGCGTTAGACGGGGCCGACTATGTGCTGAATACTACGCGGATCGGCGGTCTTAAGGCCTTCGCGCACGATATCGACATCCCACTCAAATATGGCATTGACCAATGCGTTGGCGACACGCTTTGTGCCGGTGGCATTATGTACGGCCAGCGCAATATTCCGCAGGTATTGGCTTTTTGCAAGGATATCCGCGAGGTGGCGGCCAATGACGCACTATTCCTCAACTACGCCAATCCGATGGCGATGAATACCTGGGCGGCACTCGAATACGGCGGCGTCAATACCGTCGGCTTATGTCATGGAGTACAAGGAGGCCATGGGCAGATCTGTCAGGTGATTGAATTGCTGGTCAATAAGGGCAAGAAACCTGGTTCGAGAAACTACAAGACGGTCAGCAAGAAAGACGTCGATATCGTTGCCTCCGGCATTAATCACCAGACGTGGTATGTCAGTGTGCAGTATGAGGGTGAGGATTGGACAGAGCGACTGCTCGAAGGTTTTGAACGGCATCCGCGTTTTAGCGAGACCGAGAAGGTGCGCATCGATATGTTGCGTCGTTTCGGCTATTATAGCACCGAATCGAATGGTCACCTTTCCGAGTATGTGCCCTGGTATCGCAAGCGCCCGCGCGAGATCCGTCGGTGGATTTCACTGGACACTTGGATCAACGGTGAGACCGGCGGTTATTTGCGGGTTTGTACCGAAGGGCGCAACTGGTTCGAGACCGATTTTCCCAATTGGATGAAGGCCGAACCGCCTGTCTTTAGTTACGATACGCGTTCGGAGGAACACGGCTCGTGGATTATCGAGGCGCTGGAGACCGGCCGTGTCTACCGCGGACATTTCAATGTGCGCAACGATGGCGTGGTGCCGAATCTGCCGAACGAGGCCATCGTCGAAGTGCCCGGCTATGTCGACAAAAACGGCATGAGCATTCCGCAATTAGAGGACTTGCCGCGTGGCTGTGCGGCGGTTTGCAACCAGTCGATTGCGGTACAGGGTTTGGCTACGGAAGCGGCTGTGCACGGCGATATAGAGCTATTGCGCCAGGCCTTTATGATGGACCCGTTGGTCGGCGCGGTGTGCGACCCGCCGGAGATCTGGCAGATGGTCGATGAGATGTTGGTGAGCCAGGCGGAGTGGTTGCCGCAGTATAAGAGAGAGATCGTACGGGCGAAGAAGCGCCTGGCCGGAGCGAAGAGACTCGGTACCAAGAGCACGAAGGGCGCGGCGCGGCTCAAGACCAAGAGCGTGGCGCAGATGAAGAAAAATGCGGCGGCCGCGCGCAAAATAGCCGATGCGGCGGATAAGGGTAATTTGTTGGGGGAAAAAGCGAAGAAGATGGGGTGAATATCCGCTACAAAGAGCAGTCGCAAAATCGACTTGATCTCTTCGCTGAGATTACCCGATTGAGTGATGATAGGCGTCTTCGAACCGGGGTCTTATTGTCATATGCCTGGAAAATTAAAGGCCTAAAATTACTCAGCAGGAAAGGTTTTGACTATGAACGAGTTCAACCTGATACGCTATTGCAGTATCTTATCTATCGTCCTCGCGGCGTTTTCTGTCGAAGCGCAGTCGGTTGACGCCCGATTGGTGGCCGACGAGAAAAAAGGTGAATGGACGCTCTTTGTCATCCCCGATACGCAGCACTATTCGCAAAATCGGGGCAATGCGCCCATCGCCTATATGAACACGGCCTTCGACTGGTTGCTTGATACGCGCGACCAGCTCAATATCAAGTTCGTACAGGGCTTGGGCGATATAACCGAAAGCAGCAGCAACGCCAACGAGTGGAATAGGGCGAGTGCCGCTTGGAATAAACTCTACGGGCAGATTCCCTTTGCGGTAAACCAGGGCAACCACGACAGTATCCTCTCGATTAATAAATATTTCCCCGTTGCAAACTTCTCCGACGAACCTTGGTGGGGCGGCAGTTATCAGGGCATTCACAATTCGTATCAGAAATTCAATCTTTACGGAGAAGATTTTCTATTTGTGAATATCCAGTCGCACGATCCCTGGGGCACCGATAATCCGGGTGCGCGCCAATGGGCTAACGACGTTATCGCCGCACACCCTAATCACAAGGTGTTACTCGGGACCCACGATACGTTGGAGACCAGCACCATCAAAAGAGATATTCTCAACAAGCACGATAATATCGTGATGTCGAATGCGGGCCATAGTTGTGCGCGTGAGGTGCGTTTTAAAACCTTTGGTCCCGAGGGCAGCGTGGCGGAAAATTTTGTCGTCGATTATCAATGCGATAGCCAGGAAACGATGTTGCTGCGCTATTATGTGTTTAAGCCGCTCGAAGACGCGGTATTTTATTATACGTATTCGCCGATCACAGATACTTTCGAAGGCGATACGAGTTCGCAGGGATCCTTCGCTCTGGAAATGCGCGCTGAGATTGGTACCGCGGTTGAGGAAAGTTCCTGGGGGCGAGTGAAAGCCGATTAACAGACGCGTGGATCGGCGGCCTTGCGCTATTGATCCGGAAGACGGCGCGATAGAGGCCGCGGGCAGCGAGGGCAATCGACTACCGTATGGTCTCGGCGGGTCGAGACCATACGGTGACCAAGATTGCTTGACGTTTACTGCGACAATTCTTCCACCGCCTGCAAGGCCGCGTGGATATAGCCGTAGGTATAGGCGAAACCGACCTTGCCGGATTCGGGGCCGCCGATGCCGGGCACGTGGTCGGGCATGATCATGTACTTGTAGCCGACGTCCTTGTAGACCTTCAGCGCCCGGATCATATGGATATCGCCCTCGTCGGGAAAGACCTCGACGAAATTACCCAAACCGCCCTTGATATTGCGGAAATGCACGTTGAAGATCTTTTTGCGCTCGCCGAAATAGCGGATGACGTCGAAGATTTCTTCGGCCGGATTTTCTAAAGACTCGGACATGCAGCCCTGGCAGAAGTTGAGGCCATTGTAGGGGCTGTCGTAGAGTTCGATTAGTTTTTTGAAACCGTCGACCATGCCCAACGGGCGGGCGACGCCTCTATACGTATTACCGACGCCTATACCCGGGTCCGAAGGATGACAGGCCATCTGCACCTTGTGTTCTTCGGCGACGGGTATGATCTCCTGCAGCCAGTGGTTGATGCGTTCCCACATTTCGTCTTCGTCGGCGGGGCCGTCCTCGAACTCGGCGGCCGATTGGTCCAGTTTGTCCAGTTCGAAGGTCGACACGGTCGCGCCGCCGCGCCCCGTTTTTGACGGCGTGCGCAGGTGTCCCAAGATTGTGATATTGTAGTTCAGACCGCGTATTCCGGCCTCGCCCGCCATGCGCACGGTTTCTTTCATCCAGTCGATCTGGCGGTCGCGCTCGTCGCTCGGCTTGAGGAAGATTGCGCCGGCTTCGTTGTCGTAGGCGCTGCGCGAGCCTAAGGGGATATGTAGCATTTCCAGGCTGATGCCGTGCTTGGCCCACCGCTCTTTAAGTGCCACTAACGCGTCCGTCGTCCAGTCTTTCCAGGCTTCGACGGGTGTTTGGTCGACGTTGATGACGCCGAGTTGCGACAGGACCTGTATTTCCTCGTCTGTCTGGTGGCCGAATTGCGATCCAATATACATGATATTTTCTCCAAATGGTTGATAGGTGAGTCGGTTCAAGTCTACACGGTATCTATCTAGTAATCGGCTGTCAAATCGCTTTTATAATAGATCGTCTAATGCCTCGGCGCGTTAGATGCCGCCGCGCCAATTCCCCTTCGAGTCGTCTAAACCTCATCTCGACCAGATGCAGGACAAAATAACCCCCCATTTGATGACGCGATTGGGCGGCATGCGCAATTCTTCGATCATGATGTTGATGCGGCGTATGGCAATTTCGTCCAGGTCCTGTCCTGCGCAGGATTCTTCGGGGCAGTTCGCTAAAAATGCGCCGGGCCTTCTTGTAACTCGGCGAAAATGGGCGGGGGCACGCATTTGAGTATCACTTTCTCACCGTCCGCTCGCGTGGCTGGGGTGATATAGCCGAAGGACATCTGCGCATAGTCTTCGCTTAGCGGCGCTTCGATGCGAAGGGTCCATTTCTTTGCGCACGCTATAAGGATGGCCGGCAGTTCGGCGAGCCAGTCGGCCCACTTTTTGTTCTGTGTCAGGCTTTCTGGAATTTGCACGGGTATGGACACTGTGAACGGCCTTTCGTTTAGTCCGCCTTTTAAAGGCGGATATTGCGTATTTTTTACAGAAGGCGCATCGGGCTATATTCCTTCATAAGTTGCTCTTGCCGATAGTCAGTTACAAGAGATTTCTTCGCATAGAGCCTTGCTTGCAACATATAAGCAATATACAATTATGAATAGCTCCGCCCAAGGCAGATTGGGGTAAATAAAAGCAGAGGACACCGATGTCGGCTCTACACTTGGACGCGGGCCAGGCCGCACACTGTACGCCAAAACAAGACCTCGCAGAATCCAGCCGCCGCCTTACCTGCTCGTCCCCCTGATTGATCTCAGCGATGTCGAACGTCAGGGGCGATGGCACTGTGGTTTGGCTAGGCACGCACCGACTGCTGCAAAATCTTGCCGACCAGAATGCTGGCAGCTATACCTATCTGTGGCAACTCAACGAGCAACTCGCAGCCGTAGGTGGAAGATCCCTACTTCTCCTAACCTTGTAGAAAGGTATTTCTATGCCCACCGAGATTTTCCTGCAGTCGCCCTTAGATATGCATATTCACTTCCGCGAGGGGGCGATGCTCGATTTGGTAGCGCCGCTATCGGCGGAGACTTTTGCCGGAGGGGTTATCATGCCCAACCTGGTGCCGCCGGTGGCGGATCTGGAACGGTTGGAGTGGTATACGGGCGAAGTGCGGCGCGCGGTCGGTGATCATGTTTTTACGCCCTATATGGCTTTGTTTTTCCGCAACTACAGCGAGGCCGATTTGGCGGCGGTGAGGGAGTCTATCATCGGCATTAAGCTCTATCCGGAGGGGGTAACGACCAATAGCGAGGGCGGCGTAAAATCGGTGAGTGATGCCGAGCAGACGATGGCGATGATGCAGGATATGGACATACCCCTGTTGGTGCACGGCGAGGTGCCGGAGAGTTTTGTTATGGACCGCGAAAGCGATTTCTTGCCGACCTACGACGAATTGGCGCAGAAGTTTCCCCGGCTGAAAATTATAATGGAGCATATTACGACGGCGGCAGCGGTAAAATTACTCGACCGCTACGAGAATGTACACGCGACGGTGACCTTGCAGCATTTGCTGATTACGTTGGATGATGTCGCTGGCGGGTTGTTGAACCCGCATCTGTTCTGCAAACCGATTGCTAAACGTCCCGAGGACCGCGATGCACTATTGCACGCGGCGTTGACGGCGCATCCGAAACTGATGTTCGGCAGTGATTCCGCGCCGCATCCTCTGGAGAAGAAAGAATGTTGCGGTTGTGCGGCGGGGGTATTTACCGCGCCCGTGGCGCTGGCGATGTTGGCCGAGCTTTTTGATGCACATGACGCGCTCGATAAGCTGCAGGCCTTTGTTTCGGGTAATGCCCAAAGCATATACGGCCTAACGCCACCGGCAAAGACGGTGCATTTGGTCAAGGAGCCCTGCACGGTGCCGGCGAAGTATGGCGATGTCGTGCCAATTCGCTCGGGCGGCGAGATTGGCTGGCGTGTTGTCTGAGCAATCTGATGGGGGCGATGCGCTGCCGCGTCGTCGGGTGCGCTATCGCGGTAGCCATCCGAGGAGTTACGACGAGAAATACAAAGAGCGTGATCTATCGGCGCACCCCGACTTGCAAGCCCGCCTGCATGCGAAAGGTCAGACGCCGGCCGGAATGCATATCCCTGTATTGGCCGCGGAGGTTATTGAGGTGTTGGCACCGCGCTCTGGCGAAGTGGTGGCCGACTGCACGGTGGGCTATGGTGGACACGCATTAGAGTTTATGCGGCGGATTGGTCCAACGGGCCAGCTAGTCGGTTTTGATGTAGACCAGGATGAATTGGTGAAAACCGGTCAGCGGTTAAACCAAGAGTCGACACCGGTTAGCCTCCATCACAGCAATTTTGCGGGTTTGGCTAAGGTATTGGGGCCGGAGGGGTTGCAGGGCTATGATATAATCTTCGCGGATCTCGGGGTCTCCAGCATGCAGATTGACAATCCACAGCGCGGCATCAGCTACCGTCACGAGGGGCCTTTGGATATGCGCTTGGACAAGCGCTTACAGCAGACCGCCGCCGATTTGCTGGCGCAGTTGTCGGAGCAAGAATTAGCCGACGCTTTTAGCGAACTCGCCGATGAGCCGGACAGTGAGGAAATTGCCCGGTGCATAGTCGAGCAGCGTACGGTGACGGCTATCGAACAGACATCGCAATTGACCGAATTACTGATGAAGGTTAAGGGCATTACGGCGAGCCAATGGCGGCGACAGCAAGGCCAAATCCTGCACCCGGCGGCACGCACATTCCAAGCGCTGCGCATTCTACTCAATGGCGAGCTAGATGTATTGAAAGAGCTTTTGCGGCTGGCACCCTATTGCTTGCGACCGGGGGGCCGGATCGGAATTATTAGTTTTCATAGCGGCGAAGACCGACTGGTAAAACGCGCCTTCCGCGACGGTGTGCGCGACGGCACCTACGATCGCGCCGCGCCCGAGGTGATCGTGCCGCAGGCTAAAGAACGAGCGTATAATGCCCGCTGCGCGTCGGCGAAGTTGCGTTGGGCGGCAACGCAGGAGGTCGCATCGTGAAAGTGGTCGTGGCGCTGGATCAGGGCACGACGAGTTCGCGGGCCATTGTATTTGACCCGTCTGGCGCGATGCTGGCGGTCGCGCAACGGGAGTTCGCGCAGCACTTCCCGCAGCCGGGGTGGGTAGAGCACGATGCAAACGAAATTTGGCGCACCCAGGCGGACGTGGCTGCTGAGGCCATTGCGACAGCCGGCATTGCGAAAGGTGATATCGCCGCGGTCGGGATCGCCAATCAACGCGAAACTACCCTGATCTGGGATCGCCAGACGGGCGAGCCGGTGTATCGGGCGATTGTCTGGCAGGACCGGCGCACGGCCGAGCACTGTGACAGGCTGAGGGTGGAGGGTCATCAGCTGATGCTGCAAGAACGCACCGGCCTGGTACTCGACGCCTATTTCTCCGCTACGAAAGTCGCTTGGTTACTCGATCATGTCGAAGGGGTGCGCGATAGGGCCGAACGCGGTGAACTGGCCTTTGGCACGATCGATACCTGGTTGGCTTGGCAATTGACCGACGGCCGGTTGCATGTCACGGATGTTAGTAACGCCTCGCGCACATTGCTCTACAATATTCACGATAAGACCTGGGATGAGGAACTACTGCGTTTGTTCGATATCCCGCCGAGCTTGCTGCCCACCGTCTGTTCTTCCTCGGAAGTCTATGGTGAGATCACGGCCATTCCTGCCTTGGCGGGGGTGCCCTTGGCGGGGATGGTGGGCGACCAACAGGCCGCGACTTTCGGGCAGGCCTGCCTGCGGCCGGGTATGGCCAAGAACACTTACGGCACCGGGTGTTTTATGCTGTTGAATACCGGCGAAGAGGCTAAATCCTCGGATAACCTGCTACTGACGACGATCGCCTGGCAGCGCGGCGGCCGGACGACGTATGCGTTGGAGGGCAGTGTTTTTGTCGGCGGCGCTATTGTGCAATGGTTGCGCGACGGGCTCGGTATAATTGAGTCGGCGGCGGAGGTCGAGGCACTGGCTGCGACGGTGTCCGATAATGGCGGCGTTTATCTCGTGCCTGCGCATGCCGGACTCGGCGCACCGCACTGGGACGCTTACGCCCGAGGGACGATCGTCGGGCTTACATTGGGCTCGACGGCGGGGCATATTGCGCGGGCGGCCTTGGAGGGCATTGCCTACCAAGTGGCGGATCTTGCCGATGCGATGGGGGGCGACGCGAACGCGCCGATAGACGAATTACGGGTCGATGGCGGTGCGGCGGCGAATGATTTCCTAATGCAATTCCAGGCCGATCTTTTGCAGGTTCCGGTAGTGCGCCCGACAGTTTTTGAGACCACCGCGCTCGGCGCGGCCTATTTGGCGGGGCTGGCGGTCGGCTATTGGGCTTCCGATGACGATGTGGTCGGCAACTGGCAGGTTGATCGGGTGTTTGAGCCTCAGTTGGCCGCAGATCAGACGAATGGTCTTCGTGCTCGCTGGGCGGCGGCGCTCGACAGGTCGCGCGGTTGGGCGCAGGAGGAGTAGGGTGGACCGCGATGTCGGGCTAGATGCGATTCGGGAGCGCAAAGCGCCCTGGGATATCGTTATAATCGGCGGTGGCGCGACGGGGCTGGGCACTGCTGTCGACGCAGCCTCGCGCGGTTATGCTGTCGTCTTGTTTGAACAAGCGGACTTCGCCAAAGGCACCTCTAGCCGATCGACCAAGCTCATCCACGGCGGCGTGCGCTATTTGCAACAGGGCAATGTCTCTCTGGTGATGGAAGCCCTCAGCGAACGCGGTCGGCTATTGCAAAACGCGCCGCACTTGGTCAATGATCTCGCTTTTATCGTGCCCAGTTACGAGTGGTGGGAGTCCCCCTTCTACGGCGTTGGGCTCAAGGTCTACGATCTGTTGGCGGGCAAATACGGTTTTGGTCGTTCGCGGCATTTGTCGCGTGAGAAAGTGATCGAAGAAATTCCGTCGATTCAGACTGAAGGCTTGCGCGGTGGCACCCGCTATTTTGACGGCCAGTTCGATGACGCGAGGTTAGCGATCAGTCTGGCCCGTACCGCGGTGGAGCAAGGAGCTGTCGCCGTTAACTATACGGGCGTGGTGGCTATTCTCAAGGATACGCAGGGGGTGGCGCAGGGGGTCAGGGTCTGTGACGCGGAGACGGGTGCGGAAATGGAGGTCTTTGCCAAGGTGATCGTCAACGCGACGGGTCCGCAGGCGGATGCTGTCAGGCACCTCGATAATCCGGACCTGGATGCGATTGTCGCACCGAGCCAGGGTGTGCACATCGTTTTAGACCGTTCGTTTATCCCCCGCGAATCCGCGATTATGGTGCCGCATACCGGCGACGGCCGCGTGATGTTCGCGATACCCTGGCGTGATGTTACGGTGGTCGGCACCACCGATACGCTGGTTGACGACGTGCCGCTTGAGCCGCAACCTCGCAGCGAAGAGATCGATTTTATCCTCGACACGGCGAATCGCTATCTCGCCCGGCCAGCGGCCCGTAGCGATATCAAAAGCGTCTTTGCCGGTATTCGCCCCCTGGTGGAAAGAGGCGATGAGGTGGGCACCGCGGCGCTTTCACGGGATCATGTCATTCTGATTGATCCGAATTCGGCGATGATGACCGTCGTCGGGGGCAAGTGGACGACCTATCGAAAAATGGCCGAGGATGTGGTCGATCAGGCCAGTGTTCTGGCGGGGCTGCCGCAATCGTCGTGTGTGACCGCGTCGCTGCGCATTCATGGCTATAGCGAACATGCGGACGCATTGGGAGGGCTATCGTTTTACGGGGCAGATGCCGAAGGGGTGCAGGCTTTGATCGATGCGAATGCGGAATGGGCGGCCCCGATCCACGTCGATTTGGCTATGACCGGTGCTGAGGTTGTCTGGGCCTGTCGGTATGAGATGGCGCGCACGATCGACGATGTGCTGGCCCGACGGTCGCGCTCGTTGCTCTTTGACGCGCGCGCAGCCTCGGAGGCCGCTGGGACGGTTGGTGCGTTGATGGCGATCGAGTTGCGACAGGATGCGTCGTGGGTTGTTGATCAGGTCGCGTTGTTTAGGGAACTGGCCGAAGGCTATATCGTTTCCTGACGACGAAGAATACAGAAGTGCCTGCCGCCGTTGAGATGAATTCCCGCCTTTTATCGCTCTCCAATTCCCTGATACACACCAGGCCTGCCGCCATAGGCCGGCACTGTGCCGGCCCAAAAACTGGGGATGTCGTTGATGCGCCCGCGCCACGCGCCCTTGGGCGGTAAGAGGTGTGCGGTATAGGAGAAACTGCTGCCGTCGGGTCCCTGAGTCACAGCGGTGGCCGCGATGTTTTCGGCATGATAGTGGTAGGCGTAGACGCCGTGTTCGTGACCGCCCCATTCGTCGAGGGCCTGGGTTGCACCTGCGCTTTCCGTGTCGATGTATTTTCCGTAGCCGGCGACGCCGTCGAAACCAAAGGTGATGATTGGTGGGTGGTTTTGAGCAATGTAGTCTGCGGCGTTATAGAGGTTCAAGCCGCTGGCTGTCGCGCTGTGGGAGTCGGCGTGGTAATGCACACCCATACCGCGTCCGGAGTGGATGCCTACGCTGGAAAGCTCGCCGCCGGCTGTGGCGAACTCGAGTGTGTTGTTGAGAGTCGGGTAGACGAGGACGCCGTCGATGGCGATGCCGGTGGCCGAGGTACTGGCATAGTTGAGATGGGAAAAATCGGGGGCGCCGGGGGCGTCGGAGGCGAGGTCGTTGACCATGGTATTTTCGGTCAGCACCGCGACTTCGCCGTAGTCTTTCATGGGAATTTTAGCGAAATACCCTTGGCTACCGGCATTGCGGGTCACGTTCTGTTCGGGATAGCTGGTGCCCTGCGTGCCGTCACCGGGTGGGCGTGGCACATCCCACAAGTGCGTCATGCCTTCGGTCACGTTATAGCTGGCGATCACCATAAAGGGGTGATGTAAGCCGTCGGTGCCCGTCTCGTTGGTGAAATAGACATAGGGGATCGAGCGCTGGTCCAATACGGTATCGTAGTTGTCGGAGACCAGTACCTTTCTCGTTAGCATATTGTCGCGCACTGTGGTGTAGAAGGCGACCGGATAGCGCAAGGCGCTGCCTTCGGCGGCTAGGGTCGAGTCTATGGTGGTTAGTATTGCATTGGCGGCTATTGCGGTTGCGGCGTCAGGGCCTACAGTCGCTACCTGTTCCTTGTAGGCGGGCAGCACGTTTTTGATCTCAACCGACAATCGGTCCGTGCCGTCCGCAGTCGCTTGCAATTCGGCGTTGCTGACCCGAGCGACTTGCGTTGGATTGAAATCGGAGGGGATCTCCTGGTCCAAGGTAGGTAGGTAGAGCGAGAAGACGGAGAAAGCGGTGCCGACTTCGGTAGTTAGTATCGCCGAAGAACCATCGATGGCCACGTTCAGGGTGGTCCACGAGGCATCGACGACGAAGCCGCCTACCGACGCGTCGTAAGCATGGCGACCGCTGGCCGCGATCGTCGTCGTCGAGCCCGAGGTGGTAAAGCTGAAGGTAAGGAAACCGGCGGTGGCGGTGTCGAGGTAGAAACTGCGATAGTCGCGCATGACCAGGGTCTGTATGCCATTGATGGTCGCCAAGTCGACGGCGTAGTTAGCGTGTTTGCTGGAGACCATCATATAGGTGTCGATGCCGACCTCGATCAACTTGAACATCGCCTTGAGCAGCGCGTCGTTGCTGTGCGTAGTGGCGGCGGTCATGCCGGGGTCGATCGTGAGTGTGGCGGCGTAGGTACTCTCGCTGTCGTCGATCACTAACAGGTCTTGTGTGCCTTCGACGCCCAAGGACAGGCGCGCGCGGTCACTCAGCGAGCCGGTAAGAGGCGTCCAAGCGATTGTTCTTGTCGCGGCGAGGATGTTGGCGAATACTTGCGGTGCGTAGAAGTCGGTGGTGGCCGCCTGTTCAGTTGCGGTTGGTGTGCTGTCGGTTTGTCCGCACTCCGGTCCTACGGCCTCTTCTTTACCGAAGTTGTCGGAAAAGACGAAGAAGTCAGAGAAATCGACGCTGCCATTGGCATCGAAATCACCGACTAATGGCGTCGTTTCGCTCGAAGAGTTGAAGTTGTCGGAGAAAAGGAAGAAGTCGGAGAAGTCTACTTTACCGTTGCAGTCTAGGTCGCCGGTGAGCGCTTGGGCGGGATGTGCTACAAAGATAATGGTGAGGACGAGGGCGACGATTATACTTTGTTCGCTTAATAGTTTTGGCAAGGGTATAGCTCTATTTCTGAAGGGACGGGTGAAGTATTGGGTTTACGGCTTGCGGAGCGGATTTAAGCGGGCGCCGGATACTCCTTGGGCACTTCGGCTTTGTAGACATAGCTCGGGTCTTCTTGCTGCTTTTGCAGAATTTCGCCGATATGTTTCCATGTCTCGCGTAAGCCATTAGGGCAATAGGGCATCTCGTGTTTTATCATTCGGTGCAGGCGACCGAGCCGGTAACACGGCACGGCGGCGAACATATGGTGCTCGGTGTGGTAATTCATATGCCAATAGAGGAACTGCACTACAGGGTTGAGATAGATCGTCCGGCAACAGAGGCGGAAGTCGGGCACCTCGTCCTGCAAACCGACATGTTGAGCGGAGTTGCAGTAGAATTGCAGCCAGATGCCGAAAGCTTTGGGGAAGGTGATGACGAATAGTACGGCCCAATAGCCGAAGGCTAAAGCGGTCGCGGCGATCGCCAGGTGTCCGAGCAACATGATGCGCTCCCAGTTGGTGTAGGCGCGGCGGCGCCCGGGGTCGCTTTCGGGAAAGAGCATTTTACTCCACGTATCCTCGGGCATATGGCCACGGAACGCTTTGAATTTGCTCTGTAGCAGGTCGTAGGGATAGCGATGGTTGACTAGGGCGATCTTGCGGATCGCCTTGAAGTCGATTGTAGCCGGCAGGATGACTTCGAGATCGTCGGGCGGATGCAGCGTGTATTTGTGGTGTTCGGTGTGACTGGCCCAGAAGTGGTGGTGGTTATACCACCCCAAGAAGGAGAATACTCGCAGGAAGGCACGGTTGAGCCAACGAGTCTTGAACACCGAATCGTGGATCAGTTCGTGGAAGCCATTGATCAGGAAATGCCAGAAATGGCCATTGATGAAGATCAATAGTGCGGTGACATACCAAGGCCAGTGCAGCGATGAATAAATGGCGGCGCCCGAGGCGGCGGCCAGTATGCCGAGATAACCGAGCGTCTGCACGAAGCCGAGGAAATCGCTGCGTTTATTGAGATCGGCCAAGTCCTCGCGCGCGATGCGGGGGCGATACCACTTTACGCGCGTTTTCTTGGGTGGCTCGTTGTATTGTGGTCCCTCGGTCAGCACGTCACCGTCGGCGAGTCCGTCCTGGTCGGTGGCTTCGGGTTGTGGCGATGTGGTCATTGTCCGGCTCCTGGATGTAGTAAATCGCGTCTTACAACGTACAGGGGTTTTAAAATAGCGGACCTACAGGCGGGACGCAAAATCAATTTTCTGAGCGTCCGAATAATTCGCACAAAGCTTTCTCGTGAGATATTTGCCGCTTGTGTTGCCGCGCGCAAAGGGTAAAAAAACATCAATGGCTCATTCACTTTTGTATCTGAAGGCAATAAGAGTCGATTCCGACAATGCCTAACCCTAAACTGGAGAAGGACGGCAGAACATGGTGACGGAAATCACCAGCTGATCGAGATCGCGCAACAGGCCACCGATAACGGGCGGTGGTTGCAGCGGGTGAGAGCCTACGCGGCATTTGCCGCCAACCCTACACCTCTGTTGATGAATGAGGATTCGGTCTATCTCGAAAGCCTCGACGTGGCATTTGAAGAATACGCGTCTTGGGGCTATTATTCACAGGGCTATGGTTGCGAAGGCTGGAAACATGGATGTTTTGACTCGCCGGCCCAGAGCCGGGAGGCAAACTACGAGTATTTGAGCGGTTAGCAGACCGTGCCGGTTCATTGGGGTATTAACACTCCGCACAAAAAAGCGTTTTTTGACCGAGTGAAGGCAATCACGCAAGCATAAACATTCCACTTGACCACACCTATACCTAACAGGAGATACCAGCAATGGGCGCAGAAGCAAAAGCAAAAGAATTGGGTATTGAATTTCCCGACAACGCGGAGAAGGCCTACCTGAATATGGTCGCCCGCATCGGCAAGACGCTTTATACCTCGGGGCATGTATCGGATATCAAGGGCAAGCTCGGCGCTGGTCTCAGCGTTGAAGAGGGCTATGCGGCGGCGAAGGAGTGCGGTATTGATATTCTGCAGTCCGTGCACCAGGAGGTCGGCAGCCTCGACGGTTTGCGGGTCGTCAAGCTGCTCGGCATGGTCAATTCGTCCTTAGACTTTACCGAGCAGCATCTGGTGATCAACGGAATTTCGGATCTGTATCACGAGATTTTCGGCAAGGACGGCGACGGTTTTCATGCGCGCAGCGCGGTGGGTTTCGCGCAGTTGCCGACGGGTGTGGCTGTTGAGGTCGAGGCGATTTTCGAAGTGGCCTGAATTAGATTGTGATTCAAGTTGTTAGGACGGATAAGCCGCCTGGTCTTTTGGGATCAGGCGGCTTTTTTTGTTCGGCCCTTTGCCCTGCCACGCCCCCCCCAAAATACCCTGCGTCGCTGGGCATGGCCAGCATATTGGTATAGGGCGCCGCCGTCTTTGAGCACCAGGGCGCCGCCGTCTTTGAGCACCAGGGCGACCTTGGCGAAGGCTTCCTCCCAGGCTTCTTTATTGGCTGGGTTGTAGTCGATAGAGCCCTGTCGTTTCTTTTGCCTAAGCCGTGCGGCGAGTTACTGTCGGCTATTAGCCTACGTCATAGTTTGCCCTATATTGTACAGAAAAAAAAGAGGCGCAATTACACGATTGGCTGATTTTGCCGATGAGAAAGTTGAATATTGTTGGATAAGCGCAGTATTTCCCTAAACGGACCTTTTATCGCAGTGGCCTTGTTGCTTGTTGCTGTGGTGATATTGGTCGGGTTGACCCGCGGCACCTCGCTCGAAGAAGAGTATGCCGGTAAGCGGGTGCTGCGCGTCTCCTTTGAGATGAATCTGTCCGAGATCAACGAAGTATGGAATACTGTAAAGGAAGAATTCGAAGCGCTGCATCCGGACGTGGTCGTTGTGCTGATCGACGATATCAACCAAAAGGCTTCAATTTACGAGGCGGCGAATAAGCTACCCGATATTATATCGACCAACACGTTTTCCCTACATCGCTATAAAAACGTGATGTTACCGCTGGATGACTTAGTTGCCAGGGATCGTGTCGAACACCAGCCCGATGACTTCTATCCGGCTATTATCGAGAGTTGCCGTTTCGCCGACGATCTGTTTCTCGTGCCCTATTTTTTCAATGTCTCGTTGCTCTATTACAATATAGATATGTTCGCCGAAGCCGGTGTCCAGTTGCCGAGCAACGACTGGACCTGGTCAGATTATGTGCAGAATGCCCGGGAACTGACGCAATTTTATCGCGGGCGGGGCGAAGACAAATACGGCACGACGATCGTCGCCGGATGGTGGGTGGAATGGCTCTGTCATGTGCATCAGGCCGGTGGGCAGTTGATCGGTGACGATTGGCACCACAGTCCGATGGATTCCCCGCAGGCGATCGAGGCGCTGCAGTTCTTCAGCGATTTGGTCAATGTGCACAAGGTGAGCCCGGCGACGAGGGATATCCTGCCGTATATGTTCGTCAACCAGCATTCGGCGATGCAATGGGGTGGGCATACCGAAAACTGGGTCGGGTTGCGCAACAACGCCGAGTTTCGCTGGGATGTCGCGCTTTTGCCCGGGCATGAGAGCGGCAATCGCGGCTCCGAGCGGGTCGCTGTCGGCATGGGTATCAACAAAAAGAGCCCGCACCGGGAACTGGCCTGGGAGTTCATCAAATACTTCGCCAACTACGAGAGTCACCGCAAACTCTGTGTCGCCGGTTATGTACCGGTGCGCAAGTCGGTCGCCGCCGCCGAGTTTTTCACCAAGGGCGTCGAATGGCGTTATGAAGTGGACCCGCAGAATAAGGACATAGTCTTCGACGCCTACGAGACGGAGTTGCGGGACCTATCGTCGTTGCCCGAATTCGTCGCATTGGCGCAACGCCATGCGCTGCCGTATGTCTTGGCGATGCTCGCTGGGGATCTGACGGCGGAGCAGTGCGGCAAAGCCATCGCCGAAGAGGTAAGCAACGCGATGAAGATGGTCGATCGCTTTAATCCCGAATACGACTATGACGGCCCATAAGGAGATGCGCGTTTGAACGAGCAAAGCCGAAATACCCGGTATTTCTTTCTTTTTATTTCGCCGTGGCTAGTCGGGTTCTCCGTATTTATCCTCGGGCCGATTATAAGCTCGATCTATTTGTCGTTCACCAAGTATTCGATCAGTGATCCGCCCAGATGGGTCGGCCTCGACAACTATGCGGTCATCTTCAAGGGCTGGGAGCCGAGTTTTTACAATAGCGTTGAGGTGACCATCGCCTATAGCGTGCTGGCGGTGCCGCTCGGCGTATCGGTGGCCTTATTTGCGGCGCTGATGCTCAATGTGCCGAAGATCAAGGGCATGAGCTATTATCGCACGATCTTCTTTTTGCCCTCGCTGCTGCCGGCGGTGGCGACGACGATTACTTGGGCGTTCGTCTTTAACCCCAAATACGGTTATCTCAACGCGGTGTATACGGCGCTGCTCGGCGGCGACGGCCCCGATTGGTTTATGCAACATACATTGGGGTGTTTGATCATGATCGCCGTGTGGGGGTTCGGCAATACGATGATGATCTTTCTCGCGGGACTGCAGGAGGTGCCGAAGAGCTTGGTCGAGGCGGCGACGGTTGACGGCGCCAACGCCTGGCAGCGCTTCTGGCATGTGACGGTGCCGGCGATATTTCCGGTGCTGTTCTTCAATATCGTCGTCGGTATTATCGGCTCGTTCCAGGTCTTTACGCAGGCCTTCGTGTTTCGCAGTATCGGTGGGGCCCAGATCAACGAGAAGGCGGTGTTCTTCTACGTGCTCAACATCTACGAGAACGCTTTTCAGTACGGGCGCTTCGGGCTGGCCTGTGCCCTGGCCTGGATCCTGATGGTCGCGATCCTGATGATGACGCTGGTACAGTTCTACTTGAAAAAGCGATGGGCCCCAGATGGTGAATAACAGCAAGGTCTTTTGGCGATGAATAAGAGTAAGGCCTTCCGGCCTTTTATTTACGGATTATTGCTGCTTGGTTGCGCGCTGATGCTGTTGCCGGTGATGGCGATGTTCAGCACCGCGCTCAAGAGCATGCCCGAAGTATACGCGCCCGAACCGACGCTTATCCCCGCCTCGTTCCATTTTGATAATTTTTATCGTGCGCTTTTTGACCCGACGGCGAGTTACCGGCCGTTTAATTTCCTGCCGGCCCTAAAAAATACGATCAGCGTTACTCTGCTGAATATTATCGGCAACCTGGTATCTTGCTCTTTGGTCGCCTGGGGTTTCGCACGCTATAAATGTCGGTGGAACAAACCGCTATTCGTCGTGATGCTGAGTGCGATGATGCTGCCGTCGATCATTCTATCGATCCCGACCTTCGTGCTCTTCGTAAAATATTTCGGCTGGTACGATACGCTCTACCCGCTGTGGGTCCCGGCTTTTTTCGGCATTAATTCGTTCTTTATCTTTCTGCTGCACAGTTTTTTCAGGGGAATTCCCGAGAGCCTGGTCGAAGCGGCGAGGATCGACGGGTGTAGCGAGATCGGCATTTTCTGCCGGATCGTCGTCCCGCTGAGCAAGCCGGTATTGATGGTCGTCGCCGTGTTTACCTTCATTTGGACTTGGAATGACTTCTTTACCCCGTTACTATATCTGGAGGACGACAGCAAATTTACCTTCGCTATCGCGTTGCAGAATTTTGTTCGCGGGTCGCAGGGCAGCGTATTCGGCACGCAGTGGAATTTGCTGATGGCCGCCAATATCGTCGTGACGGTACCAATCGTGATGCTGTTTTTCACGGCCCAACGCTACTTTGTCGAAGGGATCAGCCTGACGGGG
>JABHFS010000150.1 GCA_018672475.1 Gemmatimonadota bacterium | reverse complement strand
GTCAGCGTCGAAAAAACCGTCTCGCCCGGAAAAAAGTCCACCGTCGGATTAAAGGTCAGCGTGGTGCTGTTGTTGCCCGAGTAAGCGCCCGCCTGCTGGCCGCTCAGCGCGCTGTGCACGACAAAAGAAGCCGCACCGCCCCCCGTAACCGCTTCGCTGAAGGTCGCGGTGAGATTAGACGTCGAAGGCGCACTGGCAAAAGCGGCCACCGGCGCGGTGCTGCTGACGGTCGGCGGGGCCGAGTTCAGATAGACGCGGTTTAGGTGGGGATGAATGTTTCCTACTATCAGATCCAGATCGCCATCACCATCCACATCACCAAGACTCGTCGAATACGTACCGTGCACGTCCGCCGTGATATCCACGCCCGCAGCAAAACTACCCGAACCATCACCCAGATACAGACGATTCACCTGACTAATATTTCCAGCGATCAGATCCAGATCACCGTCCCCATCTACATCACCTATCCTCGTCAACCTCGTAGCGTGCGCGTCCGCCGTGATATTCGCACCCGCAGCAAAACTACCCGAGCCATCACCCAGATGCAGACGATTCGCCGTACCATTATTGCCAACAATCAGGTCCAGATCACCGTCACCATCCACATCACCTATGCTCGTCGAATACGTACCGTGCGCGTCCGCCGTGATATTCGCACCCACCGCAAAACCGCCCGAGCCATCATTCGTATACAGACGATTCGCCTGATTACTATTTCCAGCGATCAGATCCAGATCGCCGTCCCCATCCACATCACCCAAACTTGTCCCAAACGTATTATGCGTATCCGCAGAAATATTCGCACCTGCCCCGAAACCACCCGAGCCATCACCCAGATACAGACGATTCGCCTGATTAAAATTATTGCCAGCGACCAGATCCAGATCGCCATCGCCATCCACATCACCAAGACTCGTCGAATACGTACCGTGCGCGTCCGCCGTGATATCCGCACCCGCAGCAAAACTACCCGAACCATTCCCCAGATACAGACGATTGGTCTCAGCATCATTGCCAGCGATCAGATCCAGATCGCCGTCCCCATCCACATCACCTGTGCTCATCAACACCGTATAGTCCGCATCCGACGTAATGTCCGCACCCGCAGAAAAACTACCCGAACCATCACCCAGATACAGAACATTCGCCTGATTATAATTACCAGCGATTAGATCCAGATCGCCATCACCATCCACATCAACTAAACTTGTCCCATATGTATTGTTCACATCCGCAGACACATCGGAAGCGCCGCCGCTGTGAAACTCACCCGGTGAACTCGCCGAGACCTCGGTCGTAAACTGCCAGACGTAACCACTGGCCATCGAGATGCCGCCGGGCGTCTGCACCGCGGTGGTCAGCGTCGAAAAAACCGTCTCGCCCGGAAAAAAGTCCACCGTCGGATTAAAGGTCAGCGTGGCACTGTTGTTGCCCGAGTAGGCGCCCGCCTGCTGGCCGCTCAGCGTGCTGTGCACGACAAACGAGGCCGCACCGCCCCCCGTAACCGCTTCGCTGAACGTCGCCGTGAGATTAGACGTCGAAGGCGCACTGGCGAAGGCGGCCACGGGTGAGGTACTGCTGACGGTCGGCTGCGCCTCCACCGACCGGCCGACGAGCAATAGGCAAACCAGGACCAGTGCCGCAGATCGACCCAGCAGGCACACAACCCCGGACAATAGCTTGCTATATATATTCGTGAAAGTCTGTCGCGACAAGAGAGAACGAAAGAAAGCCAAGCAAGGGGGCCCAGCAACCGAACCCGCCCACAGGACAATTATTCCAACCCACAGCACCTTGCGGCTAAACCAGTGCGATAAGCGTCTGTGTGCACGATCAGCCATGTTAGTCATGAATGCATCCCGAGCGATAGACAGCGTAGCATCCTACGCATTTGCGATGTCCTGGGATTTCCTCTTCACTTACACCACGAGTGGTAACCTTACCGACTCGACAAGCGTTACTAACAGTACGCAATCGAGACCCTCCACAATTGGGGAATTTCGGTGAATAGGTCATATTGAAACTGGCTACCTGGTGATAGATCATTCAATTGGCTAAAGCGTTTCTTGTAGCAAAGTGCAAACTGGCCGCATGCTACTGCGTACCGACTGGCAGAAAAAGACACATCGTACTACTATATTCATAAATAACCACAATATACTGACTTAAACAAATATTTAAACAAACATTAAGCATGTATTTAAACAAAAATAGACAACGCTGGACTTACAGGTAATTTTATCCGTTTTTAGATAAACAGTACGTTCATTAAAGGACTTAATGGTGAAATATTTCGACCTATTTTAACCGAGATATGGCGAGGAAAGACGGCCCGTCAATCCCATAACGCCTGCAAGACTAATATATCGGACAATCTGGCTAAATACTGTGATCTATATCAACAATTCAGTAAATAACTAGTCCCAAGAGCATCTAAGGCCCATGCCCGTATTCACGCGACAACTCTTTGCCGCGGTGATCGGCGCCTCTTCCTCGACCTCCTCGAAGCCCTTCTCCCCTTCATCCTCCAACGCGTTGGGCAATTCCATCTTGGTTGTCTACCCGATCATAATTCCATCGTCCACTGCAACGGCTCCCGTGCGATGCCCTGCTGCTTCGCCCAATCAATCAAGGCATCGCACGAGCCGCCCAACAACTGTTTGCGGATATCGTCGACCTGGGCCAGCACCTCTTCGCCCGGCTGCACCAATTTCATATTGTCACGGCTGCCGCCTATCCAGCGATAGCTATAACCGAAAATAACGACCTTTGAGGTCTGCTGACTCAGATTCGGGGCCGCCGTGTGAAACACGCGGTTTTCGAACAAGAACGCATCACCCGCCTTAAGACAGAGATCGACCGCATTTTCTGGATCGACCCCGCCCTTGGGAATCGGCAGGGGCGTCGGCAGTCGGTGTGAGCCGGGCGCGAACATCGTAAAACCCGAGCGCGGCTCGGGAAAATCCGTCAGGCAATAGCCGACCTTGATGCCGGCCCGCACTAGATGCCCGTGTCCTAGATCCTCGGTCATGCCGATATCACGGTGCCAACCGCGCTGCGGCGTCTCGCCGGCATCGTCCTGCGGGTATTTGTAAATGATCGCGGTGGTATGTAGGTGGATATTCGCCGAGAGCAATTGCACCAGTAAAGGCACCGTCGCCGAATGCGCCATCAAGGGGTGGAATTCCCGCGCCTCAACAATGCCCGGCCGACGCTGCACATAGTGCGGCCTGGCATCCGGATACTGCTCCCGCACAAACTCTGCGACCATCCGGTCGCTGACATTTGTTAGTTGCTCGATCTCCTCCGAGTTTAAGGCACTCGGCACTACGAGATAGCCGTTTTGATCGAAAAAATCCCGCTGATCGTCCTGCAATCGTACCAATTGCATATTTATTCCTTCTTAATACCTATTGATCTCATGCCCGTTATATATCTATAATTGCTTGCAAATAATGTATGTAAACTTCATTTCAGGTGAGCAAATATCAGGAGCCGCACAATGGCATCCACACATTCTCTCAGCATCCACAACCTCGACCGGCACCTCAACGAATTATCGCAACAGGGCTATACCATAATACCCGGCTATCTCGACCGCCAAACTACCGCGGCTATTCGCGCCCATATAGACGCGGTAGTAGCCAGCGACCTGCCGGATAAAAATCTAACCTGGGCCGATACCGACAAAGCCCGCATCTACCGCAACGACGAGCAAGGCATTCGCCAACTGCGCCACCCGATCGTCGGGAATATCATGCCCGAGATCGCCAATAATCCTCAAACCATTGAATTGGGCCGCTTGCTGCTCGGCTCCAACCTCGCTAACCTACGCATGCGCGAACAGGTCCTCAGCCGCACCGACCCGACACCGCCGCCCTACGGTCCCAGCGGCTGGCACATTGACGCGCCCTTTACAAAGGAAGAATACGAATCGACGCCACGGCGGATCTATTACCAGCTACTACAGTATTGCAGTACGGTAGAATCGGGCGGTGGTGCCTTTATGCTGGTCCCCGGCTCACACAAACTCACTTATGCGGCCAACGCTGAACCCCGCAGCGACGAGCAGCGGCAACAGCTGCAGAAGGATCCGATCGGCGTCGCCAGCATCGACCCTGACGAAGGCATCGAGGTCTGTGCCAATGACGGCGACCTGATCATCTTCAACGCCATGTGCCTGCACTCCGCGTCAAAGAACGAGAGCCAACAGACGCGCTATGTTTATTTTACGTCCTTCTACGACGCCTCCGCCGAGTGGCTGGTCGATTTCGTGCGCAATACCAAATACCGCGACGGTTTCCCCGATTCGCTCTACCTGGGATTGCCCGAGGAATTGCACCATCTTTTGGCGCACTGACTTTGCCGGCTAATACACCACCGACGCGATATGCCGCAAGCTCTGTTGCCGAGCATCCCCGCTGATCTGGATATGCAATAGATACATCCCAAGCGGCACCAAGCGCCCTGCGCGGTCCTTGCCGTCCCAAGCCAACGCCTGCGGGCCGGCCACCACCTCCAGCATCTGCTCATAGAGCAACCGCCCCGAAAGAGCAAAGACCCCGAGCCACAACGGCCGGGGATTCGCGTAGCCGACGATACCGAATTAAAAGCAATGGTCTCACAATCGACAATCAACCGTTGCTTTGCGAGAAAGAAACGCCAGCGCTATTTTTATTCTTTCCCGCCCCGAGCGAGCAGGGAATATCTATTGAAAATACCCGACACTACCCGACATCCCTCATAGGAGTTTTCCACTACATGCATATCACAGACGAGCAACTAGCCAGATACAAAAAAGCGGGGTTTCTCATCGTCGAAAACTTCCTCAGCAAAGAAGAACAAGAAGCCGCACTCGACGGCATCTTCAGCCTCTTCGCCCCCCCCTACGACCGCTGGATCGCCAACAACCGCGAAAACGACACCGCGAACCAAGGGCTATTCCCCTGGGACCACTCGGGCCTAAACCACGTCACGACTCACCCCGATCTGGTCAACGCCGCTGAACGCATTTTGGGCACGCGCGAAATCCGTCTCGGCGAAGGCCATCTCGGCATAAAATACGCTGGCCAAGAGCACAATACCAACTTCCATATCGACTACGGCAACAACACCCTTGGCCCGCTAATCGACCCCGACGATTTTATGCACCTGGCTTGCTTTTATTGCTTTGACGACGTGACGATAGATACCGCGCCGATCCGCATGGTAGCGAACGGTCACCCCGACGAAGAGTTCGTAGCGATGGTCGTGCCCGGCGGCTCGGTCTGCCTCTATGGCGTTTTTACCCGTCATGCTGCATCCGATTTTATCGGCGACCGAGGCCACCGCCCGGCGATGTGGGTAGGTTTTAACCGCAAGGACCGCCCCTGGGACGGCGCCCGCACCTTCACCTACAAAAGCGCTGTCAAAGGCGAGGCGATGAACCGCTTTATGGCCGAAGCCAGCCCGCGCCAGCGCGAGCTACTCGGTTTCCCGCCGCCGGGCGATGCGCTGTGGACGGAGCAATATACCGAGGGCATGGCAACGCGTTATAAGGGCTTTGACCCGGCGCCTTATCACGCGGCAAGGAAATAACAAAAGGCGCAAGATGATATAAGCCTTATGGGGCTATAGCGTAAAAGGCCGGCGCCCTGCGGACATCGGGGTCACCGGCCTTTTACGCTAGCTTCACAAGGTATGCACATTCGCCAACACAGGATGTGCATGCGAATAATTTAAGCGTTATGGTTTCTGATAATTCTTTTTGCTATACAGGCTCGATATAATCTATGGCTTAAGCGTAGACCGCCTGTATCATGGCATTGATATAACCGAAGCAGTAGGCATACGACTGATAATAACCCTTCGGATCGTCGGCGCTGCGCGGGACGTGGTCGGGATCAATACCATAGGAGTACCCCGTCTCCTTGAGCGCCTTTAATACCCGGACGAAGTCCATATCCCCTTCATCGGGCAGGGCCTCGCGGAAACTATAGCGCTGGCCGAGCAGGTTGCGGTAATGCACCAGGAAAATCGCATCGCGGCTGCCGAAGTAGTCTATGAAGGGGTAGATTCCAGTAGCCGGGTCTTCGAGCATTTCGGCGATGGAGCCGACGCAAAAGTTCCAGCCGTGATACGCACTGCGCTGAGTATCAATAAAACGCTTCATGCCCTCGAAGTCATTGAGCACTTTGTCAACACCCTTATAACCAGGAGGCGTGGGCGGGTCTTCCTGCGAATTGCCCATGCGCACCTTGTATTCTTCCGCCACCGGAATCATGCGTTCGAGCAGATACTCGATACGCTCCCAGTGCATCTCCGCCGTAACGCGCCCGGCATCGGTCAGCTGGGCCTGTTCTTCGGCCGGGATCTTGTCCAGACGGAATGCGGTGTGGAGGTAGCCGCCGCGGCCTTCTTCCTGTTCGGTGCGATCGATCGGCAGAATGCAGGTGTTATAGCGCAAGGAGTTGATGCCGGCGCGCGAAGCGGTACGGATCATTTCGCATACCAGGTCGATCTCGCGGTCGCGCTCCGGGCTTTTACCGAAATAGATGATATTGGGCAACTTTTCGTATATCGGCACAGCGCTCATGTCCAGCGTCAGCCCAAAGGACTCGTGACGCTCTCTTTCCCGAACCAATTCATCAAGATCCCAACCCCGGTCGGGATGAAAGGGGAAGACGGCGGCCTTGTGGTGTACACCACAGCGTTGGAGAAAACGCAAATCTTCATCGCTTGACCCAAAGCCCTGCGTGCGCACATACATGCGCCCGTCGCTCGCCGGAGTTGACCCGGCGCTCCCGGCGGCCGAAGCCGCGGCTTCGCCGGCGGCGAGCCCTTTTTCGAATGGATCCGATTCCTTCATCTGATTCTCCCTTACTATGGCATTGACATGGTGCGGCAGACAACCCACATGATTGCTCTATTCGTCTTGGTCAATTCTATACCCACTGGCCGGCGCGGTCAATCCCGTGTCAAACAAAGCAAAACCTTATTGCTACCCGGCCCTTATGGGTATAGTGTCGCCTCGATTCTACACGGTCGAACGAAATGGAGTCGCTGACCCGCAACCTGACCATACTACAACCTACACGCCCTTCAACTCCACCTCGTGCTTGTGGTGACAAGCGGCCAGATGCGGCTGGCCCCCCTTATAATCCTCCAATACCGGTATCTGCTCGCGACAGAGATCGCTACTATAACGACACCGCGGCGCAAAAGCGCACCCCGTACCCACCTCGGTCAACTCCCCAGCCTCGCTCACATCCTCGTCCTCGTCCATCCACACCGCGTGCGGGTCCGGTGCCGGTGCGGCGTTGAGCAACATCGCCGTATAGGGGTGCTGCGGGTCGGAGAACAATGCTTCCGTCTCCGCCTGCTCCACCAACCGCCCCTGGTACATCACTGCCACCTCGTCGCACAAATAGCGCACCACGCTCAAATCGTGTGCGACAAAGAGCAAGGTGAGATTGAGGTCCTGCTGTAGTTCCTGCAACAGATTTAGAATCTGCGCCTGCACGCTGACATCGAGCGCGGAAACCGGCTCGTCGGCGACGATCAGCGATGGGCTGAGCGCCAGGGCGCGCGCGATACCGATGCGCTGGCGCTGACCGCCAGAAAAGGCGTGCGGATAACGGCGTATATACCGGGGGTCCAAGCCCACCCGCTCCATCAACTCCGTCACGCGCAACTCGCAATCGCGCGACGACCAACCGTGCGCGACCAAGGGCTCTGAGATCAGATCCAAAACCGGCATGCGTGGGTTCAACGACGAGTAGGGGTCCTGGAAAATCATCTGCGCCTCGCGGCGGACTTCCTTGATCTGCCGGCGCGACAACTTCGCCATATCGACCACCTGCCCACTCTGCTGGCGAAAGAGGACCTCCCCGCCGGTCGGATCCAAGGCCCGCAGGATCATCCGCCCCGTAGTCGTCTTGCCGCAACCGCTCTCGCCGACTAGCCCGAGAATCTTACCCTGTTCCAGCGTAAAGCTCACACCGTCGACCGCCTTTACCCAACCGGTCTGCCGTTGCAAAAGGCCTCGGCGCACCGGGAAGTGCTTTTTAAGGTCCCGCACTTGCAGAATCGCGTTATCGGCGATGGTCGCTGAATCACTCATCGATCAACTGCCTTCTTCGGTATGGATAAAACAACTCGCATAATGGCCCTTGCTTACCTCTACATGCGCCGGCATCTGTCGTTTGCATTTATCGCCGACCTGCTTCGTACAACGCGTATGGAACGGACAGCCCGTAGGCAGGGCAAAGGCACTCGGCACACTGCCCTCAATCGGTTCGAGGCGCTTGTCCTTATTGGTCAGACTCGGAATCGAATGCAACAGCGCCTGGGTATACGGGTGCGCCGGGTTATCGAAGATCTCAACCACCGGCCCTTCTTCGATCACCTGTCCCAGGTACATCACATAGACGTATTCGACCGTATGCGCTATCACGCCCAAGTCGTGCGTAATCAACATCAGCGCCAGCCCCAACTCGCGCTGCAAACGCTGGATCAGTTTGAGCACCCTGGCCTGCACCGTCACGTCGAGCGCAGTGGTCGGCTCGTCGGCGATCAACAATCTGGGTTTGCTCGCCAGCGCCATCGCAATCATCGCTCGTTGGCGCATACCGCCCGACAACTGAAAGGCATAATCGTCGGCGCGTTCGTCCGGCCCGGAAATGCCCACCAAATCCAATAGCTCCACTACCCGCCGCCTAGCCGCCTGATCATCCATCGGGTCGTGCAGCTGGATCATCTCGGCGATCTGGTTGTGGATCGTATGCACCGGCGAGAAGGCCGTCATCGGCTCCTGGAAGATCATCGAAATATCGCCGCCGCGGATCTGCCGCATCTCGGCGCTGCCCGAGTCGATCGTCGCCAGATCGACCACTTGCTCGTCGAGTTTGCGCCGGTAGCGAATATGGCCGCTGGTGATCTTGGCCCCCGGCGGCAGGATGCGCAATAGCGCATTGGAGGTCATGGTCTTGCCGCAACCGCTCTCGCCGACGATGCCAACCGCCTGGCCGGCGTCGATGCGAAAACTAACGCCGTTAAGCGGGCGCACCACACCCTCGTCGCGGTCGATCACCACGCTGAGATTCTCCACATCAATAAGCGGAGCGTCTGTCGCTTCTGTGCTCATAATTCCCTCATATCAACGACTCGAATACGGATCGGCCGCGTCGCGCATGCCATCGCCCATCAAATTGAAAGACAGCACGGCAAGCAAGACAAAGAGCCCTGGCAGCAATAACCACGGCGCCATCGCCACCGCCTGGAAATTTTGTGCCTTCTGCAATAACACGCCCCAGCTGACCACCGGCGCCCGCAGGCCTATGCCTAAAAAACTCAACGCGGTTTCGCCCAAGATCATGCCCGGAACCGCCATAGTCGCCGAGGTGATCACGTGGCTGAGAAAAGACGGTAACAAGTGTTTGAATATAATTTTGACCTCGTGCGTACCCGAGAGCCGGGCGGCGACGACAAAATCCTCTTCGCGCAGCGATAGAAAACGACCGCGCACCACCCTGGCCAACCCCGTCCAGCCCATCAGCGAAAGGATAACCATCACCCCAAAATAAACCCGCAAAGGCGGCCAGTGCGCCGGTAATGCCGCCGAAAGCGCCATCCATAGCGGTAACTGCGGGATCGCCATCAACACCTCGATCAGGCGCTGGATTACGATATCGATCCAACCGCTATAATAGCCGGCCAAGCCACCGAGGAAAATCCCAATAAAAAAGGTCAGTGCCACACCGACCAAACCGATGGTCAACGATATGCGCGACCCGTAGAGGATGCGGCTGAACAGATCGCGGCCCAAGTCGTCGGTGCCAAAGAGAAACATCGGCCCGGTGCCGGCCGTGAACAGATGCGTATCCGCGTCAAAAAGGTTCCACATCTCGTAGACGGGACCGTCAGCGAAAAAATAGACCGGATACCTGCGCTCCACATCGAGCAGGTATTGCCTTTCCCACACATCAGCTTGCGGGTCTCCCACCAGGCCGTAGACAAAAGGCCGCAAATGGAAACCGCCCTCGTGGTCAAAAAAGCGAACCTCCTGCGGCGGACAGAGCACGTAATCCGGATGGCGCTGGTTCGGGTCGTAGGGCGAAATGAATTCGCAGGTCGCGGCGACGCCGTAAAATACCAACAATACCGCACTGCCCATCAGCGCTAGCCGATGGCGGCGGAAGCGGATCCACATCAGTTGCCACTGCGAGGCAAAGGCCAAGTCTTGGTCTTGGTCTTGCGCCTCGGTTGAAGTTTCTTGTGCGTCGATGGTAGTCAGCTTGGCCTCACTCATAACGGATCCGCGGATCGGTGATGGCCAGGAGGATATCCGAGAGCAGCGTACCAATCACCGTCAGCGCGCTGAGCATCAACAGGAAACTGCCGGCCAGATACATATCCTGATTTTTAAGCGAGTCAAGCAGCAAGGGGCCCGTCGTCGGCAGGCTCAGCACCACGGCGATGATCGCCGCCCCCGAAATAAGGTGCGGCAACATCCAGCCGACGGTACTGATAAAGGGGTTGAGCGCGATCCTAAGCGGGTATTTGATCACCAGGCGGATAGGATGCAGGCCCTTAGCCAAAGCCGTCGTCACATAGGGTTTGCCCAACTCGT
The DNA here is from genome assembly GCA_018672475.1 of Gemmatimonadota bacterium. Classification (GTDB taxonomy): domain Bacteria; phylum Latescibacterota; class UBA2968; order UBA8231; family UBA8231. The sequence goes on along the minus strand of JABHFS010000150.1, from coordinate 33,965 downwards.
CCAGCAGATTGGCGCGCATAATGCGCACCATGCCCGCCGTACCGCCCATGCCGATCACCACCGCCGGAATCCACAAATGCGCCAGCAGATCGCCGAGTTTGCCCATGCTCCAATCGGCACTAGCGTATTCTGGGGAAAACAAACCGCCAACCGCGATGCCAAACCACTCATAGCCCAGATACATCAGCACCAGTGCCAGCAGGAAGTTCGGCGTCGCCAGACCGACAAAGGCCATAAGCGTCGCCGCGTAGTCGAGCACCGAATATTGCCTGAGCGCCGAATACACCCCCACCGGAAAAGCGATCAGCCAGGTCAACAAGGTTGCCGAGAAGGTAATCAACAAGGTAAAACCCAAGCGCTCCCAGATCAGGTTGTTGACCGACTGTCCGTACATCACCGAATAGCCCATATTGCCGACAAGGATGCCGCCAATCCACTTGAAATACTGGATATGCAACGGGTCGTTGAGATTGTAACGGGCGCGCAGTGCCTCGATCTGTTCCTCGGAAATATCCTGGCCTTCCGCCTGCAACTCCTGTAAGCGCGAGGTGATAATATCGCCCGGCGGCAATTGGATAATGATAAAGATCAAGACCGAAATCGCCACCAAGGTGGGAATCATAAGCAATACGCGGCGGATAATATAGTTTAGCATAAGATTAATCCTGCTGTAGATACCAGGTCTCGGGATAATACGGCCATGACCAGCGCGAATCCCAGCCCCAGTAGCCGTCTGTCGGCACATTGCGCAGCCGGTCGCTGACGATCACCGGATGTGGCCCCTGCCCGATCACACCGAGCACCCATAAATTCTCGGACTGGCTGCGAAGAATATTCTTGCCCATGCGGATGCGCTCTTCCACGTCCGCCGTGCGGCGCAACACCTCCCACCATGCAATAAGCTGTTTGACTTCGGGCGGCGGCTCCATGCCGCGCGCGCCGTCGGAGCGATACCAGCGCGCCCACTCCGGCCACTGCGTCACCTCCTGCCCAGTGTGCATCGGCACATACCAAAAAGGCTCGATCGGGAAAAGAATATCCGTATTGCGATCGGCGTGCCAGATGCTCATGTTCATGTGTCCGCCCTTGGTGCGGATCCCCTGCAACGCGCCGCTGATCTGCTTGAGATTGATATGCAGCCCCACCTCGCGCCAGTGCGCGGTGACCAGATCCACCGTGATCTGCTTGGGCGTCTCGCCGATGGTGTATTCGAGCGTGATCTCCAGCGAGCTGCCATCGGTGTGGTCGCGCCGTCCGTCGCCGTCGCGATCGATCATGCCCATCTCGTCAAGCAAGGCCATCGCCCGTTGCGGGTCGTGCTCGGCATAGGCGCTGGCGAATTCCGGCTCGAAATACCGACTCGACTCGACCACCGTCAACTGGCGCGGCACCGCCTGCCCGTAGTAGGCGATATTGTTGATTTCGTCGCGGTTAATCGCCAGCGATAGCGCACGGCGAAAACGCACGTCCTGAAAAATCGACCGCAGCTTGTCGTCGGGATGCGTCATATTGACCATCAGCGCCACATCCGAGCCATAGGGTCGCGGCCAAAGATAGACCGAATAGTCGTTTTCTTTTTCGAAGCGTTTGAAAAGCGGGATATCCGAGGTCTTAAACTGCCGCCCCGCAAAATCCACCTGCCCCGTCGAAGCCTTCGCGGCCATAATCTCGGCGCTGTCGACCTTCTGCACTTCGAGAAAGTCTATATAGGGCAATTGATTGCCTTCGGGGTCGACCTTGGGATAATAGGGATTGCGGCGCAAACGGATCCTCGTCGAGGTCTTGTCGACGACCATATAGGCGGTCTGCACCGGCTTAAAAAAAACGAGTAGATCGCGGGTATTGCTAACCGCCTGAAAATACGTGCGCCAATCCTGTAAACCCAGTTCTTCCGCCTCGCGTTCAAGCTGCGCCTGGTCGGTAAAAGACGGGTGATAGCGCCGCATAAAATGCGCAGGCAGAGACAAGTGCGAACTATTGTGCGCCAGGTGCATAATGAAGAGCGGCATCGCCTGCGGGAAGTGATAGCTAAAGCTATGCTCGTCGTTTTTTTCGATGCGCGAACCCTTGAAACGCGGCGAAACCACCGGCGTCAGGCTCTTGTTCATTTGCACGTGGTCAAACCAAAAGACAAAATCGTCGGCGGTCACCGGATGGCCGTCGGACCACTTGTGCCCGGGCCGCAGAAAAATCGTCAGCGTCTTCGAGTCCTTGCTGTATTCGTAGCGCTCGGCGAAATTCGGCAGGGCCAATTGCAGTTGCGGCCCCGGACGCAATGTGCCTTCGGGCACATTGAGCAACTGCTCGCCGGCCCAGAACAATCGTGCGGTGCCGCCATAACGGCCGATCTCGTCGATGGGCGTAACGACGATCGGATCATCCGGCAAACGCTGTGCAACCGGCGGTAACTCGCCCGCAGCGACCTGTGCGTCGAGTAGCGGCGACTGCTTGAAGCTGGTCAAGCCAATCTCGGACGCCTTGCTCGGTGCGTGGAACCAGGCCTCGGGCCAGGCATCGCGCGGGATATCGCGCGCCCCTTCCTGTTCGGCCGGTGCCCTTACCGCGGGCGCGCTTTCTTCCGACGCGGTGAAATGCCTTTCCTCGCCGCCGCACGCCAACAAACTCAGACTTGCCATAAGCGCCAACAGGCACCCGGCCCGTACTTCAATCATAAACACACGATCACTATGGTGTCGCACCACCCGACAAGAACAAACACCGCGACTACCAAAAAAATAGGCGAGCCAATACCTGATCAGTTCGCCTAATGAAGTTTGCTTTCCAAAAATCGCGTAGAAAGTCTAACCACAATCAACCCCGAACGCCAGAGGGCGCACAAACCAGTGCGGTATAGGATCGGCAACGACAAAAAGATATATTCCGCGATAGACATAAATTACGGATCTTTGCTGTAGTTTTATATCTGCGATGGATCAAAAATTGAATGAATGAACTAAAACTTTTTACCGACGGCAGCGTGCACGCGCAATCCGCGATTGGTTACGGGGCCTATCTCTCGCTGTCTGGGCATCGACTCCCTGGCGAATCTCTAGCGGCGCACGTACAGACAAAACGTTTTACGCATACCTCTTCAACAAAACTAGAGTTGCAAACGCTATTGTGGGCATTGAGCGAAACAACATTACCCGGTCATACGCTCGCCGTGTATACGGATTCACAGAACATCGTGAGCCTTCCGGATAGACGCGAACGATACCAGCAAAGCGATTTTCGCGCAAAAAACAACAAGCCCCTCAACAATGCAGATTTATACCGGGAGTTTTACCGTTTTACCGAGCAATTAGACTGTACTTTTATCAAAGTAAACGGGCATCAAAGAAAAAAAGAGCAAGATGAGATCGGCCGAATTTTTACCCTCGTTGATCGAATGGCGCGACACGCACTCAGGAACGAAAAAAAAGACCGCGCCCGATAGGTATTCTTCTTGATATTAGCCCAGGTCACTCCCGACTCATAAGCTCTATCTCTCTCCGCGTCGCGACACGCCCCCAATCGCGCACAGGCACTGATTCCTCGCCCTCTTACGGGTATTCGCGCATCAACCGCGAACACCCGTAAAAGGGGCCACTTTTATCATGGCTGTCCCTTTATTTGATACGCACCTCGCGCCCCTTCGCCGCCGACTCGTAGATCCCGTCGAGCATCTTCTGCACCATCAGCCCGTGTTCGCCCGGCGCCATAGTCTCTTTGTCGTGGTGCACGTGGTCGACGAAGTTGCGCATCTTCTTGGAGAAGGCGTCGGCCGCCGCCCCCGTCGGCAACCAGTCGGGCTTGATACTGACCATATGGTCGTTGGCGTCGGTAAACAGCCCCGGTGGATCCCAGGTCGCCCCGCCCTTCTCGCCCATCAGGGTGAAGTTCCACTCCTCCTTGGCGATATGCGCGGCGAAACTGGCCTCGATATTAATCGTCGCGCCATTTTCAAAACGAATCTGCCCGACCGCCAAGTCTTCAACCGTATACGACTTGTGGTCCCAGTTCGGCCACATCGACACCACATTCGACTTCTTGTTGCCCAAATAAGTGTAGATGCTGCCACTGGCCGCCACCGGCTTGGGCGAGCCCATCACGTAGTGCGTCGTCTCCAACACGTGCACGCCGATATCGATTAACGGCCCGCCGCCCTGCAAGTCCTTGCGACCGAAGACGCCCCAGTTCGGAATGCCGCGGCGACGCAATGCCTGCACCCGCCCGTACATGATCTTACCGAGGTCACCATTGTCTACCGCCTTCTTGATAAACTGCGTGCGCGGCTCGTAGCGGTGCTGGAAACCGATGACCAATTTTTTGTGATTCTTCTTCGCCGCGTCGAGCATCTTCTGCCCTTCGCTCGCGTTCATCGCCAACGGTTTTTCGACGATGACATGCGCCCCGGCGTTCAGCGCCGCAACAGTGCAAGGCGCGTGCAGCCCATTCGGCGTGCAGACGCTCACCGCGTCCGGCTTAACCTGCTTCAACATCTTCTTGTAATCGGTATACGCCTCCGGAATCTCGTATTCCTCACAGCGACTCTGCACGCTCTGCGCCATCACATCCGACGCTGCCACCATTTCAACGTCTTCCATCTCCTTGTAATAACGCATATGCGCCCCGGCGATGCCGCCCGCGCCGATAAAGGCAACGCGCAGTTTATCCTTCTTGCTCTTAGCCATTACTTCTCCATTCGATTAGAGTTAATCTTACAGCATCTAGCGAAAACACTGAAGCGACGTGAGGACCATTCGGTCGCCGCGCGCGTCTCCGGTCTCTTGCTAGTCCCCCGGGCCCGTCGCCCCTCGGGGCGCCTTCGCGCCAACTCCCCAGCAACCGCCCGACCAGCCCCTTTTCTCCGCCCCACTCCCAAAAACATCCTACGTCGCACCCGGCGACCAAACCTCGGAAACTTTCAGCGGACTCCGTTATGACCTATATCTATCTAAATTTCGGCGTTAAAATTTAGTCTATTTCCCATTCCCGGCAAGACACAGAAAAACCGGCCAATGACCGGTTTCGCCTTTCCCTTCTGTTTCTTTTTTTCTCGCTGAAGCAGCTAAGAGCTGGCCGGGGTATTTCCCGAGAGGACTGCACCTTGGAGCCAACCAAGGATGGTCGGCGAGAATGAGCGTAGGGCCTGCCCTCTGCCAGCCCGTACGCTACCCCGCCTGAAATTCGTCAATCAACGCCCGCACCCCCGCATGCCCATCCACTCCTCGCCCCGGATGCATCACCAGACGATAGCGAAATACCGCCTTATCTCCGCCTGGAATCGTCAAGCTCTCGTCGATATTCTCGTCTTTCTTAAAATCGTGCACGCCGAAAGCATTCGCGGTGAAAAGCCCATATCCGCGCACATGCCAGTATGAAGGGTGCCGCGGGTTATCTTGATGGTCGACGACCGTGTGCCCCCACTGCTCACCATTGGCCAACGGGCCCGAATAATCAACCCAAGCCGCCTGCACGCCCCAAGGCGTCTCCTCGCCCTCGCCATTCTCATAGACCTGGCCTGCGGAATTCTCGATACGGCCCTTGTCCTTAGCGTCCATCGACGTCGGCACGCGGATCGAGAACAACCCGCCCTCCTTGGTATCGCCAAAAGTCACATCGCCGTATTTGCAGCGAAACTCACTGCGCTGGTCCAACACCCGCAAGTCGCCCTCGACGCGAATCAAGATCGTGCGCCGCTCCTCCAATAAGCGTTCTCCCTCGGCCCCGAACCAGTCGATAATCCCGTCGATTTGCGCCACGTCGTCTTCAATGCCGACCACCGGCTCGCCACGCTGCAGCATCGTCCCGTGCCCGGTGCCCTCGTCCCAGAGATTCTCGCCATTGACCAAACCGTGCGCGGTATAAATGCCGCGATGATGGTAGTGGTCCTGGGTCTCGCCTTCGACTTCCTCCATCGGATAGGCGCGCGTCAAACCGCCGCCCTTGGGTGTCTGCACCGGATAGAAGTAGGGCCGGCACACATAGTGGCCGTAGCGGTATTCGGTAAAAAGCTGGCCGTCGATGCTGATGACGGCCTTGAAATTCTCGGGTTGTAGCTGGATATCGATCATCATTCCTCCTTATTTCACGCGGCTTGGCCGCAACAGCGTTTGTATTTCTTGCCGCTACCACAAGGACAGGGATCGTTGCGGCCCGGATCCTTCTGGTGCAGGGCCGCTTTGACCGCGTCTTTTTGTCTCGCCCATTCCATCACGCCCGTCGCCGGTCGGTTCTGTCTCAGCTCGTTGGCCATAAAGCGCATATAGGGATCGGCGTGCGCGAAATACATTTTATACCCCTTACAAAGATAGTTAAGCCCATCTTCGCCGCTCGGGGTTTTGGTAAAACGGTGTTTGGGGCAGCCGCCATTGCAGGCGAAGCGAAAATCGCATTCGACGCAATACTGCGGCAGCGCGTCCTTCTTGTCCTGCCCGAACTTCGCCTGCTCGGGGCTGGCGACCATATCGCGAATGCTCTCCTCGTGCACATTGCCCAGGCGATAATCCGAATAGACGAAGTGGTCACAGGAATAGAGATCGCCATTGTGCTCGATGATAAGCGCGGACCCGCAAGTTTCGGCGAAGATGCACAGACTCGCGTCCTGCCCCAGCCACGATCCCAGCGTCACGTCAAACATCTGCACGAAGACCTCGCCGACATCGTTGCGCACCCACTCGTCAAAAATCTTGCACAAAAACTTGCCGTATTGCCCCGAGCCAACCGACCACTTCGCAACCGGCGCCTTACCTTCGTAATCGGGGTCGACCAACTCCAGCCCGTCCTCGTCAACCTCGTGCGCGATACGCTCGACGATGGGGATAAACTGCATAAAACCCGAACCCTCTTCGCGCAAAAAGCGATAGATCTCCAACGGATCCGCGGCATTATGGTTTTGCAGCACCGTCAGCGTATTATACTCCACCTCATACTTTTTGAGCATCTGCAAACCGGCGTAGACCCGGTCGTAGGTCGGTTTCTGCCCCTTGTCGACCCGGTAGCGGTCGTGGTATTCGCGGGGACCGTCTATTGACAACCCGACTAAAAATTTGTTTTCGGAAAGAAAGCCGCCCCACTCGTCGTCGAGCAGAATGCCATTCGTCTGAAAGGCGTTGGTGATGGCCTTGCCATTGGCGTAGAGCTCTTGCAGCTCTATGGCCCGGCGGTAAAAATCCAAGCCCATCAATGTCGGCTCGCCGCCCTGCCAGGCGAAGTTGACCTGTGGCACGTCCTGCGCCTCAATATACTGCTTGACGTAAAGCTCGAGCGTCTCGTCCGACATGCGCCAATTTTGGCCCGCCTGCGGGTAGAGCTTCTCCTTCTCCAGATAGAAGCAGTATTTGCAGTCAATATTGCAGATCGAACCCGAGGGTTTGGCCATTACATGGCTAGCCGCCGGTTTTTGTATCGTTTGTGTCGGTGTAGTCACGGTTTCCATATCTTCTTAGTTTGAGATCGTGCTTATGATAGTATCTACAACTCCTTAACGCAACTACAGGACATTTCTATGCGCACGATCTTCGTCGGGGACCTGCACGGTTGCGCCGCCGAGTTCGAGGACATTCTGGCCGCCACCGCCTACGATCAGACTGCAGATCACTTATTGCTCACCGGCGACGCCTTCGCCCGCGGCCCCGACCCACTAAAAACGTGGCGACTCATCCAGGAAACCAACGCGAAAATAGTACTGGGCAACCACGACGCAGGCCTCTTGCTGCACTTAGAAGAAAGCGCCGCCGGCCGCGACCCCAAACTGAAAAAAGCCGACCAGCGTTACACCTTCGCCGAACTCGAACCCGCGCACGGCGAAATCCTCGCCTGGCTCAGACAAGTCCCGCTCTATATCGAGACCGAAGGCTTTCTGCTCGTACACGCCGGCATCAACCCCGAAAAGGGCCTGGGCGGCACCCATCGCGAGGAATTCATCACCATCCGCACCTGGCCTCCGGCCAAAGGATACACCGGCCGCCGCTGGCACGACGCCTACCAACCCGTCCACCCCCTAATCGTTTTCGGGCACGACGCGCCCGGCGGCTTAGTCGTCAAAGAACGCGACGACAAACCCTATCTCCTGGGCTTGGACTCCGGCTGTGTCTACGGCAACCAACTCAGCGCCTATATACTCGAAGAAGCGCGGCTAGTACAGGTGCCGAGCCGGCAGCAGAAAGACGAATGGCTGCAGCGCGACGCATAAATCGTGCAATCGGCTTGCGTCTGCAGCATATACCTGTCGCCGGGACGCTGCGAGATTGATCGCGCCAGAACTTATCTTTGCGCCCGCCCGACAAGGTGTGCAAACACCTTATCCCAAATCGACCCCGCCATCGCCTCGGGGTGGAACTGCACCCCCAGTAACCGGCCATCCGCGCTCTCGATAGCCTCCACCAACCCGTCGCCGCTGCGCGCGCTTACCTGCAAACCCTCTCCAGGCCGGTCGATCGCCTGGATATGCGAGGAGTTGACGCGCGCATACCCGGCACCGCCCAACTTCGACAATACCGTACCGGACTCGACCTTAACATCGTGCTCGATCGGCTTGGCGTCGTTGCGCTTAGGTGAGTGCGGCCCAACGCCGAGTTGCGCCTCAACATCCGACCAAATGGTCCCACCGAGCTCAGCACTGATAAACTGCATGCCATAACAGATGCCCAACACCGGCAACGCCCGTTGCTCTGCCATGGCAAAACTCCAGAGGTCGGCCTGTGCCCTTTGGGTTGGAGTTGGCGGTAAATCTTCGGGCAGTACACCGATCAACCCGCGTTCAATACCCGGACCGCCGGTGATCAACAACCCGTCAATGCGTTCCAACACGGGTTCAAGCGCCGCCCGCCCACTCGTCATCGGCAACACCAGCGGCGCGCCGCCGGCCCGCTCGACTGCCTCTATATAGCGGCGATCGAGTATCTGCTGACCGTCGGCGGTCAGGCTGCTGGTGATGCCGATGAGTGGGTGGGACATCAAACGCCGGCTTTAAACCGGGCGAAAAAGACCTTGTCGTCGAGCAACGTCAACGCCGAGAAGGTCTCAATATCGGTGCGCGAGGAATCGATGCGGCTGATCGCGCCGCGCAAGAAAGCCCACGCCTGGTCGTTGCCCGGCCCATACGACAGAATCCTATCGCTGAATTCCGCCTTCTCCGCGTCGCTCTTGCCACCGAGCCGATCGCCGAGCCAGGCCACCATCGCCTCGTCGGTGCCATTTTCCGCCACTGCCCCGACAAATTCCTCCTGGGAAACACCGAGAAACTCCAGCACCGCGCGATCAAAGCCCGAATCCTCACCGCACCAGTACTCGCCCATGCAATTGCAATTCGACGCGCGGAATTTGTCGATCACCCGCGCCAGACAGGCCATGCCGCCAACGCTGAGATCAAAGGGGCTGCGCGGCGCATGCCGGGACAAATCCATCCGCCCGAAACTCTGCTCGTCGTCCAAATCCTGCAGGTCGAAGAAAGTCTCTATATCGCCGCGCTCCGGCGCGACTTCGGCCCGGCGCACCGCCAAGCGCTCGGCCATCTCGCCATAGCGCCCGACACTCGCCCGCTCGACATTAAAGCGGCTTTTCGCGGCGGCCGGCTTGTCGCAGCGCTCGGCGATCCACTCGCTCAGCTCGACATCATTGGGGTTGGCGTAGGCCGCCTCGCGAAAGGCTTCCTGATCCACACCGATAAAATCCAGAATCGCCAAGTCCAGACTCGAATCCGAACCATAGCGATAGTCTCCCAGCTTGTCTATCGTAACCGCCCGCGCCTTATCGGCCATTCTCGCGGCTGCGACCAAACCGAAGACGCTGCGCACATATGGGCTGCGCGGCGGCTGCGCGGTCAGGTCCAGATCGCGAAAGGCCCCCCAATCGTCCAACTCGATCGAGGCAAAGACCGTTGTGATATCCGTACGGCCCGGTGCGAACTTAGCGACCCGCTCGAGCAATAGCTGCTCGTGCAGTGGGTCCTGCGGCTCGCGTTCGAGATGTTCCTTATTATAGGCGTCGAGCTCGTCCTGGCTCTTATTCGCTTTCTCTATAACCAAAACCCCCAAAGCCTTGTCGTCCATTTCCTCGACAGCCTCGGCAAATTCATCGACGCCCATATTGATAAATTCGAGCACTTCGACATCGAGACCAGAGATGGCCCCGTATTTGAATTCCCCGATTCTCTCACTATTGTGGCCGCGCGCCTTGTCGATCATGCGTGCCAGCCCGGTGATACCACCGACATTGGCGTTTGAAGGTCTACGCGGCGGCTGTCTGGTCAAGTCCATTTTCCTTACTCCTAGCTTATGGGTTTCGTCTCAATCAATATATGAGCCAGCCGATTACCGGCAATATTTGACGCTTTTTCAGACGACGACTATACTCTTTCCCCATGCCCGAATTACCCGAAGTCGAAACCGTGCGCGGCGCCATGCAGCGCCATTTATTAGGCCGACCGATCACCCGTGTCCGCACCAGCGACAAACGCCTGCGCGAGCCCCTGCCGCGCTCGGCGCTGCGCGCCCTGATCGGCGACCGCTTTATCGCCGCCCGTCGCCGAGCAAAATTCCTGCTGCTCGATCTGCAATCGGGCCGAACCTTGCTAGTCCACCTCGGCATGAGCGGCAACCTGCTCTTCAGGCCCGAGGGCGAAAAACACGATCACGTCACCTTTGAGTTTGACGACGGGTCAACGCTGATCTACAACGACCCACGGCGTTTCGGCATAGTCTTGGTGCTCGCCGAAGGCGAGGAGCACACCTGCCGCTATCTGCAAAAACTCGGCCCCGAGCCATTAGTGCCGGCCTTCAACACCCGCTATCTTGTCGCGCAATGCCAACAGCGCAAAAGCCCGATCAAGACGCTGGTCATGGATAATTCCATTGTCGTCGGCGTGGGCAATATCTACGCCAGCGAAGCGCTCTTTCGCGCCCGCATCCATCCGGCGACCCCAGCCTCGGCTGTCGAGCCCGACGACCTGGCCCTATTGGTCAAAGAGATCAAAAAAGTCCTGCGCGCCGCCATCCGCCGAGGTGGGACGACTATCAGTGATTACAGGGGCTCTGGTGAAGGTGGACGTTTCCAACAGAAGCTCAATGTCTATGGCCGCGAGGGGGAAGCATGCCGCGTCTGTGCCACGTCGATCGAAAGCCTGTATCTGAGTGGGCGCAATACTTTTTATTGCCCGAGCTGCCAATAAAAAACGCCGGCCCCCAAAGGAGCCGGCGCACCATCTAATACGGGCTTACGAATATTATTATTTTACTTGGCCATTCGGCGCGGGGGCCGTCGTCATGATCACATCGTCGAGCAGACCGTATTCCTTGGCTTCTTGCGCCGACATAAAGAAATCGCGGTCGGTATCGTTGGCGATCTTTTCTACATCCCGGCCGGTGTGCTTGGCGTAGAGCTCGTTGAGCTCCCCGCGCAGGCGGATCGTCTCCTTAGCGCGGATATCCAGGTCGGTGGCGGTGCCGGTGACGGTGCCCATGATTAGCGGCTGATGGATCATAATACGCGCGTGCGGCCAGGCGAAGCGACGCCCGGGCTCGCCGGCGGCCAAGAGAAACGATCCCATGCTCATCGCCATGCCCATGCACACCGTAGAGACCGGGGCCTCGATCGCCAACATCGCATCGTAAATGGCCATGCCTTCGGTAACCGAACCGCCGGGGCTGTTGATGTAGAGGACGATTTCTTCTTTCGGGTCCTCGATATCCAGCGAGATCAGGCGGGTGACCACGGCCTTGGCCGATTCGTCGTTAACATCGGACCAAAGAAATATTTTACGCGCTTTGTACAAACTCAGCTCGAGGTTTTTTTCCTGGAGATTTTTTAGCAGATCTTCGTCTTTTTCGGCCATCGAAACGTCTCCTAATAACGTCGGATCATCTTATTTTGCATCGGTTTTACAATATACACGGTAGCCCCAACAGCGTCAATCCATCCTGGTGGATCCTGCTCGCGGTCTATACCCTGCTGAGACTTTGGCTGGTCGCCGATGTCGAACTCGGTAAGGACGAAGCCGTCTACTGGTATTGGGGCCAGCACCTCGACGCCTCCTACGCCTTACTGCCCTTCGCCATCCTCAAACTGGCGCACGCGATCGCCCCGCACCAGGAGTGGTTCCTGCGCCTACCGGCGATTCTTTTGGGCACTTTGTCGACGGTGCTCATCTATAGACTCTGCCGCATACAAGATCTCGACGAACGCCTATCCCTGTGGGCCGCCGCCGCCTTTGCCCTAAGCCATTGGACTTGGCACACCAGTTCTTACCTGCACCCGGACGGCTTTCTGGTCCCCTGCTGGTTATCCGCGCTCTATATGGCACGCCAAACCGAAACCACACCCGGCCTGCGCCCGTATATACTCATGGGCATCGCGGGCGGCTGCGCCGTGCTCTGCAAATATTCGGGCGCTTTCCTGGTCGGCGGCCTGGGGCTGTGGATCTTGCTAACACAACCGGCGAGAAATCGCTGGCAACTATTAGCCGCCTTCCTGCTGCCCGCATTTATCGTCGCTTCACCGCTTGTCTACGCCCAGCTTAGCACCGCCTTTTACCTGCCGCAAACGCTGAGCACCCTCTCGCGCATCGAAGATCTCAGCGATCCTTTTTCGCGCCTGTTTTTCTTTATCGTCAATCCCCTGTTCTTCGTCTCGCCCTTCTTGCTGTATTTGCTCTACCGCGGCTTGGCCCAAGCGATAAAAGGGCGCGACCTGCAAGTGCTGCTCCCCGCGCTGTGCACCGTCGGCGCTTTTCTTTTTTTTGCCCTCACCCGCGGCCAAATCAAGGGCAATTGGATCCTGCCGGGTTTTTTGAGCCTGTGGCCCCTGGCCTTTGCACGACCGACAAAACGCTGGCTGCTGGTCTGCGCGGTCGCCTGCGGCCTGCTGCAATCAGCCGTCATCGGCGTTGGGCTGAAATACCCCGGGCTCTATAGCGCGCTCAGCGAACAGAGTGGCCTAGACAAAACCTATCTCGGATTGGTCTCGAACGAAGATAAAGGACGCGAGCCGTCGTATTCGTGGAGCGAGCGACTTTGCGAATACAGCGGTTGGCAGCAGTTTACCTGGGATTTCGAAGAAATGCTGCGCAGGAAGAACATCTATCCGTTCTCACCTTTAATCAGTACGCAGTACAGCATTCCGTTTACGATGGCGTACTATGAACTGACGGCAAGGGCGTATTATACTATAGACGATCCGCGGTTTCGCGATTTGACGGACTTTTCCGCGGCGGTCGGCCCGTCTTATCCGGCGACAGCGCTCTTCGCGGTGCGCACGGGCACCGTATGGCCGGAATCACTCACCACTATTTACCCACGGCGAACGCAAGTCGCCGAATTGCAACGCGAATACCCCGGTTGTACCGCCGTGGCGTACCAGATATTCCAGGTTAACCGATAAACCTCTGATTGTTCCCAATACATTTTAAACCCTGCGCCCCCGCCGAAAAAATAAGCCACCGGAAGATCGAACTCCCGGTGGCCGTTTTCATTGTTTCTTTGCTTTGCTACCAACACATAAAACCGCAATACCTATCTACAATGCTCAGGACACCTCCGGCTCCGCGGCCTCCTCTTCTTGCCAAAGGCCGAGGCCATGATCTTCTGCGCCACATCGCGGAAGTCATCGAAGAAGGTGTAGAACAAAGGCACCAGCATCAACGTCAGCACCATTGACGCCAACAAGCCCCCCATCATCGTCCGGCCCAAGCGCGCGTAGGCCAGCCCCACCATCCTGGAAACGCCCGACCGACCGAACATAACTCTTCTTGCCGCCCTCAATCACCCAACCGCCTGGGACCGTGAGATTCTGGTCGCGTAGACTCTGGACCGCGTCGTAGATATTGGCCCCGTGTCCGCGCACCTTGCCCTGATCTAGCTCGATCAAGACCTGCTTGCTGCGCGATCCCCAGATATCGACATTGCCCACCCCATCGACACGGCGCATCGCCGGTTCCAGATAAGTGTCAATCAGAAAGCGCGTATCGGCCTTCGGAGTATCGAAGACAATCGCGCCTTCCATGATCGGGATGTCGTTCTGATCCCAGCGGCGGATCCACAACTGCTCGATCTCGTCGGGCATCTCGGGCATCACCCGGTCCAAACGGTCCTTCATCTCGGCGAAGGCCCGCTGCAAATCCGTGCCCTTCTGGAACTCGACCCGGGCGTTGCCGCCGCCGCTATAGGCGCTGGATTGGATTTTCTTGACCCGGCTGACTTGGGCGATGGCCTCTTCGAGATGGTGCACCACCTTCTGCTCAACCTCGACCGCGCCAGCATTGGGATAGTTGGCCCAGGCAAAGAGCCGAGGATAATCAAAGCCATCGGGGAAAAGCGTCAACGGGATTCGCGTATAGGCGATATAGCCGACGACCAATAACGCGATCAACAACATCACCACAGTCACCGGCCGCTCAACCGAAAAACGCTGGCAGTGGGTATTGTTTGTCCTTCTTTACCCCGCACGCCACCTAGGCACGACGATCAACCAGCGAGTAAACCGTCGGGATCACGACCAAGGTGAGGAATGTCGAAGAAATGAGACCGGCAATTACGGTCAAGGCCATCGGAGTGCGAATCTCAGCGCCTTCACCCAACCCCAAAGCCATCGGCAATAATCCCAAGACCGTCGTCGCAGTAGTCATCGCAATCGGGCGCAAACGCACCTCACCGGCCTGTATTATCGCCTGGGTTTTTTTCATGCCATTGCGGCGCAATGTATTAATGTAGTCGACGAGTACGATGGCATTATTGACGACAATGCCGGCCAGCATAATCAGACCGATAAAGACCACCACGCTAATCGGCACCTGCGCCCAATAGAGCGCCACCACCACGCCGATCAGTGCCAAGGGCACGGTGAACATGATAACAAAGGGGTGTACCAGCGATTCGAACTGGCTGGCCATTACCACATAGACCAAAAAGATCGCCAAACCCAGCGCAAAATAGAGACTCTGCATCGAGGTCTCCATTTCCTCGTTCTGGCCGCTGATCAAGAAATCAAAACCGTTCGGGAAGTCCATCCGCCCCAACTCGTCGTGAATCAGTGCCGACGCCGTGCCGAGATCGACACCCTGGATATTGGCGGTGACCACCGCGGCGCGCTGCTGGTCGATGCGGCGAATCTCGCTCGGCCCCTCGCTGACCCGGATATCGGCCACCGCTGACAGTGCGATCGGGATCTCCGAGTTGGGGTTGATGATCAACCGGCGCAACTCCTCGAGACCGAGACGGTCCTCCTCGCGCAACCGCACCAACACGTCGATCTGCCGTTCATCCTGGCGAAAATCGGTGGCGACCTTGCCCTGCACCTTGTGGCGCACCAACTCAGCGACATTGCGCAGGGACAAACCATAGGTGGCCAGTCGGTCGCGTTTGTAGCTGATCTGCAGCTCGGGATTGCCCGCCTGCAACGACGACTTGACGTCGACCAATCCGGGCAGGCTCGCCATCCGAGACTCGGCCTCTAAGCTCAACTGCCGCAATTCGCGCAGTCCATAACCGCGAATCTCGACCTCAATCGGCGTTTTAAAACTAAAGAGCGCTGGGTGCGATACTTCGACCTCGATCTCGGGGATATCGTTGACCAGATCCCGCAAGCGCCGGATCAGCACATCCTCCTGCGCCGCGTTAGCCCCCTCCATCATACGGATCGTCACCTGGGCCGTATGCTCGCCTTCCTCCGACGACGAACTCGCCGACCGGTCCGTGCCCACCGTCGTCGCCATGCGCTCGACTTCGGGTTGTTGTTGCACGATTTTCTCGATCTGGCCCACGATCTCGGCGGTCTTCTCTAGCGGCGTGCCCACCGGCAGGCTGAGATCGAGGTTGAACTCGGCCTGGTAGACCTGGGGAATCAGCTCCGTACCCAGTTCGGGCAATAGCTTCTGCCAGCAGAATAGCATCGCGGCCAACACCCCGCCGATTACCAAAAATCGCTGGTTGAGCGCCCAGCCCAAGAGCAACGGATAGCCCCGTTGTATCAGCCCGAAACACTTTTCAAATAGATAGAGCACCGGCAAGAATAGCGGCATCAGCACCATCGCCAGCAGAAAGAGCGCCAGTACTACCACCAACCCCACCAACATCAGCGCCACATGTAAGACGATAGCCACCAATCGCAGCACCGTGCCTAGCATAAAGCGCACCCCCACCAAATAGACCACTGCGAGCGGAAAAATCACTAACTTGAGGATCTTCCATATCAATCGTTTCGACCCGACGACCCAACGCCAATAGCGCTGCAAGGTCTCGGCGAGAATCACCGGTGACTCGAAAGTGAGTATGCCCGGCCAGACGCGTTCGAAAAAGGTCCACTTGCCAACGCGGGTCTCAGCAGCCCAGGTATTGATCCAACACTGAAAAGTAAGCTCGCGCTTGATCCAGAAGTGCTCGATTGGCTTGATCAACCACCATAGTAATTCACTGACGAGGATAAAAGCCGCCTTGAGCACCGCCGCCACCAGCGTCACCGCCGCCAAGAGCACCCGCAACAAAACCTCATAGACCATATAGGGCAAGGCCAAGGCGATGCCTGGCACTTTCTGCAGCATGCCGCCCTCTTTGGCGATTTCCGCGCGAGCGCGGCTCAGCGCCTGCAAGCGTAGAAAGTCGCTGCGGCCCAACTCTTCGGCCAAACCGCCTTCGGTATTGAGTCGGCGCGAAGCGAGCATCGGAATAAAAAACAACGCCACGCCCAGCGAAGCCAAAAGCGAAAACACTACCGTCAACGCCATATCGCCGAAAATCTGCCCGGCGATACCCTCGACAAAGACAATCGGGAAAAACACGGTAATGGTCGTCAGCGTTGAGGCAAAGACCGCGGTGCCCACCTCGCCGGTGCCGCGGACCGTCGCAGTGACTAGGTCGTCGCCCTCCTCTCGACAGCGGAAAATGCTCTCCAGAACGACGATCGAGTTGTCGACCAACATCCCGATCCCCAAGGCCAGCCCGCCGAGCGACATGATATTGAGCGACACGTCGAACATAAACATCGGCGCAAATGTCGCGACAATAGAAACTGGAATCGTCAGACCGATGATCAGCGTATGTACTATATTGCGCAAAAATATAAAGAGCACCAGCACCGCCATGCCGCCGCCGATAATCGCGCTGGTCTCGACTTCTTCGATGGAGTTTTTAATAAAACCCGACTGGTCCGAAAGGAATTCTAGCTCGGTCCCTTCGGGCAGGCGGTAGCTGATAAAATCCGTCAAACGCAAATGTTCGATGGCCTTGCGCGCCGCTTCTTCTTTTTCCGCTTGCCGCTCTTCCTTTTCTCTTTCCTCTTTGTCGCTTTCACTCTCTTCTTCAGCCGCCTGCTCCTCTTCCTCTTCCTCCCCTTGCTCCTCTTCCTCCCCTTGCTCTTCTTGCTCTTCTTGCTCCTCTTGCTCCTCTTGCTCCTCTTGCTCCCCTTCAGCCGCCCGGGCTAACTGCTCGACATATTCGCGCTGCGGCGGCAAACCGTAGAGCGTATTGCGCACCTGCTCAGCCACCGCGACGATATTGGCGTCGGCCTCTTTGTAGATTTCGATCTCAACACTCTCGGCCTCGTTGACTCGGGTGATGATCTCGCGATCCCTGTTGGCGCGGGAAACCACTGCGATATCGCGCAGATAGACATCGGCGTCGCCCTGCCTGGCCACGATCAAATTGGCGATCTCATCGATGGTCTGAAACTCGTTGAGCGTGCGGATCAGGTATTCGACCTGCCCTTCGCGCAAATTGCCGCCGGGCAGATTGACGTTATTTTGCGCCAGCCGCTGGTTGACCTGCGCGATATCCAAGCCCATCACCGAGATCTGGCGCTCGTTCAGCGCCACGTGAATCTCCTCTTCAAGGCCGCCCTTGACCTTAACCGCCGCCACCCCGGCCAACGCCTCCAACTCGCGCTTGATCTCGTGCTCGGCCAGATAGCGCAGCGCAAAGAGGTCCTGCGGACCGTGCAGACCGATACGCATAATCGGGTCTAGCGAAGGATCATAGCGCAATAACAGAGGTTTCTTGGCGTCCTGAGGTAAGAAGACGCGGTCGGCTTTTTCCCGCACTTCCTGGGACATGACATTCATGTCGGTATCCCATTCAAACTCGAGAATGATATCCGACTGCCCGGCCTTGGAAATGGAACTAATATTGACTAGGTGCGGTACAATCCCGAGTTCCTGCTCCAGCGGGCGCGAAAGCAGTGTTTCAACCTCTTCGGGCGCTGTGCCCGGGTACTCGGTGCGCACCGTCAATGTCGGATAGGAGATATCCGGCATGAGGTTCAGCGAAAGCCGCTGATAGGATACCCCACCGAATACGCAGACGGCCAGCACCACCATGAGTATGGCGACCGGCCGCCGGGTCGTGATCGTAAAAGCCGATGTGCTTTTAGGATCTTCCATGCGGTGTCTAACCCTCGTCGTCAGAGGCGGCCTCGGCACTGACCTTAGGGACCCAATCCTTATTGACTACGCGCACCCGAGTGCCGTCTTTGAGTCCGTTCTGGCCGACGACGATAATCGGTGAGCCCTCTTTGACCTCCGCCATCGCCTCGACGAATTCGACATCCTCAAAACCGGGCTGTAACTTGATCCGCACCGCGACCGTATCGACGACGGCAAAGACGAACTTATCGCCGCCATCGTAAACCACCGCCTGTTTCGGAATCAATATCGCCCTTTCGTGGGTGTCGGTGACAATGCGCACATTGACAAAAAGGCCGGGCCGCAAATACTCAAAGTGATCGCGTACCCCGACCGTCACCTTAAAGGTCCCGCTGCGCGGATCGACCACCGGACTGATGCGCTTGACCCAACCTTCGAAGCTTTTATTAGGCAGAAATTCCGAGGCGATAACGCCCTGTTGGCCGTTGTTGATGGCCGTCAAATACTGACCGGGAACGAAGACGCGGGCGATCATATCGTCTAGTTTGATCAGGTCATAGAGCTTGCTACTGCCCCCCACTCGAGCGCCGACCTGTACGTAGCGCTCGGTAATCACACCTGAAAAAGGCGCCAAGATCACCGTATGCGCCAAGTCGAGTTGGGTCCGTTCGAGACGCAGGCCGGCCTGCTCCAACTCGTATTTGCGCGTTTCGAATTCCTGATCGCTGATCAGCTTGCGCTTGAACATCTCTTCGGTGCGCTTGTACCCCGTACGCTGATAATCGAGATTGACCTGCGCCTCGCGGTTCGCTAATCGCAGTTGCTCGTCCTCAATCGCGATTAGCGTATCGCCGATTTCGACGCGATCTCCCTCCTCGACCATTACGCGTTCGACCATGCCGCTAATCTGCGGGAAGATCTCGACGGTCGCCTCAGTCTCGATCGTCGAATTGAAGAGCAAATACGAAGAAATCTCACCCGCATGGGCCAATGCGATCTCTACCGGTATCGCTTCTATTTTTTTCGCCAGCGAATCGACCGCGGCACTATCGGCTAGGGTGCTATCTACAGCTGTGCTGTCGGTCTCCGATGACACTTGATCCGCGTCTTTGCCCTGCTCACCCTCGCCCTCTTCATCACCGCAAGACCACAAGGCTGCCACCATCAATAATACCCAAGCCCCATGACTGGACCACCCCTTCATGCCGTCCTCCTATTAGATATCAGGCTTGTCTATCCAGCTGAAGATAATACATTAGTTAGCAATATCCACTTACTCGTACGAAACAACCTCTGAAAGTGGACACTGTCAAGTGAACATCCAGTTGCAAGCGCTTTTAGCGGCCGTCGCCTTTATTACCTTCAGCACTCGTTTTTTGCGCCGCTCAAGTCCGACGGCCGGGTTGCGTAAGTGGGCTACCAATTTTTCGCCATGGACCGCCAAGCTCTTTAGCTGCCCGCACTGTCTGGGTTTCTGGCTGGCCTTGCCGTGCGCCGGCCTGCTCGCCATCGATTGGCCAAATTTCGCCATTATGCTGCTCTTGGGTTGGCGCGGCAGTTTCCATATCAATCGCCTGATCAACAATCTCACCGTGCGCAGCCCCAAAGCGACCGACCGCCAATGCCATGTCTGCGACAAACCCTATCAGAAGGACTTTCTCTACCGACTCAACCACGACTTCTGCTCTTATCCATGCTGGTTCGCCCACCTAAAAGACCAGCACCGCTCCGCAAGACCCATTTTCAGTGCATCCGGTGAATTTATCCGTCAGGAGGTATATCCCATGAGTTACCAGAATCTAAGCCCTAACCAGGCCAATGAGTTACTCTCAAACGACTCGGACACCACCTATATCGATGTCCGCTCCATGCCCGAATACGAAAACGGCCATCCAGCCGACTCGCTCAATATTCCCGTCATGCACCGCGAAGCCATGGGCATGGTGCCCAACCCCGAGTTCGTGCGCGTCCTGCAGTCACACTTCGACCTCGACGCAAAATTGTTAATCGGCTGCCAGTCGGGCGCGCGCTCGGTCCGCGCCTCTGAAGCACTGATCGCCGCCGGCTTCACCAATATCACTAATGTCACCGGCGGCTACGGTGGCGCGCGCAACCAGGCCGGCGAAGTCATCGAACTCGGCTGGATGGAATCGGGCCTGCCCGTTGAATACGGTGCAGAAGGCGATACGAGCTACCCGGCCCTGGTCTCGGTAGTCAACGAGTAGCCATGGCTAGGTCAATTGGTTGCGCCGTATTGCTCGTCGGCGACGAACGCCAGGCGCAGAGCGGACAATTGCTCGTAAGCATCCTTGCAGGAGCCGGCCACAAGATCACCCAGGACCGCACCATCAAACCCGACAGCCTGCAAATCAAAGGCGAGCTGGCCATACTCACCCAGAGTCAGTCCTCCGAAGTGATCTTCTTCACCGGTCGCACCGGCAATGCTCTGCGCGACCCGATCGGCGACGCGGTACGCCAACAACTCGACCGCCGTCTCGACGGCTTCGGCGACCTGCTGCGTTCATTGCTCTACCAACAGCAGGGCTCCCGCGCGATGCTCGCGCAAGGCGTCGCCGGCTCCATAAAACGCAAAATGGTCTTCTGCCTACCCGGTGATTTGGACATTATTGAATTGGCGATGGGCAAACTGGTATTGCCCGAACTAGAACACCTGCTCGACCAAATGATCCCACGCGCATGAGCCACAAACTTAACCCCTACTTCCAGGCCGGTCTCGATGTTATGGACCAGCCCTGCTTAGTTATCGGTGGCAACCGCGAGGCCGAAGAAAAAAGCGGACGCCTGCTCGACGCCGGCGCCCGCATCACCGTCGTTAGCCCTGCTTTAACACCAACGCTCGCCGAATGGGTTAGCGCCGGCCGGATCACCCACCAACAACGCGGCTTTGAAGATACGGACCTCGACGGCGTCTTCCTCGCACTCAATACGATAAATGACGACGAGGCGCTGACGGCCAAGGTCTATAAACTCGCCATCGCGCAACGCATCCTCATCAACTCCTACGACAACCCCACCCACTCCAACTTCGGCATGATGGCGCTGATCCACCCCGGCCATCTGCGGCTGAGCATCTCCACCTCCAACGCCAGCCCCGCATTAGCCAGCCGTCTGCGCAAAGATCTCGAAGGGCTTTTTGACGAGGAATTTGTCGAGTATCTGAATTGCTTGGCCGACGCTCGCCAAAGAGTGCGCGATAAAGTCACTAACCGCGAGACCCGCTTTGCGCTATTGCGCGCGCTGGTGCGCGATTTTCGCGTTGAAGGCGCGTTGCACTACCCGGCCCAATGGCGGAAATACGCCGAGGCGCTGCTTAACTGCGAGCTGGATGCGTGCGGAACGCAAGGGCGCTGCGAGAATTGTCCGTTGGTAACCGAATAAATCGAAATAAAGTCCGGAGTTTGTAAATTTGCCTATGGCGAATCTATCCTCTATCGGGCACACACTCAGCGCACCACCGCGACCTTGTCGCGCACCAGCAACTCCCCCTCCCGCGAGTGTATCGTATACACATAAACTCCATTGCCCACTAGAGACGCACTAAAATCGTTCGCCCCCGTGCGGTTGACCCCGCGCCAGAGCACCTCATTCGCCCGCGCGCCCATGCGCCGCTGCAGCGCATTGTCCTCGGCCGCCTGCCATAACAATTCGCCCGACGGCGCGAAAATCCGCACCTGCGCTTTGAGCGGCACGCCGCTGAAGCGCAGAAAATCGTCGCTGCCCGGCTGGAAGGGATTTGGAAAGACCACTGTCTTGGCCTGCGGCACCAAGCGCACGCGTTGGAAGGCCCGGTTGTCCTCTTCACTCGCCTCAGCGACCTGATCCCCTGGGTCGACTTCGATCAGAAAGACCATCTCGCCGAAGCGCTGCCAGGGAATGCTCAAGTCCGCACCCGAGCCCGGCACCAATTCTTCTGAATCCTCAGCATCGTAAATAACCTCGCACCCGCTCGAATCCGCCGCGCAGTGCGAGACCCGTACGCGAAACCCTGCTGCGACCGTACTCAGACCGATATTGCTAACCCGCACGCGCAGATCATCGTTGCGGTCACCGCGCAGATCACCGGTGAACACCGCCAAATTTGGTTGCCCTTCGCCCAAGCCGTATTGCGCCAGGGTCGCCACCGCCAACTGCGTAGTGCTGCGCACCAAGGCCCAGTTGATACTGTCGGGCACATCAACGACCGAGTGGTATTGCGAATTGACCTGATACATGCCCTCGCGCACGCCATAGGTAGTCGCATCTGTCGGCAAGTAATTCTCGATCCCTAAAATCCCATCGTAGCCCCTGGCCCAAAAGGGCGCGTGATCGCTGAGTCGGGCGCCACCGTCCTCCAATACATCAACCGCCAGCTCGATGCTATAGCGCTCGGCGACTGCGCTCATTTCATCGACCAGCCAACGCGAACCCGGATTGGTGACCAACTCCAAACGCTGCTTTAAATTATTAAAGCCGATCATGTCGAAGTTGAGCACGCCCAAAATATTATCATCGCGATCGGCGGCGATATCGGCATAGGCCTGGCTGCCCAACAGGCCCAACTCCTCACCCGACCAGGCAATAAAGCGGATCGACCAGGGAAAACGCTGTCCGGCAAGCAGACGCGCGCTCTCCAGAACTAAGGCCACCCCGCTGGCATTATCATCGGCACCGGGTGCCGGATCACTATCCCACGCCCAACCACCCGCCGAACGCACGCCCGTCGCGTCGTAGTGAGCGCAGATGATATAATACCCAGCGCCCGGATCGGTGCCTGCGAGCGTGCCGATCACATTATGGGTCATTGTATCGACCGGTGCTGCCGCCTGATTTCCACGACGCGAGGCATAAGACACCACCCGCTGCGCGCCGATCGAGAAAGGGTGCAACTCGACCGCCTCGGCACCCAGTGCAGCGGATAATTGCGATTGGATATATTGGGTCGATTCTAAAAACTCGGGATGCACCGCAAAGCGGCTGCGTATATTGCCTTCGACACTGCCCAAGGCCGGATCCTTTAGCGCCAACGCTTCGACATCGGCCTGCAAACGCGCCGCATCGGCTCCCGCAATAAGCGAGGCTACCGCCGGCGAGACCGTCTGCAATGCCTTTGGCGCCCGCTCCGAATTCCCTAACCATCCGTTAATGCTGTAATTATCCGGTAAAGGCCAAAGAAAATGCGTCGCTCCGTACAGACTTCCTAACCGCCCCTCGGGAACCCGCAATAACACCCATTCCCCACCGCCATCAAAGACCAATTCAACACCTGCGGGCAACGGAAGGCTCAGATGATCGGCGATAAAATAGCGATCCCCTACAGCAGCCTGGTCAATACAGAGCACTTCGAAACCACCAACATTTTGTTCTTGGGCTGTAACAAAGGCTATACCGCGCGCCACATAACGCACAGACCCACGCAAATTTGCGATCTCGGTCAATTCCTGGGACGTAGTCCAGGCGAGGCCGACTAAAGGTTCTGTCGCAAAAGCGGAACCACAGAAAAAAAGAGAGGCGCATAACGCCCCTCTGAATCGGTTTATCACCGTTGTTAGCTATCCGTTTGTTTATGAGCTTATAAAGTAGAGTCTTCGCTCGGCGGTGCGATATGCGGCACCGCAGCACCCGCAGCGGGCGCTGCGGCGGGCGGATCTGTCGTGCCTTCTGGCTCGCGCGTCTTATGCAGCGCTTCTTTGAGCAAGCGCCCCGGTTTGAAATGCGTCTTGCGCCGAGCAGGCACGTAAATGATTTCACCAGTGCGGGGATTGCGGGCAGCCGGCTTGGGACGCGTATCTTTAACTTGAAAGACCCCGAAACCGCGAACCTCAATGCGATTGCCTTCAATCAAGCTGTCGCGCATTGCATTGAAGAGACTGTCTACCATCTTAGCCGCCAGATTTTTTTTGCAATTGGCGTGGTCACTAACTAAAAGGGTTAATTCTTTTTTTGTTATCGTCGGCAACGCTAAACCTCCGTGGGCAAAATGCCCGCCATGCAGGCCATTTTTAGGGAAGAGCCTCTCATAGCTTACTTATTGGGAAATATGATGTTAGGTGAAAGTAATTCGCACATAAGGCCCTGTCAAGAATTAATTTAACGACTTAACAAACCTTCTAAGCGATCAGAAAAACACCCCTTCTTGCAAGAGAATCCATTACTATATAAGGGCTTTCTATTGCGCCTATTCCACGGAAAAGCCTTGTCACCACTCACCGCCTTCTTCCTCCTGCCTCGGCCGCTTAACGGCCTGATTACCGCGCTCTCTGTCGGTGTCGGCGCCCTAACTGCCATACAAGGCCCCACCTGGCTACCCGTCTTGCTCGCCGCCCTATCCGCCGCACTAATCAACGGAGCCGGCAATGTCTTTAACGACTTAATAGACATAGATATAGATCGCATTAACCGACCGGACCGGCCCCTGCCTGCAGGCCACATTAGCCCCCTTGCCGCAGGCCTGCAAACCCTCGCGCTCACACTAGCAGGCGGCCTATGTGCATTCTGGCTCAGCCCCTGGCATGGCTTTCTCGCCTTAGGCATCGCCCTACTGCTCGCCATCTATAGTATCTTCTTAAAAAACAGTCTTCTATTGGGTAATATCCTCGTCGCTGGCATCGGAGCCATCGCCTTTCCCTATGGCGCATTCGCTGTCGGCGACATTGGCCGCTCGTGGATCCCAGCCCTCTTTGCCTTGCTTTTCCACATTGGTCGCGAAATCGTCAAGGATATCGAAGACATCGCCGGAGATAAAATCCGTGGCGAGCATACCTTGCCTTTGCGCTGGGGCTCGCAAAATGCCGCGCTTATAGCAAGCTTGATTTATATACTGCTAATCGGAATTACCTGGATTCCATTTTTCACTGCGATCTATAACATTTTCTACGCGCTCGCCCTGTTGCCGGTCAATGGCCTGGTCCTCTATGTGCTCTGGCAATTACATCACCAGCGGGCACAACTAAGCGACGATCGCCTCGGCCGCCTGCTCAAAATCGGCATGTTTAGCGGCCTATTAGCTATCGTGATCGGTGAACTCGCTTTTGATCTGAACTGATCTTGTCCTGATATTATATCTCCCATAAAGGAGCACGGCATGAAAATTACCGATGTAAAAACTTTCCCCGTCTTCCACGGGTCGCGCAACTATCTCTTCGTCAAAGTCGAAACCGACACCGGGCTCTACGGCGTCGGCGAATTCGGCATTACGTGGAAAGAGCAGGCCGGCATCGGTGCCATAGAGCATATGAAGCGCCATATCATCGGCCTCGACCCACTCAATACCGAGTATATCTGGCAGTTGCTCTTCCGCGTCGACTTCTTTCCCGGCGGCCGCATCAACGCCGCCGCAATGTCGGCCATCGATATTGCGCTGTGGGATATCAAGGGCAAAGCCCTCGACCAGCCCGTCTATATGCTGCTCGGTGGCAAAATGCGCGATCGCATCTTCTGTTATACCGGTATCGGTGGCAAAACGCCGGAAGACTACGCGCGCGTCGCTAAGGAGCGCGTCGCTGAGGGCTGGAAATACCTGCGTATGTCGGTCAACGACCGCGACGGGATCTTAGAGCCGCGCACCGCTGTGCGCGATTCGGTCGAGCACTTCGCCGCCGTGCGCGAAGCGGTCGGTCCTGAGATCGAGATCTGCATCGACGTGCACACGCGCCTCGACCCGCCCGATACCATCCGCCTCGGACGCGAACTCGAACAATACGATCCCTTCTTTATCGAAGACCCCCTACGCTGCGAAAACCCCCAGAGTTACCGCCATGTGCGCAACCATATAAGCTGCCCGTTGGCCGTCGGCGAGCACTACGCCACCAAGTGGGAATTTCGCCAGATGATCGAAGAAGAGCTGATGGACTACGCACGCATAGATATCTGCAACGTCGGCGGGCTAACCGAGGCGCGCAAGGTCGCCAATTGGTGCGAAACCCATTATATAAAAATAGTACCGCACAACCCGCTCGGCCCCGTCTCGGCCGCCGCCTGCGCCCATCTTGACATCGCCACCGACAATTTCGCCGTACAGGAAGGCGGCCTCGTCGGCCGCCCGGTGATGGAAGACCTCTTTCCCGTGCAACTGCCCTACGAGGCCGGTTGCCTGTTGCCGCCGGAAGGACCGGGGCTGGGACTAGAATTCAACGAAGAAGCCGCCGAGCACTACGAGTTCAAATGGCTCGGCGGCCCGACACTGCGCCGCGAAGACGGCTCATTCACCAACTGGTAAACGATGTCCGACAAAAAACCCCTGATCCAACCGCGAACGCTCAAAGGCTTTCGCGATTTTCCGCCCGCCCTAGCGATGCCGCGCGAGCAAATGATCGATAAGGTCCGCACCGTCTTCCGCTCTTACGGTTTCGCCCCCATCGATACTCCCGCGCTCGAATACGCGGAAATTCTCACCGGTAAGGGCGGCGACGAGTCCGACAAACAAATGTACCGTTTCACCGACAATGGCGGCCGCGACGTGGCCCTGCGCTTCGACTTAACGGTACCCTTCGCCCGTTTTGCCGCACAGCACATCGGCCAACTCGGCACGCCCTTCAAACGCTACCACGTCGGCCCGGTTTGGCGTGGCGAGAACACGCAACACGGCCGCTACCGTGAATTCTACCAATGTGATTTCGACACCATCGGCACCAACGCCAACGCTGCCGACATCGAAATCGCACTCATTATCCACGATATCCTGGCCGCCTTGGGTTTCGAGCGTTTCTCTATCCATGTCAACCATCGTCTGGTACTCAACGGCTTGCTCGCATCGCTGGGTTTGGCCGAAGGCGCGCCGGCCATCCTACGCGCCTTGGACAAGTTGGCAAAGATCGGCGCAGAAAAAGTCGCCGCAGAAATGCAAGCCACGGCCGCTGTCGCTCCCGAACAGGCGCGGCAAATACTAGAAACGGTGCAGATAAAAGGCTCAAATAGCGAAATCCTCGAGGAGCTCGAAAAAAAAATCGGGCAACACGAACGCGCCGCTACAGGCATCGCCAACCTGCGCCAACTGCTCGCCGCCTTCGCCGCCGCCGGCATCCCCGAAAACCGCCTCGCGCTCGATGTCTCGATAGCCCGCGGCCTCGACTATTACACCGGCACCGTCTACGAGACGTTATTGGACGATCTGCCCGGCATTGGCTCGATTTGCAGCGGCGGCCGCTACGACGATCTGGCCAGTCTCTATAGCAAACAACACTTGCCCGGTGTCGGCGCCTCGTTGGGCTTGGATCGGTTAATGGCCGCCATGGATGAATTAGGCCTATTACAAGACTCGACCGCCCCCGCCGATGTCTTCGTCGTGCAATTCACCGAAGAATCACTTGCGCACTATATCGCCGTCTCGCGTCGTCTGCGCGACGCCGGTTTGCGCGTCGAACTCTTCCCCGAAGCCAAGGGCATGGGCAAGCAGCTCAAATACGCCGACCGCAAAGGCATTCCGCTCACGCTGATCGGCGGGCCGGACGAAATGGCCAAGGGGGTTTGGCAGGTGAAAGA
The DNA here is from genome assembly GCA_018672475.1 of Gemmatimonadota bacterium. Classification (GTDB taxonomy): domain Bacteria; phylum Latescibacterota; class UBA2968; order UBA8231; family UBA8231. Next base: position 6,160 of record JABHFS010000150.1, on the reverse strand, counting down.
CTTGCGGGATGGGGTGAGTGAGGAAGTCGGAGATGGGGATTTGGTGGAATATTTGCAGGGGAAGCTTTAAAGGGTGTCGCCTATTTTGCAGGATAGCAAGATAGGCGACACCCCCTCGGAGTTTCACAGGATGTCAAACGAACTCGCGCAGAGCGCGTATCGCGCAACGATTCGTGCATAAGCGAAGGGGATGTCCTCAAACAGGCCGTCCGCACCGAGCCCAAGACTCTAATTCATACATAAGGATCTCTCATGAAAATCGGACTCTGCGCCTGGAGCTTCACCGGCTCCCACAAAGAAGCCAACCGCGAAATCGACCCACACACCCCCGCAGGCCTGACCCGCTTGGCGCAAGCCAACAACCTAGCCAGCGTCGAATTCGCCTCCGGCTCGCTCACCGCTCTTTCCGACGAAGCGCTGGCCGCCTTTAAAGAAAGCCTCAACGGCCTCGACCTCTTCCTCGACACCGGCGGCCACAACTACGCACAAGACATCTCGCCGTTGCGCGAAGCCATCGAAATCGCCCACCGCGCCGGCGCCCGCTGCGTGCGCACCACCGTCAGCAATATGGTCGAGGGCAATCGCATGGACCGCGGCGCCGCAGGCATGCGCGACTATCTCGAGGCGTTGATACAGCCCTTCAAAGAAGTCATGCCCCTAGCCGAAGAATACGGCATCCCCGTCGGCATAGAAAACCACCAAGACCTCTGTTCATGGGAATTGTTGACGCTCAGCGAAAAGGTCGGCAGCCCGCAATTGGGCGTGACAATGGACGTCGGCAACGCCTTTGCCGTCGGCGAGCACCCGCAAGCCTTCGCACAACGCATACTGCCTATTCTCAAACACGTGCACATCAAGGACTACACCGTGCATCCCACCCCGTCTGGTTATCGCCTCAAGCGCTGTGCGATCGGCGATGGCGTCGTCGACTGGCCGGCCATTATCGCGCTATTTGACCGCGAAGTACCCGAGGTACAGGGCTGTATCGAACTCGGCGCCAGCGTCGCGCGCCATATTCGCTTGCTCACCGAAGAATGGTGGGCAACCTTTGCCGAGCGGCCCTTGCCCGAAACAATCAATGCCATCCGCACCTTGCACCAGGCCGCGCAAGCCCCCGACGACTGGCAAACCCCACACGAGCGCGAAGAAAGTGCACAAGCCCGGGTCGACTACGAGCTAGAGCAATTCCAACAATCGGTCACCTATGTTAAGGGAAATCTGTGACCCGCACTTTTTTTATCTTCGGCGGCCTGTTCGGCACACTGGCGGTCGCGGCGGGCGCCTTCGGTGGCCATTTGCTCAAAGAGCAGCTCTCCGCCGAATTATTCGCCATCTTCGAAGTCGCCGCCCGTTATCACATGTATCACGCGCTGGCGCTTTTGTGCGCCGCCTGGGCGTGCAAGCAATGGCCCGGTCCCTGGACAAGCACCGCCGGCTATCTCTTTGCCGTCGGCATCGTCTTTTTTTCCGGCAGCCTCTATCTGTTGAGCCTGACCGGCATAAGCTGGCTCGGTGCCGTTACCCCCATCGGTGGTCTAGCCTTTATAGCGGGCTGGCTCTGCCTCACTATCGCCGCCTGGAAGAATTAATACTCCGTGCAAGCACGCATGCTCCGACAGGGCTTACTTGCCGCGCTGCTGGGCACCGCCTCGTTCTTCGCGTTATTAGAAGCCCTACTGCGCCTCGGCGGCTATGGCCCAGACGATATACCCTACGGATACGACCCCGGCCTGATCGGCGACTTCCAGCCCGCCAAACGCCATATCGCCCGCCATCCACCACCCGCCGACCACACGCCCTATCGCTTCGACACCAACAAGCAAGGCCTACGCGCCGACCAGGACTTCACCATCCCCAAGCCAATCGGCGTCCACCGCCTGCTGCTACTCGGCGATTCGTTTACCTTCGGCCCCTTTGTCGACAACCACGAACTAACCAGCGCGCAACTACAAACACTGCTTAACAAAGAAAACGCCGTTGCCCTCTTCGAAGTCGTCAACGCCGCGATGTCGGGCTGGACGCTAATAGACCAATTTGAATACTTGCGCGAGAAAGGCTTACGACTGCAACCCGACCTGGTCGCAATCTCCTTTTATATCAATGACATACGGGAATTCCATCCCTTCTTCCGCACCACCCTCAGCCGGCAGGTCTACCGAGAGCAAAGCCAAACGCCGCTCTTTAAAACCCAGCTATTCCTGCGCCACTATTCAGCGACCTATTCCCTGCTGCGCGATATCAAAAACCGCTTCGAGATCGCCGCCGCCGCGACCAGCCTCAGTGCTACCGCCCCCCACGATTACCGCCCTTTCTGGCCGGCCTACCTCGAACGCCTCGACGCGTTCGCCGCCCTACTGCAAGAACAACACATCGCCCTGCTCTTCATCCTCATACCCGAAAGCGATCACCCCATCGCGCCCGATTGGCGCGCGCAAAACGCGGCCGCCGCCGACTCACTGGTGCAACAACTGCGCACCGCCGAGCGAGAGCAGGGCAACCACCTGCTCGAATCCAATGCCCTACTGCCTCTTTTGCGCCAAGCGCTGACCCAGCGCGGCATCCCCTATGTCGACCTGCTCGAACAATTCGCCCGCCTCCCCTCTAACGTCGACCCGCAAACCTTCTATCTCTGGCCCCAGGACCACCATCTCAGCCCCCGCGGTCACCTTTTCGCGGCCGAAACTATCGCGGCCTATCTGCATCGGCATCCGCTCGCCGCCCCTTAGAAGTCATCTTAACCACCAGCCAAGACGCAAGGCCCCGCCGAGCCCACCACAATAATGGCGCGCACAACAGATAGCCTGTAGCCGGCAAAAACCTCAGCGGGCCAGCAGCGATCGGCCAACCAACTCGCCAATAAGGGCGAACACGGCGCCGCCACCGAACGGGTCGCCAATACATGGCTAATCTCTCGACCGGTGAAGCCCAATTCGGCCCAATGCCCCTAGAGCAATATCACCTGAGCGCCCCACATCATATTATACAGGAGGAACATCGCCCCTAGCCCACCACCGCGACGATCCGATCCCTGATTTTACCATGCCCTTATTTTCGCTTATATTTGCTATTCAGGCCATTCTATGCTACCCAACCTATATTCGAGTATCTTATCCCTTAATCTGAGATAAGACACTCAACGGTATGGGGTATAAACGAGCTCATCTACACAGGAAATGGGATCAATGACGCCAAGTAAAAAAGCTGAAATTGCAGCCGAGGAATTGAAGAAAGCGGCACGCACCGCGAAGAAGGAAGCCATAGCCGAACGGAAAGCCAAGGCCAAGGTCGAAGCGAGCAAAACAAAAGACGCGCTCGCCCCTACTAGAAATCGGGTCCTGGCGCTCGTTCAGGAATACGAAAGCGATGCCCCATTCGAGCACGCACGGAGAATGGACAAGTTGCTGCACGACGCCTTGCGGGCCATCGAGATCGGCTGTCAGGAAGCAGAAAAAGACTTGGCTAAGATCGCCGCGGGCGAGAGTCCTTGCCGGCCTTCGGTGCTTAGACAACGTCTAAATGACCTGCTCTAAGCTACCCGCCAGACCACAATATACACATTCGGGCTCCTGTCTTTCCGCGTTTAACTCGCTGCAGTTGAACATCCAGTGCAACGCAAGGGCAGAAATACAGGAGCCCGCAGGAACGGATCCTTCCCGCGCTAGGCGATTGCATCGCAGTGAATAGGGAATAAAACAGCCCCATTCATCTCGTTAAAACGACGATCACCTGTTTTTAGCCCGGAGCACACCAATGTCGACTATCGCAGTATGGTGCACGGAGCTTATTTAAGCGACTGCGGGTAGCGAGGTTGTCTCTGCCGCAAATAGCTGATATCCGCCCTGTATCCTTATTACAGAAGCTCTACTGCAACCCTTGTAACTGGTCCGTCTCCGCCAATGGCACCACTGGGTTTTCCAACACCCCGATCCCGCCAGGAAATGCCAAGCGCATCACATCACCGTCCTGCAGACCGTCCGATAGATCCGCCTCGGTAAAAACGATCGGCGTGCCCCAATAAAAGGCCAGCAGCATGCGCGGCTCCAGCGGAATCCGATTAAAAAGGTGGCGTTCAAGGTGCAATAGCTGATCGGGCATATTGAGGTTGTTCTGCCCTGTCGGCCCTTCTTTGTAGGCCACCCGCTCGCCGCCGCGCAGGATCTCGCACGAGACGGTGACATCCGCATCGTCGTATTCGTCTGCCGTCACCAACACCGGCCCCAACGAAGCGCACCCGCCCGCCCAATTCTTGGCCTGCGACAGGTTGAGCGGATTGGAAGCCTCAATACCATTGTCGGTCGCGTCATTGCCGCCGGTATAGCCCAACCGCTCCAATTGGCCCTGCTTGTTCAGTCCATAGACCGATACCAGTTCGGTTTCCGGCACCAACCGCATCGTATCGGCGGGACGGGTGATCGGCTGCCCGTGCCCAACGACCGCATCGGGTTCACCCTTGGAAAAAAGCTCGGGCCGACCGCCGGATGACACTTCGCGGTATTTCTGGTCGTAGACATTCACCGCGTCGCCGGTCGCCTGTTTGGCCTCGATCTCGCGCAATTTGGCGCTGACCTCGTGCGTCACCCCCGCCAACCACACCCGCAAAGCATGCGGATGCCCGGGCGGGCCGCTGACTGGTTTACTTAAATAGGGGCTATCCGTGTTGCGATTAGCCAGCAGGTCGGCAAAACTCAACCGCCGCGATGCCAGCCCTTGCAACTCGTTCACCGCCGCAACCAGCCCTTTCTCGTCACCGCCGCAATCGTAATAGATGTCATACACCGTCCGCAAAACCCCTTGCGCCCCCGTCAGGTCCAATACCTCGTCGCCTTCGACTACGCCGACATGCAAACCATCACCCGGCTCGACAAACTGCACTAGTTTCATGATAATCGCTCCCTTCTATAAATAGCGTTCAAGATACAAAAAGAGGTGCTTCAGCCTTGGGCGCGATCCCCGCTTGCTCGGCCCGCTCGATCAAATCGAATATCGCCGCCTCCCCCTCTTCGCCGTAGTTCAGCGAAAACTGGTTCACATAGAGGTCAATATGCGCCTGCATGACTTTTTCATCCATTTCCTGGGCGTGCTGCTGAATATAGCTCCGCACCTCGTCGGGGTGGGCATAGGCGTACTCGATGCTCTGCTTCAAGGCCCGATCGATGCGACCGATCTGCTGTGCTCCCAGACTGCGCCGTGCTAAAATTCCGCCCAGGGGTATCGGATGTCCCGTGCTCTGTTCCCACCATTCGCCCAGGTCAATGACCTTTTCCAGCCCGTATTCCGGATAGGTGAAACGACTCTCGTGGATAATCACCCCTGCATCCACTTCTCCTCGCGCAGTCGCGCCCATAATCTTATCGAAGGGCATAACCTCCAACTGCCCAATCTGCGTATCGAAAAGGCGTAATAAAAGAGCCGCCGTCGTCAACTGCCCGGGAATCGCAATTGTTTTATTTTTCAACTCGTCCGGTGCCACCGTCCCGCGTGCGACCACCAGTGGCCCGCACCCCCGCCCCAACGCACCGCCGGCGTGCAGTAGACAATACTGCTCCCGCAAGTGCGTCAACGCGTGAAAGCTGATCTTCGTCATGTCCAGCGCGCCCTTGAGTGCCAGCGAATTGAGTGTCTCGATATCTTCCAACACCTCTTCGCATACCGGCGCGCCCGATATTTTACCGTGCACCAGGCCATAAAAAATAAAAGTATCGTTCGGACAGGGCGAATAGCCCAGCGTCAAGCTCATAAACCTTCCTCCAATAATCGCGTCGCCGCCGCCTGCGCCTCACCGAGCGCCAGCGGCAAATCCCAGGTATCTCGGTTGCGCGCCTCGACCCTATTGCTCATCGCCCTGACTTCGACAAAGGGCACCTCGTACAACGCGCACAAATGCGCCGCCGCCGCCCCCTCCATATTCTCGCACACAGCGGCAAAACGCTCTCCCCGCTCTATCCCTAGAGCATCCGTCCCCGAACACTCTTGTACGGTGACGAAAGCCCCCACCTTGGCATCCGGCAAAATGCTAGCCGCCTTTTGCAGCCATTCTCGATCTAGGGGGAAACGATTAAAATACCGCTCTCCCTTCTCCAACACTGGAATCCCGATCAACTCTGCCCCCTGCCACCCCCCCCCCGTCCGCTCCCCCAAGTCCCCATAACATTCCTCGCTC
>JABHFS010000149.1 GCA_018672475.1 Gemmatimonadota bacterium | reverse complement strand
ATGTTGGCGAACCTGCCGGTAACGGCGATCGCACACGTGGCCAATCGGGTGGCTTTTCCAGCCTATGCGCGCTTAGAGGAAGAGGGAGGTGATACGGCCGAGTTATACGGCAGAATACTGGGTGGTGTGGCCCTCCTATCCTTGCCGATGGCGTGTTTGCTACTACTATTAGCCGAACCCTTTACCGTCGCGGTTCTCGGTTCGCGCTGGTTGCCCATTGTGCCCTTACTGCAGGCACTGGCCCTCTATGGCTTTATCCGTTCGCTATTTTCCAATTCCGGACCGCTCTTCAATGCCAAGGGTTGGCCTGAGACTGTGCTTAAGATTAACATTTTTCAACTGGGCGTTTTGGCTCTCATCCTCTATCCTCTTATCCAAAGGTGGGGTGCATTGGGTGCCTGTATCGCCACCCTCGTGGGGATACTTTTGAGTGCGCCATTAGTTATGTGGTATCTGCATCGGGTCGGGGCTGTGGGATTGCGGTTACAATTTCTCAGCTTGCGGCCTTTGTGGTGGCCGAGTATGGCTATGGTGACGGTACTGCTGGCGAGCCAGTATGGACTTGCTGCGGCAGGGGCATGGTCCAAGCTCGGTGCTGGAGGTGTCGCTGGTTTGTTGGTCTATGGAGGCGTCCTATATTGGCGAGAGCGGCAGGCGTTGTTTCAGGCTCTATCGCTCGTGAGAGGGGGCTGAGATGGCTGGTGAAAAGGGTAGACCTAAAATAATCTTGCTGGAGACTGGGGGGTTTGGCGGAATTCACAACTATGCCCACGCGCTGGCCAACGGCCTGGCCGGTTGCGAAGTTGAGCTGATTTTCTTAACCACCGAGCGCTACGAAATGGAGGACCAGCCCTGCCACTTCGAGCTATTGCGGCTTTTGCGTCGCGAGGCGTACTGGCGGACACTGCGGCGGGTGTGGCGGGTATTTCGCTCTTGCAAGCCCGATGTTTTACATGTGCAGTCCTTTATCGCGCCCCGCAAAGATTTAGCCCTATTGCTGCTGTGCCGACTGCTGCGAATTAAGGTCGTCCTCACGGTGCACAATATACTGCCGCATGAAGTGCGCCCCTTCGAGCGGGCACTCTACTTTCTCTACTACCGATTAGCACAAGGGTTGATTTTGCACTCCGATCTCAACCGTCAGCGTTTGCGTGAAATGGTGCCCGATCTCGAAGGCGAGCGTTTGCATGTCGTGCCACACGGCAACTCGGAGCAATTCCGCTATCTCGAAACGAGCCGCGAGCAGGCGCGGCGGCGTTTGCATTTGCCGCCAGATGCCACGATCGCCCTGTTTTTCGGATCGGTTCGGCCCTACAAAGGATTGGATCTGCTTATTGCGGCGATGCCCGAAGTCTTGTCCGCGTGCCCGAAGGCGCTTTTGCTCGTGGCGGGTCATGTGGAAGTGGGCAACCAGGAAGAATACGAGGCGCAGATCGCCGATTTGGATCTGGGTCCGGAGGGATTGGTGCAACGCTATGGTTATTTGTCGAACGAGGATATGATCTGTTACGTGCGGGCGGCGGATCTGGTGGTGTTGCCGTATCGGGAGATCTATCAGAGCGGGGTGGTGTTCCTTGCCTATACCTTTGGGCGGGCGGTTTTGGCCACGCGTGTGGGGTCGTTCCCGGAGACGGTCGAAGAAGGGCGGAGCGGGTGGTTGGTCGAGCCGGAAGACGTGCCGGGTCTGTCCCGAGCGCTGGTTGCGGCGCTATCGGCGCCAGATAAACTGCGCGAAGCCGGTGATTACGCCCGCCATCTGGCCGATACGCGATACGGTTGGCCGGATATCGCCCGCCAGACTGAAAAGGTCTATCGACGGGCCTTGGAGGACGAATGAGCCGACAGGGGATACTTTTTGTCGAGCACCAAGGCGAGATCGTCGGTGGGGGCCAGTTTAGTTTATTGGCCCTGATGCAACATCTAAAGAACTACGAGCCCCATTGCGTGACTGGCGGCACGGGGACGATGACCGCAGCCGTGCGCGAGCGCGATATCGCCGTCGAAGTCATTCGCATGCCGGCGATTCGTCCAAGCCGCATCGCCGCCGTCTGGCGCTGCGTGTGGGGTGTTTATCGACTGGCGAAAAAACGCAATGTGGTGTTATTGCATGCGAATGGGTCGCGGTGCATGTTTTACGCTGGTTTGGCTGCAAAATTTTTGCGGTTACCGGTTTGCTGGCACGTGCGGATCAATGACTCGGACGGATGGTGGGACCGACTCCTGGCGGGTTGGGCCACCTGTATCGTTGTCGTCTCGCCTGCGGTGGCGCAGCGCTTTGCTCATCTCGATGTCGGCGCCAAGGTGCGCATCATATACAATGGTGTAGATCTCGAAACCTTTGCCCATGGTGACCGCGCGGTCAGCCGCGCGCGGTGGGGGTGGGGGGATCGGCCGGTGGTCGGGATGGTCGCCCAGCTTATTCCGCTAAAGCGCCACGACATATTTATCGCCGCCGCCGCGCTTTTGGCCCCGCGCTTTCCCGAGGCGGTGTTTGCGATCGTGGGCAGCGAACCGGATCCGGCCCAGGGATACGAGGCCCTGTTGCGGAGTCAGGTGGCTGAACTCGGGCTGGAGGAGCGAGTGGTTTTTACCGGTTTCTGTGATGACGCGCCGGGGCTCTTCGCCGCATTCGACATCGCCGTGCTCACATCGGAAAACGAAGCGTTTGGCCGGGTGTTGATTGAAGCTATGGCCGCGGACAAACCGGTGGTGGCGACCGAGTTCGGCGGGGCCTTAGAAATCGTAGTCCCCGGCCAGACGGGTTTATTGGTCCCCATCGGAGACGCCCGGGCTACGGCCGACGCGGTGGGCTCGTTGCTCGCCGATAGCGATCGGGCACGCGCGCTTGGTGTGGCGGGCCGTGAGCGTGCCCGGGCGAAATTCAGCATCGAAGCCCATGTTGCGCAGGTTGAAGCACTTTATGTGGAGATGCTGAAGCGATGATGAAACATCTTGATTTGCTTGTATTGGGTGCGGCGGTTTTGCGTTGCTCTTTGGCCGCATGTCGGCGAGTTTGTCCTGTCTGCTCGTTGCGGCCTGGCCGGCGTCGGTGGAATATGGCCGCGGGGTATACTACGAGCTATTGTGTCTGGTGTTACTGCTGAGTGGGTGGTATATGTGGCTGCTCTCGTTGCGGCAAGGCCACTGGGTGTTGGCCGTCGCCAGCGGTCTGTGCTGGAGGCCCAGGCCATCGGTCCAGAGGATTACTACCTCGCCGTCGAAGGGTACCGGGACGTCCTTCAGCGCGGGGAAGTTGAAGTGCCGATACCGGGTATAATTGATGTGGCGAAACGGGTAATCGTCAATGGGGTGTTGGTGCACCGTTATGCTTTCCCCGCAAACTGGCCGCCCGTATTATTTATTGGCGCTGGCGGCCATCAGGTTCTTTGTCGTTGGGCGCGAGAAGCGCATCGGGGCGTGGCTCTTATTGCCGTTTTTTGCGGTGCTGCCGCTATTGTTCTTTTTGGTCGAGGCCAGGGTGTGGCATCCGTTATTTTTTATCGCCACCGGTTTGTGCGGCGTGGTGTTGGGGCGTATCGAGGGTTGGCGGCGCTGGGTGTCTGTCTGTGTCTACTGGTGCCGCAAGCGCTGCGGTCGGCTTTCCGTGCCCATATCGATGCGGCCGAACGGCAGGCCGGTATGTGGTTATGGCAGCATGGAGAACCAGACGGGGTCGTACTCGATCGCAAACCCTTCGTTGCCTATTACTCCGGACTGACACAGGGTTGGCCACCGCCGCAAGAAGGTCTGACGGGTTTGCGAAAAACCTTGGATCAGTATGAGGCCGCAGTACTCGTCGTCGATAATCGCTATTTCCGCCGCAGCTGTCAGGCGTGGTTTGAAGCTTTGCAGTGTCCGCCGGACTGGTTGGTGGAGCGCGCGCGTTTTTCTGGACCAGACGGCCAGCAGGTGCGGCTGTTGTCCTACTGGCGTCAATAAAATGAAAATAGGCATAGATATCCGCGAGCTGGAACAAGGCCGGATGACGGGCATTGGCCGTTTTTTGCGCAACTTTATTGCCTACGCGTCCCGCCAACGACCGGCACACCAATTCCTGCTCTATGGCAATCAGCACACCGAGACCGGATTGGCCGGTGACAATGTTATATTGCGGATCCGTGAGGAGGGCTTGACGCAATGGTGGGATCAGGTACTGTTGCCGACGATGGCCAATGACGATGGGGTCGATGTGTTTTTCTCGCCCTATATCAAAGGCCCGATCCGCGTGCGGTGCTCGCTGGTTGTGACGATTCACGACCTGATGGATTTGGTGTTTCCCGAATACGGCGGTGGACGATTGAGCACTGTGCTGTTCAAGATGATGGCGACCCGGGTGGGACGACGCGCCGATCTGGTCTTGGCCGATTCGCAGTATTCGGCCGATGATATTGCCCGCTTGTTGGGGTTGGAAAAAACCAAGATTCAGGTATTGCCGATCGGGCTTGAAGAACGCTATCGGCCATCTGATAACCCGCAAGACCTCGCCGAAGTGAAGAAGCGTTATGGGATTGATGGAGCCTATATTTATTATCTGGGCAATTTTAAACCCCATAAAAACGTCCAGGCTTTAATCGGGGCCTATGCCGGGTTGGAGTCGGGATTAAGGCAGCGTTTCACATTGGTGCTCGGTGGACGACAGGATCGTTGGTGGAGTGAACGCAAAGCCCTTGCTCGGGAATTGGGCGTTGCTGATCGGGTGCGCTTTATCGGGCAGATCGATGAAGAGGATATGCCGTTGCTATACAGCGGGGCGGCGCTCTTCGCATTTCCATCTATATATGAGGGCTTTGGTTTGCCGCCTTTGGAGGCTATGGCTTGTGGTACGCCGGTGCTGTGTTCTAATCGGGCCTCGTTGCCCGAAGTGGTGGGGGATGCCGGCCGCATCGTCGACCCAGAGGATGTAGTGGCCTTTACCCGTTCATTAGCCGATATACTCGGTTCGCAAGCTGAGTTGGATAGGTTGGCTGGTGCAGGCTTAGAGCAGGCCGGTTTGTTTAGGGCTGATGCTATTTGCGAACGCCAGATGCAGCT
>JABHFS010000148.1 GCA_018672475.1 Gemmatimonadota bacterium | reverse complement strand
CTTCTTGGCAGCAGGCTTCTTGGCAGCGGCCTTCTTAGCAGCAGGCTTCTTGGCAGCGGCCTTCTTAGCAGCGGCCTTCTTAGCAGCAGGCTTCTTGGCAGCGGCCTTCTTGGCAGCAGGCTTCTTAGCAGCGGCCTTCTTGGCTTTGGCTTTGGCCATCGAGAACTCTCCTCGTTGATGGTTAATGTGGGTTTTTGTTAACCCTGATTAATGCATGTTTTTTTTCGCCACTTGAAGACCAAAATAACCATAATAAAATTATAAAGCAAGCCGAATTGTTGCGGCAGAAGGCGTTAGTAGGATTGCGGCGAAGGTGAAGTTATATTCTTTGATCACAAAATAAAAAAGAAAGGTTTTTCTATATGAAAATTTGTTTAGCGGGAGAAGGGGCGCAGGGCATCAGTCACGCCGACGTGTTACAAGATATCGAAGGCGTCGAGATCGATACGCTGGCCGGGGGCATAGCCGCCGATGCCGAGGCTTTCGCGTCTGAACGAGGGATCCCGCATTGGTCGTTGGACTTGGAAGAATGCCTGTCGCGCGACGGGGTGGAGGCAGTGATCCTGACTACGCCGAATCAGGTGCATTGCGCGCAGGCCGAGTTGGCGCTCAATATGGGGAAACACGTACTGGTCGAGATACCTATGGGCATCTCACTTGCCGAATCACAACGTATCGCCGAGTTGGAGGAACGTACAGGGTTGGTCTGCATGGTGTGCCACACCCAGCGTTATAACAGCGCTTTTCGCGAAGTGTACCGGCAGGTGCAAGAGGGTGAGCTGACTTTGCACCACATCGTACAGCAGACGTACTTTTTTCGCCGTCGCAACGAAAACCGCTTCGGTAAGAAGAGAACCTGGGTTGACGCTTTGCTTTGGCACCAGGCCTGCCATATGGTGGACATGTGTTATTGGCTGTTGGACGACCCGGATATGGAGGGGTGGGGACAAGCCGGACCGTTGCATGCCGAGTTGGGAGTGCCTATGGATATCAGCATCGGGATGCGGACCAAGGACGGCAAGCTGGTGACCTCGGCGAACTCGTTCAATAACTACGGTCCGATTTACAGCGAGTACCGCTTTATCGGAGAAGAGGCGACGTTGTTGGCGCAGAAGGGGGGGTTGACCGATCACGAAGGACAGGAGATCGAACTACCGGCCGGTGGGGGGATGGACGCGCAGGACCGCGAGTTCTTCGCCGCGATAAAAGCGGGGCGACAGCCGTTGACCAGCTGCCGGGCCTGTCTGCCGACGATGGAGATTATCGACCGCATCCAGCGGTCGATCGACGTCTAAGCGGAGATTTCGAGCAGGGCGTCTTCGCTGGCGAGGGCGTGGCCCTGGCGTAAGAGGTCGTCCAGGGTGGTCTTCGCTAGGACCTGGTCGACGGCCTGTTGCACCTGTCCCCACAGGGCGCGGACCGAGCAGGCGGCCAACGAATGCGTGCAGTTGTCGCCGTCGCCGGAGAAATGATCGCAGAAGCCATCGTCGAAGAGGCGGCCGCCGAGCACGTTGATCGCGTCGGCGACGGTGATCTGATTCGGTGGTTTGGCTAGGGTATAGCCCCCGTGTTGGCCGCGGGCGCTATCGACTAGGCCGCCCTGGCGCAGGATGCGCAAGAGTTTGGCGACATTGTGGTGCGAGATGCCTTCGGCTTGGCTGATCTCGGGGATCGAGAGGCTTTCCCCAGGCGCCTGGCGCGCCAATTGCAGCAGGCAGCGCAGGCCGTATTCTTCTTGCGAGCTGAGTTTCATTTTTACATCATGCCGAGTTCGAGTTTGGCCCCTTCGGACATCATATCCGTCGTCCAAGGCGGGTCCCAGACGACTTCGACGGTGGCGGCGTTTACTTCTTCGACCTGGCCTTTGATCTTGTGCTCGACTTCTGGCGGCAGCGTGCCGGCTACCGGGCAGGCGGGCGAGGTCAGGGTCATCGTCACGTGCACGTCCTGGGTGTCGCTGATCTCGATCTCATAGATCAGGCCCATCGAAAAGATATCGACCGGGATTTCTGGATCGTAAACGGTCTTGAGCACTTCGACTATCTTGCCCTCGGTCGACTCGGTGTCAAAGGTCTTCTCGTGCAAAAGTTCCATGGGGTCGCTCTCCTATTCGGTGGATACGGGGTCTTGGCCGTCTAGCACGGCCGCTTTCATGGTGTGCCAGGCCAAGGTCGCGCATTTGACACGCATTGGGAATTCGCGGACTCCGGCGAAGATCGCCATCTTGCCTAGGCGTTCGTCGTCTACCGGTTCATCTACTTCTGCAGTCAACATCTGATGAAAATGTTCGAAGAGTTCCAAGGCTTCGGCTACTGGCGCGCCTTTGATGGCGGCGGTCATCAGCGAGGCCGAGGCTTTTGAGATAGCGCAACCCGAGCCTTCAAAGCTGATCTCTTCGATTTGGTCCCCGTTGACGTACAAATGCACGTGCAGGTGGTCGCCGCATAGGGGATTGTAGCCCTCCTGGGTGCGGTTGGCTGTTTCGATTTTACCGAAATTGCGCGGGGTTTTATTGTGTTCGAGAATAATTTCTTGGTAAAGTTCGCGAAGCTCGCTCATTACTGGAACACCTCATTAACTTTGTGCAGGGCTTTGACTAAGGTGTCAATTTCCCCGCGGGTGTTGTAAAAGGCCAGGGAGGCGCGGACGGTGGCCGGAACCTGATAAAACTGCATGGTGGGTTGTGCGCAGTGGTGCCCGGCGCGCACGGCGACGCCCTCGGCGTCGAGTATCGTGCCGATATCGTGTGGGTGGATATCGCCGAGCACGAAGGAGAGCACGGCGACTTTCTCGCGGGCGGTGCCGATGAGTCTGAGGCCCGGGACTTCGCCGATGGCTTCAACGGCGTAGTCGTACAGCTCAGTCTCGTAAGCGGCGATGGCTTCGCGACCCACCGAGTTGACATAGTCGATGGCCGCTTCCAAGCCGATGCCGCCGGCGATATTGGGGGTGCCGGCCTCGAAACGGGTCGGTGGGTCGGCGTAGGTCGTGCCTTCGAAGCTCACCCGCTGGATCATCGAGCCGCCGCCTTCCCAGGGCGGCATCGCATCTAAAAGCTGCTTTTTGCCGTAGAGTACGCCAACGCCGGTAGGACCGAAGAGTTTGTGGCCGGAAAAGGCGTAGAAGTCGCAATCGAGGTCTTGCATGTCGACGGGCAGATGCGGCACGCCTTGCGCGCCGTCAACGACGGTCACTGCGCCGTGTTTGTGGGCCAGGGCGGTAATTTCTTTGATGGGTAAGATGGTGCCCAAGGCGTTGGAAGCGTGGGTGACGGCGACGATCTTTGTGCGTTCTGAAAGCAGTTTCTCGTATTCGTCGAAGAGAAACTCGCCGGCTTCGTTGATGGGCACGACCTTGAGTTTGGCACCTTTTTCCTCGCAAAGCATCTGCCAGGGCACGATGTTGGAATGATGCTCGATATGAGAGATGATGATTTCGTCGCCCTCGCCGACGTTGGGGCGGCCATAGCTGTGTGCGACCAGGTTGATCGCCTCGGTGGTGCCACGGACAAAGACGATCTCGCTATTGTCGCGGGCGTTGAGGAATTGGCCGATACGGCCGCGGGCCCGTTCGTAGGCGAAGGTCGCCTGTTGGCTGAGGAAGTGCACGCCACGGTGAATATTGGCGTTCTCGGTTGTGTAGAAGCGCTGGACCGCGTAGATGACGGTCAGGGGCTTCTGGGTCGTCGCGCCATTGTCGAAGTAGGCGAGCTTCTTGTCGCGGATCTTCTCGTTGAGCACGGGGAAGTCGCGGCGGATTTTCTCAACGTCTATGGAATGCGAAGGGTCCATCGCGGGCCTTTCTACCAGAGCGGTCATGGCGCTACTCCGGCGGCGCGGTCGAGCCGTTCGGTGACCAGGCGGTCGAGTTCGTCGCGTAGGCCGTCGATCCGCACGCGGTCGAGGACCTCGCCGGCGAAGGCTCTGGTCAAAACCCGTACGGCTTCGCGGTGGCCGATGCCGCGCGAACGCAAGTAGAAGATGGCATCGGCGTCGAGCTGGCCGATAGTCGCCCCGTGTGAGCACTTGACGTCGTCGGCGTAGATTTCGAGCTGGGGTTTGGTGTCGATTTTCGCCGAATCTGAAAGCAGCAAATTCTGGTTGGCCTGGTAGGCGTCGGTCTTTTGTGCGGCCTGGTGCACGTGGATCTTGCCACGGAATACCCCGGAGGACTCGTCGTCGAGCACGCCCTTGTAGAATTCGTGGCTTTGGCAGTTGGGTTGTGCGTGTTCGATAAGGGTGTGGTTGTCGACGTGCTGCGATCCATTCTCTATGTAGAGTCCGTTGAGTGTCGAGTCGATGCCCTCGCCCATTAGGGCGGTATGTACATGGTTGCGCGTCAGCGATCCGCCGAGGGTGATCGATGTAGAGCGGAAGCGGGCAGAACGCGCCTCACGTACGTGGGTAGCTGAGATATGGAAGGCGGTCGGCGCCTCGCGTTGCACCCGGTAATGGTCAATTGAAGCGTTCTCGCCGACATTGATTTCGCAGACGGAATTGGTCAGATAAGCTTCGACACCGAGGCCGCCATAGCTCTCGACTAGGGTTGCTTCGGCGTGGGCTTCAGCGACGACGAGGACGCGCGGATGAGAGACCACATTGGCCTTTGTACCGGTGGACAGGAAAAGCGTGTGCAGGGGAGTGTCGAGTACCGTGCCCTGTGGCAGATAGATCAGCACGCCGTCCTGGACGAAGGCGGTATTGAGCGCGGTGAAAGCCTGGTCCTCGCTCATCGCGTCCTGGCCGATATAGCGGCATACGAGGTCTGCGTCTTCGATGAAGGCGGTGCGTAGGTTCTTGACGACGACACCTTGGGGCAGTGCATCGAGTTGCGATAGACTTGGGGCAAAGTGTCCGTCGACGAAAACTGGGCCAGGCAGCCCATAGCGCAAGGGGGCGATGTCGGCTGTCGCGGGTTCGTCGGTTTTGGCGGCAAGCTCGAAGTCGATGCGGGTCAGCGGCGCGATGTTGGTAAAACGCCATTCCTCGTCGCGGCTAGTAGGGAAACCGGTGGCTGTGAAGTGCGCAATGGCATCGCGTCGCAGTTGATGCACCGGACCTTGGGCCTCTCCATTGAGGTTTTGCTCGAAGTCCGCGAAGCGGGACTGGTACCAGTCGGTGCCGCTCATCGGGTCTGCTCCAAGTGTTCTTCCTTGACCCAGTCGTAGCCTTTTGCTTCAAGTTCGAGGGCTAAAGTTTTGTCACCGGACTTGACGATGCGGCCCTGGTATAAAACGTGCACGAAGTCGGGCACGATATAGTCGAGCAGGCGCTGGTAGTGGGTGACGACGACAACGGCTTTGTCGGGGGCGTGCAACTGGTTGACGCCATTGGCGACGATGCGCAGTGCGTCGATGTCGAGCCCTGAGTCAGTCTCGTCGAGGATCGAGAGCTTGGGCTCCAAGACGGCCATCTGCAATACTTCGTGGCGTTTTTTCTCACCGCCGGAAAAACCTTCGTTGACGGGGCGTTTGAGAAAGCTCTCATCCATTTCGACTAGGGCGAGTTTTTCGCGGATCAATTTTAGGAAGTCCATTGCGTCTACCGGATCTTCGCCGCGGTGCCTGCGCATTTCGTTGTAGCCGGTACGCAGGAAGTAGGTCGAGTTGACGCCGGGGATTTCGACCGGGTATTGGAAGGCGAGGAAGAGGCCCTCACGCGCTCTTTCTTCCGGGTCGAGATCGAGCAGGTCCTTTTCGAGATAGGAGACAGACCCGGCGGTAATTTCGTAGCCCTCGCGCCCAGCTAAAACCTGGGCGAGGGTGCTTTTCCCGGAGCCGTTGGGGCCCATAATGGCGTGGACTTCGCCGGCGTTTATTTCGAGGTCGATGCCCTTGAGGATCTCGGTGTCTTCGATGCGGGCGTGTAGGTTTTCGATTTTGAGCATTTTAAATGATGTTCCTTGTTATGCGGTTGGTCCGGAGTTTTTTAGCCGACGCTGCCTTCGAGACTGATTCCGAGCAGCTTCTGCGCCTCGACGGCGAATTCCATTGGCAATTCGGCCAGGACTTCCTTGCAGAAGCCGTTGACGATCATCGAGACGGCATCTTCGGTGGAGAGGCCGCGCTGGTTGCAATAGAAGATCTGGTCCTCGCCGATTTTGGAGGTCGAGGCTTCGTGCTCTACATGGGCCGTGGGGTTGCGCACATCTATATACGGGAAGGTGTGCGCGCCGCATTGGTCGCCGATAAGCATCGAGTCACATTGCGTGAAGTTGCGGGCATTTTCCGCTCGCTTCATGATCTTGACTTCGCCGCGATAGGTGTTCTGGCCGTGTTTAGCCGAGATGCCCTTGGAGATGATGGTGCTGCGCGTGTTTTTGCCGATGTGGATCATCTTGGTGCCGGTATCGGCCTGTTGGTGCTTGGAGGTCAAGGCGACCGAATAGAATTCACCGACCGAGTTGTCGCCCTGTAGGATGCAACTCGGATATTTCCAGGTAATCGCCGAGCCGGTCTCGACTTGAGTCCAGGAGATCTTGGAGTTGACGCCGCGGCAGGCGCCGCGCTTGGTGACGAAATTGTAGATGCCGCCGACGCCCTCATCGTTGCCCGGATACCAGTTTTGCACGGTGGAGTATTTGATTTGCGCGTTGTCGAGGGCGATCAATTCGACGACGGCGGCGTGCAACTGGTTCTCGTCGCGCATCGGCGCGGTGCAACCTTCGAGATAGGAGACATAGGACCCTTCGTCGGCGATGATCAGCGTGCGTTCGAACTGCCCGGTCTTGGCGGCGTTGATACGGAAATAGGTCGACAGTTCCATCGGGCAACGCACGCCCTTGGGCACGTAGACGAAGGAGCCGTCGGTGAAGACCGCGGAATTGAGCGTGGCGTAGAAGTTGTCGTTGTAGGGCACGACTGAGCCGAGGTATTTCTTTATGAGCTCGGGGTGTTCTTGCACCGCTTCGGAGAAGGAGCAGAAGATGATGCCCAGTTCGCCGAGTTTGTCTTTAAAGGTCGTGGCCACTGAGACGCTGTCGAAGACCGCGTCGACGGCGACATTGCTGAGCCTTTTCTGCTCGTCGAGCGAGATGCCGAGTTTCTCGTAGGTCGCCAGCAATTCGGGGTCGACCTCGTCGAGGCTTTCGAGCGTTTGGGGCGTTTTGGGCGCCGAGTAGTAGATGATATCCTGGTAATCGATCTTGGGGTAGTCGACCATGGCCCAGCGCTCGCTTTCTTTGCGTTGGGTCGGGTCCTCCATCTCAAGCCAGTGACGATAGGCTTTGAGCCTTGTTTCGAGCATGAAATCGGGCTCGTTCTTCTTGGCGGAAATAAAGCGGATAATTTCTTCGTTGAGACCGGGAGGAGCCGAATCGGCTTCGATATCGGTGATAAAACCCCACTCGTAATCGCGATTGGCGAATTCTTCGAGGACTTCGGTTTCGTCCTCGGTTTGCTGTGCGGTCGATTCGCTCATTTTAACTCCTCAAAAGGGTCTGAATTCCGCTTTAATATGGATAAAAATAAAGATTGAAGGACAAAAGAAGACGACTATCCATCACCGTCAGATAATAGAAACTATGAATCCTGACGAAAAAGTCAAGATTGAAGGTAAATAAAAAGAAGTCAGCAGTTTAGCCGATTTTTTTACGCTGGGCTAAATAGCGGGAGAGCGCGGTGTCGAAGGGGGTTGCGGTGTCGAGCAGGGCGTAGTCGATACGGGCCTCGGCACATCCTGTTCGATAGCTTTGTATGAGGTCGTCCATCATCGCGCGGTATTCGTGGTGGATATGCCGCGGTTGCGTCGTGAGGGTCTCGTCGGGGGCTTCGAGGTCGTAGAATCGGGTTTCGTCGCGGAAGTCGAGGTCGCGTTCGCGGGGGTCGAGTAGATGGAAGACGATTACCTCGTGCCCGAGGTGGCGAAAATGGCGCAACCCCTTGAGTACTTCAGCCGGGTCGTCGAGCAGATCGGAGAGCACAATGACCAAACCCCGACGCGATATGCGCTCGGCCAGGTCGTGGAAGGCCGGGGCCATCTTGGTCTCTTTTTGCGGTTGCGCTTGTTCGATGGTTTTGAGCAAGACTTGTAGGTGGCTCTGCATTGATCGCGGCGGTATGTAGGTCTCGATCTGATGGTGGTAGAGCAGCAGCCCGACAGCATCGCGCTGTTTGAGCATCAGATACGAGAGGGCGGCGGCCAAAGAGGTCGCGTAGCGGAATTTGCTCAACGGCGCCCCGGCCTTAAAATTCATCGAGCCGGAGATGTCGAGCAGGATATAGGCTTTGAGGTTCGTCTCTTCTTCGTACTGCTTGACGTAGAGGCGGTCGGATTTAGCGTAAGCCTTCCAATCGATATCGCGCAGCGGGTCGCCCGGCATATAGGGGCGGTGCTCGGAGAACTCGACGGAGAAACCGTGATAGGGGCTTCGGTGCAGGCCGGTGATAAACCCCTCGACGACCAGGCGCGCGACGAGGTCCAGGCGCGAAATCCGCGAGATGGTCTCGGGGTCGAGGTGGGCGGTGTTCTTGCTCAAATTAGCTTTGCGGCACGATGTCGTTGAGCAGGCGGCCTATTAAGTTGGTCGCGCTGACGTTTTGTGCCTCGGCATGAAAGTTTACGACGATGCGGTGGCGCATGATGGGTAGGGCCACCGCGCGGATATCGTCGATGGCGACGGAATGGCGGCCGGCGAGGATAGTCCGTGCTTTGGCGGCGAGGATCAGGTATTGTGATGCGCGCGGCCCAGCGCCCCAATTGACCATTTCGCGGATGTAGTCGGGGGCCTTCTCGTCGCCAGGGCGAGAGGCGCGTACTAGCTCGACGGCGTAGCGGATGCAGTGCTCGGCTACAGGCACCCTGCGCACTAGCTCCTGCAGCGCGATGATCTGTTGTGCGTTGATGACTTTAGCGACTTCGGCTTTTTCGCCGCTGGTGGTCGTGCGCACGATCTCTTCTTCTTCGGCTTGGTTCGGGTAGTCGATCCATAGTTCGAAGATAAAGCGATCGAGTTGGGCTTCGGGCAGCGGGTAGGTGCCTTCCTGCTCAATGGGGTTTTGCGTCGCGAGTACGAAGAAGGGCTCGTCGAGGCTCATGGTCTCGCCGCCGGCGGTGACGGCGTGTTCTTGCATCGCCTGCAGCAGCGCGGCCTGCGTTTTGGGCGGGGTGCGGTTAATCTCGTCGGCGAGGATGATATTGGCGAAGAGCGGGCCACGGATAAAGCGGAAAGCCTTGTGACCGGTTTCGGCATCTTCTTCGAGCACGTCGGTGCCGGTGATGTCGGAGGGCATCAGGTCCGGGGTGAATTGGATGCGGCCGAAGGACAAGTCGAGGGTGCGCGCGATCGTCTGGATAAGTGTGGTTTTGGCGAGGCCGGGCACGCCGACCAATAGGCAGTGGCCGCCGGAGAGCAGGGCGATGAGCAGCTCTTCGACGATTTGCTTCTGTCCGATGACGGCTTTGCCGACTTCGGCGTAGATTTGGTCCCTGGTTTGGCTGAGTTGGGCTACGGCCTCGACGTCCGACATGTACTTCCTTTCAAATGTGCAGGTTGTTGGGCTGACACAAGATAGATAAGGTTTCGGGTGTTCGCCAGAGGGGTCTACTCACGGAGATGCGGGTTGGTTGTAGTGGGTTTTATTATAGGTTGGCCATGACGTTGTGTACGTCTTTCGGTGATTGCACATAGACTGTCTGCAGGCCAGCTTCTCGCGCGCCGGTGATGTTTTCAAAGGTGTCGTCGAAGAACAGGATGTGTTCATGCGCGACTGCAATATCGGCGGCGATGGCGTCGAAGGATTGTTGTTCGGGCTTACGCAGGCCGAGGTCGGAGGAGATGAAAATTTTATCGAAGCCGTTGAATATCGCGGGAAAGCCGGCTTTCCAGGCGGCTAGGTGCGTGGGGTTGGTATTGGTGAAGGCGTAACAGGGCCGTTTCGCGCGGGCTTGCGCGATGGCTGCCAATACTTCGGGCAGTTCAGCGACGAAGACGGCGTTCCAGCCGGCGGCTATTTCGTCGTCGCTGGCGTCGAGTTGCAAAAAATCGCGCAGATGGGCGAAATACTCGGCGGCTTCGATCTCGCCGCGTTCGTGTCGCTCATAGGCCGCGTCGAAATGGAATGTGGCTTTCAGTTCGGTGAAAGAGAGTTTTGAGATCGGCTCCCATCGTTTCAGGACGCGGTCGAAGTCAATTTCGATTACCACGCCGCCCAGGTCGAACAAGAGCGCTTTGACTTCCTTCATATCAGGTTTTGCGTTCCTTCTTTTTCGCCGCCGGGAAGAGCACGTTGTTCAGGATCAACCGGTAGCCGGGTGAGTTGGGGTGCAGGGCGAGGTTGGTCGGCGGGTCGCCGACGTGGTGTTTGTGGTCTTCGGGGTCGTGGCCGGCATAAAAAGTGAAGGTGCCTTTGCCGGCGCGGCCGTGGATGTATTTGACATTGTCGGTGCCCTCCTCTTGGCCGAGTAGGACCACGGATTTTTTGATCAACCCTTTGCGGAAGGCGGTGGTCTGGCCGAGGAAGCCGTCGACGATATTGGTGTGGCACTGGGTGAGCATGGTCGGGACCGGGTCGTATTTGGCGGAGAATTCGAAGAGGGTGAAATACTCGGCCTCGGCGGTGCGGATTTGGCGCATATCGGTGGGGGTGGTGTCGATGTCGGAGAATTCGTAGACGAGGGGGTTCATTTCCAAGGTGAAGTTTTCGAAGGCCATCGTGCGGTCGAAGTTGAGTTTGCCTTGCACTTGGGTGTTGGCGCCGTCGCCGTCAAAGATCTGGTGGCAGATGTCCAGGTCGAGGGCGGCGAGGGCGATGTCGAAGGTGTCGGTGGCCGAGCACATGGCGAAGAGGAAACCGCCGGAGGCCATGTATTCGTAGATCTTGATCGTGACGGCTTTCTTCTGCTCGGAGACTTTGGCGTAGCCCAGGCGCTGGGCCATCGCCTCGTAGGTGGTTTGTTGCTCCCGGTACCAGGCTTCGCGGCCGTATGAACCGTAGAACTTGCCATACTGGCCGGTGAAATCCTCGTGGTGCAGGTGCAGCCAATCGTAGTCGTCGAGGGCGCCTTCTAATACGTCTTCGTCCCATATTTTTTCGTAGTTGATTTGTGCGTATTCGAGTGCCATGGTCACCGCGTCGTCCCAAGGTTGTTTGTTGGGCGGGGTGTAGACGGCGATTTTTGGTAATTTTTCTAGGCGGACGATATCCATGTTGCCGCCGTCGATCTCGGCGTAGATTTGCGCGGCCTGGGCTTCGGATATACGGGCAGTGGTGATGCCTCGTATCTGGGCTTCGGCGGCGACCGACGGTTGGAAATCGATAAGGAAGGTGCCGCCGCGATAATTGAGTAGCCATTCAATGGTGCCACCGTGTTCGAGAATCCAAAAGGCCAAGCCATATGATTTTAGGTGGTCGCGCTGGGTGGTGTCCATGGGGATCAGCAGGCGCTCGGCTTGCGCGGGGCGGAGACAGAAAAAAGACAGAGATAGTACAAAGAGGAGTCGCATTTATTTCCTTTAGTCGCTCTCGTGTAGGCGCCTGAGGCGTTGTATACGCAGGCGAATCTCGGGGATGAGGGCGTCGTCTGGGTGTTGCAGCAGGGTGGTTTCGTAGGTTTTGAGCGCTTGTTGGCGGTTGCCGCGGCGTTCGTAGAGGTCGGCCCGGCGCAATTGCGCCGAGACGATATACTCCCCGTCGGGGAAACGCGCGGCCTGGCGTTCGTAGAGGCTCAGTGCCTGCGCGATATGCCCTTCTTGCTCGCGCAACCGGGCTTGGGTGAGCAGACTGCGTTCGGCGAGCGCGGGTTCGGCGTTTTCTTCGAGCCAAATCCATTGTTCTCGCGCTTTTTTGCTCTTGCCCTGGCGTTCTAATAATTGCGCGCGGCCGAGTGTGGCAAGCCCGGGGGATTTGCTGTGGTCTTCGCAAAGTAGCAAGAGGTCGAAAACATCGTTGGCGAGGCGGTGGGCCGGGTTGGTTGTGGACAATTCGACCAACAGCGTTTCCGCGGCGGCAAAATTTTCGCGAAAATAAAATAACTCGGCGCGGCGATAACGGGCTTCGTAGGCGTTGGGGCCTAGCTTTTCTAGGGCGTCGAGCGCGCGTTCGCTGCGGTTAAAATCACCTAAACGCAGGCTGCACTCGGCGAGCAGGACCAGGGCCTGGGGAGTCCATTCGCCGCGACGCGGCGAGTCGATAACGCTTTGTAACGAACGTATGGCCTCTTCGATATCTCCGTTTTGTTCTAGTTGTAACCGCGCCATGCCGACCAGCGTCTGTAGGGTTTCGGGGCGATTGGGGAAATCGCGTGCCAGGCGACGGTAGAGTTCGAGCGCGGTCTCGCTGTCTGCGCGCGCGGTCAACGCGGCCTGGCGGCTGAGGGCCTGGTAGCGATAGGGGGAATCTGGGCGGCGTTCGGCGAAGAGCGCGTAGGCGCGGCCGGCGGTTGCGGCGTAGCCCATGGCCTCGGCGCGGGCGGCGTATTGGAAGAGGTGTTCGACTTCCTGGTCGGCGAGGCCGCCGAGCGCGGTGAGACCGCTTTCCGGATCGCCGGCGGCAAGGGCGCAGGAGGCGATAAGCTGGGCGACGAAGAGCGGCCGCTCGGAGGATAGTGCCTGTAGCGTTTGCAGCGCTTTGGTCCCTTGTGTGAGGCAGACGCTTTCTAAGCGGCCGGCGACGACGGGCAGGCGCTGGGGGACTCGCTCGATATTGGCGAGAAACATCTCGAAGGAAGGGCGGTAATCGCCCTCTTCCAGATAGAGGGCGGCCAGTTCCCAACTGTAGAGCCCTGATGCGCTTTCGCCGCCATGCGCTTTTTGCCCTTCGCGCAATATGCGGATCGCGTGCTGGCGCAAACCGGCGATGCGGCAGCGATCGGCGACCGGGCCGTAGCTGGCGGCGGAAGTTTTGTCGATGGCCAGACGCCAACTGGCGACGGCTTTGTTGTCGTCCTCTAGGGCGTGATAGGCATCGCCTAATAATAGGGCGGCGGGGCTATCACGCCGTTTTTCCAGCCAAGTGTCGAGTAGTGTGATTACGCGTTGGTGCGCGCCGATGGCGCTCAGCGCGCGGGCGTGTCCGCGGACGATGGGCGCCTGATTGGGGGAGAGGCGTTGCCATTCTTCGTAGAGGAGGACGGCCTCGGCGAAGCGCCCCCCTCTTTCTAGAACCTGCACGCGTTTTGCGAGCGTAGCATCGTCGTTTTGCGCGTGGGCGTCGTGCAAGGTGAGTGGGATCAGAGCCCATAGAACTAAGGCACTAAAAAAAGTCGGCGGTCTCACTGAGTTTCGCGCTCCTGGGCGTCCTGGTAGACCTGCTCGTAATAGCGTTTGAGCAGGGCGTGGTATTCGTCGGGATAGGGGCCTTCGAGGGCTTGGCGCAAGGCTTGGCGCCAGCGGTCGGGCACCTGTCCGAGGTCTGTTGGCAGAGCGGTCGGGCCGGCATAGGGCTGGTCAGCGCCCGTTTTGCCTTGGCGTTTCTCTTTGAAGCCCCGGCTGTGCAGCGAACGGCTGGCGTCGAGCATGCGTTGGTAGATGCGTTCCTGTTTCTGCAACGTGCGCTGGTCGAGGCGGCGTTGGCCCAGGTCGGTGAGGACCTCGCGGATGTCTTTTTCGATCGCCTCGACGCGCTGTTGTGCGCCGCGGTTACCGCGCAGCGAACGCCCGAGTTCGCCAAGGGCCTGCATCAGGCGGTTCTGCTCGGCACTGATGCGCCCGAGTTGGCGCCGGAATTCCTGCCCGCCTTGGCCGGGGCCCTGTTGTTGTGCTTGCGCCATGGCCTGTTGCGAGGCCTCGTTCAGTTGAGATTGCTGTTCGGAGAGACCGAGCATCTTCTGCATGGCTTCACTAAAGCCGGAGGGCGATTGCGCTTGAGCTAGATTGTCGAGGCTCTCACGCAGTAGCAGGACCGTTTCGTTGAGGTAGCGCATGGCTTGCTCTTGCGGTTTCTGCGCTCGTTGCGTCTCGCGCTGGCCCAGGTTTTCCGCGGCTTCTTGCATGTGGCGCAGCGCGTAGCCGATGGTAGTGTTTAGCCCTTGGGCCACACTCATGGTGCGGCGGCCGACCGCTGCGAGGCGTTCGGTCACCTGGCCGGTACCCAGAAAGAGAGCGAACTGGTCTTCGGCGAGCGTTGCCTCGGTGGGTTGACGGGTGTCGCGAGTGGTATCGAGTAGGTTTTCCTGGCGTTGGGAGAGTTGTACTACTTCGCGCATCGCTCGCCGCAGATGTTGGCTCAACTGGTCTTTTTCGCCGGCGTTGAATTTGGCCTGGATGCCTTGCAGGTTCGCTGCGAGCTTGCCGAGGTCCTCTTCGAGCCCTTTGCCGATCTTTTGTGCCTGGGCGTTGGCCTTGGCTTGCATCTCCTGCACCATCTTGCGCATGCGCCCGCTCATCTTTCCCTGCTCCATCGCGTCGGCTTGTTGCGCGAGTTGCGCAGCGGTCTGCGGATTTTGCGCTTCCATCGAATCGCCTAATTCGCGCAATTGCTCGTTGAGTCTTTCTGCGTCGCGCTGCAGGCTGCCCTCCTGTTGCTGTTGGCGCAGGCCGTTTTGTTCTTGGGCGAGTTCGTTGTTGATTTGCTCTTGCCGTTTGGCCAGTTCGGCGGCTTGCTCGACAGCGGCTTGCAGCTTTTGCTCGCTTTGCACCTGTTCGAGCAGGGCGATGGTGCGGTCGAGCCGTTCTTGGAAGGCTTGTTGGTCCTCATTGAATTGCTTGAGGGCTTCGGCCATGGCTTTGGGGTCGGGGTTTTCCGCGGCTTGCTGTAACTCGGAGAGCGCGCGCTGTAATTCGGGGGCGGCGATATCGCCCATCAATTCGCGGATGCGTTCGAGCTTATCGAGCAGGTTTGCGCTGCCAGTACCTTTCTCTTCGGCTTCTTTTATCGTCTCTTCCAGTTCAGCGGTCAGCTCTTCTAAGGCGCGGGCGCGGTCGGCTTCTCGTTCGAGTGTCGATTCGAGCTCCTTCTTCTGCTCCCAGCTGAGCTCTTCGCTCTTGAGCAGTTCGCGGCGGACCCGTTCGAGGTATTCCTGGTGTTCCTGCCCTTCCTGTGCCAATTCCTCTAGGTCATTTAATTGCTCTTCCTGGGCTTTATTGGCCTCTTCATAGAGTTCGTAGAGGGAGGGGAAGCGCAACGAGTACTGGCGGCTTTGGCCTTTCTTAGGCCCGGAGACTTGGTCGTTGTCGAAGACTTCGAGATGATAATAGACTCGGTCCTCGGGCAACAGGTTGGCCGAGGCGAGATCCCAGACGTGGCTGAGTAGGATTTCGCGGTCGGGGCGCGCGTGTAGTTCGCGGCGCTTTTGCGGACCGTCGTTAATTCGGTGGACTAGGACGATCCGCTCGATTGAAAAGTCGTCGATGGCTTCGGCTTTGAGCAGGATATTGAGTGACTCGGGCAGATCTATATCGCGACCGGGGTCGACGATGGTTATTTCCGGTGGCATGTCCTCACTCACCCTAATCGCGTAGCGGATCGGGTTGCGGTTGCGCACGCCCTTGCGATCGGTTAAGGCTATCTGATAATAGCCCGAGTGCCGGACCTCAAAAGAGACGCGCGCGGTTTCGCCGTCGACGCGGGCCGGGACGCTCAAGGTGTCGTCGAGTATCAAGACCGCTTCGGTCAGCTGCTTGCTAACGAAAATTTCGATATCGACCCGGGTTCCGGCTAGGCATTGTATATCGCCGCTTTCCTCTTCGATACGGGCTGGCAGCCGGCTATAGGCCGGATACTCGTAGTGCAGGCGCAAGCGTTCGATGGCGGGTGGGTCGATTACGCGGACCTGATATTCGGCCGATCGGCCGTCGTCGGCGGCGATGGCATAGTGGAAAGGGCGCAGCACTTGGCGGAAAGTGTGGCGTATCGAGTCAGCGCGTTCGACGATGAGTGTCTCGTCCTGCCAAGGTGTATCGGGGTTCGGACGGCGCATGATACGGGCCAGGCGCGGTTTGTGTGCGGCGAAGTATATGTGCAGCGTCGCGTCTTCGCCCTTGACCACTTCGAGGTCGCCAGGGTGTATTTCGATCAGGGTGCGCGGCGGTTGCTCGTAGGTAGTAAGGGGGGTGGCGCAACGTCCGGCGGCGGCGGTTAAGTCGCTGTAGAATAGCGCGAAACAAACGCAAGTAAGGACGGTGGTTGCACCGAGTAGGCGCAGGTGGGCGACGAGCGGTCGGCGGTCGAGGATTTGGCCCGCAGTGGTTTCCCGCAGCAGTTCGGCGGCTCGTTGCGTCGCGGCGGCGAGCAGTTCAGGCGATTGGTGGACTGGGCCTTCGGCGGCTGAAAGCTCTAATGCGCTGATCAGCCGTTGACCTAGTTGTGGGTAGCGTTTTTCGACGAAGAGGGCGAAGCGGTGCTGCGACAAGACGACGGGCAAGGTGCGTCTGAGGAAAAGGGCCGACACCGTCCCGGCAGCGAACAGGACAAAGACGCCGCCGGTCAGACGCCAAGCGGGCGAGAGGAATAGCAGCGCCTCGCAGGCGACCCACAACAACGCCAGCCCTAAACCCGTAGCTAAAGCCAGAACAGCTCCAGCGCCCAAGGTCAGGCCCAAGGCGCGGTGGCGTAGCGCGGTCAGGCGCGCGAGAATGGATTGCAATGAGTCCATATTCAATGGGATAACGCGACCCGCGTCCCGCAGGGGAGTGCGCGGCTCTTGTGTAGATGTCGGGGCCGGAGAATAGTTCCGTTATAGAACGTAATTATAAGCGAGTTTTGCCCTTAGACAAGCTTAGCCGATAAGCGTCTCGTCCGTGAATAGCTTAGAAACGGGTGGGCAGCTTACCAAGTCATCACGGTATTACCGCTGCCGCCGGCGAAGTGGTCGATAGCGTACCAGATGCCGGCGGTGACAAACTGCCCGAGGATTAACCCCATAAAGAAAGGGCGGGTGCGCAGGTAAAGTGCCGGTCCCCCGTAGCGCAGGACGAGGCTTTTGCACAGCCAGGCGAGAAAGACGCTGAAGAACATGGTGCCGAAGACGGCGCTGATCGGAAAACCCAAGGGGTGGAAAGGCCACCAAAAGAGGTGTTGGCGGGCCATCATCAACAGCCCCATAATGCCGGCGCCGATGGCGGTATACCCCCAATTTTCCCAATGCGGCCCGTCGAGGGACTGAATCCGGGCGGCGGCGTTGTCGAAGGGATAGCGCGCGGCCCCGTCAAAAAAGAAGCCGTCGGTATTGATGCCACCGTAGCGGTAGGCCAAATCGAGGATCGACCAGATCGAGCTGAATAGAGTGACGAGAATGGCCAATAGCATAGCCCAGAAGACGATGCGGCGGCCTTTTTTTATGGTCTCTTCGGCGAGCTTTAGGCCATTGGCGCAGGAGGCCATGACGAAAGTTAGAATATCGCTGGCCCATATATAGGTGAAGGCCAGGGCCATGACACCGGAGGCGCCGATGGTGCGGGTGCCGAAGCCGGCGGCGACGAAGTCGGAGGCGATCATCGGTGCGAAGATAAAGGCCAGCCCCCCTTCGGCGACGACGCGGGTGATGCCGATGAAAAGGACGAAGGTGAAGAACAGGTAGATGGGGGTGATCCAGGCGGGCAGGCCCGACTGCCAGATCCAGATCCCCATAAAAGCCAAACTGCCGCAGAGGATCAGCAGCGCCGCCCGGTAGGATAGGATCTCGTCGGAGTCGTCGACTGCGGGCGTGCCGGTGATCGCCTTGCGGAAGACGTCGCGCAAGTGGTCGCGGGCGTTCCACAGACCGTAGAGGACCAGCGTGATGAGGGCGCCGAAACCTTGGTGCACGATAATCGAGCCGGTATAGGTGCTGTAGGCGCCTAATACCGGGTCGACCTTCTGCACCCCGAGTACATTGAAGAGCCCTTGTTGCACGGTGTTGAGCAGATAGAAAAAACACAGCCCGAAGGCGACGTCGCGGTTGACGAAATAGCTGAAGCCCAGCATTTGGAAGCTCAGCCTGAGCGGAATGGTCATCGTATCGCGGAAGAGTGGGATTGAACTGTCGAGGCTGATGCGGGCGAAATAAGGGAAGTAGAAGTTGATGCCGTTGATGCTCTGTATAATGGCGGGCACCGCGAAACCGATCCACATCAACGGGTTTTTAAAAAAGGCGTTGAGCAGCCCGGGGCGCCCGTCTCCGTCTCCGTCTTCTTCCTGCAGCATGGCGATGGGTAGTTGCACCAGCGGAAAGACCAGGCGCTCGTTTTCGATCCACTGTTTGCGCAAAACGACCATGGTCGAGATCATCGCCAGGTAGAGGGCCAGTACGAAGGGCACCCAGAACGCCAAAGGGGGCAGCCATAGCGCCCATGGGATGCCCTGCCCTTTGGGGGCGCCTTCGTAGAAATTTTTGATCTGGTTGAAGTCGTAGTGCGGGATCATCCAATCGGGGATGAGGGGTTGTAGCAGGTCGGCCCAGTTGTTTTCAGGTGTGGCGTAGTAGATAACACTGGTGATATCGGGCAGGAGAAAGGCCGTCAGGCCCCATTCGGGAATCGAAGTGGCGACGATCCACATGATGTAGATAAGCGCTAACTCGGCCCGGTTGAGCATCCATGAACGGCGCAGCAGGCCGATTAGGGTATTGCCGACGAAGACTAAAAAGAAGAACAGGATAATGGCGGCGGGGGTGTTGAAGTAGGAGGCGATCCTGGAGCCGTGCAGCACCATATTGCAGTAGGGGACGACGGTGCCGATTCCAAAGGCGCCGACGGCGCCGACGAGGAGGGCGCGCAGGCCCAGTTGCTGCGGATTTGGTGGATTTTTGCGCAAAACTACCTGGCTTCTCGACGTGAATTCGGCCACGAGTACGGGCATAGGATATCGCCGGGTTCGGCGGCTGTCAATAAAACGGGTCCGCCGATGCCGGATTTCACTGCGGGAAGCGGCAGACGACTTGTGTCATAAGCATTTAGCTTGATCGGTCACCGAGGCGGCGGCGCCAAGGTCTGTATTTAAGTTGACATAAAGAGAGCGTTCAATTGCTCGTGCAGGTCGGCGCGTTCGCTCGGTATCGCAAATTCCAACATTTGCCGAAGGAAGCGCTCTCCTCCTTTGCCGCGAAAAATAGTAAAATCAGTCGATGACAACCGCGGGATATCGCGGATTTGCTGGCGGATAAGGTTGGTGATCTGTCGATACAACATCGCCGGCGGTCGTTCATAGGGCATCTGTTTGAGCATGAGGATTAGCGCGTTGCGGCGGTCGACCTGTTGCGCGAGCGTATAACCCACTTGGCGGGCGTATTCGTCGTAGGGCCGAAGTCGTGTCAAGTCGGCTTGGTCCCAATGGCGGCTGGCGTCGTCGCGGGCTAGTGCCTCGACCATGGTGCGGGCGATGAGATAATGGCCGTAGACCGTGGGGTGCAGATGCTCGGTGATCAGTTCGCTGCCGATGATGCCTTGGGGCGAGGCGGTCCTGAAGGCGGCTTCGGTGTCGCTGAGGATGACCTGATTCTTGTCGTCGGCCAATTGGTGCAGGATTCGGTTAAAAAAAGTCGGTGCGCGAAAGGGCAGGCGGTCCATATCGCGCGCCCGGACAAAGGCCTGTTGCGCCTGGTTGGATTGGCTCCGGTCGTAATAATGTCGGCCGAGTTCAAAATGCAAGGCGGCGCAATAGGGGGATTGCCCGAGCTTGTCCTTTATGGTTCGTTCGCCCTGTAGCGCGAGGTCGGCGGTCGATAGTTCTCCGAGCTCGGGGCAGGCCGAACGCAGCGGATGGAAATCCTTGAGATTAGATACCAGCGTCGACAACATGACCGGGACATTGCGGTCGGCGGCGGCGGCGATAATTGTTTCCAGGTTGCGGCGATAATTCTCGCCTGTGGCGCGATAGGCATCGTCGAGGATGTCGACGTGGCGAGTTACCAAGTGCAATCCGAAACGCCCCTGCGGCGGTTCGGGCAGGACGCGTCTGACGATATTCTGCAACACGCCGTATAACCGCGACGATTGCAAGCGCATCAGGCTCCGGACGATGGTGCGGTTATCGCCAAAATACACGAAAGGCGTCGTCGACCCGTAGGGGCCGACGAATTCGTTGTGGCCGGCATAGATCAGCAGCAAGTCCGGTTGGTAAGAGAGAACCTCTTCGGCAAAATCCAACAGACAGAAGGTGTTGATCGCGGTAATGCCGCAATTGATGACCTCGAAGCGCTTGTCGGGGTATGCGTCGGCGAGCATGCGTTCGAGGAAATGCGGGAATGCGGTCTCGGGGGGATTGGGGAAACCGACCAGAGTGGAAGCCCCGAGAGCGAAGATCCGCACGGTATCTCGGGCTTTGTCGGCCGGGAACCGGGCGTCAAAGGGCACGTGCCGCAAATACTGGGGTTGAAAAAAACGGTGGGCGGCTTTGGGATTGATTGCGTAGGCCGGCTCCCGGCGGTTTTGGGTGAGCAGGAAGAGTCGGTTTGACGGGCCGATATCGAATAGGTGTAGCAGGGCCTCCGCGCCGCCGATCGCGCCGAGGCTTAACAATAGCGATAGGAAGTTGAGCAGACGGCGGCGTGTTGTATGTGACATGGTGCGGTTGCTCAGTAGGCCACCGAGATCAGGTGTACCTTGCTGGTATTGGACGCCGATTCGGCGTCTACCTCCGCATCGATTTTACACACGTAGACCCCTGGGGCGACGGTTTGCCCGTCGTCGGCCCGACCGTCCCAGGCGAATTCCTGTTGTCCGAAACCCGGCTGGCTGCCGCTCCAGATTCGGCGCCCGGCAAGGTCGAAAATATAAATCTGGATGTCGCGCGCGATATTTAGGTTGCCCAAGGCAAAGCGAATACTGGTCCGGTCGTTGATGCCGTCGCCGTTGGGCGTAAATGGATTAGGTGAGATTTTGACTTCTTGCACCACGCTGGGCGAAAAAGGCACGGCAATGCTCAAGGCGGTGCCTGGTCGCAGGTCGGTGGCGTCACCTGGGTCAACCTGCTGCCAGGTCTCTGGGAAGGCCGAGTCGCGGATCGACGCGTCTACGGTGGTGCCATTGAGCAATATCGAGGCTCTAAAGCGCACCTGCACCAACTCGCCGGCGGCGACAATGGCCCCCTGACGGCTCGGGGAAAGGGCGTTGTAGTCGGCAGCGGTCAATGCGTTGCCTTCCTCATCAAAGGGAAACTCGCCGCCTTTGCCGACTAATTTGCGGAAATAACGGATCTCGCCTTGCAGTGAATCCGCCAGGCTCAGATAGGCGAATTTCTCGACGGCTTCCAGGATCGCTTTGCCGTCGGCATCGCGGCCCTGGATGGCGAAATAGAGAATATCCCCCTGTTCTTCGAGTGATAGCCCGAGATAAGTGAGTTCGTTGAGGGTCCGGCCGTCGTTGTCGACAGGGACTGCTTCGCCGTCTTCTTCAATGACCCGGTAATAGAGGCGCGTATCTTCGCCCTGCGGTTGCAAGGCGATCTTTTGCGGCAGGTGCAATAACAGGCCGGTCCCGGTCTCGGCGGGAAAGATCTTGAGCGAATCGCCGCTGTCGGGGTTGATTCGGGCTTGGTAGCGCTGGCCGTCCGCGTTGGTAAACCAGGGGGTCGTTGCGCCGGTGGCGGGATCGCGGTACTGGCCCGGTTCGGAGAACTGCCGGGTCTGTCCGGTGGTGAAATCCTCTTCCCGGCCGAGCGAAACGTCGAGCAGCTCAATGGCTTCTATCGGGGTGGCGTCGAGCAGGATCTCGTCGAAGCGCTGGCTGACCTGGCCGCCGGGCTGGCGTTCGACAAAGGTTGGATTGAGATAGAGCTCGAATTCGTGGTCTTCCCTGGCGGTAACATCATCGGGCCAGATCTCGGCAATGGTCTGGCGGGCGACCGGCGGTAGGAACTCGACATTGACCGATTGCAGACTAGCGGCCAGGTCGGGCGAGGTGGACAACAATCTGGCCTGAATCTGCAAAAAGCGCCGCGGGCTGGGCGAGGTGATTAGTTGGCCCGAGCGGGTATAGCGTTGGCTCCAACTGCTCCAACCGCCGCCGGGTATCAGGCGGTTGACGATCGGCCCTTGAAAGCTGGTCGGAAGGTTGTTGTAATCGCCTTCGGTTTTGGTCTCGCCGCCGCTGCCGTAGAATTCGACGACCTCCACTAGCCGGTCGCCGGTGCGGGTGCGAATTTGCAGATCTACAATTTCCTCGTCGGGCAGGTCCGCGTCCCATGTTATGCGGCCGAGGATAACCGAACCCGGCAATTCTATCATCGGGGAGGTGAGGGTGACCTCGGACGGATAACCTTCGCCGAATAGTTGGACCTCGCGGATATTGTCGCCGGTGTTGTAGCCGCCGGCGCGGCCGCCTTGGCTGGTGAAGATCTGGCTGGTCAGGTAGCGCACCTGCTCGGGTTTTTCGAAGGGGCTCTCGACGGTGCCGCCGGTCTGGCGGTGCATCTCGCGCCATTTGAGGCTGCCATTGGAGTCGCGCGTGCCGTCCGATATTTGCACGATCATCTCGTCGACCCCGCTGATCTCGCCGACCATGCGAAAGTAGTCGAGCCAGAATCGGGCGCCGAGGTCCAGGGTCATAATGCCGCGGTCCTCGAAACGCGGATCGGGCGACCAGATAAATTGCAGGAACTTGCTTTCGAAGCGACCGTCGAAACCGGGCAAACCGCCGAAGGTGCCGGTCAGGTCGACGCTGCCGCCGCCGTCGATGATTTCGAGGGCGATGTTGTCGCCCTGGGTCCAGACTTCGACCTCGGCTAGGCGAGGGCGTTCGCGGCTGTAATAGACTAGGCGGCCACGGCGTTCGGGGCTGACTTCATCGTAGATTTCCCCCGCGACCTTGGTCTCGCTGCCGGCGGCGTTGACGATGTGGTAGTCGATGCCGCCCTGTTCGTCGAGCGGCAGCGCTGCGAACTCGGCGGCCGTAATGACCTTGAACTTGTCGAATTTGCTGTCGGTAACCGCGATGCGCAGGTTGTGCAATTGCTCGAAGACGCCCTGGTCGTCGGGGTCCAGGTTGAATTCTACCACATTGCTATTTTCGACCGGGGCGATGGTGCGGTCTATCAACGAGAGGGCCGCGCCGCGCAGGTCCGAGGGAGTACCGAGCAGCCGCACCTGGCGGAAAGGCTCGCCCTCGCTACCGTGTAAAAAGCGCAGGACCACCTTTGCAATCGGGACTAGGCGGCCCAGATCGATGTCGAGCGTCCAATTTTCGAGCGAATGGCTGTGGTATTCGACACGGCGGTCTCTGCTGGAAGCCGCGTCGAAGGTGGCTTTGTCCACCCGCTGCTCTTTGCCGTCCGCGTTGATGGCAAAGAAATAGGCTGGGCCTTTTACCGCTGGTGTCAAGTCGTCGTATTTGGCCTTGGTGACCAAAGTGCTGGGTTCCCAATAGGTGGTGGGATCGCCGTCGATGGCGGCGGAAGCCGTCGCGATGCTGGTGCCGGCTTGGCGAATGCCGCCATGAAAATAAAACCAGATAATCGGGTCGCCGACTTCGATGTTATTTTTTTCGCTGGCTTTCAGATAGACGATCGGCACGCCAGCGATCGTCGCCGGCGCGGTGCGGATATTGAGCGGTATCGGCCGGTCGGCGCGGTTCAACTCCTTGACCAATTTGTCGTAGGCCTTGTTGTTGCCTATCAGCGTTTGGAAGTCATCGATGTCGAGGATGGCGTTGGTCGCCCGGTTAATGCGTCGGGGCGTGACGACATGCGTTTCGGGGTCGATGCGCACCGCGTGTTTAGGCCGCGTCCATTGCTCCCACTGCTCCGCCCGGTCGACAACCAGCCCGTCGACGGTGAGCGCAAAACCCTCCTGCGCGCCCGCTTGCGGTACGGTAAGGCTTACTGTGATGAGGAAGAACAGGACGCCGGGATACTGGCTTACGGCTCGTCTGGTCATCATCGCTCTTATCCTTGGGCTGGACGATAAGCCCCGCGTTAATTGTCTTGTGTTTCTCGGACTAGACTGGCTAATAACGCCTCGGGCAACGCCGCGGTGAGTTGCTCTTCATAGATATTGATCTCGTCTCGATGCTTCATATGCAGCTCGGCCAACCACTGGTCGAACCGGCTTTGCTCGGCTTGTTGTAGCAACATCGCCCGCGCCCTTTGTTGGGCCTGTTGGGTCGGTTCGGGTTGCGCCGGCGTTTTGCTGGCGACCTTGAAGAGAGCGAATCCCTCGCGGGTTTGTACCGGTCCTTCCACGGTGCCGATTTTTGCTTGCTGCAGCGCTTGCCAAAGGTCGGGGTAGGGGATGCTATTATAACTGTGCATACATACCAACCCGTTTTCACCTCGTGGTCTGAGCTCTAAGTTTCGAGCATCGGCCAGCGCCACCCAATCTTCCTCCCCCGTCAAACGCTCTTTGAGTTGTTGCGCCTCTTGTTTGTCGTGCGCGATAAGCTCGTCGAAACAAATGGACTCGGGGATCATAAATCGATCGGGGTGCACTTCTATATAACGGTCGATTTCCGCTTCGCTGACGGCCACCTTATCGCCGACTTGCCGCTGGTAGATGGCCTTTACCAATAATTCCTCGGCGGCGCCGGCTAACCATCTGGCGGCCTTCGGTTGCTGGTGGTACTCGGCTTTCTGTGCGGCCTCTGCGAGCATCAGTTCGGGCAGGATCGTGCGGCGGGCGAAGGCTGCAATGGCGGCGCTGTCTTGCAGAGCTGCGGGATTGGTGACCTGGTGTTTTTTCACTACTTCGAGATACTCATCGACGGGAACTTGGCCGCCGTCATAAGTGAATAGCGCTGCATTTGCGGCGAGGTGCTGGCGATCGGCCTCGGTCTGGGCCTTGGCCAGCGATCTGACATTGGCCAGACCCTGTGCGGTCAACTGCCAGTTCAGTTCGTAGGCGAACAGTTCTACTTGCTGCTGTTCTATTTCCCTCTTTTTTGTTTTGACCAGGCCTTTGGCGAGAAATTCGCGTTGGCTGCTCATCTCGGCCTGGCGTTCGTCGATAAAACGCACTAAGTGAAAACGCGGACCAATGGGCAAGGGAGCGGAAATGGCATTGCTCTGCTGATCGTCGAATACTTGGTTGGGGATCCCTATGCTGCGGGCCATGGAGCGATTCATATACCCCAGTTTGCCGCCTCTTTCTGCAACGCGCGGGTCCAGCGTGTGTTGCGCGGCCATTTCCGCGAACGAGGCGCCGGCGACTAGTTGTTGACGAATCTTTTGTGCTTCGGCCTCGGTCCTCACCATGATAGCGGTTACTTGGCGTTCGCGATCTAGACCTTGCTCATAAAAAAAACGTTCGATATCGGCGTCGTCGATCTGTGCGCGGGGATGCAGATCGCGTTGGCGGTATAGGTTGGCGAGATATTCGCGCCGCTGGAGCAGGCCCTTAACCCGTATCGCCGGCTCTTCTGCAAGTTCCATGTCGCGCGCGGCGCGCAGCATCAACTGGCGGTCGATCAGGGTTTGCAGATAGTCCTGCCGCGCGGCTTGGCCTTGCTTGGCCGGACGCAATCCAGGAAGGACATCTAACGCAAAACGACGCAATTGCTCGCCGGTGATCTGCACGTCGCCTACTTGGGCGACCGGTTCCTGCGTTGCTTGTTGTTCCCGGTTTTGACCGCATGCAGCCATTAGGGCCAATACTGCCCATATAGCTACGTACCGCCCTATATCTATACTGTAGTATTTTCGCTGCAAAACCTGCTCCCTGGGCTTTTCCGCTCCGGTGTTGATGACTACATTGCGCACGGGCTCCCTAGCCCGACATAAGGCTAAAGATACATAAAGATTAGACTCGCTCAAGGAAATTCGCCCTTATGGGGTTTATCGCACGCTTGTTGGCTGTCATACCGCATCACCTGTATATCGCTCTGCTCGGGCTGGTATGTTATGCCAATACTTTGGGCAATGGTTTTGTATTTGATGACTCAGCCTATCTGACCAGCGCGCTGGTGAGGAATCCGGCCATCGGCGATTTATTGCGCACCAACTGGCTGGGCTTGGATATCTACCGGCCCCTCACTTTGCTTTCGTTGGGCCTTGATTTCTCCCTCTACCAGGAAACTCCACTAGGCTACCATCTGAGTAACCTCGTGTTGCACTTGATCAATGGCGTGCTGCTTTATATGCTCGCCAGAGATCTTCTCGGCGAGGACCAGGCGGCGTTGTGGGCTGCTTTATTGTATGTGAGCCATCCGATCCAGACCGAGGTAGTGGCCTGGGTTTCGGCCCGTGGCGATCTGCTGGCGACCTTGTTTTTCCTCGGTGCTTTTTTAGCCCATCGGCGCGACTTGTGGCGCTGGCGTATCGCAGCTTGGATCTTGTACGGTGCCGCCGTTTTGTCTAAGGAAACGGCCGTGGTCTTGCCGGCGGTACTTTTTTTGCAGACCTGGTATCTGGATCGATCTGAGGATAGTCGAACCGTCTTTTTATGGACCTGGATCAAGCGCAATTGCGGATATGGCGTGGTTTTACTCGCTGCGCTGGTTTTGCGTTGGCTCGCCTTGGCGGACTCGTCGGCTCCCGCCGGACCGGCTTCGACGAATTTCCTTGCTGACCTCGACACCTGGCAACGGATCGGCACGATTGTGGCGATCTTGCCGCGGTATCTTCTGTTGCTCGTCGTGCCGCGGCATCTGTCGGCTGATTATTCCTATGCGTCGATTCCTCCCATTACCTCATTAGTGGACCCGTGGTTTGCATTCGGTGTGCTCAGCATCGCGGTATTCGTCATCCTGTCGCGGTATACGAGGTCGCGTTTTTTCGGCTTTTTCAGCCTGTTTTTCTGGATATGCTTGTTGCCGGTGAGTAACCTATTTGTTTTGGCGCCTAGCGGTATGGCCGAGCGCTATTTACATCTGGCGATGATTCCGGTATCGCTGATGGCGGGGTGGGGTGGATGGCAAGGCGCCAAATGGGCGACGCGGCGTGGTGCTTGGGCTGCGATATTATGCCTTGTCGTAATGTTTGCCGTCGGCACCGTCTCTCGCAATCGGGATTGGCATAGCGATTTTAGCCTGTTCTCGGCGGTGTTGCGGCACTATCCCGAAAACGCTCGCGCCCACGACAATTTAGGTTTTGCCTATTACCAACAAGGGCAATACGCACAAGCTATACACCATTATCAAAAGGCCGTCGCCATCCAGCCGACGCGCTTGCGGGCGCTCTTTAATCTCGGGTTGTTGTATAGCCAGTCGCGGCGCTACGAAGAGGCGGTCACTTTGTTCAAAACGGCACTGAGCGTATATCCAAACCATGTTGAATCTCACTTTAATCTAGGGCTGACCTATCAGAAGACCAGACGTTACGAACAGGCAATAGGGCATTATCTGTCGGTGCTCAGTTTGCAACCGGGCCATCTGAAAGCCTACTACAATCTTGGCCGAGCGTATGAACGCGTCGATCGCCCAGAGGCGGCCATTGCGCAATACACCGCGCTTATAGGCTTAGATGGCAATGCGTCAAAGGCTTATTACCGTTTGGGCGAAGTGTATTATGTTCAACAGCGTTATCAAGAGATGGCCAGCGCTTGGACGACTTTGCTGCGTTTGCAGCCGAACCATCCGGAAGGTGAGCGCATTCGTCGATTATTACAGTAGAGTTACCGATAAAATTTCGTTATAGGTGGTAATTATTACAATTCATTGTGGAATGTTAGAAATGTCAATTATTACTATATTTATGATAATTTTAAGTAATTGATTATAATCGCCTTATGTTATTTGTTAAAAAAGTAGATAGAACCGGCTCATAAAAGAAAAAAATGCTTGATTTTTAGTTTTATTTTCATTTTGTTTAGTCCGGTTAGCAATTGTCAAATTCGAATGAAAAGATAGCAAGCTACATGTTTAGTCTGCGATAGTCATTTTCGTGCACTTCTCGTTCGTGTTTTTCACATTATCTCTCAAAAGGAGATCAGTAGAAGATGCGTAAAATAGTTTTAAGTGCAGTCCTTACCGTTGCCTTGGCCTTACCGGCCTTGGCTCACTTTCCTCCGGGAGAGTTCTTTTTTGCCGTGCAGTTTCCCGATGCCAACATCCCGGTTATCGACGGCAATCACGCTGATTGGGGCGTCGTTCCGCAGGTGCCTTATGAAGTTGGCAATGATCGCTACTCCGACTCCGTCTACAGCAAGTTGCGCGGCGAGATTGACGTCAGCGATTTGAGTGTGCGTCAGGTTGTTGGTTGGAACGACAATACCAACTTGATCTATCTGATGGCTGAGGTATTCGACAACGTGCATAGTCGCGATGCCGAAACCCCCAATGCTTGGTGGGCCGACGACGCCTGGGAAATTTATATTTCCCCGACGCATCCGGAGATCGAAGGCGGCGGTGGTTATGCGCCGGGCCAGGAAGGTATCATCAAAATCGGTTATAACTTCTCGATGCCGCCGACCGCTGGCGCATGGGGTGGTTACAACCCTCCCTTTGACTGGGTCACAGATCCCGCGAATAACGACGCGTGGAGCATGGCCTACACTTTCTCCGGCGAAGAGTTTGGCGAGAGCACCTATTTTTACGAAGCCTGGATACGCCCCTTCGACTTTATCCCCGATGATGGTGATCGGGCTGTGGCCGAAGAGACGGACTTAGAAGAAGGCCAGGTCATCGCCATTAGCTGGACCTTCGGCGATTTCGATACGCCCGGTGGTGCCGCGCTCGAAGACTACCAGGGTTTCTGGTCGGTTTCGCCCAATGGCTGTTGCCGTGCAGATAACGACATGGTCATGAGCGAGTTAGATGATTCGATCGCTTGGGGCGACCAGGCCACGGCTGTCGAGTCCAATAGCTGGGGCCGTATTAAGACCGAGTTTAAGTACTAAAATTGCTGGCTAACGCGATCTTTGGTTGCTGACTAGGATCGCGTGCTAGATATTCGGTTTAGAGGCGATGGGCGGACCAGCCCATCGCCTCATTTTTGTATAGGGAGGGAGTCCGGTTATGCGAACGCTTTTATTCGCTCTGTCTTTGTTTTGGCTTTTGGCCGGCGCGGTCAGCGCCCTAGATTACGGCAACCGGCTTGGCGTCCAGCGGGGCGGCAGGACTACATTCGAGCCCGAAGGGGCGGGCGTTCTTTTTGATGCGATCGATCCGGCAGTAAAAAAATGGTATATCCCGCAGGAACTCTTCAACGAGTACCGCTGGCGGCAATGGGAATACTCGAATTACGCCCGAAGGCCTTATCAGCGCTATGTCGATACCGCGTTGGAGGGGAGTTATTTTTACGACTTCTTCGGCAATTTTGTCAATCGTGGTTGGCTGATCTTCAACAACAACCAGAGCCAGCCATTACAGCGCGGCAACGAGCTGTTTAAGGACAGTCGTTTCAACAACTGGTTCAACAGCCTGCTGGTGGCCTCCGACTCGGTCGGCGAATACTACTACGCCCTGACTATCGGCAATGGCCTGCGCACGACCCTGACGCCGATGACGTTCTCCAAACCGGATTTTGACGGGGTCCAGTTCGACCTGGCCACCGATAAATACATGCTCACATTCCTGTATTCGCGTTTGAGCGAGTCGGGAGGCGACCAAACCAACCGCGAGGGCATTAACCGCACCAACAACACCACGCTGATGGGTGGGCGCACCACGATCCAGGTCGGAGATTTCACTACCTTGGGTTTCAACTTCGTCAACTCCCACCAGTCGAACACCCTCACCGACGGTTTCGGCGGCAACCCGCTTTCGGGCGAGTTGACCGTAGACCAAAAAAACGAAGCCGTTTCCTGGATCGAGCTTTTGCTCAGCGATGACTCGCCGGGCGATGGCGAGGGGGGCGCGGCATTTTTCCCGGCTGGTTCGGATATCATCATCACCTACCTCGACGGCAGTGTCGACCGCGGCAAGGAGATCGGTTTCGAACCAGTGATCGAAGGCGGGTTCCCACAGGAGGGTTTTATTTCGGCCGACGGCAACGAGCAGATCCGCCTGCGCTATGACTTTAACAGCGCTGATTTCCTGTTGGTGGCCTCACAGGACAAATCGCAGATCCGCAAAGTCGAATTTGATATAGTGCTCGGCAACGACTATAAAATGCAGTCGACTTCCAACCGCCAGACCGGGCGCAACAACGACCCGATTTTTCTATTGGTTACCCGGGCCGAAGGCAATGTCAAGGACAATACCAACTTGAGCGTCGTTTCGTTCGAATACGGACTGCCGACCGCGACGCAGATTTTCGGGTTCACGCTCGCGTTGGAGGACGTCAAGGGTTTTCATCTCTATGGGGAGTGGGACAATAGCCGCAACTACCGCAAATATCCCTATCCCAGCACCGATCAGGGCAATACCGACCACAGCACTTCGTCGGGTATTTCGAACAAGCCCTCGTCCGACGCTTGGATGCTCAACCTGTGGAAACGCGCTGACCCCTATTTCTTTTTCGGCGAGGCGTTCCATATGGATCCCGACTACGCGACATCCACCTATATCAGCGAGCAAGATGGTTTTATCGATTATAACTCGGGTTATTACGAAGACCATAATCCGGGTAGCAATGAGCGTTTCTTGGTCGAATTCGTCGAAGACAATGACGACCAGGACCGGATCCCCGATTGGGGCCGCAACGACGCGCTGTCGGTCGACCGGGCGGTCTTCCCGGGATGGGACGAGAATAACGATTTTATTCCCGACTTCAACCAGAATGATAACGGCAGTGTCATCAATGTCATCCCTGATTACGAGGAACCGTTCCTGCGCCAGCACGTCGATCGGCCGGAGTTTCTCTACGGCATCGACGCCAACAACAACGGCTGGGTGGACCGCTTCGAAAACGACAACGAACCGGACTTTCCCTACAAACGCGACCGCCAGGGATTCAATATATATGGGGGCGCGAATCTGACCCCGGAAATCCGCCTGACCGTCGGCCATACTCGCGAGGACCGGATCACATCGAACCAGCGCAACAACGCAACCTACGGCCTAATCACCGTCGACGCCGACCACCCAACTTGGGGGCGGCTCAAGGTCCTGGAGGTGCTCAAGAGCGTCAAGGACAATATTCCCGACGACCTGCTGCAGTGGGACAGCCGCAATACGTTGCGCGACTCGCGCAATGTCGAGGTAATCGATCCACTGCTGGGGCGCGACGCCCTCTATAATTCGTTTTATATCGGCCATACCTATTCGCCGCTCGAAGCCTTGACCATCAAAAATTCGCTTAAATACGATTTGTGGAACCAGCGTCTCGATAGCACCGAACGCGCCGAATTCGGTCTTGGCGAGGAAGAATTTTTCTTCGGCATCCTCAACAAGGCCGATTATCTGATCGAGTTGTCCAAGATACGCGTGTTACCGCGTTGGAAAAGCGAATACCGCCGTCAGACCTACGATCTGTTCAGCGGCGACAATCGCGAAGAATTGACCGAGATTTTCGGCATCATTATTGAGCGCCCGGTGTTGCGTCGGACCACGGTATCGGCTGGTATCGAATATGTGCTGTTCAAGGATCTGAACGACAAGATCAACAACTTCCAGTCTTTTATTACCGCCACCCAAATCACCAATGTGGCCGAATACCAGGGTTATGTTTTGACGACCCAGGTTGGGTTGAAATTTGACGCGCGTGATTTTAAGGATCCAGACATCAAAACGCGTACCGTGACCGAAGGGTTTATCACCGTCTACGCCGGGCTGGGCAACTGATTTGCGTCGATGGGCCAGATAATAAGACTCGCGTCGGTCTGGGCCGCCGCCTTTGCGGTGCGCCTGCTCTATGTCGTCCAGAGCCAGCAGAGTCCCTTCTACGATTTCCCCCTGGTCGACGCCAAGACTTATGTGCAGGCGGCTACGGCGATGGGCCTAGGCGATTGGGTGGGGAATAGCCAGCCCTTCTGGCAACCGCCACTCTATCCGCATTTCCTCGGTGTACTCTTTGCCCTTTTTGAACCTGGTTTTACTTTGCCGCGACTGGTACAGGCGGCGTTGGGGGCGACGATCTGCCTGCAGGTCTACTGGCTCGGTCGGCGGGTTTTTTCTTCTGCAGTTGCCTGGTGTGCGGCAGGCCTGGCTGTTTTTTATGCCCCCTTTGTTTTTTTTGAAGGGGAATTCCTGCCCCCGGTCCTGGCGATCCTATTAAATCTTAGCGCGTTGCTGGCGCTTTTGTGGGCGGTTGAGGGACAAATTCGGCGGCTGCTATTGCCCGGGCTGCTCTTTGGGCTTTCGGCCTTGTGCGTCGCCAATATCTTGTTGTTCACGCCTGTGGCTGCCGGCTGGCTTTTTTATTTATGCCGGGACTTGCCCGTGCGCCAGCGGTTGTTGCGCCCGGCGGTGTTGCTGTTGGGCGTGGTCTTGGCGGTTGCGCCAGTTAGCCTGCGCAATTATCTGGTGGGCGACGACCTGGTATTGGTTTCGTCGAATGCCGGTCTCAACTTTTACATCGGCAACAACGCCCGGTATCACGAGACCGTGGCGATTCAGCCGGGGCCGGCCTGGCTGGATCTGACTAGTCGCCCGCGCGTCGAGGCCGGCGTGACGAAGCCCTCGGCGCAATCCCACTTTTTCTTCGCGCAATCCTGGGACTTTTTTCGCAACCAGCCCGTGGCCTTCACAAAATTACAGTTCTACAAGTTGTATTTATTCTGGAACGGCGACGAGATCGGCCGCAACCAGGAACTCTATTTCGCCCGCCAGTATTCTTCCTTGTTACAGGTCTTGTTGTGGAAATACGGGATAGCCTTTCCCTTTGGCCTATTGGCGCCTTTGGCGTTGACGGGTTTCGCTCTGGGCTGGCGTCGTGGTATACTGCGTCGCCCTGAGTCTT
This sequence comes from Gemmatimonadota bacterium, assembly GCA_018672475.1. Classification (GTDB taxonomy): domain Bacteria; phylum Latescibacterota; class UBA2968; order UBA8231; family UBA8231. The sequence goes on along the minus strand of JABHFS010000148.1, from coordinate 36,594 downwards.
TGCTTCTCGGGTTGTTCACGGCAACCTATATGCTGTCTGTAGTCGCTTTTTTCATTAGCGCTAGATACCGTTTGCCGGTGATTCCACCGCTCTTGCTCTTCGCCGCTTACGGTGGGAGGGAACTCTATCAGTTGTGGCGGCAAAGGGCCTATGGGGGCTTGCTCGCGGGGTGCGGCACAGTGGTGGCTTTGCTCGTGGTCTGCAATTGGGGGGTGGGGTCGATGGATATGGACGGTGACGCGCAGACCCACTATCGATTGGGGTATGTCTACGAAAAAAAAGGGCTGCCAGTTAACGCCATTGTTGCCTACCACAAAGCCCTAGAGCTGGACCCCGATATCAAGTGGGCTCGTTTTAACCTGGCATCGCAATACGCTCGGCGCGGCGACTACGGCAGGGCAATCGCCGTCTACCGCGACTTTATTCGGCGTTTTCCCGATGTCGAACGGGCGCGCTTGGCCCTGGGCAATGTCTATCTGCAGACCCGGCGCTATCCAGAGGCGATAGGCGAATACCGTCGATTACAGACTGCACCGGGTGCGGATACGGCCGATATACAGGGGCGATTGGGGTATGCTTATACCCAGGCGGGGCGACTCGAAGAGGCGGTGGAGGCCTATGGCGCGTTGATCGCGGTAAAACCCGATTCGCTGCAGGCGCGGTTTCAGTGGGGGCAGTTGCATGAAACGTTAGAACATCCGGATATCGCTCGTAGCGAATACGAGAAGATCCTGGCTGTAGATCCGAGCCAGACTGCAGTGCGCCATCGGTTGGCGCGATTACTTTTTTTCGCCGACGAGCCGCTAAAGGCGCGCACGCATTTGGAGCACGCGATCGCCTTGGACCCGCAGGCTGTAGATGCCCGCTTGTTGCTTGCGACTCAGTATATCGTTGAACGCCGCGCGTCCGAGGCGATGGACCAGGTGCAGGCGATCCTGGCGATGCAACCGGAGCATCAGCAGGCCAATCGTCTGATCGGCCATTTGTATATGGCGCAAGGAGACACGATCAAAGGCGTCGAATACCTGGGCCGTTTTACAGAGTATTACAGGGAAGGGCGTTCAGCCGAGCTTTTCAAGCAACTCAAGGAGCAGTGGGACGATAAGCTGCAAGGGCCGCAGCACTGATAACTCGCTCAGTAGGCGACGCCGACGGTGCGGGCGCGCCGGGTCTGGCGCGCGTCTCCATCGACGGTCAGAGTGACCAGATACAGGCCCGGCGGCACTCTGTCACCCGCCTGGTCGCGGCCGTCCCAGGCCAGTTGCGGCACCCGCTTGGCGTCGAAGTGCCCGCTCAAGTCCGATCCGCTATAGAGCGATCGGACCAACCGTCCGGATAAATCAAAAATCTGCACGGTTACATCGGTCGGCCGGGTTACCGCCAGGATATCGTAGCCGATTTCTGTGGTCTCGTTGATATCGTCGCCATTGGGGGTGAATACCTGCGGCACGGCCGCGAACGATCCGAATAAGTCGCCCTTATTGATATCGGGGCTCAAGACGGTAATGCCCGAGGAAGCAGGCAGATCGCCTTCGCCGAGGAAGTCCGCGTTGCCCGAGGCAATGCGCTGGATACTGCCGGTTTGCGACGACAGCACGGCTTGGCCTCTGAACAGGGTGCTGAACAAGAGCACCCGGCCGCTGAACTTGAGCTTTAGCAGCATCTCGCCTCCGCCCTCGGGTCTGGTGATTTGTGGAAAACGAACGATCACATTGCGTTGGGTCACTGCTTGGATGGTAAAGACCTCGCCGGTCTCCGATTGCACCGTATAGGGCAAGGGGTGTTGCATACCGTCGGCTGTTTGTACCGCGGCTTGGCCGTTTGGGTCTGTCACTATGTCGACGTTCAATTCCTGTTCGGTGACCAACTGGTCGGGGACTTCCCAGATCTCGATCTTGTTGATACTCAGAACCCGGGTGGTTGTCAGCAATTCAAAGGTATCGAAACCCTTGACGCCTTCGAACTCCATCTTGGCGCGCACGGCATAGGTGAAATCCACCGGCTCGAAGACATCGACTTCGCGGGGGAAGATCTCGGCGACCAACTCTTCGGCGATGGGTGGCAAAAGGTATTCGATCGCGAGTTGTTCCAATGCTTTGGTCGCGTTGATTTCGCTATTGAGGAAATCCACCGAAAATTGGATATAGCGTCTGGGGCCAGGTGACAAGACCGGGGTGCCGCCCTCTCGTTCGCCGCTCAGGTGGGGCGACGACCACGGGCTCCAGTTTTGCAGATCCTCCTCGATCTCGCCCTTGCCCCATACCTGCGGCGGGGTCGCTTCCAGATTGGGCACCAGGTTCATGTATTCGTCGCGGTTTATTTGTTGGTCGGGATTGACCAACGAAGCCGAGAGTTGATCGTCTGAAACGCGCTGCACGTTGCTGCGTTTGTAGAGCACGGGGGTCGGGTCGGTGCCGGTGCGGGTGCGAACGATAACCTGCGAGAAGTCGTCGGCCAGCTTCTTGGAGGCTACCGGCTTGCCGCTCTCCTGGCGACCCGGCAGCACAGAGAGATCGCCGTTGGTATCTTCGCACTCTGACTGAAAACATTGCCAGACATTGCTATAGCCGAACTCGTTAGTGAAACGCGCTACGGTGTCGCAATCGCCCCAGGTGTCGGGGATGTCGTCCGCCGTTATAAATATCTGCGAGTTAACCTGGCAACCGCCGCCTGCCGCAATCTGGTCGGTTCGATTATTGGATGTGCGCAAGTCCACAGTTTGTTCCATCCAGCTCAGGTTGCCCCAGGTCGCGGGCGAGCCGAGGTCGTAGACGTGGGATATATAGCGGCTAGAGCTGATAAAACCCTGGCCGAAGACCTCAAACTCGTCGATTTCGTAGGGAAAGGAAGAAGTGGATTTTAGCCGTACGAAACGCGCCGTTTGCGCCGGGTCCAACTTTACCTCGACCACGGCGTCTTCATTGTTCGTGGTGCGTTCCAAAACCTCGAAATCGTCGAGTTGCGGTACCAGGCGGCCGGTACCGTCCAATACCAGATCCTGGCCATCGTGCACCAGCAGTTCGAATTGGCGGATAAAATCGGTTTGAAAAGGATACTGGGGAGCGTCCTGCACGGTATTGCGCGGAAAGAAGCGGATGCGGTTGATGCCGATGGGGCTGCCCAGGTCGAGGACGATAAAAGTACCCAGCGCGCCGAATAGCCCCTTGCGGACGAAGGCGTCTTCGGCGCCTCCCGGTTCAATGAGTTCGAGCAACGTAACGGCTAACTCGGCCGCCGTAACGTCTTTGATCGCCGGTGCTGTAATACGGCCGCCCCAACCCAAGGCGCGCAAGGCGACATTCTCCCCCTTGGCCACGTGGTCTGGGTTCAGTGTAATGGGTAAAATTATCGGGTCGACGCCCAGCGGTAGACGCGCGGGGTCCTGGAGCAGGAATTTTCCCGCCGCCTCACCGGGCTCTGCACTGGTTGCGGGGATCGGTCTTATAGTGTTGATGGCTGCCGTGGTTCGAGCGACGGCCTCGGTCAGTGGAATATTGTCGGAAAAATCGAGACGAATTAGCGACAGTCCCTCATTGTTAGAAGGGGTAATGGCGGTCGCTCCCGCCAGGGAGGAGAGCGCTTCGAGCAGGGCCTCTTCGACCAGCGCGACCTCTCCAGCGAGCAATTCGGGTGGGGCGTCGACCAGGGTTTTGACCAGGACTTGCGGGTTGACCGTGTCGAAGTTGGAAAGATCGATTAGATTGCCCGGTACGTTGCCTATTTCGGTGGAGAAGCGGCTAACTTTGTATTCGGGGAGGGTCGTGGTTGCCGCTGCGCCGAAAACCGTCCCGGCCCAGGAGACATTGCCGCCATTGCCGACCCGCAGCGTGTCCAAGGCCTGAAGGTCGGTGCTAAACGAGATTAGCCCGTAAAAAATGCTCAACAAAAAAATAGGGGTTCGCACCAACCGTTGTATCATGTTCACGTCTGCCTTTTAATGTAGCAACGTCTGCCTTTTAATGTAGCATACAACACGCGAGCGTTCTGTTTTATATAAGGCAATATTAAGATTAGTCAAATAAATTCACAAATCGGACAATTTTTCTTTATTTTAATTTCATTCTACCCTCTTAGAGGTCGAGGTACAAAGTATGTCTCTCTCCGGCTGTTGGCTCAGTGTCTTGCTCATAGCGACCCTTACCGGGCCCGTATCGGCATTCAACGTATATAAACTCGGTGGCGAGGATGGTAACGCCTGGGATACTGCACTGTCGTTTGAGCCGGGCAACTACACAGTGCTCAATGCTTCGGGCGTTTCTATTGCAACCGAGAGAATAGCTTCCAATATCTCTTATTCGACTTGGGAAGACACGCTCAACGAAATCCTCGATATTGACGGTCGCCGGTGGATGCGTCCCTTTTTCGTGCCGCCGGACCTGAACCTGGCCCATCCGGCCGCCCGCACTCGCATCGCCCGTGGGATTTCCAACAACATCACGACCAGCGGAAACTGCAGCAATATCTCGACGCAATTGGTGCAGGTCGGTCCGATGTACGACGGCGATCCCAATACCGCGGCGTTCTTCAATGTCAGTACCAGCGAGAATAGCGGAATTGAGAGCCGGCTGTATGTGCAGAATTCGATTGTCGAGTTGGGGGTCAACTATCCGATTAACCGGATTCGCTTCTATCCGCGGTTGGGTACTGCCAATCCCAAAATAGACGAGTTACTCGAGCGGATGGGGGAACCCCGGTTGCTCAAGGAAAGCCTGGCCGAGGAGGATTTTACCGAGAATTTTCTGCCCTGGTTCGAAGTTTCAGGGGCCAATAGCCGACACGGTTTTGCCTCCCACTGCTATTTGAGCACCTCCGAAAATCGTTGGTTCAATACGATCAGCCGCAACCGCGTCGACGCGCCCAATGACCCGCGACTGATTACGTTGAGCAAAGAAACCGAAAACCTGGATGCGATCGTCGATATCCGTTTTCCGAGCCAACAGTTCCAGTGGGTTGCCGTGCGGCCGCTCAACCCGATCGAAAGCTGGGAAATCGCCGAGTTCGAGATCTTTGGTGAGGGCTATGTCGAGCGCGCCGTCTATACCACCGCCGTGCTCGATTTCGGCACGCCGATGGCCTGGGGGAAAATCCGTTGGGACGGCCTGTTCAACGAGGATTCGAATGTGATCATCCGCACCCGCTCGGGCAATGATCTGGACCCCAGTCTCTATTGGGTGCCCAGCAATATCGAAGGCGAGCCGACTTCGTTGGACCGTGTGGAGTTCGAACGCGCGGACCAGTCGATACGTTTTACTACCCTCGACACGGGAAACTGGAGCTTCTGGTCGGCCCCCTATCCGTTGGTAGTCGGCCAAAGCGACCCGGAGTTGGAGGCGGCCGATTGGCTGGACGGTACGCCGATCCTTTCGCCGGGGCCCAGTCGCTATCTGCAAGTCCAGGTGATTTTCTTGTCCAGTTTGAGCAAGGCCGGGCAACTGCGCGAGTTAGAGGTCCAGTTCGCGCCCCCGTCGGCATTGGGTATCGTCGGCGAGATTTGGCCGCAAGACGTCTCGCGCACCGAGATTACCGCCTTCACTTATAGCGTACGTCCAACCTTCGAGGGCGGTGATACCGGTTTTGACCGTCTGGAAATTTTCACTTTGACGCGAGTGGATCAGGTGCGTGCAGTGCGTGTCGACGGGGTCGAATTGGATGACGGCTTTCCCATTGAGATCCTCGACGACCGCATTATCGTCTCCCTGCCCAAACTCGAGGGGGCCGACGACACCTTCAAGCTCATCGAAGTGGAGTTCGACGTGCACGTGGTGCGTTATGGTACCCAATTCCAGGGCTGGGTTTTCGACAGCGAGAGCAACGGCGTCAAACAACTGATCGATCCGGGTGACGCCAATGTCGACTTTCCGGGCAATTCGCTGGGGGTACGCACTGATGAGTTGGGCGCGAACCCGCTGGCGCAGGTACGCATCGCGCCCAATCCATTTACCCCGAATGGCGATGGCGTCAACGATGCTGCTGAATTTCGTTTCCAACTCTACGACGTGTCAGTGCAGCGCGAACTGACCATTGATATTTACGATCTGGCCGGCCGGCGCATCCGCCGTCTGGAGCGGCTGAACGTGATTCGCGGGCTCTTCGACCAGGGCCCCGACGTGCCGGAATGGGACGGCCGCGACGACGAGGGCGAGCAGGTGGCGCCAGGAAATTATATCTATCGTATTTCACTGGACACCGACGAAGAGATCGGCAACCGGACCGGCACTATTTCGCTGGTTTATTGATCTCGCGTTGCTATGGTGATGTGTGCGATTGTTGGCTGGAGTCGGTGTCATCGCGAAATGTCGAGCCGCACGAGATGCTTCCGCCCGATGGAATAATCGGCAAAATAACACATTATTTTAGCAGCAATAGCTTGCGAACTTGCACGCTATCGCCTGCGCGCAAGCGATAGAGATATACGCCGCTGGCCAATGCTTGGCCTTGATCGTTACGGCCGTCCCAGCGGACCGCATGGCGGCCGGCTGGGCGTAGATCGCGTACTAATTGTGCGACTTGCTGGCCGGCGAGATTGTAGATGGCCAGCTCGATCTGGCCGGTTTCGGGGAGTTGGTAGTGGATGACGGTGTTGCTGTTAAACGGGTTGGGGCGGTTGTTTTCCAGGGCCAAGGTGGTCGGGGCCGTGGCCTGGTATTCCTCCGTTACGAGGGTTGGTGGTGGGACTGAGGTGATCAGGCGCAGGTCGTCGAGATAGAAGGTGCCGGCGATATTGCCCGAGAAGCGGATTAATTCTATCGCGCCCTCGGGTTGCAGGATATCCAGCGGGATTTCCACCGCCTGCCATTCGCGCCGCGTCAGGTCGACCTCGTAGCCGGCTACGCCGCCGACACCTTCGCCCAGTAAGTTGACCAGTTTGCCGAATTCGCGGTCGAGGGTGTAGTGGCCAGTGTGTGTGCGGTTGCCGACGGAGCGCTGGTTGATCCTTATTTGGAACGTGCCGCTGTCGGTGTCTGCTATGTCACCGGGGTGGAAGGCGAAACGCAGGCTCTTATAGCCGTCCTTGAGGAAAGGCTGGTCGATCTTGAATTCGATGTTCCAGCCGGCTAGACGGCTGGGGGTGGCGGTTAGGGCGATGGCGGTGGCCCCGTCTAATTCGGTGGTTTGCAGCTGTATTAGATTGCTGTGTTCGAGGGTCCAACCCAGGGTCGGCCGGTCGGCGAAGATCACCGCGTCGGAGACCGGGGCAATGGTGACGGCGTGGATGAGTTTGACGCTGTGCAAACCCGCATCATTGCGCTGGCGTATCCAGACGATCACCTCCGCTTGGCCGTTGGATCGCTCGACGGCCAGGATTTCCTCCAGACGGTACTCCCCATTGACGTCGGGGGTCAGTGGTTGTGCGGCGGAACCGCCAAAAGCGCTGAGATCGGCCGTTACTACGGGCATTTCGCCCTCGGGGTCAAAGCGCTCGACGTGGATCGTCGCCTGCAACTGCAAAGAGCCGCCGCTGGCGACGATCGTCGGCAGGCTATGCTGCCAAGACCCTTGGATGACCGTGGGTTCGATGCGGAAGACGGCGGGTGATCCGGCGTCGCTGGAGACATAGAGACGGCCCTGGGGATCGGCGGTGATGCCTACGGGTTTACCCCAGACTTGCGTATGCGGCGGTCCGAAGCCGGTTAGAAAATCCGCCATTTGCGCTTGGCCGTCACCTGGCGTGTCAAAAAGGGCTACGACCTTGAACCCAGGCACCACCGACAGGTTGCCGCCGGTCAGGCCGCCGTGTAGGGCGATAAAGGCGGCGTGGCGGAAGCGGTCGGGAAAGAGTGGATGGTCGTAAAAGAACATGCCCAGCGGTGCCTGATGGGCTTCAACTAATCCCGCCGGTTTCTTCATCCGTTGGACCCGCAGTGAATCTGCCTGGGTATAGGGCCAGATGCGTTGGTAGTTTTCCACTTTTTCGTCCACCCAGACCTGGTAGCCGTAGGATAGGGGATAGCCCATGAAATCGCCGTTGCGCACGATATCGATCCATTCGGGTGGCAGGTCCGCTCCGCCGAGGTCGAAGTGGTTGTGCGTGGCCCACAGTTCGTTGGTGGCCGGATGGATGTCGAGGCCGACGGCGTTGCGCATGCCGGTGGCGAAAATGCGGCGGCCGCTGCCGTCCATATTGAATTCGAGAATCGCGTCCCATTCGTCGCTTTTTGCGATCGGATCTTCGGAATAGCCGTATACGGGTTGTTCTAAGCGGCAAAGATCGCACGGCGAGCCGACGGCGATATAAAATCTCTCGTTTATCGCGTCGATGGCGATAGTGCGTGAAGTGTGCCAACCTTCCGACGGGATGTCGTTTACCAGGATTTCCCGTTCTTCGTAGACCAGGTCACCGTCCGGATCGCGGTAGCGAATGACTTTGTCGGTTTCGGCCACATACATCGCGTCCCGGTAAAAGGCGATGCTATTGGCCTGGCTCAGGCCGGATACCGCTGTGATCTCCGCGTCGGCGACCCCGTCGTTGTCGCGGTCGGGCAGAGCCATTACGCTATTGACGTGGGCGACGTGCAATACGCCGTCGGCATTGAAGGCCATTAACCGCGGGCGTCCTGGCCCGCCGGGGATCGCGAAGACTCGAGCGGAAAAACCGGGCGGCAGGTTGAGTACGGGCTGGTCGGGTATACGTTCGGCGTATTTGTCCGGCACGACGACCTGGACGGGCTGTAATTGCAGATCCACCTGGGGGTTGAACTGAAAGGTGCCGGGTGGGTACGCGTCTTGGCCGTAGGCTGCGCTACCCATTAGAATTACGAGAATGAGTCGGTGCATCTGACTGTTCCTTGCCTGGAGGATTTTGCTGGTGATAGCCCTTTTAGACTGTGATTGCACCCGTGGCATATTGAACTCGTCTACAATATGCCACAAACGTAGCTTCAGATGCAATGGTGGTGATAATCGATCGATGCTTTTGCGGCGCGTTTTAAAAGAGAGCGATCATCGCGGGAGTGAAATCACGGTGGGGCATGGGGGGATCTGCAATGCATAACTTGCACCTTTGTGGCCGCTAAAATCCCACAGGATGGCCTTTTTGAATTTGACCATCACTGAGATTATATTCCTGTAGTCGGTATATTTTTTTGATCTCGCCCGCTTATTTTAAATAGGAACAACCAGTGCGATTTTTATGGCCGTTGTGTATTGTTTTGGCGTGTCTGTGTTCGGCTTGTAATCCGGCTGAATCTCCGGTTGTGGCCATTGTCGGGGCGCAGCAGATTACGGCCGCCGCGCTGCGCACCGCTGTCGAAGGGGCTTCGGCCGCGCAATATGTCGACCGCGCGGAAAATGAACTTTTCCCCCGCGGTCCCGCTACCGATAAATATCAGTATCTACAGCCGCTGATCGATCGCGGCTTATTGCTGCTTGCAGCGCGTGACCGAGGTTTGCATGCCGCGGAAACAGCCAGTGACGATAGCTTGATTGCTGTCCTGCAAAAGAAGATATCGACGACGCGGGTACCACTGTCTGCTGTGGAACTGCGCCACTATTACAACGATCACCCCGAACAATTTTACGACGAAGCGGCCCAGGGTCTGCAGCCCTATGCTCAGGCCGCTGCCGAGGTGCGTGTGCGCGTGGAGCACCAGTGGGCGGATGCCGACCTGCAGCACTTATTACCTGGCCTGCGGGCGCAACGCGCTGCCGAGGTTGAGGTCTTTCCGCAACAACTGGAACAGGCCCTGGCCGATACGCTCGTCGAACGGAAGAATGTCGAGCGCGGTGCGCTGTTGAGTCGCCGCGGTGGAGTGTTCCTCAAGCAGGGACGTTTGCGCAAGGCTCTAGCCGTTCTGGCGAGGGCCGCCGTTTATGCGCCAGCGTTGGCCCAGACCCATCTCTATACCGGGTTAGCGCATGCCCGGCTACAGCAAAACGAGCAGGCCTTATCCTCCTTCGAACGGGCCATCGCGTTGGATCCGGATCTGCCGGATCTCTATTATGCCTTAGGCAGCGCCCTGCAGATGTTAAACCGCCCCGCAGAGGCTGTCATCCGTTTTGAACAGGCGATCGAGCGCAAGGCCGACCAGCCGCATTATCACTTTCATTTGGGAGAGGCGCATCGGGCGCTGGCGAATTTCGACCGGGCGCTGGTGGCTTACGGTGCGACCGTCGCGTTAGATCCGGGATATGTCGAAGCCCGCTACCGCCAGAGTGATCTGTCGGGCCGCAATGGCGATTTAGACGGTGCGGCGGCCGGTTTCGAAAGCGTTCTCGCAATGGAACCGAAATATGCGGCAGCCCTAATTGACCTGGCGCGGATCTACGGCAAACAACAACGGCATGTAGAAGCGGTCTCGGCGCTGGAGGAGGCGCTCGTCCTCGATCCGACGAACCATACTGTATACAATCTTTTGGGCCAGGCGCAGGCGCAGGCCGGGCAACGAGACCGTGCCGATGCTTCATTGGCCGCGTTCGAGCGTTTGAGTGCGGCCGAACGCCACTATACGCAGGGGATTCGCAATGCGCAGCAGCGCTACTGGGACCGCGCCGCCGCACTGCTGAATCGGGCCATTGCGATCGATTCTTCGCACGTACAGGCGCGTATTCGCCTGGCGATGGTGCACCTGTATCGGAATACGCCGGCAAAGGGTATTTTAGCGCTGGAACAAGCGGTGGGCCTAGACCCGGACAATGTGGAAGCGCATTGTTTGTTGGGCGAGGCTTATTCGTCGACTGGGCGGCCGGATTCGGCGCGTCATTTCTTTGCCCGGGCGCTGGCGCTGGATTCGACTTCGGTGCGGGCGCGGTATGGTCGTGCCAAGGCGGCGTTCCAAGCCGGGGATTCGGCCGCGGCCATCGCCGGCCTCCACCAGGCGCTGGCGATCAACCCCGACCACGCCGAGAGCCATTATTTGCTCGCTGCGGCCTTTATGCGCTTGCGGCAGTTCGACCGCGCCGCGCGCAGTTTTCAGTCGTGCCTGGAAATCGACCCGGATCATTTGGAGGCGCGCTACGGCCAGGGAGTGTTGTTGCGCCGTTATGGTGATGCGGACAGGGCGCGCGGCATTTTTGTCGATATGCTTAAACGAAACCCCGACCATTTAAAGGCGCAGGAACAACTATCGCAACTGGAGCGAGAACAATGAATAGACTAATGGCGCTTGCATATCTTTCAATTATCGCGACCTGCTGCATCCTCGAGGCGCAAAGCCCCAGAAAGGTGCATATCCCCCCCGCGATCGCCGATCCACCCTGGTTGACGGACCGCCGCGCGGCCCAGCTCGAATCAGCGGGGCAATATGAGGTCTATCACCAATTCTCCTTTTCTGACCAGGTCGAAAAAAGCGGTATCCGCTTTCGCAACCAAATCACCGACGAATCGGGCAAGCACTGGCAGCCCATTCACTATGACCACGGCAATGGCGTCGCGGTCGCCGACGTGGACGGCGACGGATGGCTCGATCTGTATTTCACCACTCAGTCCGGCGGCAATCAATTGTGGCGCAATTTGCGCGATGGGACTTTTGAGGATATTACCCAGGTTGCCGGTGTCGCCGTCGCCGCTACGATCAGTGTCACCGCGTCGTTTGCCGATATTGACAATGACGGTGATCCGGACCTCTATGTCACGGTTATCCGCGACGGCAATCGCCTATTCGAAAACGACGGCACGGGGAAATTTACCGATATTTCTGCTCGTTCCGGCCTCGATTACAAGGGGCATTCCTCCGGCGCCTTATTTTTTGATTATAACAACGACGGCTTGCTCGACCTGTTTTTGGCGAATGTCGGCAATTACACCACCGAAGTGGCGATTTCGGCGAAGACGTACAATGCGGATTTGCGCATGGATGTCGAATACGAATATTACATCGGCCTGGAGGACGCCTTCCACGGCCACCTCAAACCCGAACGCACGGAACAGAGCGTATTATTTAAAAATTCGAGCGATAATCGTTTTGTCGACGTATCGGCGCAAAGCCGGTTGCAGGATAGCAGTTGGTCCGGTGATGCGAGTGCCTTGGACGCCAACGAAGATGGTTGGCTCGACCTCTATGTGCTGAATATGCAGGGGCATGACCACTACTACGAAAATGTGCAAGGCGAATACTTCAGCGACAAAAGCCGCGAGGTCTTTCCTCGCACGCCTTGGGGGACGATGGGGGTCAAGGTCTTTGACGGCGATAACGACGGTCGCATGGACATGATCCTTACCGATATGCACGCGGATATGAGCCAGCCCGTCGGGCCGGAGCAAGAGAAATTGAAAGCCGATGTGCAGTATGGCGAGGATTTCCTCTTGAGCGAGGGGCGCAGTATCTACGGCAACGCCTTCTATCGCAAGACGGAAAAGGGAACTTTCGTCGAGGTCTCTGATGAGGTCGGGGTGGAAAATTACTGGCCTTGGGGCTTGAGCGTCGGCGACCTCAATGCCGACGGTTATGAAGACGTGTTTATCACCTCGAGTATGAATTACCCCTTTCGCTACGGGGTTAATTCTTTGCTGCTGAACGAACGGGGTGAAAGATTCCTCGACAGCGAGTTTGTCTTGGGGGTCGAACCGCGCCGCGGCCACCGGACCGCCAAACCCTGGTTCGCGCTCGATTGCGCCGGAGCGGACAGTGAACATCCGCGTTGCAAGGACCAGGACGGCTCTATCGAGATTTGGGGTGCGCTGGGTTCGCGCTCGTCGGCGATTTTGGATATAGACGGCGATGGCGACCTCGATATCGTCACTAACGAATTCAACGCAGCACCCCAGGTTTTGATCAGTGATCTGAGCGAAAAAAAGGAGCTCCGCTTTCTCAAGATCGACTTAGAGGGGACGCGGTCCAATCGCGACGGTCTGGGCGCGATTGTCAAGGTGCGGGCCGATGGGCAAAGCTATACAAAAGTTCGCGACGGCAAATCGGGTTATCTATCGCAGAGCTTGATGCCGCTTTATTTCGGTCTGGGCGATGCTACGGTGATTGAGCAGATCGAGGTGCGTTGGCTGTCTGGCCATACGCAGACCTTGGTTGGGCCTATTGAGACCAATAAGCTATTGGTGATCGCGGAAGAATAGGCGCGCTGCGTCAAGGCAACGGCTCTTCGATGAGCAGAAATTGGTCGGCGGGTATGTTCTCTAGGCGTTGTAGGCGGCCCGAAGGCCATCGGACCTCGAGCGCATCGACGGTCTCGCTAAAACCCAAGCCGAAATGCACGCGCGCGTCGCTGTGCGAGAGAAAACTGCCTCCGTTGGTATGTTCTATTTGTTGCTCGACGCCGTCGGCGATGATGGTGATGATGGCGCCGATGCCGTCGCGGTTTGAGGCTGTGCCCAACAGACGCAGGCTTAGCCAATGGCGTTGGTTGCCGCCGTCGTTGCGCAAAAGCGCCGGGGGGGCGTCGAGGTTGCAGACCAACAGATCGATATCGCCGTCGTTGTCGTAGTCGCCCTTGGCGCTGCCGCGGCTGACATTGGCGCGGTTTAAATCGCCGGCCGCGACTTCGGCGAAGCGGTGTCCGCCGTCTGGCCCTTGATTGGCGAATAGCTGATTAGCTTCGCTATAACCGGCGGGGTTGATGTGGCGGATCTGTGGGTAGACGTGTCCGTTGGCGACGAAGAGGTCGAGGTCCCGGTCGTTGTCGTAGTCGAGGAAGTTGGTGCCGAAGGCCAGGCGGGGCAGGCTCGGCTCGGTGAGGCCTGCGTCGGCGCTGGCCACACCGAAGCTGCCGTCGCCCCGGTTGCGGTAGAGGGTGTTGTAATCGTCTTCGAAATGCGTGACGAAAAAATCGGAGAAGCCGTCGTTGTCGTAGTCGCCGTAGGCGATGCCCATACCGGCTTGCGCGATGCCCTCGGCGCTGAGGGCGACGCCGGATTCGACCGCCACGTCAGCGAAGGTGCCATTGCCTTGGTTGCGGTAGAGAAAATTGGGTGCCGAGTCGTTGGCGACATAGAGGTCCGGATCGCCGTCTTGGTCATAGTCGCAAAAAATCGCGCCCAAGCCATAAGTGGGTTTGGCGCGGCCTACCTTGGCTTTGCGGGTCATATCGATGAAGGTGCCATCGCCCTCGTTGCGATAGAGCGCGTCCTGGGCGCCGGGCAGGCCGAGCGGGCCGGCAAAGACCAACACGCCTTTCCACATGCCTCCGCGCGGTGGTGCGCGTTCGGGGGCAAAATCCAGATATTGCGCCACGTAGAAATCTAGGTCGCCGTCGTTGTCGTAGTCGGCGAAGGTGGCGCTGGTGCTCCAGCCGGCCAGATCGACGCCCGCCGCTTTGCCGACGTCGGCAAAATGGCCGTCACCGTCGTTGCGGTAGAGGATATTGGCGCCGTAGTTGGATACGTAGAGGTCTGCGTCGTTGTCGTTGTCGTAGTCGGCGACGGCGACGCCCATGCCCCAGCCCGTATCGCCGACGCCGGCGGTCTTGGTGCGCTCTTGGAAGGTGCCGTCGCCGATATTGCGGTAGAGCGCGTTACCCGGTGGCGCGACCGAGTCGGGGGATGCCGCGAAGCGCGAGCCGTTAACCAGGTAGACATCGAGCCAGCTATCGCCGTCGTAGTCGAAGAAGGCTCCGCCGCCGCCTTTGGATTCGACGATATAGTTCTTTATTCGCCCCCCTGAACGCATGCTGAAATCTATACCGGCGGTTGTGGTCATATCGGCAAAGAGCACGGGCGAAAGGTCTGCGATTTCTTGGGCTCGGTCGGGGGGGGCGGGCTCGGATGTACAGGCGGTCGTAGCCAGCAGGAGCGCGCAACAGTAATGGAGGGGGCTCATGGCGCTTCGACGCAGCGGAAGCCGATATAGGGGCCGCGTTCGATGGGGAGGATCTCAAAGCGGTTGCTGCTGCGCAGCGCGGGGCCGGGGTTGATCCACGAGCCGCCGCGCAGGACCTTGAATCGGCCTGTCGCAGGGCCTTGCGGGGCCTGTGACGGGGCGGTGGCGTAATAGTCGGCGTCGTACCAGTCGGCGCACCACTCCCAGACATTGCCGGCCAGATCGAGCGCGCCATAGGAGCTTGCGCCTTCGGGGAAGGAACCGACCGGCGCAAGACCCGCGTAGCCGTCTTCTGAGCCCCAGTGATTGGCGCGTTTCGCGTCGAAGGTCGAACCCCAGGGCCAGAGGCGGGCATTGTCGCCACGGGCACTTTTCTCCCATTCGGCTTCGGTGGGCAGGCGCGCGCCCCGCCAAGTGCAATAGGCTTGTGCGTCGTGCCAGTTGAGATAGACCGCGGGATGTTCGGGAATGGCCGTTGAGCCGGGACCTTGCGGGTGGCGCCAGCTGATGCCGTCTGCGGTTTCGGGGGCGTCTTCGGCTTCGGCAGCCGTCCGATAGCCGGTGTCCGCGACAAAGGCGGCAAAGCGGGCGTTGTCGACCTCGTTGCGGTCGATAGTAAAGGCACTCATCTCGACTTGATGGCTGGGCTGTTCATCCGTGGCCCGAGGATGGTTGGTGCCCATGGTGAAGGGACCGGCCGGGACTTGGACTTGGGCCGTGGCCTGCCCGACCAGCAGCAAACCACAAAGCCACGCGATAAAAGGGTATTTCTGGTTGCAGAGCACTGTGCATAGGCGTGCTGGTGATTTTTTGTCCATGCTAACAAGATAAAACAAAGAGGCCCGTTCGTGCAGTACTTACCTACAAATAAGCCGGTTTTAGGTCGGGTATAAAATGCGCTTTCGCAGGGACAGGGTTCGCGGATAGTCGGACCACGCTGCTGCGGATCGAACGGACAAAGGCGTGATTGCGGCCTTGCCGCCAGTCGCCCAAGTAGTCTATATATATGGGTGTGGTTTTGCGCGGTAAAGGCTCGTTTTTTGTCGCGGCATAAACCTGCGCGGCGGCCCGGTGCCTGCGGTCAAATGTACATTCTCGACGGCGCGTAAGCGGGGATTGGAGAGACGGTTGGTGTTTGCAGAGATGGAGAAAAGGGTCGTGTCGCTTGCGTTGCTCGCGTTGGGCGGCTTGGGCTGTGCGGAAGAACCTGTGCCTGAAGGAGCGCGTGCGGATATTGCAGTTGGGAGACCGGAGCTTGTCGCTGCGGTGGAGCCTGCGATGCGTTTTGTCGACGTAACCCAGGCAGCGGGACTCGACTTCGTGCATATATCAGGCGGCCCAGAGCAACGCTATATTCTGGAGGCGATGGGCTCGGGATCCGCGTTCTTCGATTTTGATGCGGATGGTTGGCTGGACTTTTTTGCGATCAGCGGCACCCGGTTGCGGGATGCGCCGGAATCGGGCAATCGCTTATGGCGTAATCTGCCGTCGGCCACCGGGCAGCGGGTATTCACAGAGGTGACCGAAGAGGCGGGTTTACGGCGGGTCGGTTGGGGGATGGGCGCGGCGGTCGCCGACTACGACAACGACGGCGATCTGGATCTCTATGTCACCCATTGGGGGCCGAACGCGCTCTACCGCAACGAGAGCGATGGCACATTTTCACCGGTGGTCATGGGCGTAGAGGATCGTCGTTGGGGGGCCAGTGCGGCATTCGGTGATGTGGACGCGGACGGTTGGCAGGACCTCTACGTGGCCAATTACGTGGCTTTCGACCTCGATGATCCGCCCAGCGGCGGCGAGTTGTGCAGCGGCTGGAAGGGATTGACCGTTTTTTGCGGCCCGCACGGTCTCGATGGTCAGGCTGATGTGCTATATCGCAACGCAGGGGCGGCACGGGCCAATGGGCAGCACGGAGGTTTTATCGATATGAGCGCGGCGACCGGGATCGACCGGACGGCTTATTTGGGGCTCGGGGTGCTTTTTACAGACTACGACCAGGACGGCGATGCCGATCTCTATATCGCCAACGACTCAACGCCGAACCAGTTGTATCGCAACGACGGCGACTGGCACTTGAGTGAGGTCGGTGCTTTCGCCGGGGTGGCCTATAGCGAAGAGGGGCGGGTCCAGGCTGGGATGGGGGTCGATGCGGGTGATTACGACAACGACGGCGATGAGGATATCTTCGTCACCAATTTTTCCGACGACGTTAATACGTTATACCGGAACCAGGGCCATGGCTCTTTTGCCGACGCGACACATACCGCAGGTTTGGGCGGTGCGGCGCGGCCTTTGCTCGGGTGGAGTACGGCGCTGGCGGATTTCAACCTGGATGGCTGGCTCGATATCTTCGTGGCCAATGGGCATCTCTACCCGCAGCTAGAAACCCATCCATTGGGGCTCAGTTATCGGCAGCGCAATCAGCTCTATTGGAACAGGGCGGGTGTATTTGCTCCGGCGGCGATCGCAGGGTTGGAAGCTGAGCGGGTGAGCCGGGGCGCCGCCTTTGGCGATTACGACAACGACGGCGACCTCGATATCGTCGTCAATAACCTCAACGACCGTCCGAGCTTATTGCGCAACGACGGCGGTAATCGCAACCATTGGCTGGGGTTGGACCTGGTCGGCGCGCAAGGGCGCGACGCGATGGGCGCTGTGGTGAGGCTCTGGGTTGGTGATCGGGAATTACGGCGCCGGGCCAAGCGCGGCTATGGTTATTTGTCGTCGAGCGACGGTAGGGTGCTTTTTGGCTTGGGCGACGCGACTACGGTAGAAAAGATCGAAGTTCGTTGGCCGTCGGGGCGGATCGAGGTGGTGGAGCGGCCACAAGTCGGGCGCTATTTGCTCATGAGGGAAGGTAGCGGAGCGGTCGTTGCCGATTATAACAATCCCGTATCAGTGGTGCCGTCGGTGCCTGAGCCAGTTTTGCAAAATCCGGCGGTGCGAATACCGGCCGTAGAGCCCAAGCCAGGTTGGACGCCGTCGATGTATTACGAGCGAGCTAGCGCGCTTTACGCACAGGGGCGCTATCGGGAGACGCTGGCTTTGTTGCGGCCGGTGTTGGCGCGTTATCCGCGCGAGACGCAATTGCATTATATCGCCGGGGTCGTGCTCTATTCGGGATTAGGGCGTTATGCGGAAGCGGTCGAAGTCCTAGAGCGGGCCGTGGTGCAGGATGCCTCCGGGATCGAGGTGATGCAGCTGCTGGGGGTCATTTATCTCCAGCTCAACGAGCCCGACAAGGCCGTGACGGTGTTGGAAAGTGTTCGGGTATTGGTGCCCGAGGATTGGCAGACGCTTTTTCGGCTCGGTTTAGCCCACAACCGCCTCGGCGCCGACACCGCGGCGATCGCGGCTTTTGAACGTGCGCGCGAGTTGGCGCCCGACGAACCAATGCCACATTTGCACTTGGCTAGGATGCACAAGCGCTTGGGGCGGGAGATGGCTGCGCAGCAGGCGCTGCAGCGCTTTGAAATTCTGCAGCCGCTACAGCAGCAGATCGATCACTACCGCCAGGCCGTCGAGGCGAATCCCCAACGTTCGGCCTCCCATGCCAAACTGGGGTTGGCGCTGGCCGAAGCTGGGCGCCTGGCGGCGGCGGAACAGGCGTTCTCTCGTTCGTTGGCCTTGGACCCGGTCGCCGAAACGCGGACCAATTTGGCCAATGTGCTATTGCGTCAAGGGGAAGTCGAGGCGGCGCTGGGGCACTTCGCGCAAGCGCTTGTGGATGATCCGAATCTGGCGGAAGCCCGGTATGGCTTGGGCATGGCGTATTATGCCAAGGGGGAGGCGGTGCAGGCGTTGCGGGCGCTCGAAGATGCGCTGGAATTCCGGCCGAACTTTGCCAAGGCGCATATAAATATTGGCGTAATACTGGCGGAACAGCATCGTCCGCAAGAGGCGTTGCATCACTTTCGTCGCGCGGTTGACCTGGACCCGGATGACGCGCGGGCCGGCAATAACTTCGTCACGGGATTGGCGCGGGCCGGGCGCATTGATGAGGCGCGGCAGGCGTTCGCGCGGGCTGCGGCGCGGCAGGTGGCACTGCCGCTGGCCCGCAAAATTCTGGTGATGGCCCTGTTGCAGGTGGCTCAGGTCCAGGCTGGGGAGGGGGCGTTATCTGTAGCGAGTCTTCGTCAGCGGCAGGCGATCGAGTTGACGCCGCCACAATTGAGAAAGCCGTTGGTCGAGCAATTGAAAATTTACGAGGCGGGATTGCAAAAATGAAAACGGTGGTGAGATCTAACTCGGCTAATCCGATCTACTGGGCTCTTTTGTCGTTGGTGACGGTGGCTTGTTCGCAATCTGGGGTAGAGGATTCGTCTCCAGGGCCTGCGGAGCATCTTGTTTCGGCGGCAGTTGTCGAGACACCCTTCGTGGATAAGGCGGCTGCCTTGAACTTGACGCGTATCCACACCGGCGGCGGTCCCGAAAAGCGTTATATCGTCGAAGCTAAAGGCGGTGGTGCGGCGTTGTTGGACGCCGAGGGCGATGGAGACCTCGATATCTATTGGGTCAACGGCGCGCCATTGGCGACTCCGGGTCTCGGCGGAGGCAACGCGCTCTATCGCAACGACGGAGAGGTTGGTTTTGTCGATATCGCCGCGGCGGCCGGCGTGGAGGGCCATGGCTGGGGCATGGGGGCGCTGAGCGCCGACTACGACAACGACGGCGACCAGGATCTGTATATCACCTGTCTGCGGGATAATATCCTCTATCGCAATGACGGGCGGGGCCGATTCGCCGACCAGACTGAGCAGGCAGGGGTCGCGATGCCCTTATGGAGCACCGGTGCTGCGATGGGCGATGCCGATCTCGACGGGGATCTGGACTTGTATGTAGCGAATTATGTCGAATTCTCCGTGGACGAAATTCGGCCTTTGGGGACCCAGTGGAAGGGCCGGGATGTTTTTGTCGGTCCGTTGAGTTTACCGGCCTCTCCTGACGTATTGTACCGCAACGAGGGCGACGGGACTTTTGTGGATATGACGGGGGCGAGCGGCATTGGCCGGCACGAACCAGGTTATGGCTTCGGGGTGCTCTTCGTTGATCTCGACGACGACGGCGACCAGGATCTCTATATCGCCAACGATTCGACGCCCAATTTCCTCTATCGCAATACGGGGGATGGTACCTTCGTCGAGGTCGGGCTGCGGGCGAATGCTGCTTTCAATGAAATGGGGCTGGCGCAAGCGGGCATGGGCGTCGCGTGGGGTGATTACGACGGCGATGGCGACGGCGATTTGTTCGTCACCAATTTCGAGGACGATTACAATACGCTTTATCGGAACGCGGGCGGCACCTTTACCGATATGAGTTTTGCCGCCGGTCTCGGACGGGTCAGCCTGCCCTATGTGGGATTCGGAGCGGTTTTCCTCGATTACGACAACGACGCCGACCAGGATCTTTTTGTCGCCAACGGCCATGTTTACCCCCAGATCGAGAGCCCCGACGGTAGCGCGACCTACCCCCAAAAGAATCATCTTTTTGCCAATGACGGGGGGCGGTTTAATCTGGTCGATCCGGTAGTGGGACCGGAAATGGCGGCAGGGGTCAGCCGCGGGGCGGTAGCTGGGGACTTCGACGATGATGGTCGTTTGGATCTGTTTGTCACCAATCTCAACGGCCGCCCCTCGTTGCTGTACAACAACACCGAGACCGGACACCACTGGCTCGGTGTGCATCTGCGCGGCCATACGCAGAATCGCGAGGGGGTCGGGGCCAGGGTTTTTGTGTGGAGCGAAGGGCGGCGGCAAAGGCGGGACGTGCTTTGCGGCGAGAGTTTTCTCGGCAGCGGCGATCGGCGTCTGCACTTCGGTTTGGCGGCGGGTTCGGCTGACTCGCTGCACGTCTATTGGCCCGGTGGCGCGCTACAGCGAGTCAGCGATTTGCCTTTGGACCGCTATGTATTGGTTGAACAGGAACAATAAAGGGTTTGCGCGGATATCGAAGGGCAGCAGTCTACGGGAATTGTAGGCGTTTGTATTGCTGGTGTTTTTCGTCGCGCTCCACTGCGCTCAATGGCTCAGTGCCCATACCGCGATATTGGCGCCCATTTTAAGCGCGTTCAATCGCTTGCCCTCCGGGTCGTTGTGCACGTGTGGGTCTTCCCAGCCATCGCCCAAATCCGCCTCATAAGTATAGAGTACGGCTAATCGTTCTTCGATGAAAAGGCCGAGCGCTTGCGGTCTTTTGCCGTCGTGCTCGTGGACTTTGGGCAGGCCTTCGGCCAATTCAAAATGACAGTGGAAAAGCGGGTGCTCCGCCGGAAGTTCGACCCATGCGGCCTTGCGGAAGACCTTGTGCATTTCGCGGCGGAAGGATTTGTCCATGCCGTAGTTGTCGTCGGCGTGTAAAAAACCGCCGCTTTCGAGATAGTGC
The DNA here is from genome assembly GCA_018672475.1 of Gemmatimonadota bacterium. Classification (GTDB taxonomy): domain Bacteria; phylum Latescibacterota; class UBA2968; order UBA8231; family UBA8231. The sequence goes on along the minus strand of JABHFS010000148.1, from coordinate 15,505 downwards.
CTGAGCCGGGTCACTTCTTCGGCGCTGAAGTCAATGTTTCCGTGTCCCGTCATATAGATATAAGGGAAGGAAAAAAGCTCCTCGTCCATGATCGCGACCTGTGCTTCTTCTTCGGCGGCGTCGATCTGGGTGTTTTCTTTGATGAAGCGCAGCAGGTTGGGTAGTGAGGAGGGGTCGCTATACCAGTCGCCGCCGCCATTGTATTGCAGGCGGGCGATGGTGAACAGGGGGGGCGTCGAGGACTGCGCCTGGCTCGTCGCTGGAGCGAGGCCAGCGACGAGCCAGAGAAGGATAAGAATAATACGGTGCATGAGCCTAGCGGTTGTTGATCACGGCGAATTTCCCCTTGGCCGAGTTGCCGGCTTCGTCCTGGGCAAAGAAGAAATAAATGCCCGAGCCGACGAGGCCCCTGTCCGTGCCTTCGGCGCCGTTCAAGCCGTCCCAAGTCACTGTGCCTTGGCCGGGTATGCCCTCGATGCGGTGGACCAGTTGACCGGCGGCGGTGAAGATTTGTACTGTGGCGCCCAAGGGCAGATCCGTGAAAGTCATGGTCGCGCCGAACTGGCCGATCAGGAAGGGGTTGGGGTAGGTCTGGGTTTTTAGCGCGGTGGCCCCTGCTTTGCCGCCGATCTGTAGGCGGCTCATGCCGTCGAGAGTGCCGATCCACAACTCGCCTTCTTCCGCGTCAAAGAAAAGCGAGTTGATGCGGTTGTCAACCAGGCCACTATTGGAGGTGTTGAGGACGAATTCGACCACCCCCGACGTGCCGATGCGCGCTATACCGTCCTCGGTACCGACCCAGATATTGCCGCGGTCGTCTTCGGCGAGGGCTGTAGTCACGCCGGTCGGCAGGCCGTTGAGGGTATTGTAGACCGTCCAGCTTTCCACGGCAAAATGCTCGTCCTCGCGGGTGTAGGTCCCGCGCATGGCGTTGAGCCCGCTGTCGGTGGCGATCCAGATGCGGCCGGAGCGGTCGGCGAGGATATCACTGACGCGGTCGCTGCTCAGATCGGGCTGGGTGAGGGTGTTGAAGATGACGCCTGATTCGTCGCCGAGTTTGAAGGGCGTGTCGCCGTCATCGAAGAGGATAAAGCCGTCGCGGGGTGTGGCGATCCACTTCAGGCGGTCGGGGCCGATGTCTATTTTGCTGATATCGCGCGGCGCCTTGATCGTCTCTTGGTCGTAGAGCATGGATTGTTGTGGTCGCCAACCGTCCATGACGACCAAGCCGACCAGCACAGTACCGATCCACATCAGCCCTTCGTCATCGCGGTCGATATCACTGACGGCGACAAAAGAGCCGCCGTCGATGCCTTTGAGCGCGGAGTTACCGGCGTTGAGACGACGCCAGGTGCCCGTGGAGTCGCGCACATCGACGCCCCGGCCCCAATTGCCGACCCACAGCAAGCCGTTCGCATCTGTTTCGACGGAGGTGACCGTCTCGTTGGATAGGTTGGTGGCGAGGTTATGGGTGTCCCAACCTTCGCCATCGTACTCGTAGGCCCCATAGGCGTCCAGGTTGTCCTTGGGTACCGAGGCCACCCAGATATGGCCGTCGGCGGCTTTGGTGATATCGAAAAAGAAATTGCCGGCCGGTTCACGCGGTGGCGGCGGTGGGTCGGCGCCCATAACGCGTAAGCCGCTGGAACTGGCGACCCACATCGGGCCCTCGCTGTCCGAAAGGTCGGCGGCGTTGCTGATGCTGCTGGCGGTGATCCGCCGCCAACCGAGGGCCCTGTCGCGGTGAAAGATGCGGCCGTCCCTGGTCCCGGCGGTGAGGTTACCGGACAAGAGACCCAACGAGATAATATCGACGCCCGAGTAATCCTGTTCGGGGCGGTTGAATTCCGGCAGCATATGCCAGACGCTGCGCGCCGAGGCGATAAAGAGCGTGTCGTTGTGGACCAGGATGTCGTGGACGCGGCCCAATAGCGTCGAAGTTCGCCAACTGTCGGGGTCCTGGAGGTTGGGTTGCTCCAAATTAGCCCAGGCGAGTCCGTTGACGGTGCCGACCCACAGATGGCCGGCATAAACTTTGATCGCTTTTACCTCGCTGTCTTTGGGCATGCGTCCGAGTTGGCGGTAGGTCTCCTTGACCTCCTCCTTGTCGGTGAGGAAGGCGCTGACGCCGCGTTCGCTGCCGACGTAGATGCGGTCCTCATGGGTTTCGAGTGCGTTGATGCCGAGACTCAAGAAGTCGAAGAAGGGCGGGTCGAAGCGGTTTTCCTCGGGGCGGTAGCGGCTCAACCCCTGAAAGAGGGTGCCAAACCAGATATGGCCATTGCGGTCGGCGGCGATGCTGGATATGCGGTTGCCGGGCAGACCATCGAGGCGGGTGAAACGGTCATAGGTCTGTGTCTCCAGGTCGTAGCGCAGGACGCCGCCGTTGGTAGTACACCATACCGTGTTTCCGAGGACCAGTAGGCGGTTGACGCTGCGCATACTGGTAAAGGCTTGCCATTCGGCACCGGAGAGTTGCGCGCCGGCGGGCAGGGCTAATAACAGGAGTGGAACGAATCTGAGCAGAAACATAGGTCTTTAGGTCTCCTACATCATGGTCAGGGGGTCGACGTTGATGGCAAAAGTGGTCGCGTGGTTTTTGGCCGTTTCGCGCATGGTCGGCAGCGCGCCGGCGACTAGCTGGTGCAGGTGGCGGACCGATTCGCCGCGCAATAGTGCCTGCCAGCGGAAGTGGCCGCGCAGGCGGGCTAATGGCGCGGGGCCGGGGCCGAGCAGTAGTGCGTGTTGGTCCAACCCCCGGCGCAGGGCGGCGACGCCCTGTTGCGCGGCCTTGGTGACTTCGTCTTCGTCTATGCCGCGCCAGCGGAAGATCATCAAGCGGCCAAAGGGCGGAAAGCCGGATTGGCGGCGCTCTTCGAGTTCGCGCTCGGAAAACGCCGCGTAATCTTGGCGCGAGGCCGAACGCAGCGCCTGGTCATCGGGCAATAAGGTCTGGATGACCACTTCGCCGGCGGTCTGTCCACGACCAGAACGGCCGGCGACCTGGGTCAAGAGCTGGAAGGTGCGTTCGGCGGCGCGGAAGTCGGGCATGTGCATGCCGGTATCGGCGGAAATGACGCCGACGAGCGTGACTTCGGGGAAGTCCAGGCCTTTGGCCACCATCTGGGTACCGAGCAGCACGTCGGCTTCGCCGTGGCGGAAGCGTTCGACCAACGCGTCGTGCGCGCCTTTCCAGCCGGTGGTATCGACATCCATGCGGATGACGCGGATGCCGGGGAACTGTTCGAGCAGGGCGCTTTCGACCTTTTGTGTGCCGATGCCGTCGAAGCGCAGCTCGGCGCTATTGCAGGTCGGGCAAAAGGGCGGTGGCGGGGACTGGAAGTCGCAGTAGTGACAGCGGGTTTCGGGTGCGGTTTCGCTGCGGTGGTAGGTCAGGGTGACGCGGCAGCTCTTGCACTGGACCGACTCGCCGCAGGAGACACAGGTGATAAAGGGCGAAAAACCACGGCGATTTTGCAGCAGGACGATTTTCTCACCCCGCTCTAGGCGCTCCTGCATCTTGAGCCGCAATTCGCGCGAGAAAATGGCGCGCTGCTTTTTTTGGAAGGGCTCGAGTTTCATGTCGACCACCGTTACCTCGGGCAGCGGGCGGTCGTCGACGCGGCGCGGCAAGGCGTGTAGATGGTATTTGCCGGTAGTGGCGTTCCAATAGGATTCGAGGCTGGGGGTCGCCGAGCCGAGCAGGACCACGGCTTTGGAGCGTTGGCCGCGGATCAGGGCCAGGTCGCGGGCGCTATAACTGAGCGGATGGCTGCTGTCGAGGTCTTCTTGTTTGTAGGAGGTGTCGTGCTCCTCGTCGACGACGATCAGGCCTAGATTGTCGACGGGTGCGAGTATTGCCGAACGGGCTCCGATGACCACGCGTTGTTCGCCGCGGCGCAGGCGGCGCCAGGTGTCGTAGCGCTCTCCGGCCGAGAGCTGGCTGTGCAGGACGGCGACCTGTTTGCCGAAGTGTTCCTTGAAGCGCCGAACCATCTGCCAGGCGAGGGCAATTTCGGGCACGAGGATAATCGAGCCGCGACCGCTTGCCAAAGCCTGCGCGACGAGACGGATATACACCAGGGTCTTGCCCGAGCCGGTGACGCCGTGCAATAAAGCCGGGTAGAAGGAGTTTTTGTCGAGGGCGGCCGAAAGCGGGTCGAGGATCTGCTGTTGGTCAGAGGTCGGCGTTAGATCGGGGGGGGCAGCGCTTTCGATATGGGCAAGTGGGTCGCGCACGACTTCTTCGTCGAAACCTTCGATGAGTTCGCGTTGTTCGAGTCCCTTCAGTACCGCAGCGGAAAAACCGGCGGCGATCAGGTCGCGGCGGGTGCTAGCGGGGTGCGCGAGCAGGTGGTGCAGGCAGGAGGCCTGGCGTGGCGCGCGTTTTTCGATTTCGGCAATGGCGGTGCGGGCGGCTTGCTCGTCGGGTAAACGATAACAGCGCTCGTTCAGGACTCTGGTGCGCTTGTCATCGAGCACCGGGGCGATTTCAACGTGGCCGGTGCGGCGCAGGGTGCGCAGGCTTTTTTCCAGGCCCTTGCTGCCGAGCCTTCGTTTGAGGGTGCTGACCTTGAGCGGACCGTTCACCGTGAGTTCGTCGAGGATTTTTGCCGCGAGTTCGTCGTTGTGGTCTTGCTCGGGCGGCGTATCGCGCAATTGCACCAAGCGATTGGAGCTGAGCTTGACACCGGGCGGCAAGGCCGCCATCAGTGCGCTACCGAGCGGGGCGATATAATAGCCGGCCATCCAGCGGCAGACTTCGACGACCTCGGGGCTGAGTAGCGAGGTGTCGAGGATTTGCACGATATTGCGAATTTTGCCGGGAGAGAGTTCGCCGATATCGGCCGGTCCGAGCACGATACCGGTGAGCAGGCGTTGGACCACCGGCACCAACACCAGGGCGCCCGGTTGCATTTCGTCGGCGAGTTCGTCGGGGACGCCGTATGTAAGCTCGCGCGCCAAAGGAGGCGGCAGGGCGACCTCCACATAGTTGCGGGTCATGGCTGTTCGGTAGCGGCATCGCTCGTGAGGGGTGCGAAATTGCGTCCGAGGAATTCGATGCCGTCGCTATTGGCGCGGAAGCGCAGCACTTTAGTGGCTTCGCCGAGTTGGCCATTGCCCAATAGTTTGTCATTAAACCTGTAGCGCAGACCGTGCGCCCGCCCGGAGAGCACGAGAAAGTGGTCGTCGGCTTCAAAGCGTCGGCGCTCGCCGCGCGGGACGATGCCTCTGAAATTGCCTTTGTCGTCCCAGCGGATATATATCCATGTAGAGTCTACGGCCTCGACTTCGAGTACCAGACCGGAGGACGGCGATAACGGGGCGACTGAAGATGGTTCTTGAGAAGCGCGATCCAGGCCGATGGGTAGCGCACTGTTTGTGGTGGTGCTGATGGGCGGGCTAGTGCTTGGCGCACTCCCACTGAGATCTATGCCTTCGGTCGGTTGCGCCGGGGTTGCAGTGGCAGCCGGGGCGACGAGTCGGGCTTGTGCGTTGGAGTTTGTATTAGTGGTAGGATCAGTGTTTGTATCGGTTTCACGATCCGCGATACCGACTCTGGAATTAGCTATAGCAGCAGAGACCAGGGGCATCGGTTCGATCGCAGGGTCGATGGTATTCGCCAGAGGCGTTTCTTGCACCGCCGCTTGTGTGTTTTGCTGGGGTGTTGGTGCTTGCTGCTGCGGAGTTTGTTGCGCGGAATTTTCCGTTGATGTGAGATCGCGTTGCTCGACGGTTCGCGGTGCTTCGCTAACCGCTGTTGGAAGTGGGGTGGCTATGCGAGCCATTTCGGTTGTGGGCTCTTTTCTTTGCTCCTGTACCGGCGATGATTTTACGACGGGTGTCGGTTCCGGTGGTGGGGCTTGCGCCGCTTTGGGCTTGTCAGAGCCGCCGAAGAACGAAATGGCCAACACGAGTAACAAAAGTGCGCCGACGCCTAATCCGATGGTGCGCAGGGTAGTGCTAATCGGCGGCAAGGGCAGTTGGGGGCCGGTGGTCGCCGTACTCACTGGCTGCACGGCAACCGGGGTAGGAGAAATGGCTGGGCCATGTTCTTGGTTGAAGCGGTCGATGAGCGGTTTGGCGTCTATATCTAGGTATTCGGCGTAGGCCTGTAAGGCCATGCGGGCAAAGACCGGCTCGATGATATCTAAGTGGTCGTTTTCCATCCCTTGCAGGACGGGCAGGCTGATGCCGGTTTGGCGATATACCGTGTCGGTGTCGAGTCCGCGTTGTTCGCGCGCGGCGCGTAGGATCTGTGATATGCTTTGCTGCTCTTCGCTCATTTTATCGTCTTGTCGTTCAGATGATATCCAGCCGAGCCTAATAGGGCGCAGAGACGGGCTAGGGGAAGGCCTACTACATTATAATAACAACCTTCGATGCGTTCAATAAATCGGGCGCCCAAACCCTGTATGCCATAGGCTCCGGCTTTGTCGAGCGGTTCGTCGCTTTTGACATAGGCTGCGACATCGTCGGCGGTAAAGGCGTTCATCGAAACCTGGGTGCAAACGGCTTCGCATAACAGTTCTTCGCCGTATCGCAGGGCCAGGCCTGTATATACCGTATGGACCCGTCCCGAGAGGCGCGTGAGCATAGCGGCGGCTTCGGTGGCGCCTGCGGGTTTGCCCAAGATGGCGTCGTCGAGGCATACGATGGTGTCGGCGCCGATGACAATCGCGTCTTCAGCTTGGCCGCGCGATGCGAGCAGGTTCATGACAGCACGGGCTTTGGCGCTCGCCGATTCGATCGCGTAGTCGGAGGGAACCGAAGTCGCGGGTATCGGTTCTTCTTCGGGGCTAGGGATGATTTCGCAAGGCAATTCGAGTTGGCGCATAAGATCCGCGCGCCGGGGCGAGCCCGAGCCGAGAATTAGGCGTTTCACTGTGGGGACTCCACCATTAGGGTGACGGGGCCGTCGTTGTGGATTTCTACCTGCATATGGGCTCCGAAAACGCCGCGTTGGGGTTGCAGCCCCTGGTCGGCGAGCATAACGAGGAAACGTTCGTAGAGGGCTTCGGCCTCTACGGGGCGGGCGGCCTCTACGAAACTGGGTCGGCGGCCCTTGCGGCAATCGCCGTAGAGGGTGAATTGCGAAATGCACAGAATACGGCCGCCGATATCGAGCACGGAGCGGTTCATTTTGCCCTCGTCGTCGGCGAAAATGCGCAAGTTGACGCATTTATCTGTGCAGAAGCGCAGGGCTTTGTCGTCGTCGCCGGGGCGGAATCCGACAAAGAGTAGCAGGCCCTCAGCAATTTGGCCGACGATCTGTTTGTCGACAGTTACGCTTGCTTGGCTGACGCGCTGGACTAGGGCTTTCACAGAGCAGGTTGTCTTTTAATATTCGATCATTGTAATTGTTGTAAACATTTGTTTAAAAGGAATTTATAGTAACAATACTTCTTTGGCAAGCACGGTGTGTTGGAGCGGGAATCAGCAAAAGATCAACTTGGTCTGACGAAAGAGGGCAAACTATGTTGATTTTTTGCTGAACGCATTACCCAAGCCCTGTATAATGGCTTGGTACTCTATTGCGCTGGCTCACTTCCTAAAAACGCCGTTCCCCTCGTTCAAATTTTATCTGCGGAATATCCTTGAATTGCGCCTTAAAGAAGAACGCCCTGTTTTTGTGGAAGGTGCTCGGTTCGAGGTTGAGCGTCGCGGTCCAATCGTGGAATTCTTTTTGCAGTGAGAGCAGTTCAGAGGTGATGCGGTCGGTGGCGAAGAGCGCTGTGCCCGGTGCACGCAAATTATAATTAATCGAGTAGTTGCAGTGCCAACTCGGCGTCAGGCTAAAACCCGCTGAAGCCCGAAACCAGGAACGCACGGTCTTGGAACGGGTGGTCCGAGTTTGTGAATAATAGTGGCTAAATTGGAAACGGCTGCCGCGGCGGCGATTGTCGATGTCGTTGAGCAGGCCGCTTTCGAAACCAAATTGCTGCTGGCCATAATTGCTCGGTTGACGCTGCTGGCTGGAGCCGAAGTCGTCGCTGCGGCGGTCTTGCTGGTTTGACGGGGCGGCATCGTTTTGTCGGGCGGTTGCACGCCTCGACCAATTCGCCGAAGTGCGTATTTCGAATTGCCGTAGACGGGGCGAAAAGAGCTGGAGTTGGTCCTGGGAGTCGTAGAATTCGTTCTGTAGGGTCAACCGCGAATCGAGATAGCGCCCAGCCTCGATGCTCATGCTGCTGCGCAGATCTGTTAGCGGGCGTTCTTTCTTTTCGAACTCATAAGAGGTCGAGAAGTTGAGCTGAGCTAAGCGAACCTTGAGTTCGTCCTCGCCGCGTTGGATCTTGGCCCAGAAGGTGTTGTCGAGGCGGATATCCAATTTGCGTTGCTGTTTGAGCGGGCTGGCGTCGCCGCCGAAGCCGAGAACGCCGCCGGTGTCGGCGCGCGTCGCCTGATAGTTGAGCGACAGGTTCGGTTTAAACACGTGTCGGATGGCCTGGAGCGGACCGATTTGCGGGTTAAAGAGGCCGTAGGCGGTTTGCGTCAGGGCGAGGCGGGTCGCGAAGCGGTCGCTGTGCAGACTGCGGGTATCGCCGTCGCGCAGGTCTTGGTCGCGCCAGTCTTCCGAGAGCGAGGGGTTGATATTGAACCAGGTGAAAGGGCGGTATTGCGCGCTGAGGCGCAAGCCGATATCGGCGTTGGTGCGGTCGGTGGTGTCGGTGCTTGTGCCGCGGGTGGAGTTGCGGAGTCGGGCGTTGCCGTCGTAGAAGATGCGGCTATACCAGGGTTGCTGCTGGGGCTGGCCCTTTTTCTGTTCGCCGCCCCAAAGGGGTTTGCGACTTTTGCGCAGGCTGATTTCAGGCAGGACGGTGTCGAAGGTCTCGGTGTCGAGGTTTTTGGTCTGGCTGGCCTTGAGGCTCAGGCTATTGCCCGAACCGCGCCAGCGTTTGGAATAACTCAAGTTTGAGCGCAGCGTGCGGTTGAGGCGGTCTTGCAGGCTCGAACTATTGTCCTGCGAAAAACTCTTGTTGCTCTGGAAGGTGCCCGCCGCCCGCAGGCTCGCGTCGCGGCCGAGTTCCTGGCTGTGGTTAAATTCGACGCGCCAGTTGCGGGATGCGTTGCGGCCCTGCTGGCGGTTTTCGAGTTGCGCGTTGATTCGGCCCTTGAAACGGTAGCGCAAAGCGTAGTTGAAACGGGCGCGGCCCAACCAGCCCGAGCGCTGTCTGAGGTCGGTCGCCAGCGAGAGGTCCCAATAATCGTTGGGGGCCAAATAATACCCTATATTGCGCAATTCCCATTCGCTCTGGCTGGCGCCGAAGTTCAATGGGCGGTTGCCGAAGCTCGGTGTTAGGATACCGGATTGGCGGTCTTCGCGCAGCGAGAATACATAGAAGGGGATCCAGAATAGTCGTCGTCTGGCGATACGAAAATAGACCGGCCGCGCGACGGCCAGATCGCCGGCGAGGACCTTGATGCGCGGGCTGTAGAAATCGAAGTGCGGGTGGTCTTTGTCGCAGGTGGTATACGAACCCCGGTGCACATGGAATTCTTCGGCGGTGCGGGTCTGTATGATACTGCCAGAGAAAAAACCCTTGTCGCGGTGAATTCGACCCGATAGAATGGTGCCTTGTTCGCTTTCGAGGTCGTAGAGGATGCGCTCGCCGCGCAGGGTCTCGTCGCCCTTGCGCAATACCGGGTGACCGACGATTCGCCCGCTCGAATCGAGTGCCGCCCGCGCTTCAACTTGGTCGATTTTGCGGCGGAAGACCATCTCGGCTGCTTCGAGCTTCGCCCCTTTGTGCAGCACCACGGCTTGCCCTTGCAATAGGATCGAATCGCCAACCTCGTAATAGCGCATATAGGTGGCCTGATATTCGAAGCCCTTGCCTTTGTCTGTGCCGCGCGCGGTGGCGAGCAGGGCGCGCGCTTGTTGCAGATCCGCAGTCCCTGCGGTCGAATCTTGTAGCGCTTGGTCTATTTCGCTGGCCTCGACGGCGGGCTCTTCTGGCGGGCGAACCAGTTTAAGCTCTACGGATTCTCCGGTCGATGCTTGTTGCAGTGGGGCTGGTTGGGCTTGCTCGCCGGTCGATGCCTGCTGGGCGTAAAGCGGGCTGGTGAGGGCGAGACAGAGCACCAGGGGGTGGATCATGATTGGCGTTGGCGGAACACTTCGTAGAGGACGATGCCGGCGGCTACTGAGGCGTTGAATGAGCCGACCGAGTCCTGGGCCATGGGGATGCGGATCAAGGTATCACAACGTTTTTGCACCATGCGCCTGAGTCCCTTGCCTTCACTGCCGATGACCAGGGCGCAAGGCTGATTGAAGTCGACCGCAGTGAAGGACTGTTCCCCTTCGGCGTCGAGCCCGGCGATAAGGAGGCCGCGTTCAGCGACGTTTTGCAATGCCTTCTGCAGGTTGGCGACCCGGCAGACGGGCAGGTGGGCGGCGGCGCCGGCTGAAGTTTTGAGCACGGTAGGAGAGAGTCCGGCGGCTTCGCGTTCCGGCACGATAACGGCGTGCGCACCGAGGGCGTGCGCGCTGCGGATGATGGCGCCTAGGTTGTGAGGATCCTGTATTTGGTCGAGAAAAACCAAGAAGGCTTGCGGTGACAAGTCGGCGAGGATCTGCTCGAAGTCGGCATAGCTTGCCGCTGCCGCATAGGCGACGACACCTTGGTGACGGGTACCGGCGATGCGATCGAGATGGATCTTGTCGTAGAGGTCATAGGGGATGCGCACCTGTCGAGCCAGGTCGAATATCTCGTCGATAATCGGGCCATGCGCCTCTTTCGCTACGAGCAGTCGGCGCAGCGGGCGTTTGCCGCGCAGCGCTTCAAGTACGGGGTGGCGTCCCCAGATTAGATCGTCTTGCGTTTGTGTCTCTGTCATGGGAAAAATACTCGCAGGGCAAATGGAGGTCTCTTCCGTTTCGTGGCGATCGGTCGAGATTTATGAAATATATTACTATATGTAAGTAAATGACTTGTGGAATATTGTGCAATCTGGCCCGTGCTTTGCTATAGCTGCAGTAGACTTTTACGAGGAGATGAATATCGTGACTACTGCTATGTTATTGGGCCAGCTGGCACTGGCTTTGGGTTTTCTTGGTTTTATTACTCGGGCCTTGGTAGAACGGATGCAGGATCTTGGTTTATTGGCGGGTGATAAGGGGTAAGAGAGTAATTACCGTGGTCGATTGCTTGATCCGCTGAACCCCTCACCAAAGTCATAACCGGCTTTGCCCCAATCGATTTTGCCGGGGTCGACCTTGTCCTTGAGTTTGGCCAGTGTCTCGGCGATGGTTTTTTCGTCTAATTCAGCTAGGTGTACCATCGGGGGCATTTCTTTTGCCGCCTTTTTCGTTTCAGGCTTCCCCAGCTTTTTCTTCGCTTGTGTTTCAGCCGTTGCTTTTGGCTTAGCCTTCTTCTTCGCCGTCGGTTCTTTGAGTTTGGCCGAGAGCGGTTTTCCCTTATAGAAAAAATCCCCGAATTCGATCATCGTCGCCGCTTTTTCCTGGGGCGTTATTTGCTTGAGGTTTTGTATTGCCTCGTTGATCGACTCGATGGTGTCCAAGCTGAGATCGCCGAGGATCTCACGCGCCTTGTGGGGGCCCATGACGATGAGGAAGATGGCGATCTTCTGCAAGCGCGTGAAGCGGTCGTTGGCTGGGGGCATGATGTTTGTGTCTCGGGGCTAATTGCTCTTCTCGGGGGGCAAGAGGATGTTGAGGCCGGAGCCAGGGCAGTTGAAGTCGAAATCGATCAGTTGGTAGGACGAGGAACTGAATACGCCGCTGACCGTGTTATGCGGGTTGGCGGTGACTATCTCGTAATCGGCGGGCAGGAGCGAACGGAATTTATCCACGTTGGTGAAGGTCTCCTGCGTCGACGGCGAGAACTCGATTCGTACCGAAGGACGGTATTCGGCAAAGGTCTGCGCGCGCAGCGTATACGGATCCCAGAACCGGCGCAGTACATTCAAAGCGTACGCCTTAGCGGATCCATTCGCAGCGACCGAAAGAGTGCAATAACCGCAATTTGAGACGGTCTTTCAAGATCGGGCTTGGGCTCATGGCCTTTGGCTTTCTTCCCGTATCGTTTCTTTCCACTCGTTCAACTTTAGCAAGGCCTGGAGCGGAGTGATCTGGCTCAGGTCCAGGGCGAGCAACTCTTTTGTCAGCGGGGTATCGGAGGCGTCGGGGAAGAGGTTGAGCTGCGCTGGGGCTTTAGTCGGCACGCTTATCGGTGGCGATTCGATTTCTGCGGGTGCGCTTTCATTTTGTGGCTCGGGTATTGCGGGCTGAGGTGCATGCGTGTCGTGGATGTTATCGGTGTCGATCTGTTCTTTTTCAAGGCGGGCGAGGATCTCTTTGGCGCGGCTGACGACTTGTTGCGGCATGCCGGCCATTTGCGCGACGTTGATGCCGTAGCTCTGGTCGGCGGGGCCGGGGGCCAGGCGGTGCAGGAAGATCACCCGATCGCCTTCCTCACGCACTTGCACGTTGAAGTTGACAACGCGTTCGAGGTGGCTTTCGAGTTCGGTCATCTCGTGGTAGTGTGTGGCAAAGAGGGTGCGCGGGTGTGCGTTGGTGCGCTGGTGTAAAAATTCGACGATCGCCCAAGCGATGCTCAAGCCATCGAAGGTACTGGTGCCGCGGCCGAGCTCGTCCATCAGTATCAGGCTCTTGGCGGTCGTATTGTTGAGGATATTGGCCGCCTCGTTCATCTCGACCATAAAGGTGCTCTCGCCGCGGGCGAGGTTGTCGGAGGCGCCAACGCGGGTGAAAATGCGGTCGACGACGCCGATTTTGGCGCTGCGCGCGGGTACAAAGCTGCCGATCTGCCCCATCAGCACGATAAGCCCGACCTGGCGGATGATGGTGCTCTTGCCGGCCATGTTGGGGCCGGTGATCAGCATGATCTGTGCCCCGGCGGAGTCGAGCTGCATATCGTTGGGCACGAAGCGCCCGTCGCGCAGTTGGCGTTCAACCACGGGGTGGCGCCCGTCGACAATCTCGATCTTGCCGGAATCGTCTATTTCGGGGCGGACATAGGATTCGCCCTCAGCGGTCTCGGCGAAAGAACAAAGTGTGTCCATGCGCGCCAAGGTGCGGGCGATCTGTTGGACTTGCGGCGTCCAGACGGCGGCGCGGACTCTCAACTTTAGGAAGAGCTCGTTTTCGAGGTCTTTGAGACGGTCTTCGGCGCCGATGACTTTTTCTTCGTATTCCTTAAGCTCGGGGGTGATGAAGCGCTCGGCATTGGCCAGGGTTTGCTTACGGTGGTATTCCTCGGGGGCCTTGTCGAGGTTGGCTCTACTGATCTCGATATAATAACCAAAGACTTGATTGTAGCCGATCTTGAGTGAGGCGATGCCGGTGCGTTCGCGTTCGGTGGTTTGTAGCCGGGCGATATAGGTCTTGCCGCCGCTGGCGATTTGCCGCAGTTCGTCAACCTGCTGGTGGTAGCCGTCGCGTATCAAGCTGCCTTCGGTCAGGGTTGCGGGGGGCTCGTCGACGAGGGCGCCGAGAATTTCGTCGACCAGTGCCGATACGTCGGGCAGGCCTTCGCCGCGCAGTTCCTGTAAGAGCGAACTGGGTACTGCGGCGACCGCCGAGGAGATACCGGGCGCGACGGATAACGAATTGGCGAGGGAGACCATGTCGCGGCCATTGGCCCGTAGACAGCAGATCCTCGCCATAAGCCGTTCGAGATCGCCGACTTGTCCGAGCAGTTGGCGCAGGGTGCGGCGGTTTTCGCGTTGCCCGAGTAGCGCGTCGACCGCTTCTAAGCGCGCTTCGATCTGCTCCGGGTTCTTGAGCGGCTGCATGATCCACTGACGCAGGAGTCGGGCGCCCATCGGCGTGCAGGTGCGGTCGAGCACTTCGAGCAAGGTATTGCCGCGGTCCCCGTCGTGTTGGTTGGCCAATAGTTCGAGATTGCGTTGGGCGGTGGCGTCGATCAGCGCGAAGTCTTCGCGGTGTTTGCGCTGGAGGCGGTTGATATGTTGGACGGCGCCGCGCTGGTTATCGCGCAAATAGGCGATCGTCGCCCCGCCTGCGCGGACGGCAGCGTCCATTCCATCGCAGCCGAAACCCTTGAGTGATTGGACCTGCAACTGGTTGGTGAGCACTTCGTAGGCCGTATCGGCGGCGAAGTGCCAGTCGTCGATGCGGCTGAGGGCGACGCGCGGCAGGGTGGCCTGTAATTGCTCGACCCATTTTTCGTCGGCTCCTTCGGCGATAAGCAGTTCGGCTGGTGCCAGGCTCTGCAATTCGTCGGCGAGGCTGGCTATATCGACTTCGTCGAGGGTGAAATCGCCGGTCGACAGATCGATACTGGCGAGGCCGACCCGGTCGGGATGCAGGCAGAGGCCGACGAGAAAGTTATTGCGCTGTTGGTCGAGCATCGAATCGGAAAGCGCGGTGCCCGGCGAAACAACCTGCACTACGTCGCGTTTGACGACGCCCTTGGCCTGTTTGGGGTCTTCGACTTGCTCGCAGATGGCGACTTTGCGGCCGAGTTGGATCAGTTTGGCCAGATAACCTTCCATCGCGTGGTGGGGGAGACCGGCCAGGGGCACCGAACCGGTCGTCTTGCCGTGGTTGCGCGCGGTTAGGGTCAACCCTAATAACTTGGAGACTTCTTTGGCGTCGTCGAAAAACATCTCGTAGAAATCACCCATGCGGAAAAATAAAATCGCATCCTTATGGCGGCGCTTGAAGTGCATGTACTGTTCCATCGCCGGGGTGAGTTTTGTTTTGGCTGGCATGTTTTATCGTCAGTTTTTATCGTCGGTTTATGGGCGGTTTTGCAATGGCGATAAGATAAGGGTTGAAGGGGATCGCCAAAAGGGGGAGGGCGCTTCGGGCCGGGGGGTTGCCTGCGGGCAAAGCTAAGGCGGTCCGATAAGCTTGCGGGAGGTCGCTTCGGCGCGTGGCACAGCCACCTGAATGGGGAAGGGGAGGCGGGGCGATATAGTGGCAATAGATGGGCTGGGGAGGCTTTGCTACGCCGTAGATCCCCGGTCCTGCGCTTAACTCGGGGAGGAATTCCCGGCTCGTCTTTTGCGATGTAATCGCTCAGCCGGTTACGCGATACTGGTTTTGCGCCATGGGGCTTCTTTCCCTTGCCGCCATTACGGCACTACGGCTTCTTTGCCGAAGGAGTCGGCGAAGAGGAAGAAATCGCTTAGGCCGACTTGGCCATTGCCGTCGAGGTCGAAGCGGGCGTCGTAGCCGGATTGTTCGGGGGTCGAACCATAGTGCTCGGCGAAAAGAAAATAGTCTTCGAATCCTACCTTCATGTCGTCGTCGAATAGACCGTGGATCGGTTGGCCGAAGGCGTCGAAGAAGACCATTCCTTGCGGGCTTACCGGCTCGGCAATCGAATCTGGAGCCGTTTCATCATTGGATGGCGAGGCGGTTGCACCATCGGCGGCCGGTGGTGTGTCGCCGTTGTCGTCGCTGGCCGGTGGTGTGTCGCCGTTGTCGTCGCTGGCCGGTGGTGTGTCGCCGTTGTCGTCGCTGGCCGGTGGTGTGTCGCCGTTGTCG
>JABHFS010000147.1 GCA_018672475.1 Gemmatimonadota bacterium | reverse complement strand
GTGGCTCATATTGGCCAAGAAATCGCTTTTGGCCTGATTCGCACTCTGAGCTTCCTCCATAGCTGACTGCAATGCGACGGTGCGCGTCTCAACCAGCATCTCCAACTCGTTGTCGCGATCGTCGCTTTCCATCTTGCGCTGGTGCAAGTCATCGCGAAGGGATATCAGGGCATTCTGCAGGACTCCAATTTCGTCCTTTCCTTGCGAAAAGGGGATCTCGGTTTGGTACTCTCCCCGTTGCAGGGACTGTGCGTGGGAAGTAATCACCATGATCGGTCTCGCGATCCGTTGTGCGAAGACCAGGGACAAAAGAATCGTCGCGAAAAACGATGCGATCAGAAGGTAGTATATTGGGCGGTTGAGTTCGGCAATCGTTTGGTCAGAGGTCGATTTGTTCATAGCAACGATTACCTTGCCGCGAAAATCAGAGGCGGTGAAAGGTTGCTCTCCAACCAGATAGTTCGATCTCTCTTGAAGTGCGGTTTCCACCGGGGCACCCTCCGGGTAGCGAGCGAGAATTTCGTACTCGTGCTGCGGATTGTCGAGAATGATGGCGGCAAAAGTGAATTTATCTTCCTTCGCAATATATTCTATGGAACGGGTTAACGCCTCGAAGTCCTCAAGCTCGAGAGATATTTCGACACCGAGCGCGACGGTCCTCGACAAATGATTCAACACTTCTAATTGATCGGCCCTGAACAACTCCTCTTGACGCGATGGATAATATACTCCTATGACTACAGTGACGAAGAGTATGCTGGCTGCATAGGGGAGCCATATATTGAATGTGAGATTGTTGAAGTTCAGGTGGCGCATCATTTTTTTTGGATTCGTAGAATCAACTCTGACGGAATATTCTCGGAGTTGGCGGGCACTACCCCTATCGCCCCCTCGTGTTCGGCAACGAATTCAATAATCGCCTTTGCCGACTTGAGCAGGATCGGTGGTTTTACTCGACCTTGGAATACAAGAGAGAGCCAGAATTTTTTCATTCCGTTGGGTGAGGTGTTGTAAATGGATCGGGCCACAACTTCTGCAAAGGGGTATTTCCGACCTGGAATCACAATTTTCACGGCATTGCCATTTGGCCAAAGTGTGCGTTTGCCCAGGAAGAAGTCTTTTGCGGATTGCAAGGACATCGTTTGCTGCGGAACCGAATTGGCGATAAAGAGCAGCTCTTCAGAATTGGATTCCCCCCGCGCCATGTTGGGAAAGAGCATCAAGAGTATGGCCCATAGACTAATCTTATTCATAGTGTCTAGAATCCGTATGAGAGTTGAAGTTCAAAACTACGGCTCTTTTTTTGCGTGGTCTCGATTGGGCTGGTCTGAACTAGCTGGGCTTTGATGTTGGCATAGGGGCTGAATTCGCGCCTGTAGCCTACGCCGATTTTTCTCGGAGCCCCAGGTTTGGCTTCTAAATCCTTTTCGGAGATTTCGAGCAAGTCCAATATTGCGTAAGATGTTGAAATTTCGGTGAGCCGATAGCCAATATAAACATAGTTTGTGAAGCTTTGGGCCGTTTCAAACCCCGTGGAATCAGAATAGGTGCGCAGGTAACTGGCTTCGTTCAAGAATTCCAGTCGCTTGCCGAAGTAGGCAAGACTGATGTTGAATAGGTGCAGATTTATGTCGTTCTGGTACGTGCTATTGCCGGTATGGCCGACATGTTTTCCGTGCAAGTTGTTGTTTACAGTGTCTCTGTAGTATGAAATCTGAAGTCGCGATCCCTCGATCGGATTGAAATGTGCCGATGTCAATACGGACATCGAAGTCCCTTCCTTTCCCGTATCGCTCGACGAGATTCCATTGCCCATCACCAGGTCATAGCCAAAGCGTAGGCGTCCGAGGTTTTGCCCGTGCAAATTCAGCCCCAGAGTATGAATGGGAGTCATGGAAGAGAATCCGAGCGGTCGATCGATGGTGGGGAAAAAGAGTCTGCCGTGGTGGTATACATCATTCCAATAATTAAGCGGCGTATGAAACTTGCCGACGATGATGCTGTGATTGTCGATATAGTCGTATCGGAGCTGGGCCCGCTCAATACTCGGAGCAAAGCCAGTCGCAGCCTGAGCCGCGGGCTTGATCACTATTTCGCTGAGGAACGAGAGTTGGGGTGCAATCTCGGCCACAACGAAAAAGTCTTGCTCACCAAGTGAGAAGAAGGAATGGTTGGCGGTTGTCTCATTTTCAAAGCGATACTCTAAATGGCCGAAGTAGAGGAATTGAACCCGGCTTTCATCAGTCTCTATCGCCTCTGCCTGCTGCGTCGAAAGCAGCCAGCAACCGAGAATGACCAGCGGAGCTAAAAGGATATGCGCGAGGCGTTTCCCAGACAAATCGCTCGGGGCCGCCGCAGCTGTAGGGCGGCCCCACGACCGGTCGCAGATCGTTGACAAAGGTGCTGGTGTCTTAATGTTCAGAGCCGCGTATGGGTGTCGCAGAGTGGTCGTACAAGAACGAAGAATTGTGTGGGGTAGGATAGACATATATTTCCTTTTGATCGACGTGATATTGAGCATCATTTTAATGCGCTACGTAATTTATTACCTGCGGCCCACTTTTCGATGTGGATGAGCAGGGTAAGTCGTTCAGTAATGTCGATGAGATAATCTCTCTTTTATGCTTCAGCGGGGTGCTCAAGGCTTTGTTGCACGAAAGCCCTGTTAAAATAATACAGGCTCCTGGCTGGGCGTGGAACCATCCTGACGAATACAACAACTGTGGTCTCAACTTCTAAGTGCACCTTTCGCGGTGGGTGGAAAAACAAAGGCGAACCGGTATATTTTTGTCTTTTCACCCGCCCCACGAAGAGGAGCTTATGAAGGAGTATACTTAGTTGACCCAGCCTCAAAGGTATGAAATATCCGCGTTACACAAAATCGGCCAGGGTCCCACGCAGATTGCTCGGATTGTCGGCGTGCATCGCACGACGATTTCACGTGAATTAAAACGCAACCGAAGCCCCAACGGATATTATCCTCAAGCCGCTCATCAACGCAGTCAAAAACGACGGACAGACCGTCGTCGCCCATTCAAGTGGACCGGACGCTGTCGCCGTCTAGTCGAAGGCAAATTGCGTCACGAGTGGAGCCCCGAGCAGATGGCCGGTTGGCTAGGACGAAACGAAACGTTTTCTATATCCCATGAGTGAATCTACCAGCATATCCGTAGGGACCGAGATCACGGTGGCCGACTTCATACCCACCTACGTCAGCAACAACACCCCAAGCGCGTTTCGTCCAAAACCGCGTATAAAGGTTCAATTCCCCACCGAGTTTCCATTGATGACCGTCCCGCCATCGTCGATGAAAAGACTCGAATTGGCGATGGGGAAGTCGATCTGATGATGGGCGGTCACGGCGGAGGGGGCCTGTTGACTCTGGTAGATCGAAAAACTCGCTTCACCCGCATGGAGCCCGCCCTCTCGAAACATGCGGATCACGTCGCCGATGTAATCATAGGGGCGTTAAGTGAGATCAAAGGTCAGGTCCATACGCTGACGATGGACAACGGAAACGAATTTGCCCAACATAAAAGAGTCGCCAACGCTCTACGGGCCAAGGTCTATTTTGCCCACCCATATTGTGCCTGGGAGCGCGGGGCCAACGAAAACGCCAACGGGCTATTACGACCGTATTTCCCTAAGGTTACTAACTTTAAGACGATCACTCAAGCTAACATTCGCCGGGAGGAAAATCGACTCAATGACCGACCCAGAAAAACACTGGAATTTCGATCACCAAACGAGGTCTTTCAACACGGTAAACCATAAACACTAAACGTGCACTTCAGAGTTGAAACCACACTCCGGCGATGACCTCGGCAAATTGTGTCGCATATACTGGGCATGGTCTCTTATATAATCTTTTACAGCACAACTTGAGTAGGGAGTCTGGAATGAATATCGGTGTTGCTGGTTTACGTTTTGGCATGTCATGGGCGCAGGTATTTGATGCTTATGATGAGACAGATTTGGTTGCGATTTGTGATTTGGATGGAGAAAAACGCGATCAGGCAGGTGAGCAGTTGGGCGTAGAATCGCTTTACGAATCGTTTGAAGAGTTCGTAAGTGATGAGCAGATTGATGCCATCGCCCTTTTTACACCCGCACCACTTCACGCAGAGCAATCGATTAAAGCGATAAAAGCCGGTAAACATGTGCTGTGCGCTGTGCCTGCGGTTCTGCAGATGGAAGAAGCCAGGTCTCTGGTTGAAGCCGCGTCTCAAAGCGATCGCATCTATATGATGGCAGAGAATTGGGTTTATGAGCCTGCTGTGGTACGTGCCCATGAGCTGTACGGAAACGGGGCTTGGGGGCAGATTTATTATGCTGAGGCCGAGTATTATCATGACGTGGAAGGGCTCAGACGGAATCCTGATGGCAGTCCTACATGGCGAAACAGTCTACACGCTCTGCAGTATCCGACGCATGGCACATCGCCTTATTTGCATATGACGGGTGACCGTTTTACTGAAGCGATGGGGTTTGCTGCTTCAGGGCGTGCCGAGTTTACGGGTGGATACGAGACAGATTGGATTCAGACCGCGATGTTTCGCACGGAGAAAGGTGGGATATTTCGGTTGAGCAACTCATTTCAAAATGTACGTGAGATAGGCCATTTTCTGAGTTTTCACGGCGATCAAGGCTACTTTGAGACGGGCCGGTTTAGCGAAGCGCGCACCGTATGTCATTATTCACAGGGTGGTGACAAGCAGACGACTCGCGAAGTCTGCGAACACCCGGACCTATCGGAGTTTGGTGAAAGTTTGGGGCGTGGACACGGCAAGACGAGTATACAGATTGTCCTGAATTTTGTGGCGTCGATCCAAAATGGCACACAGCCATCGGTGGATTTGATGTCGGCGCTCGACATGACGTTGCCTGGTATTGCGGGGGTGCAGTCGGTGCGTTCGGGCAACTGGGAGGCCGTGCCCGATCCGAGGACCTGGGTTTGATTTTGGCCTCATCTTAGGAACGCGACACACGCCATAGGAAGGCTATAATGAACAACGAAAATAGCATAAACGAATCGAGTGAATCTAAGCGCGGCTTGAATCGCCGTGATGCGCTCAAAGGCGTGGCAGCAGTTAGCCTGGGCCTTGCGGTTGGAGCGTATGGAGCGCCGAAAGAATCCGCTCCCTCACCGCGTTCCAGTTCGCCTGGGCGAGATCTGATCCAGCGTGAAAACGCGAAACCTGGCACGCGCGACTGGATGCTTACCAACACGCGCCAAACCCCCGGGAAGATCACTCCCCACTTGGCCAACGGACGTTGCCCGTGGATTGAAGGGTATTGCTCGGCGAACAGCATTCGTGCCGGCGAGAAACTGCAGATTATGGTCAGCACGAACCCGGTGTCCGCGTTCACACTGGAGATCTTTCGAACAGGCTACTACAATGGAGACGGGGCCCGGCTGGTCAAGCGATTTGACTCGCTGAAAGGCGCCTCGCAGCCGGACCCTCCCATCGGTGAAAACTACCTGCGCGAATGCCAGTGGGAACCCTCCGTGGAATTCGAGATTCCCGACGATTGGCTGAGCGGCGTCTACCTGGGAAAGCTGACCGCCGAGAAAGAAAACCTGCAGAGCTACGTCATCTTCATCGTCCGCGATGACCGCCCCTGTGATCTGCTGTTTCAATGCAGCGAATTGACGTGGGCCGCCTACAACCGCTGGCCCACCGACTACTCGATCTATACAAAGCATGAAGGCTATTCCAGCACCGGCGTGCCCAGCGGGACGGTGAGCTTCGACCGGCCGTACGCCTTGTTCACCCACCCGGTCAACAAGATCGAAAAATCAGGTGGTTCGGGTGAATACCTGCCCTGGGAATTCCCATTGGCTTTCTGGCTGGAGCAGCACGGTTACGATGTTTCCTACATCTCCAATGTCGACACGCACGCCGATCCGGCCGGCTTGCTGCGCACCAAAGGGTTTATCTCGGTGGGGCACGACGAATACTGGACCTTGGACATGTACGACAACGTGCTCAAAGCCCGTGATAAAGGGATTAACCTGGCATTTTTGAGCGCCAATTCAGTTCTTGGTGTGGTGCCATTGCTGCCTTCCGGGAAAGGCGCTCCAAACCGCGCTTTGCGACGTGAAGGTTGGTTCATGCCCTACGAAGAAGGACGTAAGCCCCCCCAAAGAATGATCAATAAAGAAGGGTTTACTCCCAACATGGGCCCCGATGGCGCCCAATTGATGGGGGCGCGGCCGACTGCTCCTTTCTTGGGATCTGGCGATTGGACATGCGCCATGCCGGAGCATTGGTTGTTTAAGGGGACGGGAATGAAGAAGGGGGATTCGGTCAAAGGCCTCGTTGGCTGGGAGTGGCACGGTGCCCCTGCGATGGACCTGCCCGGAATGCAAGTCGTTGCTGAAGGCGAAACATTGACCAACGGCAAGAATCCGGGCCATTACGCCGCCACGATCTACGACGGGCCAGAAGGCAACATCGTGTTCAACGGCGCCAGCATCTGGTGGGCCAATGGTTTGTCCAGCCCCCCTGGACACGTCAATCCATCAAGGCATGGGGTAACTCAGCAAGGCCCGGACAAGCGCGTCGAGCAAATCACTCACAACCTGTTTCAACGCTTTATTGCTTCCGGCGGGTAAAAATAAAGGACAAAACTGAGGAGATTTATCGAAGATGATAGAGACCCCGAACATCGTTTATATCCTGGCCGATGATCTCGGCTACGGCGACCTTGGGTGCTATGGCCAGAAGCATTTTGAAACGCCAAACATCGATCGCATGGCGGCAGAGGGCATGCGATTTACTCAGCACTACTCTGGCAGCACGGTGTGCGCCCCGTCGCGGTGTGCGCTTATGACGGGTTTGCACACGGGGCACACCGCAGTGCGCGACAATGAAGGGCCCTATGGCGCAATGCCGCTGGGACCATCCGATGTGACGGTCGCCGAAGTGCTCAAACAGGCGGGATATTCCACGGCGGTCATCGGCAAGTGGGACATGGCCGGACCGGATGCCGAGGGCATCCCCAATCACCATGGTTTTGATTATTCGTTTGGTTTTCTGCACTCGTCCCACGCCCATAATCACTATCCAGACTACCTGTGGCGCAATGGGCAAAAGGTTGTGCTCGAAGGCAATCGCAACGGACGGGGTGATCAGTATTCCCACGACCTGTTTACCGAGGAAGCCCTAGAGTATATCGAACGGGAGCGGGATCGCCCCTTCTTCCTCTACCTGGCCTATACCCTGCCGCATGCGGAATTGACGGTTCCAGAGGACTCACAGAATTCCTACCTGGGGAAGTTTCCGGAAAAACCCTTCGAGCAAAAGCAGCAATGGAGCCCGGGCGTCTACAACACTCAGGAGACCCCTAAAGCCGCATTTGCAGGCATGATTTCCCGCCTGGACCGGGACGTTGGCCGACTGCTGGCAAAGCTTGAGGGACTCGGCCTCGACCGCGACACCCTGGTGATATTCACCAGCGACAATGGTCCGCACAGGGAAGGCGGGGCAGACCCCTATTTTTTTAATGGCAGCGGCCCCTTGCGCGGCATAAAACGCGACCTGTATGAAGGCGGCATCCGCATTCCCTTGATCGCCCGTTGGCCTGGGAGGATCGAAGCGGACACCACAAGCAATCACGTCTCGGCCTTCTGGGATATCCTGCCGACATGCGCCGAACTTGCCGGCACCGACGCGCCGGAAGAGATCGATGGCCTCTCGATGGTGCCCAGTCTGCTCGGTCGGCCGGACGAGCAGGAAAAGCACGCGTCCCTGTACTGGGAGTTTCAGGAGAAGCAGGCCGTGCGCATGGGGGATTGGAAAGGGGTGCGTCCGGAAGGGGAAGAGGGCGCGCTGGAACTGTACGACCTAAAGAACGATGTCGGCGAGCAAGAGGATCTGTCCGGGCATCATCCGGAGATTACCGCAAGGATCAAGGAAATCCTGGAAGCATCCCACGACGTTCCGAGACGTTCCCCTTAGGGAACCACCCAAAATAAAGACCTGGTTGTGCGTGCAGCATATGATGAATTATTAGATCGATCTATCCACTCAGGTCAAACAAACGGAGTCCCCAGGAGCCCCTTCCCATGAATGTAGTGATCCTTCTGAACGATCAGCACGCCCACCATGTCCTCGGGTGCGCCGGCTTTCCACTATTGCAGACGCCCGCCGCCGACGCGTTGGCCGCCGACGGTATTCGCTTCGAACAGGCCGTTTGTGCGGTCACGCCGTGTTTGCCCAGCCGCCACGCCATCAGCCATGGTCTTTACGCCTTTCAAACCGGCATCTACACCAACGGCCACTGCATGCCGCTGGAGGCGATTCCTTCTGTGACCATGGCGCGTGCCTTCAAGGACTCCGGGCATCGCACGGCCGCGATCGGGAAGATGCACTGGTTTCCGTATCATGCGCCGGTGTCGCGTGGGAGCTACTTCGGCTACGACTATCGCGCCGCACACTTCAACGAGACCGGCGAAGAGATCGACATCCACTTCGTCAGGGAGCATCCCGATATCGTCCGGCAAGCGGGCGCGGTGCGCCAGGCTTACGGCGTCGGTAAGGGCGGGGACGATTGCGCGGCGGCCTTCAAGGGATACGCGTTGCCGCTGTCCTTGAGCCAGACGAGCGACGGATGGCTCGGCGAGCAGGCCGCGACCTGGGTGCGCAAACAAGCCGGTGGGCCGTTCTTCCTGATGACCAGCTTTCCCGGACCGCACGCGCCCCACGCTGTACCGTCCGACTATGCCGACCTCTATGACCCGGCGTCTATCGAGTTGCCGCCCGCACCGCCCGCGGGCCTCGCCGATGAAGGCGCTTACGCTCGATACGAAGGGCTTACTCGCGAAGAATTGCGCGTCGTAATCGCCAACTACATGGCTTGTGTCACCGCCGTTGATGCCTGCCACGCGCGGGTGATCCAGGCGCTCAAGGACGAAGGTGTATACGACGAAACGCTGGTCGTGATGATGTCCGATCACGGCGAGTTGCTCGGCGCGCGCGGTCCGGCGGCGTTCAGCAAGTACAGTCTCTACGACCCCGCCATTCGCGTGCCGTTGATCGTCAAGCCGCCCAAAGGCTACGAAGGCGCGTGCGGCACGACCAGCGACGCGTTGGTGAACCTCGTGGACTTGCTGCCCACGCTGCTGGACTTCGCCGGATTGGACGGCGGCTACAGCTTGCCGGGCATCAGCCTGAAGCCGCTGTTTGCAGGAAAACCCCTGGCGCGCGAACGGCGCGCGACGCTGACGGAATTCCTGTGGGAGGGCTCGGTGCATTCTGCGATCCGTTCCCGCGACTGGAAATTGATCGAGGGGCCGCACGGCCGGGAATTGTATCACATCGCCGAAGATCCGCACGAATTCAAGAACCTAGCTGCAGACGGCAACGCCGCGCCGCACGCGGCGGAATTGGAAGAAGCCTGCCTGGAAGAAATCCGTCTGGCCTCGCGGGATTACGCGCGCTGCCATACTGAATTCGAGCGGCAGGACTGGAACCCGCTAACGATGTAGGATCGCATGAAGAATGTGTTCTAACGGTTTATCCAATGATGTTTAAGGAGGAGAGCTTGAATCGAAACGGCCAGACACCAAATATCCTGTTCATCATGACAGATCAACAGCACGCGGGCATGATGAGCTGCACGGGTAATAAGTGGTTGGGGACGCCGGCGATGGATCGCCTGGCACGAGATGGCATTCGTTTTGAGATGGCATACGCTACAAATCCCGTATGTGTCGCAAGCCGCACCAGCATGGCCACAGGCGTCATGTCCTGCCGCCTCGGTGCGGGCAACAATGGTCCTGGCATGGAGATCGAGCAACTCCCGCCTGAAGTGCACGATAATTCGATGGGCAAGATCATGAAGTGCGCCGGCTACGATACGTTCTACGGCGGAAAAGTGCATATGTGTGCCCCGCTGGCCCCGGAGAATGCAGGTTATGACGAATATTTTCGGGATGATCGTGAAGAACTGCCTGCGGCCTGTCTCCAGTTCATGAAGAAGAAGAGGGACAAACCCTTCTTTGCCGTAGCATCATTCATTAACCCCCACGATATCTGCTTTGCTCACCTTGCTCGCAATGGCCAAGATAGGCACGGCGTGTTGGCCTTACATAAGGAGGCGTCCTCTCTTGCTATGGATGAGCTTCCTCCACTTCCTGACAACTACGCGATACAGCAGAATGAGCCTGCCGCGATTGAAGCACACCTGGATCCCAATGCGCCAACGCCCGCTATCACGATGCGCAAGGAATATGACGAGAAGGCATGGCGAATCAATCGGTGGATCTATCATCGACTGACTGAAAAGGTCGATCGCCACATCGGCGACATTCTCGAGGGTTTGCAGCAAGCCGGACTCGAAGAAGACACTGTTGTGATTTTCACCAGTGACCACGGCAATATGGATGCCAGCCACAGACTGGCATCCAAGGGTGTCTTCTATGAAGAATCGGTAGGTGTTCCCCTTATCCTCAAACACCTGGGAGGCGTTCCAGGTGGCCGTACGGACCAGGCGCATCTGGTCTCATCCGGACTCGATATCCTGCCAACTATCTGCGACTACGCAGGCATCAAGCAGCCTGATCATCTTCTTGGTGTGAGCCTGCGCCCGCTGGCAGAGGACAGGCGTGTGGACGACTGGCGTACCTATGTGGCGTCAGAAAATCACTGGACCCGAATGATCCGAAGTCAGCAATACAAGTATTGCGCCTACGATCACGCGTACGGGAATGAGTCACTGGTTGATATGGAGAACGACCCTGGTGAAATGCAAAACCTTGTTGATGATCCCAAATTCCAGGACGTACTGACTGAGCATCGCAGACTCCTTGCAGACTGGGGCAACCTTTCAGAAGACAACGACGCCTCAAAATATCTGAAGAATGACTAATTTATGAACTGACGAAAGGACGGTTATGGCTCGTTCTTCTACAAAATACGTGGCCCGTTTTCGACTACTGATAATTTTCACAGTGGCGGTGCCGTTGGCCTTCTGCGCCGAGCGCGTCCTGGCCCAAGGAGGTCCGTGTCTATCAGGGCCGCACCCTCCAGCTTGATGGCGTCATCGCCCCCGGCGAATACGACGACGTCTCGCAATTAGACGACTTCAGCGAACTGATCGAGAAGTTGGCTGCGCTGGTACCTCCGCCCCGGCTCAACCTGGTGCGTTATCACGGTGTCCTGGCGCCCAATGCCGGATTTCGTCGTTTGGTGGTGCCGAGTTGTTCGGTGTTGCCGGACGCTTAATCGGTGGGGGGCTCTACGGATTCCCCCTCTTGTCGTCGCTTAGGTTGGGCCTCTTTATTGGCGCGGGTTTTCGCCGTGGATGTGATGCGTTGTCCGAGCTGTGGTGGCCGACTTGGTCTGGTAGCGGTGCTGAGCGATCCGGCCTCGATAGGCCGCTATTTGAGCGGGGTTGGTTTAGCGGCCGCACCTCCGGCTATCGCAACGGCTCGTCCTCCGCCACAGCGCGAATTGGATCTGGTTTATTGAGCTAGGCTATTGCGTTTTTGTCGTCCGCCGATCGTTGCGCTAAGCGATCGGAAGGGCCCTTCTGTGTCTGCCCGGTAGGCCCTCATCGGGCTTAGCTCGTTGCCCGGTCCAAATCCGGGTTTTTGGACCCCAGTCCCGACCTCCTGATGGTTGCATCGGTTCTCCATGACGCCTCAATACTCGCCGGTGTGCGCTCTCTGGCCGATGCCTGAGTGTCGGAATAACTTGGAAGAGGGCGTTTGAATTTCCTATACTTTGGAAGCGGACCAGCCGCTCGATTGCCCGCATATCGCCAGCGAGGACCCGCGCATAGATTTCGCTGACTGCCCGCAACAACGGCGGGCGCCGCGGCGGGTCCGGTGGACGTCGTAGCCTGTGCGGAAATACCCGATTTCATTGGCGAGATAATGCTCGTAATTGGCTGTTGAGTTAAGGTTTATTGTCCGCCTGAACGATACCTTAATGATTGATAGGGGAAGACTGATATGGCATTGGACGCACTCTTTACTGGAACCTGAATAGTGGATAAACCCAATATACTCTTTGTATTGACCGATCAGATGCGCAGTACGGCCATGGGGTGTACTGGTGTCGAAAATGTGCATACGCCCAATCTCGACCGCCTGGCCAGCCAGGGTACCCGGTTTACCAATGCCATATCCAATACGCCGGCTTGCGCCCCGGCCAGGGCGACCATATTCACCGGATTGCACGTGTTGTCGCACGAGTTGGTCAACAACGAAAAACAGGTGAAGCTGGGGACTTGCACTTGGGCGGCCGGACTCACTGACGCGGGGTATAAGTGTGGTTATATCGGCAAATGGCATATGGACGGAGGGGCGCGGACCGCGTTCATCCCACCGGGAGATAGGCGGCTGGGTTTTGACGATTATTGGGCCGTAGCCAATTGTACGCACAGCTATATGGAATCGTTCTATTACGAAGACGACGATCCCCGCATAAAATGGGTGGAAGGGTACGAGCCCGTCGTCCAGACAGATCTGGCCCTGGCTTATCTCGAGCGCAAGGCGGGTGAAAAGGCGCCGTTTTTTTTGACGCTTTCCTGGGGGACACCGCACGATCCCTACCAGGAAATGCCCGCAGAGCACGCCGAGAAGTACCGGTGGGAGGATATAGAGTATCTGCCCAATAATTCGCCCTATGAGCCGGGCGAGGTCAAAGTGGCCAAGCGCAAAATGCTGGCCGGCTATTATGCCCATATCACGGCGCTGGACGGGCAACTTGGCCGCCTGTTGCAATTCCTGGACGAAACGCCGGACCCGAGGGCACCCGAGAAGAGATTGGCGGAGACGACGATCGTGGTATTCGGCTCCGACCACGGCGATATGCTGGGCAGCCACGGGCAGTATTTCAAGAGCCAGCCCTACAAGGAGTCGACGGGCGTCCCGTTGATCATGCGCTGGCCCGGCCGGATCTCCGCCGGGCGCTGTAGCGACGGACCAATAAGCCTGGTAGACCTCATGCCGAGTCTGCTAGCGTTGAGCGGGGTCGAGATCCCGCCACAGGCCGAGGGAGAAGATCTGGCGCTGTTTATCCTGGGTGACGAGCGCCGGGCCCAGGACAGCGTATGGATCAATTTTCCCGTGGATGTGAAAATCATCCATAGCCCGCCCTTTCGCGGCGTGGTAACGCGCGACCACACCTATGCCGTCACCCGGGAGGGGCCCTGGTGCCTGTTCGATAATAAGCAGGACCCTTTCCAGCGCAATAATCTCATCAGTTGGGCGGCCAGGGATAGCCCCGAGATCGTGGCCTTACAGCAGAAGCTACAGGAAAAAGTCGACGCCTGGTTGCAGCGCACCAGTGATCCTTTCGAAACGGGGGATCAGGTCAGCGACCGCTACCAGCCGGGGCACCGGGACGGCGTCTTACCCCAGGTCGCCGATGAAGAATTTCGCATCGCCTTGCAGGCGCGTCGCGCGAGTATAAAATAATGAAACCCAATATCCTCTTCATCCACGTCGATCAAATGCACGCCGATATGATTTCGGCACTCGGCCATGACCAGCTCAACACACCGGCCATGGATCGTCTTGTGCGCGAAGGCTACACCTTTAGCAAAGCCTACTGTGCCATGCCTCAGTGCTGCCCTGCACGCGCCTGTTGGTACACGGGGCGCATGTCCAAAGAACACGGTGTCGTCGTTAACGGCTATCCCATCGATCCCGATATACCAGACCTGGGCCAGTGGCTCCGCCGCGAAAATTACGACTGTGTATACACCGGCAAATGGCATGTCTCAGGACGCGAGCTGCACGAAAGCTTTGAGGTCCTGCAACCCGAGCATGGCATGGGCGAAATCAACGATGGCAACGTCGCGCGGTCGGCCGTTGCATATCTCCAAAACAGAACAGATGACCAACCGTTTTTCTTAAACGTCGGCTTTCTCAACCCGCACGACTGTTGCTTCCCTGCCCTGCCAGATGGAGGCCCTGGTAAGTACGCCTTTGCACCGGCCATTGAAAGCGACCTGCCCCCCTTACCGGACAACTTCAACGACGCCTATGCCGAAAACGGGCAACCTGCTATACGCGATTGGTCCCGACGGGATTGGCAATATTACATCTATCAGTATCATCGCATGGTCGAAATGGTCGATGCGGAAATCGGCCGCGTCATGGACGCACTGCGTGCTTCTCCTTATGCAGAGAACACCCTCGTCATCTTTGCCTCGGACCATGGCGACGGTGCAGGGTTCCACGCCAACGTCAGCAAAGGCTTCCTCGAAGAAGAAGCCTTTCGCGTGCCTACCATAGCCTGGTGGCCCGGTCATATCCCCGCCCATGTCCAGGACAGTGACCACCTCATCTCAAGCGTGGATATTGCCGCCACCATCTGCGACTATGCAGGTGCCTCCCCTTTGCCCAAAACCACTATAGCTAAATCTATGCGGCCCCTCTTTGAACAAAGCAACGGCCCCTGGCGCGATTATATCGTCGGAGAAACATCCATCGGCCCGCTTTCAGCCGCCATCGTCGAAGAGCGCTACAAAAGCATTATATTCACCGACCACACCCGGCTCTATGACCTGCAAAACGACCCCCTTGAAATCCGCGATCTGGCCAATGATCCAGACCATGCGGAAACCCTTGCCCGTCATCGAGCGCACTTCCGCGCATACATCGCCCAAATTGAAATGTACCCCGAGCCCGACAATGTAGAAGAAATGGATTTGGCGCGCGGCAACCTGTACCGCGAATACACCGACTGGTACACCTCAGTCCTCAACGAGGCCTAACCCCATGCCTATCGACACTGCTACTGGCCCTCATGCCGTTAAGCCCATCCGTGAACTTCTGACGCGCTTCACGCCCGTGCAGAAAGCCGTCTCGGACCTCGACAATGCCACGCTCACCTATGACATTCTCAACTGGACCTTCGGCCCCCGCACACCGCCCCCTGCACCGAACACAGTTTACGGGTCACTCTCGATCAGGCGCCAATCAACGCCGTCCGCTACTCTGTATCACATCCAGCAAAAAACACATATTGGTGGCCAAGCAACCCAGCTCAACGCCGAAATAACCTGCGATCTCAACGACACACTCCAATCCTGGACGCTGGAAACGCACCGCGAAGATGCCGATGGCAATCCGGTTCCTATTTCAATACTGCGCGAAGTCGGGCAAAACAAAAACGGCCATATCCAGTCCCAAGACGGGGCTTATGAGTACCAGGCTTCCAATACGCTTCTGAGCCACTGGAGCCTGCCGCATCTCTTGCTGCGCAATGCTTTAGCCCTTCCCAGCGCATTCGACATGCTGCAAGACCTGTCCGTGCTGCGCGCCAATCAAAGCCTGATTGATGAGGGGCCTATCGATCTTGATTCGGGCACCTACACCGCTTACGCCCAAACCGGCGAAGGCATCCTCCCGACCCATTATCTGTTGGACGATCGACAAAGACCCCAACTGGTCACTTTTGGCCTCATCGCCTGGGCCCTCACCGACATTATGTAGAAGTCTGATTAGCGCGTCGCGACGTGGATTGGGCGATGAAGGTCCACGCTTGTTGGGCTATTGGGGATTTATTCTGCATAAAAAACTAGCTGGCTTATAGGCATGAAATTAAACTGGGCAATGGTTGTATCTCTTATGATGCTCACATCTTTTCTCTCAAATGCCGAATCTGAAGAAGGAAGCCCAACCCATGGCCTGGTGGGACTGCGCCCCTTGCCTCGGACTGCAGAAATGGACCACGGCCACAATCACGGGGGATCCTGGGCAGGCACCCCTACTTTTGATGAACAGCAAGGCCATTACCCCTTCGTCGCCGACCACCTGGATATTATCAAAGGATGGCTGGACGGTGACTTTAAGACCAAGCGGGTCTTCTTTGAACACTACTGGGGACTTAGCGAGGCTCGTGATGATCTCGATCCGGAAAAGAACCTACTGATCAAAACGATTCGCGACTGGGAATCCAACGGTGCCGTTGTTGAACATATCTTGCTCTGCCGCGAGTACGATCTTGCGATTCAGCGGGGACACAAGAGTGCGAAACCCGGTCCGTTCAAGGAAGACACCCGTATTCTATATGAGCAGGACATTGATGATATACGAGCCATGTTTAAGAAGGCCCACAAACAGAACATCCTTAAGCATGATAATTACAAACTGATCCAGATGGTCCAGGAACCTTCATTCTTCGCCACCGACCAACGCTTCCAGCCGATTATGGATAAGGTTGAAGGAATAGCCTACGAATGCCACCAATTCAACCGCCACTGGCCGCTGGAAACAGGATGGGGTAAACCCGAGAAAATAATCAAGGGCGCTGAGTGGACGCTCGACCAGAACAAGGAATACATCTTCTATTACGGCCCAATACGCTGGAAAGGGGAGGTGTACTACGAGTTTGTAGAAAGAGACTGGTTACAGAAATTCTGGAAGGCTGGACTGCCAAAACACCACCACAGGATGCACTATTATCTCAATACGTTCCCCCACGCAGATGGCCGTGGTCGCCCTGTCGGCCCGGAAACGGATCCACACTCCGTACTGGGCTTCACGAAGTGGCTTATTGAGCAAATAAAGATGATACCTCAAGAAAAGAGGGTAAGACAACAAGGGGTTGAAGGCGACGCTTGATAGCGCTCGTTCGCTCAAAGCAGATCGCTTGGACGAAGGGCGCTGTATTCCAGTTGTAGGAGTACCAGCATGAACAACGAAAACGAAATTGTAATGAATGAACCGAGCGAATCTAAGCGCAGCTTGAATCGGCGGGATGCACTCAAAGGCATGACCGCCGTAAGCCTGGCCCTGGCGACGGGCGCCTACGGAGCGCAGGAAGCCCCTGCTCCCTCAAAGCGTTTCAGTGCGCTCGGGCGGGATCTGATCCAGAGTGAAAACGCCAAGCCCGGCACGCGCGACTGGATACTTACCAAGACCGACATCACTGCCAAAGAGCCCGTGGAGCTGTGGCGGTCCCCGCGCATCGAGGGCTACTGCTCCGCGACGAGTGTGAGCGTTGGCGACACACTCAAGGTCATGGTGAGCACGAATCCAGTGTCGGAATACAGTCTGGAAATTTTCCGTACGGGGTATTACGGCGGGACCGGCGGGCGTTCCGTGAAGCGCTTTGATGCCATACAGGGCAAAACCCAGGACGATCCGGAGATAGGTGAAAACCGTCTGCGCGAATGCCAATGGGAACCGTCGGTGGAATTTGAAATTCCCGACGATTGGCTGAGCGGCGTCTATCTGGGCAAACTCACCGCGAAAAAAGGGGGCGTGCAGAGCTACGTCATTTTTATTGTCCGCGACGACAGGGCCTGCGATCTGCTTTTCCAGTGCAGCGACATGACCTGGGCCTGCTACAATAGCTGGCCTACGAACGAGTGGTCCCTTTACCACAACGACGCGAATGGCTATAAGGGACATCTGGGAAGAAAGAAGTGGAGCACCGATGCGAACGATACCGGGTGGGTGAGTTTTGACCGTCCGTACGCCAATTTTTGCCAGGACCACCTTGTCGATAGGGCTTCCTCCGTGGGGTCGGGTGAGTTCCTGCTTTGGGAGTTTACTCTGTCCTACTGGATCGAGCAGCAGGGCTACGATGTGTCGTATATCTCCAATGTGGATACGCACACGGATGGACCGGGACTGCTGCGGGCGAAAGGTTTTATCTCCGTGGGACACGATGAGTATTGGACGCGGGAGATGTTCGACCACGTTGGCGCGGCCAGGGACGCAGGGGTCAACCTTGCCTTCCTGAGTGGTAATTCGGTTTGGGGCGTGGTGCCCTTGTTGCCCTCCACAGCAGGGCAAGCCCACCGAGTCATGCGACGCGAAGATAAGTTCATTGGCGAAGAACTCAGCAAGATGCTTAACGAGCGACGCGGCACCCCCGCCAAGTACCCAGCGGGGCCGGACGCGGTGTTGCTCATGGGTGGGCGTACCGCGGGTATTGGCGGAGGCGCTTGGACCTGTACCAATGCCGATCACTGGCTGTATGAAGGCACGGGCATGAAAAAGGGCGATACGGTCGAAGGCCTCGTGGGCTGGGAATGGCACGGTTCTCCCGCAAGCGATTTGCCCGGTTTGGAAATTATAGCCGAGGGCCCCATGCTGCCTAAAAATCCGATGTATGGCCCTCATACGGCAACGATCTACGACGGGCACCAAGGAAACACCGTCTTCAACGCCGGAACGATCTGGTGGGCGCAAGGTTTGTCATCGCCTCCCGGCCATGTCTTGCCCGCACATAGTCATGCCAAACCGAAAGGTCCGGATCCACGTGTGCAGCGCATGATGACAAACCTTTTCGATCGGTTTATCAACTAGGGTCCAACAGATGACGAATAAAATACCACAATTGAGAATGATTGTCCCGGACATTTCGGCCTGGCGATTGGACTGGGAATTACCGGCTGGTTATGAGACCGTAACCTACTCCGAAGGTCTGGAGAACGAATGGCTCACCCTTATCAATGAGTCCTTCGATAAGGAGTTTACTGTTGATGACTGGCAAAAAATAATACTCGATAGGGAAGGTTATCGCCCGGACCGGGTTTTCTTCATCAGAGAAAAGTTGAGCGGGGAGATATGTGCGACTGCATCGGCCGTCAGAGGCGGCGGAGCCGAACACGGATACCTTCACTTTGTTGGCGTTAGGCCAAAGTGGGCCGGCCGCAAACTCGGCTTCTACGTTTCCTGCGTAGCAACGGAATCATTCAAGGCAGATGGCTGCACGGACGCCGCACTTAACACGGATGCTCATCGTCTGGCTGCACTAAAGACCTACCTGCGTATAGGCTACCGGCCACAGGCCAGGCACGAAGCCCATGGCGAAATCTGGAAAAAGGTGCTCGGTCAGATCGGATTCGCGCACATAGAGGGGTAAGTTACATACTGGGACTCCCTGTAGTATCTCCGCCGGTACAAAGTGGCACGGGAAATGCCCAATGCATACGCCCGTTCGTCATTGGATGGATTCAATAAGGCAAGCTTAGCGACTACGGCCTCTTTTAGGCTCCATGTGTCTCAAGTCTCCTTTGCTTGGCGGCCAGATTGCTCTGCATCTTCAACGATTTGCAGTATCGCTCGTCGTGCGCTGGGGGGAGACTGCTCCAAGCGGATACTACATCTGCCAGATCCTGTGGCATAGATATGGCATTGTCTTTATGCACAGAACTGCAATCTTGGTGCAATCCTCCTGCAAGGGTGCCCGTGTGTGAATCCGCGGAACGCACTGTAGCGCAATGCACTTGCAAGGCTGGTGCAATGTCTGATACTGAAGGGAGACGGGTTCGATTCCCGCCGCCTCCACCATTTTTAAATAGTGCAACTCTCTGTTATTTAAGGGGGTTGCACTTTCTTGTTCTGCGCCAACTGTTTGGTGGTACACACCTGGTACACACTCTTGCCCATCTTCCAGCTTCTCCGCGATGCTCTCCACCACAGCGGCCAGCCGCTCGTCGCGCGTCCGGATCGTATACGTTCATCGTCAAACACCAATCATTTAGCAAAAACACTAACAAAGGGTTGGTCCCAGGCCAAATCTAACGCAGGATACTGTAAATGCTCCAAATGAGTCGATTTTGACCCATCATGGGTATTTATTGGTATTGTTTGGCCCCCATTGCTCTCATACATTGGATAGTCCAATTACAAAATACGAGGGCGAACCGTGCGCAACCCATCAACGCTATTGCAAAAAGGGAAAGATCGAGAGATCGCGTCGCAGTATCAGGAGACGTGGTCCACGATAGCCGGAGAGCGGATCAGGGAAGCGATGCGGTCCGAAAAAATGACGATCGTCGAACTGTCGAAACGTATGAACGTGTCACGCAAGAAATTGGCAGAATTGCTCAACGGGGCGGGCAACGACATCAATTTAGCGGCGTC
>JABHFS010000146.1 GCA_018672475.1 Gemmatimonadota bacterium | reverse complement strand
AGCCGAACAGGACCCCCCGGAGATAACAGAAGAAAACAACGACCAGGACCTCCAAGCGGCGAAGCCGCTACAAGAGGGCACCGGCAATACAGACGACCCACCATCCAACAAAACCCCAGACATCTTGCACGACAACACGCTCACTGACACAGCCGTGCCTGAACTGCCCATTGAAGACGGCGAAAACACCGTAGTCAAAACATCCTCGCCCTCAGACCAACTACCAGATCAGCATCTGGATGAACTATTTGCCCCGGCTCTTTTAGCCGAACAGGACCCCCCGGAGATAACAGAAGAAAACAACGACCAGGACCTCCAAGCGGCGAAGCCGCTACAAGAGGGCACCGGCAATACAGACGAACTATTTGCGATAGCATTAGACCAGCCCCAGGCCGAAACATCTAATAACGATTTTAAAGAAAACACCTTAGGACCATCCGTTTCCACACCGCCCAAGGCTACCGAACATCCCGCTACAACAAACAATCCGGATACACTTTTCGCGGCGGCTGATTCAACCACTAGTTCGCATAAAAAAAGGGCCGCGAATAAAAAAACTGACACCTATAATATCTTCTCTCACCAAATCGATCTCGAGGAATTACTACTCGACTTAGGTATCGACATACCAAAGCAAGACAAAACTCAACTCAAGCACCTATACAAACAGAAGCTAGAAAGCCGGTCCATTGTTCGACTGAAATCGTATCAGCCGGCTGCTGATCAATACGTGCTAATTCCGCGTATCACTCGGTTTATCCACCAAGGCACGATCTACCCCTGCACGGTCAAAAATTTAGCACGGACATTCATCGCCCTCTTCGCTGACATCAAAGAACTTATGCAGTACAAGACCCATCCATTTCTTGACAGTGAAGTTCCCGAATTCGGTTGGAGCATCGTCCCAGCCGAAGCCCCGCAGGAAACACTCAACAAAAACTATTTACATCAAGCACAGTTTTTGCGCTTCCTGTCCACAGCCACACGTCTTCCCTCCCACTTGGTGAGAAGACGCACTTTAGTTGAAGCGGTTTACGATATTATCGCAAGCCGTATGCACCTTGAATCGCCGATGCAAAAAGCAACATTGGATTGGACCGCTTCTGGTCTGAGCAAATCAGATTTTATCTGCGTCTTCCACTCCGAACAAGGCCTGCGTATCCGACATATAAAACGGACCCAACGCAATAAGGCTTTGGGCCTATGCCCCAATTGGTAAGAGCTTTATATTTACTTTAAAGCAATAGTATCAACTCGCCCCTACCAATAGGACTGGCCCCAATTGACTTCTACAGAGATCCCCTTCCTTGAAGCCTGTCGCGGGCAGGTTCCCGCGACTACACCCATATGGATCATGCGCCAAGCCGGCCGCATCCTCCAACCCTACCGCAAACTTCGCCAACATCATGGGGCGATCAGCACACTCTTCAATACCCCAGAGCTCGCGACTGAAATAACCTTGATGCCGATTGAAATGCTCGGTGTTGACGCAGCCATCCTCTTCACCGACCTGGTAACGCCGTTAGCCGCGCTTGGTTGCGAATACACATACGCTCCAGGCCCGGTCTTTTCTAGTCCGACTCGCACAGCCGCTGATATTGCCGCTCTGCGCCCCGTAGTCCCGGAGGAAGACTTGGGATTTGTCCTTGAAACGGTTCGCATGGTTCGCAGGGCATTGCCCCCCTCGATCCCGCTCATTGGTTATGCTGGAGCACCATTTACGCTTGCTACATGGATAGTTGAAGGCGGAAGTTCAAAGGACTTCCCGGCGTTTCGCGGTATGATACATAAAGACCCGGCACTCGCCCACCAATTACTCGACAAACTCAGCGACCTCGTCGCCGATTTCCTACAAGCGCAAATAGCAGCAGGCGTACAAGCGGTACAACTCTTTGACACATCCGTCGGCCTGCTCTCGCCGAGTCAATTCAGCGAATTTGCCTTGCCTTATCTACAACGCATCTGCGCCCGTATTGCTCCGTTAAATACACCGATAATCTATTTCCCCTTAGCCGCCAACCACAACTTCTCTCACTTTAAGCAAGTCGGCGCCGATGTCCTTGGCTTGGATTGGCGTATTGAAATAAAACAAGCGCAAACACAATTCGATGATATAATGCCCTTCCAGGGTAACCTCGACCCATGCGTCCTTTACGGGTCTGAAGAAAGCATCATCAACGAAGCTCATCGTATACTGCAACAAGCCAAAGGCCATCCGCACATCTTCAATCTTGGGCATGGCGTTTACCCCGACACCCCCTATGAAAATGTTAAATTGTTAGTGGATACAGTCCATCAATTTGCGGATAAATAAAGGAGAGATTGCGGATGGAAGGGGAAGAAAAAGGCATGACGAGGCAGCACACGTTTTTTTGTGTCAACAAAGAACGCCATACAAGCGCCTCAAAAGTAATAGAAGCCCAGCCTAAGGAAATCACTATCTTCGGGCAAAAAGTACAGGGATGGATCGTGACAACCGAAGAACCGGTCATCGACAAAATCATCGACTTAGACGAGTCGACGCAAGGTGAGGTCCTCCATCACGACCCCGAATAAAAAACACCAGCCCTTATTTTTTCCATGAAAATTCCCCCTCCAACCAGGTGCCGATTTCACGCGGAGGGTCTTCCCAGTCTTTACCAGGGCCAATAAAATGCCCGTGGATATCGCTACGAGCGTCAAAATCAGCCCAAATCGTTGGAAATTCATCCCGAATCAGTTCCTCTACTTGATCTCGTAAGCCCCTAGCGTGATAAGTAATAACCTCCTCCGCCTCGGCCTTACCGGTTTCTTCGGTCAGGTGTTTGGCCATGCCACCGCTGGCAATAAAGCTAAATTCTATCACATTATCTTCGGTTAGTTTGAGATCGATACGGTACGCGGGATAACTCAGCTTTAGCCCTAAGACCGATAATTGCAGCCGCAACCAATCGGCCTCGGTTACCATTCGGGCGGTATTCAGATCGCCCGAATTCAACTCGGCATCGACTTCAGTGCTGATAAACAAGGTAAATGCGAGGATCCAGAATAGAGTCGGCTGTCTTAATGGCAATGCAAACCGCCTTTCAAAAAAAAGAGGGCCAGCCTCTTACGGCCACCCCTCGGTCCCATTTACCATCCCTTGCGACTAATTTGCCGAAGTGAAATTCTTCTCGATAAAACGAACAATATCCCTAAAGGACACGAAACCGACAGGCCTATCCCCCTCATCGAGCAATGGCACGTGGCGGAAGCCATGAATGCTCATTAGGTGCAAGGCATGTTGGATCGCGGCGGACAAGCTTAACGCAGTCGGACGATGCGTCATCAAGCTTTCCACGGTGATTTGCCCAAGATTGCGGATTAAACCCGCGACCCGGTACAATACATCGCGTTCAGTGAAGATACCAACGAGTTCCCCCTTCTCCCCGGTTACTAAAACGCAGCCGATATTTTTCCCCTGCAGCAATGATATTACTTCCGCAAGAGAAGCCGTAGGTGTGACACAGACAGGGGTGCGAGGATTGAGCACCGAGAGCGGTTCGGTAAGTAGCTCTTGAAACTCCTCGCTGCCCCAATCCTGATAAGCCTCACTAAGACTCTGACCGCATTCTTCGCAGGTTTCAACACCGGGAATATTGTCGTGGGTGCAAGATGGACAAATCACGGGGCTCTCCTTTCCCTAATCGACAACCCAGGTATCACCTGCGTTAAATAGGGAGTTCAAGTCACCTGCGCCTTTAGCTTCAACTGCGGCCTCCACCTGATCGAACATCATATCAGTATAGGATGGTTTATCTACAGACCTCAGCACGCCAAAAGGCAACGGCATGGAGGGATACTCCATGCGACTGAGCATATAGGCATAACTCGCGTTTTCACGGCCCTCTTGATGCACGACAAGTTCGTCTTCTGTAATATCCCCGTCCAACGAAACGATCTCAGGTTCAGTGCCGTTCATCCGGATGCCCTTATCAAGGTTTTTCCCAAAAATTAGCGGTTTGCCCTCTTCGAGAAAAACAATATTATCGTCGCGCACGTCGGCCTTGGTCGTATGGTCCCAAGCGGTTGGG
Organism: Gemmatimonadota bacterium; assembly: GCA_018672475.1. GTDB lineage: Bacteria > Latescibacterota > UBA2968 > UBA8231 > UBA8231. The sequence goes on along the minus strand of JABHFS010000146.1, from coordinate 149,641 downwards.
TTTAACACCACGCAATTCTGGTATATTTCGACAAAAGCCGCCCCCTTATGCTCGGCAGCTCGCTGCAGCACCATACTCAAATGTTTGGTATTCGTATCTTGGGTCCGGGCGACAAAAGTCGCCTCGGCACTAAGGGCGACCGAGATGGGATTGAGCGGATAATCAATCGACCCCATCGGCGTAGATTTCGTTCGGTGCCCCTGCAGGGAAGTCGGCGAGTACTGCCCCTTAGTCAACCCATAAATGCGATTATTGAACAATAGGATTTTTAGATCCACATTGCGTCTAAGACTGTGCAATAGATGGTTGCCGCCGATCGAGAGACCATCTCCATCACCGGTAATGACCCAAACGCTCAAATCGGGATTGGCCGACTTAATCCCGGTGGCTATAGTCGGGGCACGACCGTGAATCGAGTGTACCCCATAGGTATTCATGTAATAAGGAAACCGACTCGAGCAACCAATGCCCGATACAAATACGATATTTTCTCTCGGTATACCCAGTTCGGGTAAAACCTTCTGCATCTGGGCCAGGATGGCGTAATCGCCGCACCCAGGGCACCAGCGGACTTCTTGGTCCGAGACAAAATCCTTCCGGGTCAGCTTGGACTCTGCTACAGCTTCAGACATCTATAATATCTCCCAACTTCTCAACGCAATACTTCGCGAATCTTGTCCGCCACTTCCCGGATTTGGAAAGGACGCCCTTGTACCTTGTTTAACTTGATGACGCGCACCGGAAAATGCCCCTGCAACAAAAATGCCAACTGCCCTAGGTTCAATTCTGGCACCAAGATCTGCTTATAACGACCAAGGACATTACCAAGATTGCGGGGCAAGGGGTTCAAATGCCGCAAATGTGCCCTGGCTACTTCAAGACCTTCACCTTGCACCTGCTCGACAGCAGCTCGAATAGCACCATAAGTGCCGCCCCACCCCAGGACCAACAAGTCCCCTTCTTCCGGCCCAGTGACTTCCAACTCCGGAATATAGTCAGCGATGCCGGCAATCTTTTGTGCCCTAGTGCGGATAATGTGTTCGTGATCTTCAGGAGCATAGGAGACATTACCGGTCACATCCTGTTTGCCCAAACCGCCAATTCGATGTTCCATTCCCGGTGTACCAGGTACAACCCATGGCCTAGCCAACGTTTTCTCATCCCGCATATAGGGTTGATACCCCTCTGGGTCTGTACGGAAATTTGCTTCGATGGGTTCGATCAAAGCAGGGTCGGGGATTTTCCATGGTTCGGAGTTATTCGCCACATAGCCGTCTGACAGCAGGAATACCGGCGTCATATAGCGAATCGCGATACGGCAAGCCTCAATGGTCATGTTAAAACACTCAACTGGCGTCGCCGGGGCCAACACCGGGATCGGGCTCTCACCATTACGACCGAATAGGACTTCCAATAAATCCGCCTGCTCGGTCTTGGTCGGCAAACCAGTACTGGGCCCACCACGTTGCACATTGACCACCAACATCGGCAATTCCATTACAACAGCCAAGTTGATCGCCTCGCTTTTCAATGCTATCCCCGGCCCACTGCTGGCTGTCGCCGCTAATGTTCCGGCAAAGGCCGCACCGATGACTGACCCCATGGCCGCAATTTCATCTTCGGCCTGAAAGGTCCTTACGTCAAAGTTTTTTAGCGCCGCCAACCCTTCGAGAATAGTGCTCGCCGGCGTAATGGGATAAGAACCGTAAAAGAGCGGCTTATTGGCTTTTTGCGCGGCGGTGACTAAACCGAGGACAATCGCTTCATTCCCCGTCAGTCGCTTATACACTCCAGATTCAACGGCTTGCCGGCTGGGCACGTTGATTCTGGTTTGAAAGGTCTCAGCCGTTTCGCCGTAGTAATAACCTGCCTTTAGAACCCGCGAATTGGACTCGACCACCTCCGGTCGGCTCGCGAATTTGGTCTCGTAAAATTTCATGGTAAAATCAATTGGGCGGTCAAACATCCAGAATACCAAGCCCAGGGCAAAGGCATTTTTGCACTTGTCCTTCTCCTGGTTGCTCATGCCTTCAATGTCTTCAAGCGCATTGCGGGTCAGTGTGGTCAGCGGTACCTGATGCACGTCGTAACCACTGAGGCCCTCACCTTCGAGGGGATTGCTTTCATAACCGGCTTTGCGAAGACCGTTGCGGTTGAAGGTATCCGTGTTGACGATGATCGTGCCACCCGAATCAAGGTCCGGCAAATTCGCCTTGAGCGCCGCGGGATTCATCGCGACCAAAACCTGCGGCGAGTCGCCCGCTGTATAGAGCTCGGTAGAAGAAAAATTGACCTGATAGCCGCTTAACCCGGGAATGGTCCCGGCGGGCGCGCGGATCTCGGCTGGGATATCCGGAAAAGTGCTGACATCATTACCCAGTATGGCGGAGGTATTGGTGAATTGGTCACCGGTCAATTGCATTCCATCACCGGAGTCACCGGAAAAAACGATTACGACGGACTGGCGTTCTTCTTCTCGGGGCTCTTGCTTGTCAGCAGACGCCGATGAGGCCACTGTTTCGGCCATTGCGCTCGATCCTCCTATAATTGGGATGAGATCTCCGGTCCACAGCGCATGCTCAGGCACCTTCTTTAGTGTGGGCAATGCGCTCGGGATCGGGGGGCAAGTTGTAGATGTCGTGCGGAAATTGGTCGGTGAGGAAACGGATAATCTCGTGCTGGGGTAGGTTACCCTCAATGTGCCCATGCTCGTCGACTATCGGCACATTGCGATAATGGCCGGCGTTCATCAGTTGTAGCGCTTCGCCAATCGACTGCTCGGCGGTAAGGCTTTGCGGGGTACGGGTCATAAACCCCTCGACCGCCGAACTCCAGGTCGAGGATTCATTGGCGACCTTAGTCAGCGCGTCTCGTTCAGTGAATATCCCCACCAAACGGCCATCGGCCTCTACCAGCACGGCACTGACCCTGGCCCCGCGCATTTCCTTTAGGACATCGCTGACAATGGTATCAGGCGCGCAAGAGACGTAGCCATCTAAATCAAGTCTATTTATGGCCAATTCTTGCAGTTTTTTTACGATACTCATGCGAAAACCACCCCCACTATGGGATATAAGGGGAACACGGTTTATACTACTTCTAGATGCCTACAAATGCCTATACAGAAAAATAGACAGGAGTCATATATACCGCAAGCTCATACAAGCCGCCAGGACCAAGATCCCCCCCTGGCAATCGCTAAATTAGGGCTGTAATTCTACAACCTTATCGGCCGCCGCCAAAATCAATGGGTGCCTTTCCGCGACGACAATCGTTGCCCCTTTTTCGAGCAAGAGCTGCAACGCCATAACCATCTGCTGAACGTCTTGAGGATGGTCTCCACCAGCCGGTTCATCAATCAGCAACCAACTTCGATGAGACTTGCGTGTCGACTCCAAGGCCAACCGCAAACGCAGCCATTCACCGCGCTCGAGTTTTCGCACATTCTGCCCCAGTGACAAATAACCTAAGCCGCATAGATCTGCGGCCTCAAGGCTAGCTTTGATCTTCGCGTCTCTGGCGAAATGACGCAATCCCCGCTCCACAGTCATCGCCAGAACATCCGATATACTAATCCCCCGCAATGTAATTTCGCGAATTTCACTGCGGAACCGTAAACCTTCACACGCTTCACACTTGAGGGAAATATCCTCAAGAAATTCCAAGTCGAAATGCCTTTGCCCAAGCCCTTCACAACTCGGACACCTTCCGCCCGGTTTATCCAACATAAAAGCGGCACGCCCCCACCCTTGGGCCTTGGCCACCGCGGATGCGGCATATAAACCCGCGATGCGTTCGAAAACTCCCATTTCCGCCAACAAAGTATCTCGCCCAACGCGATCGTCCAATGTGACCACCCGGTTATTCCGTCCAACACCACTCACCGCGTACCCCGTCGCCTTGCCCTTTAAGGCGGCAGGTAAAAGATCGCGCAATATACGCGTTTTACCGCACCCAGACGGACCGTGTAAACAAGTAAGGGCGCCTTGCGGCAACTCTATACTCAATTCACCCAATGGCCCCATTCCAACAATCGTTAGGAATTCGTAATTTTCAATCTTGGCTGATCGTCGTTTCACCTTGGGCACCGCTGGTGCCGATGTGACCAACCTTGCCCTGCCATCGGTAAAATCCCAGACCTGGTCTGCATCGGCAACGAGATCATGATGGTGGTCAAGGAGCAAGACCGTATTCCCCAATTGCACCAGATGGCGTAAGCGCCCCACAACAGCAGGTAGCAAATCCGTGCCGACTTGCCCCCCCATTTCCTCAAAAATGTAGAGTATGCCCATTAGACCACTAGTCAAACAGGCCGCCAATTGCAATCGCAACCACTCCCCCCCCGACAAGGTTTCCACCCGACGATTCAAAGCCAAATGATCTAGTTGTAAATTGCCCGCCTCTAACAATATCGCGTTGATCTTAGCCCGCAAATTACCCTCTGGGACATTGGCGTCTAGTAGTATTTGCACATCCGCAATTTTCTCCTCCGCCAAATCGGTAAACGAGCGGCCAAACATATACATATTCTGCATATTAGCATCGCCTGAGGCATGGTTATGGGCAATCAGTTCTTCATACTGACGCCCACAATCACAACAGGTTGGTTGTTGGTTGAAATCCAGCATTGCCTCAGATTCAACTTCCCATACCGTCGTTTGCCCTGAAGATATCGATCGACTCAAGCGCACGGCTTCTAGGAAACGCACGTTCGAATCTGGCGTTGGCACTAGACGGTCGATCACCACATATGCATCGTCGTCTACTTTGGGAGGGGCGGGCACTTCCCCATCCAAGCGAATTACCTCTCCCGCAATCATCACACGTAGAAATCCACCAAGAGTCAATTCACGGCAAAAGCCTCCCCAGTCGATTCCCTCTCGCACTTGCAGAGGCGCCATGATCAGCCATCTCTTACCTGGATGCAATTTGACCAGTTCGCTTTCAACTTCAGCCGCCTCGTATCCACGACAGGCCCCGCCACAGTCGGCACAGTGCATCTGACCGTTTTCCATGACAAGTTGTATCAACATCGCATCCAATTGCAGATAGTCACCGACAGATCGCCCTCTGCGCTTTCTGCCCAAATAGATAGCAGGAGGCAAACCAGTAATTTCATCCAAATCGACCTTGCCAACACCGCCGATGCCTTCTCGTTCAACTGGAGAAAGCGCCTGCATATAACGCCGCCGACTTTCTGCGTAAAGCACATCGACAGCCATCGCCAGTCGCCCATTGCTACTGCGGCCAGTGAAACATAAGACCTTGCCCAGCGCTAATTCCAAATCGACATCCCGAAGGCCACCTGCTCTGGCCCCGCTTATTTTAATTCTTTCTTCCATAAACCTATTAATCGGCTGCCCTTATAGAATCGATTTTACCCCTCAGTCGCTGGTCTCTAGGATTCCTCGCCAGCAATAACTCCCAATGAGTTTCCGCCTCCATTTTCCTCCCCATTTGCGTAAACAATACAGCGAGCTGAAAGCGGGCTTTGTCGTTGTCTGTATCGAGTTCTAGCACGTTGGCAAAGTCATGCTGTGCAGCTTGTTCGTCTCCTTTACGTCGATGAACTAAACCGAGATTGTAATGCGCGCGCACATAGAGAGAATCGATGCCAAGCGCCAGCTTAAAATAATGAATAGCGTCCTCCCAGCCGCCCAAACGGTAATAACTAAGGCCTATGTTGTTATAAATCTGGCATTGTGGACCATTCCGTTTAATGGCACGCTTGAAGACCAAAATTGCCGCTTCATAATCTCCGTCCTTGAATAACCCCAAACCCCGCCGCACCCCAGGATCAACCACCACCGAGGCCGCTCCGCCCGCCTCCCTTTGGCGGGCGAGTACACCAGCTAATCCTGATCGAGCAGGCATAAAATTCGGATCAATACGCAAGGCTTGGCGAAAGAACTCTTCGGCTCGGAGCCAATTACCTTGCCGTTGATAAAGGGTGGCAAAATTATAATAATCGACTCTCCTAAGGGTTAATTGTCTCGCACCCGCATCCTGATAATTGACCGGAATAGCCAACAGTGCCACGAGTAAAAGTGATTTAACGGCTGCCGTATAGTTCTTTTGCACTAAACTATTCTGCATAAATAAAATCCAGCGAGCTGAATACAGACAGAGTATCGGCACCACCGGCAAACGGTATTCGGAAGAAACAAAAAACAACATACATCCCGTTAAATAGGCGGCCAGATATAGGTCGAGAAACGAACTGCCGCTGCGCCGCTGTTGTATCCAATTTGCGAGGGCCAATGGGAACAGTATCCCCCAACCAAGCAAGTTCCAGCGCAACAGGGGCACGAAGTCTCGTGCGAAATATATACTTAGGTTATTCTGGGCTTCCACCGAATTGCAAAACATATACAGCTTGCGGCTGAGTAATCTCAAGTATTCCAATGGGTGCGCGAAGGCGAAGCGCACCGCCTCCTCCAACCAAAACCTGGACACCTGCCCTGGACTTAGCGACTCACCGCTTATCCGCTCAGCCTCTCGCACAAAAGCCAAGCGCTCTAAATCCGGCTCCGCGCTGCTGAGAAATTCCACTTGCGAGTAGATGCCATTAGCCCCTGGGTGGTTGCCGACATAAAGATTCATTCCGGCCGATGAAGTCGTGAGTAATAACTCGCCGCCAACGACGAAGTTGCGCAGGACAACAAGTCCAACCACCAAACCACAACCGAGCAAGACTTTACCCCAGGAATACAATCCGGCTCGCCCGCAACGATTGAGATACCACCCCCCCAAAACAAAGACAAAGAGTAAAACGAGTGGCCGGGCAGTAGCCGACAACCCCAAAAGCAAACCGGCAGCCCACAACCAGGGACCATCTTCTTCGAGCGAACGAAGCAAACAGTATAGCGCCCCGAGATTCAGCAAAGTAATCGGGGAAGCCGTAAGTAAAGCCCCGTCATAGAAAAGATACGGCCCATATACCGCTGCCAGTCCGGCCGCCAACAAACCGACGGCCTGCCCCCACAGTCGACGGCCCAGCCCGTAAACAAGGGCACAGCTGCAAACCCCCATGGCCGATTGCACCAGGGCTACATGAAAATAATCAGTCCCGCTTATTGCATATAAAACCGCCAGGAAATATGAATAGAAGGGATTCATAAAAAAAACTCGGTCACCCAACCAGTTTCCTGCTCCGATTTCTCTGGCCCGACGGTCGTAAAATTCGGAGTCTATAAGCAACACTTCAAAGAGCGGCGTATCGACGGCTTGAAAGAGATACAGCACCCGAAGAGCGAAGGCTGTGGATAAAACCAACCATAGGCCATTTTCTTTCAAAAACGATACCATCATTGCTGCATAAACCAGTAGTGAAACGAGACGACAGGGCGTAGATCACCGGCAAAATGGATCGGCCGGGTTTCGATTTCAACCGTGCTTCCCTTGCGGTTGGCCGGAAGCCGGGCAATAAGCAGATCAAGCCATTGGCGCCCCCTGCCCCCGGGCAGGTCCACCTTGCCCACTTCAACGCCATCTGCTAAGACAGTAAAATGCTGGCGGATTCCGGTTAGCGTCCGCATCAAAATAAGTGCGGGTTTATCCGGATCTAACTCAATACGCATACGCTCCCCCCCCGTAACCGTCCGGCCACCATCCATAAGTAAAGCCGATGATTCATTCCCATGAGGTAGGGCTAATAATAGATTCGCTTCACCATTGCCAGGAATATGAATTTGCGACTGATAAGCATGCCTACTCTCACTCTGTAAATCGGCTATATCGACCTCGTCTACGGATCGCCATCCCGCATCGGGCAATGCATCGCCGTGGGGTTTTGAGCCGTCTTGCAAGGCGTCCCAATGAGCCCGGTACAATACTTTTTCAGCGTCAACAATTGACGGGGCGAATACGCGAATGCGATGCAAGGGCTCTAAAAAAGCACCTTCCGGGAATTTGAACCAATTGGGGAAGATTGCGAAGTATTGTGGACGCCGAGTAACAGGCATGGACTCTAGACGCTCAAAGACCGACCCACTCCCGTGCCGCCAGGGACCGCTATTGCCAGCGGTTGTAAGGCCCACGAGATCAATCGTTTCGCGATGGCCGAAATAGCGAATGGCTCCGGCGTCGTTTATTGCAATGCGGGCATCTGGGGGCAGGCTCCCATCAATCAAGTGAGCCATTTCAATTTGCTGGTTGCGGATGTCGCTGCAGTTCTCCCCATAGGCCACGGCAAAATACGTCGCCGACATCATCCCCCAAAGCCCAAATATACAGGTGCCCCCCCAGGCCAACTTCCGCCCCCACTCGCCTCCCTCAGCGACCAGCCGCCCCAGCCCCAAGCCGACGAATAAAATAAACAGCGGCAAGAAAGGTTGTTGATAGCGGTTGAAATGCGCGTCGAATTCGACTAAGGTGCAGGTTACAAGAATGCCACCAATAAACCATCCCCCCCCTATTGCGGCTGCTCCAGGACGACGCGCTTGCCATTCATCCCAGGTGCGAAAACTCAACTCAGCGATAAAGACGAATGCGGCAAATGGGGCAAAAACCATTCGGCGATAATTGCCGTCATAGGCATAGAGGTTGGCACTAGTCTGGTGACCAAGGCTACCCGCAAGCAAGCCTTTGACAAATTCTGCAAAATCAAAAAGGATACCCCTGACTACCGTGGGCAATGAAACGTGGGGGGCGGCAAAAAGCCATTTGGCATTAAAACCGGAGGCTCCGGGTGAACCGGTATATATTTCAATCAGTAAAGCCTGCAATCCATACGCTGCAAAGGGCAAATACCAACGCGAATCCCAGCGATCTTTATTTTGGTATTTTTGCCAGACCACCAACAACAAGCCCCACAGGACCAACACGAAACCCTCAGGTCGGGCTAAGATCATTAAAGTTGCCGCATAGGGACAACGACGATCGCCAGCCAAGAATAAATTAAGGGTTAACAGGATCGAAAAGCTAAATAAGCCAATTTCCATCCCGCTATAATATCCCCACAACACTGGCCCACACGATAGAAACAGCAACGAGCAAATCCAAGCGCTAAAACGGCCATTCAATTGCAGGCCTATTTTAAAGAGTTGAATCGCACTCAGGCCAAGAAATATGTAGCCCAATAAAAGAGCATAGCAGACCATGCCAATATCCGATATACCCAGCCAAAAACCCGGGACCAACAATAACATATACAAGATACTGGTTGCCCCCGCGGTCGCTTCGACACCGGTATTGTATTGCAGGAACTGGCCATCCGCAGCTTGGCGGGCGTATTGGAAATAGATAAAGGAATCATCTAAGGGCAGCGCCAACCGCCCTCCTGTATGGTAGAGCATGGAGGCCAGATAGATCGCCAACCACGCTAGGGCCACGGCCCAGAGGACTACTTGGTCCCGGGTCATAGAATTCACTGGGGCAAGACCGGATGGGGGGTTTCGTTTTGCATGCACCAAATATAGCGCGAAACCCCGCTAGGGACATCTGCATCAGATATAAAAAATGACCCCCTCTACACATTAAATAAGAGCTATGATCTATATATTCGTTTTTCTTTTTTTTGCGCTTCCCACAACCCTATTCGCAGCATCTCCCTTCAAGCACAATTTTCTTGATCAGATCCTGCAAAAACACGTATACGACGACGGATTAGTTCGCTATGGCGCGCTCGCTCAGGATCGTAGCCTCCTCGATGCCTATATAGACAGTCTTGCCAACTACAGCCCCACCAGCCACCCCGACCGTTTCCCGGAAACCGACGATAGTCTTGCCTATTGGATCAACGCCTACAATGCCTTTGTTCTCAGGGGCGTTATCGATGCCTATCCCATAGCCAGCGTCAAGGACGCTTTTCTATTCAGTGGTTTTTTCAACCGACAGAAATTTATCGCCGGAGGCCTCGAACTAACCTTGGATTATATAGAGAATCGAATCATCCGGCCGAAATTCCGCGACCCCCGCATACACTTTGCCGTCAATTGCGGCGCGCGAAGTTGCCCACAGCTTGAAAAGCGCGCATATACAGGTAACAACCTCGACTCAATGCTTGAACGGTCGCTCGAACGCTTCGCCCGCGATCCCCAACACGTACAATTGCAGGGACGGCGACTCACTCTTTCTAAGATACTCGACTGGTACGGCAAGGACTTTATCGATTGGTTTCCCTCAGACAGGGCCAATCCTGAGGATAAACCACCGATTGTCAATTACCTATTGCCCTATCTGCCGCCAGCGACTGCAAGCCAAATCGTACAGAGCGAAGATATCGAACTCGACTACTTCGACTACGATTGGACATTAAATGAAGCCATAGAAAAAGGGCCTCCTCAACCCCCCGAGGATAGCCCTTAATTCACCGAATCTCAGTCATAAAACGCCTAAAACATCACGAACACCTACAAGCTTGATCTTGTTAACTAAAAAAGGGATTGTGCGCTTTTTCTTCCCCGACAGTCGTCGCGGGACCGTGCCCCGGAAAGAGCAACACCTTATCATCAAGGGCGAGGATCTTTTCTTCGACGGCCTGGCATTGCTTGCAGAAATCAACCAGGCTGCGAGTCCCCCCCAGCGAACCTGCAAATAAGGCATCGCCAACAAAGGCCACCTCACTGTGCACAAGGCTTATCCCACCGGCCGTATGTCCTGGCGTCGCGCGTAGATCAAAACGAAGTTTCCCAATTTGTACACTGTCCCCTTCCGCTAAATCACCCTCCACCTTATTCGCCAACTTGCCCATCAAATCAAGATCTTCAGAATTGATAAAAGCAGGCGCATCAGTGGCCTGACAGAGTTCGGATAGAGCGCTGATATGGTCTTGGTGGCCATGGGTCAACAGGATCTTTTCAACTTCCAGACCCGAAGATTCGATCGTGCGGAGAATCTTCTCCGGATCGAAGCCCGGGTCAACCACCGCGGCCTTACCTGTTTCTTCGCAACCCACTATATACCCGTTCATCAGAAAACCGCTGCCCAAAACCAACATCTCGACCTTAATCCCGGAAATCGCGCGACCCGCTGGATAGAGGGGGAAAAATTGACGAGTGGAACTATCGATCAACTTTCCTTCGTGCAAACCGAGACTCTCCGCCAGCGTTGCAATTGTACTAGCATCAGGGGTAATTTCATACTCTTCGATTTTTCCTATATCAGCTGCAGGTACCCCGACTCGTTCGGCAAGATCCGCCAGCTCCAGTTCCTGACCTCGCCGTGCCTTGCCTATTATGTCGCCAAATTCATCTTCCAACTGCACATACATATCACACCCCTCCGACCCTTTTTTAAGTTTGCTTTTCACTAGCGGTCAAACTATCCAAAAACTGATTAAAACTCTGTTCCCACTCGACGATGGTTGCAAAAGGGCCAGTCAATTTGAAAAAGACCGCGCCTGATTTATGAACGGCAATCGCCCCGAGCATACGATAGTTTTCCCGAGTCTCTTCGTTGCCCATCCCCGCAGCGAACGTCCCGCTTATATCCACCATAGTTATCGCGATATCGGCTACATTTTTATTCCAACGTTTCGCCGTTTTACCGGTCGGACGACCATCCGGCTGGCTAAACTGACCATACCATCGCTCGATATTGGCTTCGAGCCCCCCACCTTGCCCCGGTCCAAAATAAAACACCCCCAATGTCGCCTCCCCTGCAGGACCGGGCAGTCCGTATTGGGCCACCCGCATCGAGCTAGATGGTTGCTGTGGGATCCACCCCTCTGGCGGCACACCGCTCAAGGGGCCCAAAGCCTGCAACCCCTCTTTCACTTCGGCGATTGCGACATCGGCGACAGGTTTAAATCCGTTTTCTGCCATAGCCGTTGCCGGTTCCTCCGAACTGAAATTCTGGCTGCAACTAACCATTATGGCCAATAGAGCAATCAAGCCGCTATGGGCTCTCAAGCTATTCATTCCCAGCTCCTTCTCCCGGTTTCCATAATACATCCTCATCCCCGTTCTTATTGGCCGATCTCGCCAGTACAAATAACAAATCGGACAGCCGGTTGAGATATTTCAGTACGGATTCACCCACCGTTTCGTCTCCGGCCAAGCGCCAAACCTCTCTTTCAGCCCGCCGACATACCGTACGGGCCATATGCAACCAAGCCGCCGCCCCCGTCCCTCCGGGCAATACGAAACTTCGCAAAGGTCGTAAGTCCTCATTGATGAGATCGATCTGCTTTTCCAAATATTCGACCTGTGTATCTTGTAATCGCAAGCGCTCCCCCGCCTTCTCACCCTCGGCGTATGGAACACACAAATCAGCCCCGACATCAAATAAGTCATTTTGCACCCGTGTAAGCACTTCCACGGGTCCTGCACCGTGAACCCGGGCGAGGCCGATCGTCGAATTTAACTCGTCAACACAGCCGTAGGCCTCAATTCGGACATCTGTCTTGGCCACATCTGACATATCGCCCAGATGCGTCCGGCCAGCATCGCCGGTCTTCGTATAGATCTTAGATAGAGTGACCATTCGCTCCGTTATATTTGCTGTAATCTGTGATTATTCGACTTAGGGCCCTAGCCCCCCGTAGAATATTTGGACCGGCTTGCAGGATCTCATCCGAGTGAATTTCGTGTACCCGCCGCATCCTCACCGCGGGCAACTCATCCCAGCCGGGCCTGGCGCAGATTTGCGCCACCTCAACCGGTTTCCCACACCAGGAAGCGACGATCAAGTCCGGGTTTCGGGCGAGAACTTCATTCGGGTCAATCCGGCGTTCATTCGCACTGCGCTTAGAACGTAGTTCCGCGAAAACATCAAGACCGCCTAGGTGATCAATGAGGTCTCCGACCCAACCGATACCTCCAACCAAGGGATCTGGCCACTCCTCAAAAAAAATGGCTGGGCGTGTGCCTGCCGCCCTCGGCACCCTCAAACTAGCCAGTTCAGTTGCAAAGCCAATAGCCAACCGCTTAGCCGCCGCCGACACACCAAGCGCCGCACCAATAAGATGTATATTTTGTTCGATATCGCAAAGGCGGTGCGGGTTGAGCGCCAACACCGGCAAACCGGCCTTTAACAAAATGGCAACCGCATCTGCCTGCACATCACTGGTGGCAATGATTAAGTCGGGCTCTAATGAAATTACCTTTTGTAGCGTAGGTGTCGAAAACCCACCGATACGCGGGATCTGGGCCAATGCCTCAGGCAGTTGGGCGAAACTGCTGACCCCCACCAACTTCCCCCCAGCCCCGAGCCGCACGATAATATCCGCCGCTTCAGCAGCAAGGCAGACAATACGAGTAGAAGGGCGAAAACGACTCATAAGCGCTTAGGAATAGGTGGCAGCACTAAAAAGCAATGCCGCCCCTTTTACTTCGTTGCTGAGCGGATCAAGCGATTTTCCCCGGCGATAATCTAACTTAAAGACAGCCTCTGCATTGGGACGAAAATTAAGCCCCCAGGTCCACCGACGTTCGCTATCACCGTCGACATCGGTATCAAAATCAACCACTCCATAGCGAAGAACTCCGGTAAAAACCGACTCAGGTAAGGCATTGAGCCATCCCCGGCCAAAATGAGCATTGCCTTGTATGTAGACTCCCGCCTGGTTTTCCTGCAATAAAACAGTCTCAACAGGCACATCAACCGAGGCACCGGCGTATTCACCGACGAGTTCGAAAGCCCTCCATTTCACTTCCCAATCGAGTGCCCATATTGTCAACTCCTGCTTCTGAGCGACCGTCAATCCCTCAATTTTCCAAGCGTTATAGGCCCCCGTATGTAGCGGCACTCCGATTTCATATCCGGCTTGCGGGCTAAAAGCCAAACGACCGACAAAAGCGGGCCAGTTGTTATTATCCTCGAAATTTCCTCGCCCTTCGGCAATACGCGTTCCGTTACCACTATCGCTTATCACACCTTCGTTGAAACCATTAACTGCATAAATTTCATAGGCAAGCCTTGCCGAGGCCGAAGGATAGAATGAACCATAAAATCCCATACCCGCCTCTGAAAGCGCCGTCGGTATAATTTGCGTGCTAACTAATGGGCGGTCGGTCAGATCATTGGCCGGGCTATCATGAGAGAGATTAAATCGCCCTAAGGGCGAAAGGACAATCCCACCGCGAAAGGTCAGCGCCGGATGGATCTCAAAATCGATTACCGCGATTTCGAGTTTTATTTCTTCGCCGCCTTCCTCAAACTCAAGTTCTGATACAACCTGCAGACGATCGGCAACCCGAGTATAAGAAAACAGGTTGAAGCGCTTGGCCTCAAAACCCAACTCCTCTGTTACACCATCTGATCGCCCATAGCGGAAATGGACTTCGGAATACCCACCAATCCGAGTCTTACCCTTTTTCTCGGTCATAAAGGGCTTATCGCCAATCCCCCCATCAACCAAGGGTCTTTCGTTGGCGTTGACGAATTGAAAAGACAGAATAAGCGCGAGAGCGCAGTATCGAGTTCGCACATTAAATCGGCGCATTAACTTTCCTCTCTATCTTGTTGATGCATAAATAGTTATTCGCCCATCTTTTCCAGTAACTATATATCGATTCAATGCTCTTTGAGCCGGACCGAATACTTCAGTGGTTTCATTCCCCCTTGCCGGCGGTTTAAGCAGGCGAACATAGAGGGCTGTTAGCAATACCGTGGAAGCGGGAATCTCTGGATCGCCCACTTCGTCACCAAGCGCGCCCCCTCCAGTAACTTATGGGTGATGGTTTTCGACGGGAATAAAATCGTTGGTAATGCCCATATCCTGCTGATAGGCCGTCGCGACTTGCCCAATAAGGGATGTGACCTGTGCCTTGCGCGAAAAACGCCCTAATTGCAGTTGATCGCCCCCTCCGACATGATGTGCAGGAACGAAATTCGGAGGCATCACCCAATTAGCACGGCCAGAAATGCCATTGCCGTCATCAATTTAAATCATTGGACATTCCGTCTAATGGGGCGGTAAAATCATCACCGGCCGTTGGCGCTTCGGTCATGATCGCGTCGCACCCCATCAACAGGACCAACCCTGCTAATCCTGCGTAGCGCACCAATTTTAAATGGACCTCTACACAAAAGCCTGTTTTTCCTAGTGTATTCCCCCCCTACTACGTAATAGATAAAGAAAAAATGGTGCGCCCAAGAGCGAGGTTATAATGCCGATAGGCAATTCGGCCGGTTCAACCAACACGCGCGCCAATAAGTCGGCACCGACCATCAGAATAGCCCCACCAAGAATTGCACTTGGCAATAAGACCCGATGATTAGGGCCTACCAGAAGACGCATAACATGAGGCACAATTAAACCGACAAAACCAATAATCCCACTCACCGCAACCGCCCCCGCCGCCAACAACGTTGCTCCGACGAGCAAGCGCCGTTTAACGCTCTCCACATCGACCCCAAGAAATTGGGCCTGCTCTTCCCCTTGAACAATTAAATCGAGGTCGCGAGCGTAGAACTGCAGAAAGAGACCGCCAACGACAATTTGCGGCCAAACCATATGTACGTGTTCCCAACGCCTAGAGGCCAAACTGCCCATCAGCCAAAATAAAATGCGCTGCACGTCGGCTCCGTCATTGGCGGAAATCATCATATATGAAGTTAACGCCGCGGCCAACGACCCCAAGGCGATACCGCTGAGCAGCACCACCGTTGAGGGTAAACGCCCCCCGCGCAAAGAAATAGCATATACCGCCAAGGTCACCACTAAGGCACCAGCGAAGGCGAATAATCCCACGCCGCTTAGACCGAAGAACCAGAAATCCAACCCCGCAACAATGGCCAGCGTTGCCCCAAGCGCCGCCCCAGACGAAATGCCGATGATATAAGGATCAGCCATCGGGTTCTGAAAAAAACCCTGCATCACCGTGCCGCTCATCGCCAATGCCGCCCCGACCAAAACCGCCAAGAGTATGCGGGGCAGGCGAATATCCCCAATAATAACGGCGTCTACCCCATTCGCTGGCCCGCCCCACCCTGCCATTTGCGCGAGTAATTCGACAATTCTCAGCGGAGCTATTTCCACCGGACCGATACCCAGTGACATAACGATTCCGACGCCCAATAAGGCCGTTAATCCGAAAAAGGTATAGCCCCTACCAATTGGCTTGGTGATCATGGCTCCTTAAAAAGTTGCGGATGAATAGTCCGAGCTAATTGTTCATAGGCATTAACCAAACGTGGCCCAGGGCGCATCAGCCAATCCGCCTCTATGTAATAGAGCCGACTATCGCTGATCGCGGGAACCATTTTCCAACCATCCGTCTTTTGCAGCCGCAAAATCTCCGTGGCCAACGAATCTTGTCCCGTAGGAAGATAGGTAGTGACGATGACTTCTGGTGCCCAAGACAGAATCGTCTCAAGACCTACTTGTGGCCAGGCTCCTTCTGCCACACTAGCCACATTAAATCCGCCGGCCTGTGTTATTACATCGTCGATCATGGTGCCCGGCCCCGCGGTATACACTGGATCGCTCCAATATCCCCATAAGACCCTGGGTTTACCTTGTGCCTGCGCAAGCCGATCGGCCACCTTTTGTATTCTCTTATCGAGCCCACCGCGTAGACGGGCGGCTTCCTCCGCAACCCCACAAAGCGCCCCGACGCGATCGACAGCCTGCAATAATTGCTGCAGACTCTGAATATCTAGGGAGAAAACACGAATGCCCAATTCTCGCAAGGACCGGATCCCCTCGATATCGTTGCCTCGCGCCGCCAAAACTAAATCGGGTTTAACCGCCACTATTTTTTCTAGATTAACCGAATTGAATCCGGCGACCTTTTCGACCTTGGCCACCTCTACTGGAAAATCGCAGACTTCGGTAACGCCGACCACTTTATTACCCAAGCCCAAAGCATAGAGCAATTCGGTATTGCTCGGTGCCAGCGAAACGATGCGTTCTGGCCCACCTGCAATTTCGACCTCCACACCGAGATCATCGATCAATTTCACGGCATCGCTTTGTCCTGTCGCGACCATCATCAAGCCCAAAGCGACACCGATAAATCCTACCATTTTATTGACAATCACAGTCTTTCGCCCTCCATGCGCCGTGATAAAGGTATGACTCTTTGCCCCGCTTCGACTCGAATTCCAACGCCATAGACTTCCGCGAGAACTTCGGCATTATATACCTCGGACGCCGGACCGAGCGCCCGAATCCGCCCCTTGTCCATCAAAGCGACACGCTTGCAGTATTCAGCCGCGTAATTTAGATCGTGGGTTGCACAAATGATGGCCAAACCCCTATCGTGGTTTAGCTTGTATAATAAGTCGAATACCTCGACTTGATAGTTTATATCCAAGTGATTTGTCGGCTCGTCAAGCAACAAAACCTGCGGGTTTTGCGCCAAAGCCCTAGCGATAAATACCCGTTGCCGTTCTCCCCCAGACAACTCGTCTATCCTGCGACCAATAAATTGAGTCGCCGCCGTCTGCTCAAGAGCGACATCGACCAACCGTTGGTCTTCTATCCCGGGTGCCTTCATCCGCCCCAAATGTGGATATCGCCCCATCATGACCAGTTGACGCACCTCAAAGGCAATCGAAGGAATGGTCTCTTGCGGCACCACCGCGATATATCGAGCCAAATCACGGCGCTTCATCCTCGAAAGATTCTCTCCCCCGATCCGTATCTCACCCGAATATTGCGGCACCACACCAGCAATCGTGCGAATTAACGTGCTCTTGCCGCAACCATTCGGCCCGATCAACCCAAGGAAATCCCCCTT
The DNA here is from genome assembly GCA_018672475.1 of Gemmatimonadota bacterium. Classification (GTDB taxonomy): domain Bacteria; phylum Latescibacterota; class UBA2968; order UBA8231; family UBA8231. The sequence goes on along the minus strand of JABHFS010000146.1, from coordinate 132,011 downwards.
GGCTAGGGCAAGGTCGATACCCTCGATGGCCGCTTCCCCCTTGCGGTAGCCCGCGGCGACTTCCGCTAAATTGACTAGATTCATAATTTTGACCAAAAAAAACCGACCCCATGTGGGATCGGCTCAAAGTGACAATAAGAGCTTAGCCAGCCCAACCGACCTATCCCACGCAGGCCGTTCGCACATTAGATCGCAGGCAGGTCTCCTGACTCCCGGTTGGCTCACTGACCCGCAAAAAATCGGGGCCAAAATCTGCCAAACCGGTCACAGTGGCGGGGCCGTGGCGGAATTGCACCGCCTTCCCTATTCTCCGAAAGATCTTCGGCACCTGCGATTGCATCGAATATAGGTGGGTGATATCACATGGTCAATCAGCGTTTTTCCGCCTTCTTAACCGATTGTCGCCGGAGGAAAAGCGAATAGAGCAAAAGTAAAACGATGAAAGCCGCAATCCCAAGAACACTGTTCGCCCAACCACTGTCCTCCCGTTTTTCTTCGACCTTCAACCGGCCTTTAATTTTTTCATAGCGTTCACTTGGCGCTAACTTCTCAGCGACAAGCAATGCCTTACGTGCTTCTTTTGCGCGGTCTTGCAGTAATAGTAAATTGATGTGGTTATAATGCGCTTCAACAAAGGAGGGGAACAGTCTCTTGGCTATGCCGAACTGTTTTTCGGCCTGCAATTTCTTGCCAAGTTTCTGATAGGTGGAGCCAAGCCCGTTGCGGGCCATCGCACCATAGCGCTTGGCGTCCTGGGGGGAATCTGCCGCGGCTTTAGCCGCTTTGATAAAAAGCGTTTGTGCACGGGCGTACTCTTGTTGCTGGTGATAAATCAACCCCGAGTTATACAATGCCGGATACAGTGCACCATTGCGCTTTAGCGCCGCCTTGTAATAGGAGAGTGCTTTTTCAATATCCTGCACCCCCTCTTCACCCGTATGGTAAATCCGCCCCTTCTCAAAGTAGCTTTCGGCCGATTGCGCATTCAGCTCAAGCGCACCTGCCATAAGGATGACGATCATATATAAAGTGGCGGATTTCATATCAAAAAAAAACTTTGCCCATTTGGATATAAGACAAAACGCCAACGGCAATCAGTAGCAGGGCACTTGCCAAATAAAACCAACCCCGCCCACTACGCGATCCCGTCTCCGCTCTTTCGGCTTCATATCGCTTAGGAGGTTTAAGACCAAGCCGTACTGCGCCTCGTTGCAACGTCGGCGACTTTTGTTGGATATAATGAGCCATACCTTCATAGATCCGACGAATACTATAGGTGTTTTCCGCCTCTTCATAGTCGGCCAAATGCGACAGCGGCAACCACTGCACCGGGTCGACGTCTAGTGCTAGCGGAAATTCGATCTGCACCTTAACCCGGGCTTGTTCATAGCCGAGCAACCGGACATAATAACGCAATCGACAGCGGTCGAAATCGACCAGACAGCACCGATACCCAACCTTGCCCAACTGGCGCAAACCATCCTCGACATTACGCAATTTGCTCAGGTTGCGTTCTTCCCTTGCGGCTAACAACTGATCGCGTAGGGCCTTGACGGTAGTTTCAGCGCCTTTATTCATCACTTTCTGCAGGTTCCGTAACCGGCTGATTCTGTCCGGTTATTAACTTCCACGGATGTTCACTTATCTCTCGCACGGCCTTGGAAGCCGCGTGTAAATTGCTCAGAGTCGAATCGAGTTCGGTCTCTTTGTATAATACCATTTGATCCACCCGTTGCAATACCATATCGAGTCTCTCGACGACTTGCCGCAGCGATTTGAGCGAGTGTTGCACATCCTCCTGGCTGCCCACCACAAGGGTATCGGCATGCTGCATGGTGCGATTCAGTTGCTCGGCACTTGCCTGTAAACCGGTTAGTACCCCCTCAAAACCCGGTCCCATCGTCTCCAGCAGGATCCGACTACTATGCAACAAACTATCGGCACTGTGCGCAACCAGACTAAGGCTGCTGGCCACTTGGTGGCCACTGTCACCGAGCCGCCCCAATTTATAGCCGAGATCCGCGCGCCGCAGGCTCTCCCCCGCCCCGCCCAATTTGTGCGCCATTTCGGTGATGCTGGCGAGCAATTCTTTCATACCCAATGCATCCCGCCCTTTAATCCGAGATCCAGCCAACAGCATCGCCCCATCCGCCTTGCTGACATCGAGATGGATAAACGTGTCCCCGACCAAACCGCTGCTGCGGATTTCCGCGATGGTTCCCGTGGGTACTGGATAGCGTTTTTCGATGCCCAATTCAACCTGAAAATAGGGCTCTCCGGTGGCTGGTTGCGGGGCAAATTCGACATTTTCGACCTGGCCAATCGTAAATCCGCGCAATTTGACCTGAGTCGCCTCACTTAGATTGTTGATCGTATTGAACTCGGCAACGATGCGGTAGCGAGCTACCTGATCTTGCTGAGAAAACAGCAGCCATGCAAAGAAAAAGATCGCGAGCAACACAAAGAGCCCTACCAAGGCGTGTCCACTGGCCCTTTCGTGAAGTAATTTACCTTCGCGCATAGTGAATTAACCCCAACTGCTATTGGCCATTTCGGCCCGAATCCATGGATGATCGCACCCTAACACTTCTTGTCTATCTCCGAGCGGTATAATGGTACCCTCTTCCAATAAGTAAAAGCGATCCCCTCTATTTATATAGGGCAACAACCTCGTTGTCACGATCAATCTGGGCAATCCTCGACCGGTGAATAAATGCGCGATAAAACGTTGCGCCATCTCTTCCCCCATACCCAACGTTGCATCATCGGCAAGCAATACAATAGGTTCGATCATTAGCGCCCTAGCCAAAGACACGTAGGCCCGCTCTTCGGCGTTCAAGGTGACCGGCCGCCGCCCCAATCCGGCAAGATGCGCAATATCCAAGCGGTTCATGATTTCAACACAGCGCCTGTTTATATCGTCGCCGCTGATATGGCTGGCGTGATAGGCCAGCGGCAGGCATATATTCCGCCGCACATCCATGTTCTCTATCAGACCACCTCCTCCCTTGACCACCCCGACTTGCCGCCGCAATTCCTGTAATTGCCTCTGATCCAAATCGAAAATTGGGCGACCGGCGACCTCCACCTCGCCCTCTAGCCTAACCTGATCCTCCCGTTGCATACCGGGCAAGCCCAATATTAACCGCAATAGCGTCGATTTGCCGCTGCCTGTATCACCAACGATCACCCCCGTCTCTCCCTCCGCCAAATCGAGATTTACCTGCTGCAGCAAAAGGCTTTGTCCCATTTGCAGCGAGATATTTCGCAATGCTATAACGGTTGACATCGCAGGCTCGTTATATCCAATAAAATAGGGCAGAGATAGCAGCGCTGGATACAAATACAAAAAACATCGCCTGAATCACCCCCGAACGCGCGACCATGGGTACTTCGTAGATCGCCCTACCCGCTCTAAGCCCGTGATAACAGGAGAATAAAGCAATAATGCCGCCGAAAAGAAGGCCCTTTGACAGACTAAGATAGAGGTCAAGTGGTGCCAAGGAGGTAAATATATACTGCAAGTAAAGGGTAAAGGGCATCGTCAACCTCGTGCTGGCAACAAGAAACCCTCCCACCAGCGAGATGATATCAAAAAAGAGGATCATGCAAAACATCGAGATCATACAACCCAACACCCGGGGCACTACGAGGAAGTGAAAAATATCTATGCCCATCGCCTCAAGCGATTCGACCTGCCCGCTGATGCGATTTGTCGCCATCTCGGTGGCCATCGCCGATCCGGATCGGGTAATCACAACCATCGCGGTTATAATCGGTCCCAGTTCGCGTACAATGCTAATCACCAAGATCTGACCGATTAGAGCATGCGCTCCCACACCTTGTAACTGGGGCAGCGACTGTGCTATGACGACAAAGCCCAGCAAAAGTGACAACATCCCCAAAAAAGGCATAGCCTCCACGCCGGTGAAATAAACTTGCTGTGTTGTCACGCGAAAGGCGGAACGGAAACCCTGCCGGCGAAAAAATTGTACCAACGCCATAACGACGGCTATGGAGAATTCGAACAGGCGCCAAGCATTGACCGCATTCCCCCAAAGCATCTTAACTACCCCTCGGCCGAGGTTGTGCAAGAGTAGCATTTATTTCACTCAACCCGTATAGGCATCGGGTTGCTCCAGTGCATGCAATTGCCGTTGCACAAGCGCAGCGGCCTCATCCTGGCCTTGCAGACGATAAATGGCCAGCGCCTCTGTCAGGCAATCAAAGGCCTGCCTCAAGTCTGCATCCTGCCGATCGGATTCGCCATATTGATAAATCTGCGCCAACAGCAGCAGGCATGCAGCCCGACCACTTCGATCTTTGAGGTCACGGAAAAGTCCCAATGTGCGCCGCAATTGTTCAAAACCGGGCAGTAGCTCATCTTCCGCGCCGCAACCAACCAAGGCCAGATGAATCCGCGCAAGCCCCAGTCCCGCACGGGCCAAAGCCGCTTGTTGCTCGTGTTTTTCGTATAATTCAACCGCCCCTTGCGCTGCCCGCAAGCTTTTGCGCAAGTGCTCCTCCTCGCCGAGACTGCCATAAGCATTGGCCAAGCGTTCCTGGTATCGGGCGACGACCAATGGTTCTCCTAAATCGACAAAAATCGCCAGGGCATTGCGATAATGACGAACGGCCTTTTCCAACGATATTTGCCCATCCTGCACCGCCAATTCGACATGCACATCGCCAAGTTGGCCTTGTGCCATCGCCTGGCCATACTCATCATCGCAGCGTTCGTATAGCGCCCTACTGCGCTCCAAGCACTCGCGCCCCAACTCATAATGGTCAAAACCCGGCTCTTCAAGACCCGCATAAGCCTCGCCAAGGCTTAAACAGATGTCGGCGCGGCGCGGCCAATCCTCTCCATTTTCGTAAAAATGCAATGCTTCCTCCAATAGCGGGATCGCCTCCGCATATTGGCGGGCGTCAGTCCTCGCTAAGGTAAGCAAAGCAAGCCCCATATTGTTCAGGACTACGGCCGTGCCCTCCAGCTCGCGTGCTTCCTCGTAGCCCGTCAATGCAACACTATAAAAACCGAGTGCCCTCTGCAGCGCATCAGCGTTTTGCGTCGGTTGCAACCGTTGACAAATATTGCCGAGCAGGGCGTATTGTGCTGGTTGCGGTGATTGCGCTAGGTTCAGTTCCTCCTCAGCCCAAGACAACAACCGCAAAGCCTCAGGCTCGAGATCCTGTTCCTGAACCCTTTCGAGGTGAGCATCCAATCCCCGCAGCACCAAGTCCACATCCCGCCGCTCCGCCAAATCGAGCAGGACGTCTGCCGCATTAAAGTCTTCGGGGGGCGATTCGGGAATCTGTTTAGGGGGTACCGTTGGAATAGACTTAGCTTTTTTAGCGAATAAATTTCGCAGAATATTCATAGCGATTATCACAATCTGCGCTCAGCAGCGATATGATTTAGGGTGAAAAATACGCGATTATGTCATACCGGGGAAACCATCATTCGCAATATTTAGCGCCCCATTCCACCTTGTATTTCATCGAAGCATACGGGCTATCGAATCAGCAGTAAAACGTAAGTAGCCCATTGAAAACTATAGATTTACTCAATGGTACATAAGCCGGCCAAGAAGCGCAAGCACATCGTTTTAACGCCCTCAGTCGTTAAACATCTCTGGTTGATAGGGCAGAAACTGACCGTTTTCATTATAAGCCTGCTGGTATTTTTCAACCTTACTGAAGTCGACTTCGACCCCTAAACCCGTTCCAGTAGGAATACCCCAGACCGGACTTTTAGCGATGGGCAGATCTTCAGTGAGAATATCGCCATCCATTAGTGCCGCGGTTTGTTGGTTGCCGATGAGCAAATTTGGCAACGTCAGACACAGATGATGTGATGCCGCCGCCATCAGCCCCAGTTCACCATGTGTGTGACGGCAAACCGCCAAACCCTCGTTGGCCGCCGCATGAGACAGGCGGTGGAACGCGGCCAGGGTGCCGACCCAATAGGGACTAAAACACAACACATCCGCTGCCCGAGCCCGAATGACCTCCCACACATCAGCTTGGCGCCACAAACCCTCGTTAGCCGCTAAGGGCACACGCACTTTCTGTTTGAGCTCGACCATATTGCGAATGGGATCTTGCGACACGGGTTGTTCTGCAAAATCAATGTGGTGACGATCAAAGGCATTGAGGTTGCGCACCGCCTCAGCGACGGACCAAGCGCCATTGGCATCAATACGTATTTTACCTTCAGCACCAATGGCCTGCCGCAAGGCCGCTACCATCGCAAGTTCTAGATCAAGATTCACACCGACTTTGAGATAAAAGACGCGATATCCCGCAGCGGTTGCGCGTTGTGCTTGCGCGGCGACTGAATCGGGCGAATCCGCTGACAAATAGCAGAAATAATCCACTTCTTTACGCACCACGCCACCAAATAAGCGATACAAGGGCTGACCGCAGGCTTTGCCCTGAAGGTCCCGCAAGGCCATATCCAAACCCGCGTAGGCGAAGTTACCCGTCATCGGACGCAAATCCCAATGCGCGGTATGAAAATAATGATGCGCCAATTGCTCGGTATTCCACGGATCACTGCCAATGAGTATCGGCTCGGCGGATACTACCGCCTCGCGGATGCTTTCGACATTAGGTCCAGGACACGACTCGCCCCACCCAATGAGGCCATCGTCCGTTTGCAAACGCACCAAGACCGATGTCACTCCGTCCCGACGCACGCGAGCGCTACTTTCTCGTCGGCGATACGGAACGCTGACAACATATGTATCCAGTTTCGCGATCTTCAATCGATTTACCCTTTTTAAGGTTAAAATATATTCTAAGGCGGTTTATATCGCGTAATTAATGTTAATGATTTAATTTCCGGCCGCCCCCCCCGCACCATCGCCAGTTGACCTTGCCCTTTATAAAGGGCCTTATTGGAACTCTATAAGATTGCGACGCAATACTCGAATCGCCACATGATTTTGGCGAACTTTCTCACGCCCCGATTTTGCAATCCGGCTTTATGCTATATATAGTAATGCGCGCCAGCCTTTCCCCACTGCGCCAGCTACTCATCGGCACCTCAATCGCGCTATTCCTCTTAGGGGTGAGCTTATCACGACGTGAAATACGTGACCACCGCCCGCAATGAGTTCACGACCTGTTATCTTCCTTTTCTTGATTTTCGTATCCGCTACGAATGCTTGGAGCCTCACAGACACGGTCCGCATCCAGCGCATTGTCATTGAGGGCAACCAGCGCACCGATGTGCAGATTATCCGCAGGGAGTTACTTTTTGCAACCGGCGATCAGATCGATACAACGCTATTCGTAGAATCCGCCCGCAATCTCAGACGCCTGTTTTTCATTGGCGAAGTTGATATCCGCCATGCTGAAGAGCATGGTGAAGCCATTGTAACCGTTACTGTCGAAGACCTGTACTCCCGCGCTTTGTCCCCTTTGGTATCGGGACAATTAGACCAATTGAGCATTGGCCTTGTAGGACTCGACTACAATCTTTTCGGACGCGGCCAAAGCCTGCGGACGACCTTGGAAAACCGCGCGATCTCCGGCTATTGGCTCGATATTGATTTTACAGAACCGCGCTTGGCCGGCACTCGCCATTCCCTTTCTAGCCGTATCGGCGCCGGTGCCGAAGGGCACAACTTCTCGATCGAGGTTGCCCGCCCTTTTGCCACCTTAGCCGACCAGCGGGCCTATGGCCTGTCCCTGGCCAGCCGGCAAAGCGTGCAGCGTTTATACTCCAACGGTGAGCTTGACCAGCGCTACAGCGACCGCATCAACAACGGCCGCCTCTGGATAACTCGATCCTTTGGCCAGCACACTAAAATACGCCCCTCATTCCAACTCGGCGTTTCCCAACGGCGCTTCGACGCCAGTTCGCCCTTTTCCTACGCCCCCAATAACCGCACCCGCACCATTCCCAGTATGGGTTTGCTGATCTGGAGACCCAATTATATCCGTCGCCGTTTTATTAACGATCTCGGTCCCTTGGAAGACCTGCAAGCCGGCAGTTGGCTATCACTACACTGGGGGATGACCCATAAAGCATGGGGCTCGGACCGCACCTTTTCTTTTTATCAAATCCAACTCGCCCCGCGCTTACAACCGACGACGCGCACTTTCACACAAATGAATTTATACGCATCGACACGATTGGATGGGGCTGGAATATACAACCTATCCGCCCTTGCAAGCCTCAGAACCTATACCAGAATAGGATCAGTACATTCACTGGCCATGCATATTTCTTGGGAAGCGATACACCGCAGCGAGGACGCCGCGCAATTTCTACTCGGCCTAGAGCGTGGGTTGCGGGGATTCGCCCCGCGGCGCCTTAACGGCAACAGGAGATTGCGCATCAATATAGAAGCCCGCCCGACGCTAATCCGCGATCCCTGGTATGTGCTAGCCTGCGCCGCTTTTTTGGATATTGGCGCAGCTTGGACCCCGGATATAGAAAAACCAAATCTGGAGTACTCTCCAGGATTTGGTTTTCGCTTGGGTTTGCCTAAAATCTACAATACCCCGGTGTTTCGCGGCGATATAGCCTATGGGGTCAGCGTTGACGCTTGGCAGGTGTCCATCGGCTTGGGGCAGTATTTCTAAAGAATCGCCGCTATACGCTCGACTTGTCTTCGAAGGCTTCTAAAATACTCAACTCAGACAGTCCGCATGAACAGTCGATTGGTTGAGATATTGAATGCGCAGATGAGTTCACCGGTATTGACCCGAACCCTATTTGCAAATTTCGAGAAAACCCCAGGATGCCAAAGAGAAAATCCTAACTACAAGGCAGATAACCAGGTAGCGCATTTCATTAACTCGGCCAATTAAGAAAAAAAGCGCTCTCCCAAGTGGGACAACGCTCATGCTAAGTCGGAAAAATAAAAATTACAGATGGGGATATACTAAGCGATGGTCACAATGCGGGCAGACTTTGAGGCTTGGCTTTAAGATGTTATGGCAAAATGGACAGGCTTTGCGACCATCAAAGATCAGCCATACAATCGCAATCGGCCCTAATAAAAAACTTAGCAGAAAATAGGAAGTAACCAACTTACCCCCACCTTTTACCATAGCACCAATTAAAGCAATACCCGCCCCTGCAACCCACACCACGATAATTTGCAACAAGGTAATATTGGCAATATCCATAATATGCATCCCCTGCGATTATTCCTACCGCCCAAATATAAACCATTCTTAATCAAATGAAAAACAATGATTTACAATTATCTGCATTCTCCTTTTATTGTCTGCATTTAGGCTTAAATAGGCTAAATCGCTGAGAAAAATTCCTTTTCACCAGGATCGGCTATCGCGTAATTGCGAATCAATCCTTGACCCTGACCCGCAATTGCCCAACCCCCACTTTGACGCGGAGCCTTAAATTCGTTGTACTCTGCCCATAACTTTCGTTGGTCCAAACACCGTTTTGACCAAGGTGGCGATCAAACCAACCACCGCTTTCCGGTTTGATCTCCACGCCCCAAAAAGGCATGCGAACCCCTTCGGTCTCCATCTGCTCTCCTGCGAGTTTCTCTAACCCTTCTATATCGACACTACCGATCCCACTTTCGAGCACTAACGCCAAACCCATACCTTCTGGTAATAGCAGTTCAAGTTCACCGACGCCAACATCGATCTCCACCTCGGAATTGCCCAACCACCCCCCCCTCAAATCAAGATCGATATCCCCTGCACCCGTTTCCAATTTAAAGCTTTGCAGACTTAGGCCGCGCAGATCAATCGTCCCGGCCATCGCCCCCGCATTCACCTCGACGACCAAGGGCTGACCGTGCCCCAACTGTATATCCCACATCGTCTCGTGATCGGAAAAATTCCAGTTGAAGCCATCTTCGAGATCGCCCTCCAAATCGACCGATCGATCGTTACCATTGCTACCCGCTTCGGTGATGCGCAGGACGCCTCGGCGACCCTCTACTTGATAATCAATTTGGGGTTCTCCATGCCCAGAGCTGAAGCGGAAATTCCCATTTAGCCCCGTCCCATCCATTGCAAGCAAGGTCAATTCACCCACTCGTAGCTCCACCTCAATTTCCACGCTCTCGGCATCCCCAAAATCAACGCTCTTGCTTATTTGCAACATTTCGCCTTCAGCACTCCAAGTCGGCCCACAGCTCAAAAGAGCCCCCCCATAACACACAATAATCGGCTTAACTTTGAATGTGAATGCAATTTTGCCTCTCTTTTTTAGTCTACTTCAGCAAAGCGATCGTACAAACCCAACCCTATAGCTATAAACCCGATTCCCATCACCGCCGTATACAACAAGCCTGCAATGGGGGCTTGCATAGGTTCATCGCTGTGCAAAAATTCGGATTCAAGCGAATAGACCCCCAAATCACCCAAATCTATCGAAAGCTCACCGGTGAATTTGAAATACACCCAAAAACAGGCTATAAACACACCCAAACCAAGCAATCTTCGCCGTTTTTTTATGTATTGTTTGGCCCCCTCCATGACACAAGCAATGCCCAGCAACAACAATGCAAAAGCATGGTAACCCAATCCGCTCAGTACCCAAATATCAATGCCCTGCAATTTCGATCCTTGCAAAAAGGTCATATCGCTTTCATCAAAACCAATAGCCAGCCAATGAATGGCCCCCGTAGTGAACAACCAGATCCCCGATCCCGCCGTAACCACCACCGCAACTTTGCTCAGTCCCACCTGCCAACGAGCTATAGGTAGGGCCAATAATTGATAATTTGTTTGTGCTTTTATTTCACTGGCGAAGGATTGCGCGAGCAAAAAAGGTAATATCAAGACCCCCATGTAGGGGCTCGCCGCTAATATCGACACCCAAATACCCGCCTCGGCTTGTTGGCTTATGGCGTAAAGGCCAATGGCGAACGTAGCCACCCAAAGCAGAGCGACGGTATTCAGGTTGTCCTTAAATTCTTTAAGGTATAACACGGCAAATGGTCTCATGCCACCACCTCTGCAAAGATGTCCGAAAGGGATTGCGAGCGCTGCTCGCGCAATGTTTGCGCACTACCCATTAAAGCAATTTCCCCGTCTCGCAAATACACCACATCGTCGATAAATTCCTCGACCTCGCTCACTAAGTGTGTCGAAATGACGATGGCCTGCTGCTCCCCATAGCGGAATTCACCAAAAACAGCTTGTAATATCTTCTTTCTCGACGGTGGATCGATGCCGTTGAACGGTTCGTCCATAAGCACTAGGTTATTCGACCAACAAAAACCGCTAATAACTTTCAAGCGGGCTTTTTGCCCCTTGGACAAGGTGCCGATTCTTACATCCTTAGAAATGCCCATAAACTGCAATAATTCATCCGTCTTATTCCAATCCCAACCGGCGTAGAAACTGGCGAGAAACTGCAATTGCTCGCCGACTTGCATCCAATTGTAAAAAGGATCGACCTCCGGCAAATAAGCCGTCTGCCTACGGGTATTAACCCCCAGGGACTCACCCCGTATGCTCACATGCCCGCCCGATGGCCGAACCACCCCTGCAAGTATTTTGAACAAAGTACTCTTACCACTGCCATTTTCACCCAATATCCCGGTAACTTTGCCCGCTGCAATTTGCAGGGAAATACCCCGCAATGCCCAATTACCAGCATATTTCTTTTGTAGATTTTCAATTTCAATCACAGATATTTTCCTCCAACAAGGGCCTTAACAATGAAATCGCAAACGGACATAGTCAATGCTTTTTTAATTTTTTGTGATTTCCCCGTGATATCTATTTGCTAAGTTCTATAAGTGCAAGATGATATTCACAAGAGCCCACAGAAGGAAAAATCACTATGACTTTCAAATTAACCGGCCTGATCAGCCTGTTGCTATTTTCTTTAACCCCTAGTAAAAGTCCTGCGCAACCCTACGCCAAAGCTACCTTTGCCGGCGGGTGTTTTTGGTGTATCGAAGCCCCCTTTGACAAAGTCGAGGGCGTCATCTCTGCAATATCGGGCTATACCGGGGGCGAAAAGGAAAATCCGAGCTACAAGCAGGTTTCCTCAGGTAGGACCAAACACATAGAGTCCGTAGAGATTACTTTTAATCCCAAGAAAATATCGTACCAACAACTGCTCGATATCTATTGGCGGCAATTCGACCCCACCGATTCTGGTGGCTCGTTTTACGACCGCGGGCACCAATACACTTCGGCAATTTTCTACCACGGTGAAGAGCAACGTCAATTGGCCGCGGCCAGCAAGCAAGCCCTGATTGAATCGGGCCGCTTCGACAAAGAGATCGTCACCCCAATTCGCCCAGCCGTGACTTTCTATACCGCCGAAGACGATCACCAAGATTATCACAAGAAAAACCGCCGCCATTATAACAGCTATCGCCAAGGGTCAGGACGGGATCGCTTTATCGCCGCGACCTGGGAAAAAGATCTACCTATGCCAACCACGAGCAAGCCTTATAAAAAACCGCCGATGGACGAGCTGCGCGCCAAACTCACCGACTTGCAATACCAGGTCACCCAGGAAGACGCAACCGAGCGGCCTTTTCGCAACGCCTATTGGGACAATAAAGCCGCAGGAATCTACGTTGATATAGCATCCGGTGAGCCGCTTTTTAGCTCTATGCATAAGTTCAAATCCGGCACCGGATGGCCGAGCTTCACGCAATCACTCGAAGCCGAACACATCGTCGAACACCGCGACAATGCACTTTTTATGACCCGTGTCGAAGTGCGCAGTAAATTTGGCGATTCACACCTCGGCCATGTTTTTGAAGACGGTCCGGCACCAACGGGGTTGCGCTACTGTATAAATTCGGCATCGTTACGCTTTGTGCCGACGGAGCAATTGGCCGATGAAGGGTATGGAGATTATCTACCACTCTTTGAATAACGCGATACACTGGTTGCCTCGTAATTGATCACGGGGCAACCAGATCCTATATTTCCCCACTTCCCCACGCTCTTTTTTGCCATCTGCCCAACCTCGTTTGGTCTATTAAAGAGAACGATCCACCCAGCCTAACACCCCTCGGAGGAAATACCATGAGTACCCTTGGCACCCCACTATCTCCCACGGCGACTAAAGTCCTTATGTGCGGTTCAGGCGAATTGGGCAAGGAAGTCGTGATCGAGCTGCAGCGACTCGGAGTTGAGGTTGTCGCCGTCGATCGCTACGAAAATGCACCGGCCATGCAGGTCGCCCACCGTTCCTATACGATTAGCATGCTCGACGGCACGGCGCTGCGCAAAATCATCGAAGAAGAAAAACCAGACTTGGTCGTGCCCGAAATCGAGGCGATCGCCACCGATACCCTGGTCGAATTAGAGCAAGAAGGCTTCCATATCATCCCGACCGCCAGAGCTACCCGCCTGACGATGAACCGCGAGGGGATTCGCCGGCTCGCCGCCGAGGAGCTCCAGCTCAAAACCTCCGCCTACCGTTTCGCCTCGACCGAAGAGGACTATCGCGCGGCGATCGAAGCGATCGGCATGCCCTGTGTCATCAAGCCCATTATGAGTTCATCGGGCAAGGGACAAAGCACCGTTCGTGAAGAAGCTGATATCGCCAAGAGCTGGAACTACGCGCAGGAGGGCGGTCGCGCTGGGGCCGGCACCGTGATCATAGAAGGTTTTGTCGACTTTGACTACGAGATCACCCTGCTCACCGTGCGCCACGAAGGCGGCACGAGTTTCTGTGCGCCCATCGGCCATATGCAAATTGACGGCGATTATCGCGAGTCGTGGCAACCACAGCCGATGAGTGATAAGGCCCGTAGCGAAGCGGAACATATCGCCCGCTCGATCACCGACGGCCTGGGCGGCCGGGGTTTATTTGGCGTCGAACTCTTCGTCAAAGGCGACGATGTCTATTTCAGCGAAGTATCGCCGCGCCCACACGATACCGGCATGGTCACACTAATTTCTCAGGATCTCTCGGAATTTGCCCTGCATGCTCGTGCCATCCTTGGCTTACCCATTCCCAATATCGCCCAACACGGCCCATCCGCTTCGAGCGTCATCCTAGTCGAAGGCACTTCACAACAGGTTCAGTTCGGGCAGCTCGATAAAGCCCTACAACAACCCGATACGCAACTCAGACTCTTTGGCAAACCCGAAGTGGCCGGCAAACGCCGCATGGGGGTCGCCCTAGCGCGCGGCAATGACCTAGATGAAGCATTGCACAAAGCCCGCACAGCTTCCGGGGCCGTTAAAATTACTCTATGACAGCAAACAAACCATCGTCTGGGCTACCTGTAGCGGCTTAGCATCTCTAAACATAGATAAGGCGTCTGCTCTTTTTGCCCAATTATGGCAAAACCGCAGACGCCTTATCCTTTTCTCGCCACCTCATTTTCTATGGCAAAAAACTACTTCTAAGATTCTCCGATCTTAGGTTATTTTTTTTCATCGTGCCAAGACATGCCCTCGCCTCGCACTAAGCTCGAGCGGGTTTCATGGGCTCCCGGCCATTCTACAGGCAAGTCGCCATTGGCGACCATTAGATTCAATGGGTTGACCCGCGTTTTTAGGGGCAGATGAATGCGTTGTCGCTTTCGCGCAGATTCAAACAACGCCATCATCACTTCCTGCACTGCCCGCCCCCTGTCGCCACCGCTGATCGGCGCCTCGATCTTACCCTCGACCCAATCAATCGCCTCTTGGCACTGATGCGCCCAACTATCGTGTATCGGCGCATCAATCTCTTGCCATCCCTCAGTTGAAGCATTGAGATATCTGCCGGTGCCAAATTCGCAGTTGTAGCGGGCGGAGGGGCCCTCGGGCATATACATCGGCGCATCGCTTGGCACTTCACTATCGGGCAAGCGATCGGTGCTGAGTTCCATAATGCCCTCCGAGCCGATAATCCGACACCCCTGGCCAAGACCGCCAACCAAATTCCCCATGATAAGAATACTGGCGCCATTCGCACAACCAGCCACCCCCATACAGGCATCTTCAGCAGGCAAACCGCGCTCGACAAGTTCAGTAGTCCGCTCCACAGCACCCACCACCCACTCCACCTCAGGTTCATCCATCATAAAAAGCGCCAGACGGATATTGTGTGAGTTGGTGTTGAGCAGGTTTCCCCCGCAAGCCATCTGAACTTGGCTAATTTTTCCGATAACCCCCTCCCGCACCAACTCGCGTGCCCTGAGCCAGACCGCATGGTGCGGCCGCTGATAGGCAATGATGAGCTTCACATTATTACGCGCGCATGCCGTCAGCATGTCGTCGGCCTCGCGCAAATCAACCGCCATT
This sequence comes from Gemmatimonadota bacterium, assembly GCA_018672475.1. Classification (GTDB taxonomy): domain Bacteria; phylum Latescibacterota; class UBA2968; order UBA8231; family UBA8231. Next base: position 116,795 of record JABHFS010000146.1, on the reverse strand, counting down.
GGTTTTTGGCAGAGTATCGCCTTGGGGCCTCTAGCCGCAGCGGCGATGACCATCTCTGCGTGCATTTGGTGCCAAGAGCACACATCGACGAAATCCGGCTGTTCTTTATCAAGCATTTCGCGATAGTCGCCATAGCGGTGTTCTTCGCCGACCTCGAAAAAGTCACCGTATTCTTTTTGCGCATCGGAATTGGTATCGGCTAAAGCACCTATTTCAGTAGGCTGTCCTTCGACTCCCAGCCAGCCACGTGCATGCACGCGGCCAATAATGCCGCAAGCAATCACTGCGGTGCGGTATTTTGCCATAATTCACCCCCTTGTTTATACGCGTTTCTAACCGATCCTAATGATGTAGTATACTCCTACTATCATAGCGTCTAACTTAGACTGCCAATACTTACAGAGTCAAACAATTATCGTGTATTCCTACTACTTTTAATAGATGGTTTATAGATGGCCTATAGATAGCGTCCGATCTAATCCCCAAACGCATCCACAAAAGCCTGGCCAATGATCTCTACCGCCTCCGTAGCCGCCGCCGCGCCAACCGCTACCGTTGCCATTGGCCAGTGAGGTTTTGAATGACCGTATTTCTCACCTTAATTCAACAGGACTGCTCGCCCGTCCCCCAGGGTGAGTGCTTTGATGATGCTTGGGTAGATGGGAATACCGTGTTCCCGGGCAAACGGAGCGCAGACATCTTCTTCGTGGATCTGATCCAGATAGATCGATGCCAGGTCCACCTGCGGCTCCAGCATGCCATGGCCTGTGGGAAACCCCTTGATCAACTTGGGGAGGATCACTTCGGCATGGGATCGAGTGAAACAGGTGGTGAGTATCGCAGCGATCTTCTTGCGTCCGTTTATTGATAGTATCCTTTGTACACGACAATCGTATAAGTTGAAGTACAAGCCCAGAGTTGCATTTTATTTGCAGCTGCCAGCGATCAAAAAAACTTCTCTCCCCGGAGCTGTACCATGTCAATACATACATTGAAAAAAGGAATGAGCAAAGACCCCATGTCCCTGGGACACCTCAGCCCAGAAGCCTTTTTAGCTAACCCAAAGGTCTCACCTGGGTGGACCCCAATCGGTGAGTATGCCACTATTTAACTTGCATCGGCGATCATAGGCTCTACAGATATTTGTTATGGGGGTCTAGTCTCAGTAAAGAAGCGCATGTCTAGCCAATATTGGATTTTTCGATAAAAAAACACCCGGAAGATTCACTAGGTCTGGCTTAAAATTGGGATCGAGAACGGATTAACTCATCAGCTTAGGTTAATTTTGTCGGTGACTTGCCGAATATGCAAAAGTGCCCTAAATTATTCTAACACATTGTCTTATAAAAATTAGACGAATTCCAAATCGATTAGACAAAACGCAAAGCGAAATGCCGCGTAGAGTTATCTCGTGCGGCGACCATAAAAGGGGCCGCGCAGATTAACAACTGCATAGCCCCTTTTGTTTTTCCCGCCCCGACCTTAGAGGACCGATGACCCAACCAGAATCCGCAGTGCAAAACGAGGTGCAAATGGCCCCTCGCAACGATATTCGCAATGTCGCCATTATTGCCCATGTTGACCACGGGAAAACCACCCTTGTCGATGGTATGCTCAAACAGAGCAATGTCTTCCAAGCGCACCAGGAAGTCGCCGAACGTGTGCTCGACTCAAACGATCTCGAACGCGAACGAGGCATTACGATTCTGGCCAAAAACACAGGCATACTACACGGCGACACGACGATAAATATCGTCGACACTCCCGGTCATGCCGACTTTGGTGGCGAGGTCGAACGCATTATGAATATGGTCGATGGTGTAGTTTTGCTGATAGATGCCGTCGACGGACCGATGCCGCAGACCCGTTTCGTCTTGCGTCAGGCATTAAGTCGCGGACACAAGGTCGTCGTCGTCGTCAACAAGATCGATCGCCCCGCCGCCCGCCCGGATGAAGTGGTCAATGCGACCTTCGATCTCTTTGTCGATTTGAGCGCCACCGACGATCAGGCCGATTTTCCCGTGATATATACGAGGGCCCTGGAGGGCCGCGCAGGCCTAGAGCCCGATCAAATAAGTGACAATTTGGAGCCGCTCTTTGACGCGATCGTCGGACACTTGCCACCACCGATGATTGTCGTCGACGGACCGCCGCAATTATTAGTGACGACTTTGGAACACAGTTCCTATGTCGGCAAGATCGCCATTGGACGTTTGAGCAGCGGATCCCTGTCGGCCGGCCAAGCGATTATGCACATCAACGCCGAAGGTGAAATGTCACCGGAAACCGTCGGCCAGGTCTTTATCTTCCGCGACCTCAAACGCGTACCCGTTGAGCAAGTGCACGCGGGCAATATCGTCGCGGTTTCCGGCGTTGCAGCGGTTGGCATCGGCGATACCTTGACCTGCCGGGAGCGACCGATGCCCCTGCCGCCGATCACGGTCGAAGAACCTACCGTACGCATGGTATTCAGGGTCAACAACAGTCCCTTCGCCGGCCGCGAGGGCCGTTTCGTCACCAGCCGCGAAATCCGCAAAAGACTCTTTGACGAACTCGAGAGCAATGTCGCGTTGCGCGTTAAGGACACGGATAATTCCGGCGAATTCATCGTATCCGGTCGCGGTGAATTACACCTGGCCATCTTGCTCGAAACGATGCGCAGGGAAGGATACGAATTGGCCGTTAGCAAGCCCGAGGTCATCTTCCGCAAGAGTGACAACGGCTTGCTCGAACCGGTTGAACGTGTATTCATTGAGGTCCTCAGCGAATACCTGGGCCCCGTCAGCGAAATGCTCGGCAAGCGCCGAGGGCGGCTTCAAGATATTCGCCATGGCGATGACGGCATTGTTTACGCCGAGTTCTTAATCCCAACGCGTGGTATTCTCGGCTTTCGTCAGCCCTACCTGAATACCACCCGTGGCACCGGAACCTTTAACACGCTATTCCACGATTATGAACCGGTGGCCGGGGAAATCGACGTGCAGGAACACGGCTCGCTCATATCCCATGAATCAGGGACATCTGTCGCATATGCCTTAGAGCACCTGCAACAGCGCGGTACATTTTTCATCGGCCCGGGCGAGGACGTATACGGCGGCCAAGTCGTCGGCCAAACTATTCGCAATGAAGACCTCGTACTCAATGTCTGCCGCACCAAGCACCTAACCGGACACCGCGCCTCGCCCAAGGCCATTCTCGATGCACTTTCACCGCCGCGTGTTCTCTCATTGGATGATGCGATAGAGTATTTGGACAACGACGAGCTCTTAGAAATTACGCCTAAATCCCTGCGCATCCGCAAAAGAGAATTGCAACACAGCCTGCGCTATCGCACTGAAAAGAACGCCAAGAAAGAAGCATAGCCCCATGTCCGAGGCACCTGGCAAAACATCATTCAATGACCTTTCCCTTACCGAACCCGTAATCAAAGTACTGGCCGAATTAGGCTACGAGGTTCCGACCCCAATCCAAGCGCAAACCATACCATTGGTTCGCGATGGGCGCGACGTGGTTGGCCAAGCCCAGACAGGAACCGGCAAGACCGCTGCTTTCGCCCTCCCCCTGCTATCGCGGATCGATATGCAACGCCGGCAAGTGCAAGTATTGGTGCTCGCCCCGACCCGCGAATTGGCCATCCAGGTTGCCGAGGCCTTCCAGCGCTATGCAGCTTATATTCCGGGGTTCCACGTTTTACCGATCTACGGCGGCCAAGCTTATGATGGCCAGTTGCGCTCACTAAAGCGCGGCGTCCATGTTGTCGTCGGCACCCCCGGACGCGTTATGGACCATATGCGCCGCAAGACCTTGCGGCTCGACAATCTCAGCTGTCTGGTCCTAGACGAGGCTGATGAAATGCTGCGCATGGGGTTCATTGACGACGTCGAGTGGATTCTTGAGCAAACCCCAGAAAATCACCAAACAGCCCTATTCTCCGCCACGATGCCCGACCCCATTCGTCGCATCGCTGAAAAACATCTGCGTAACCCAGCCCAGATCTCGATAAAAGAACGGACTTCAGCCGCAGATAAGATCCGCCAGCGACACTGGATGGTCAGTGGTAAAGACCACAAACTCGCCGCATTGACCCGCATTCTCGAAGCCGAGACATTCGACGGAATCCTGATCTTCGTGCGCACGCGAACCATGACGGTCGAATTGGCCGGAAAATTGGAAGCGCGCGGTTATGCCTGTTCGGCCTTGAGCGGCGACATGGCACAAAAACGGCGCGAAGAGACGGTAACACAATTGAAGAAAGGCCGCCTCGATATCCTCGTAGCCACGGATGTCGCAGCACGCGGTTTAGACATCGACCGCATCAGTCATGTTATCAACTTCGACATTCCCACCGATGTTGAATCGTATGTGCATCGCATCGGTCGCACGGGCCGGGCTGGGCGCGAGGGCGAAGCCATCCTCTTTGTTGCCCCGCGCGAAAGACGCCTGCTTTATTCGATCGAACGAGGGACCAAGCAGAAAATACCACTCTTGGAATTACCCTCGACCGAAACCATCAACGATCAACGCATCGCCCGCTTTAAGCAGTCGATCACCGATGTGCTCGCGACAGAAGACCTCGGCCAATTCCGCATGATTATTGAACAATACCAGCAAGAGCACAATGTGACAGCCCTGGATATGGCTTCGGGCCTGGCCAAAATGGTGCAAGGGGATGAGCCCTTACTGCTCGCGGCGGATGTGCAGCGAGATCGGCCCAAGCCAGAACGGCAAGATCGCAATCCTTCTCGGCAAAGCAGGAACGAAACACAGCAAGATCGCAATCCTTCTCGGCAAAGTCGGAACGAAATACAGCAAGATCGCAGTTTAACCCCCACAGAACCTGATAAACGCGATACGCGCCCCGCCCGAGATAAAACGAACCCTCCCCCACCGCCGGAAGCCGGCATCGAACGCTTCCGTCTCGAAGTGGGCTACGAACACGGCGTCAACCCCGGCAATATCGTTGGCGCCATAGCCAATGAAGCCGATCTCGATAGCGCCCATATCGGTCGTATAGAAATATATGACGACTACAGCACCATCGACCTGCCGGAGGGCATGCCCAACGACCTATTAAAAGTCCTGAAAAAAGTATGGGTCTGCGGCCAAAAACTGCAGATTAGCCGCGAAGACGGCAAAATGCCCAACCTAAAACAGGTTGAAAATAAAAAAGAGCATTCCAGAAAAAGACCGGCGCCGACATCGGCCAAAAGAGACCAGACTCATCGGCCGGACAAAAATGACAATGCAAAAAAAGAATACGACAAGAATAAAGCTAAAAATAAAAAGAAGGTATTGACCGCCACGAGCGAGCAGATCGGTAGCACCAGTGATGAGCAAACCGTAATTTCTAATCAAGCAAGTCATAACAACAATGAAGTCTCCGTACCATCTACACAGCCCGATACTAGAGATAAAGAGACCATTGCAGAAATTGCGAACCCTGGCGTTCCGGACAAAGAGACGGCTCCATTAATAGCAAGCCCCGATGTTAGTCGCCAAACCATCGTCAAAACAATCGATACGACGAAAGACGCGGCACCATCAGCAACAAAGAGCACGAAGGTCAGGACCAAGGGCCGCACTCCCGACGGCAAAAAAGACCGTCATAGAAAAAGGAAATAAGCTTAAACAACCCCGCTTTCCTCTAAATCAGTCGATCGTCCCCCGTTCCCCTCGAACGTTGTATGCCTACCAATTTCCTGCAAATGGTTCGCCAATTCGACCGTGATTTAGTGCTCTTTATGTTTGCCTCCGCTCTAGTGGGCTTTTGCCTCTTCGGTGGTATTTTCTCGCTATTGTTTAACTTATATCTGTTGCGCTTGGGCTACGGCCCTGTATTTGTCGGGCAAGTTAATGCCATAGGCTCCTTGGCCTTTGCCCTAGCCAGCCTGCCGGCCAGCTTTATCGGCAGCCGCTTCGGCAATCGCCGCAGCATGATCCTCGGTCTCTTCCTCGCGGTTATTGGGCACGGGTTAGTTTGCCAGGCGGGTTTTATTTCAGCCCCTCATCGGCCACTCTATATTCTTAGCACACAATCATTGGCCTTGCTCGGGATCTCCCTCTATATCGTCAACGGCTTCCCCTATCTGATGGATATGGCCAAGCCCGAGCAACGTACATATGTTTTCTCTGTTCAAGCGGCATTATTCCCTTTGGCGGGATTTGCAGGCAGCCTAATCGGGGGCTTTCTCCCCAGCTATTTTTCGGCTCTATTGGAATTGCCGTTAGATCATCCCACCCCCTATAGTCACACGATGCTCGCGGCCTCCATATTGCTAATTGCAGCCGTTATCGCCCTGCTCAACACACGTCATATTGCAAAAACCGTCGCAACGGAAACACGACAATCCGCAGCCCCGCTTCCATTGCGTTTAATTGCACTGTTCTCCTGCATCTCACTGCTGTATATCGCAAGCGAGGGTGCCGTCCGCACTTTCTTCAATGTCTATTTGGATACCGCGCTCAACATCGAGACCTCACTCATCGGCGTACTGACGGCAACCGGACAATTTCTCGCAGTACCCGCCGCCTTGTTGATGCCCTATCTCGTTCAACGCTTTGGCAACATCCGCACATTCAATGGTGCGGTAGCCTGCGCTGCGTTAACCATGATTCCATTAGCTTTTATTGCCCATTGGAGCATCGCTGGTTTGTGTTTTATGAGCACAATGGCGCTTTCAGCGATTCGGCGACCGGCATTTACAGTCTTCCAACAGGAGTCTATTCCACCGCGCTGGCGAACGACAATGGCCGGAGCGGTAGCTGCTTCTAGTGGTTTTGGTTATGCCGCCATAGCCTTTGGTGGTGGATATATTATTGAAGCGGTCGGTTACCGCAGCCTTTTTTTAGGCAGTGCGATTCTCAGTGGTTTTGGGATTTTGTTCTTTTGGGTCTTCTTTCGTAATTATAGTAAAGCTGCATAAACACACATCGGTCTTCTCCAAGTACCCGTGATAATACTTTTCCCAATCCGGAACCCTTAAAAGGCCCACCATGCAATATTCCACACTGCCTTCTACACAAAAATGCCCATGCTGGGCTTAGGCACATTCGACCGAAGGGGCGACAAGGGTGCCCGCTCCGTCGCTGCTGCCATCAGGCACGGATACCGCCATTATCGATACCGCCTTGGGATACGATAACCATGTCCATTGGCCGACACGCTGCGCTAGCGCACCTGCTCGATTCCGGGCAGGTGAAAAAAAGGGGATACCCCCGATCGTGTAATGAGCATTGCTATACATTGACGCAGCTAAGTTCAAAAAAACCACAAACTCTCTGGCAAATTTCCAATCGGAGATCAATTTTGAGTATCCCTACCAAACTTAAAAAATAAGCCCGGCATTACAATCATATTCAGCGCCGTAGAACTTAGCAGTCCCCCGAGAATGACGATGGCCATCGGCGTCTGAATTTCCTTACCCGACTCACCACCACCCAGTGCCAGTGGAATCAGGGCTAAGGCCGCGGTAATGGCCGTCATCAAGATTGGATTCAGCCGCTCCAACGAGCCTTGCACAATCGCTTCGCGAAACTCTTTACCCTCCTCCAATAGATTTTGGTAATGAGCGATCAGCAACACGCCGTTGCGCGTAGCAATGCCAAATAGCGTAATGAACCCGACCAGCGAAGCAATGCTAATAATACCGCTGGTGAAGTAGACGGCCCATATACCGCCGATAAGGGCCAATGGTAAATTCACCATGATGAAGAAGGCTGCGCGGAAAGAGCTGAATTCGACGTAAAGGATGAGGAAGATGGCGACCACGGCGAGTAAGGTGAAAAGGGACATCGACCGGGTTGCCGGCCCAAGCGACCCATCGTCATCACGTATGGACCTGGGATTTCATCTTTGATCGGACCGACAACGGGGGGACGCTGAAGATGATAAAGTCCAACAAGGCCTGAAGGATCATTCGATCAAGACGATCTATATCGACCCAGGTAGCCCATGGCAAAACGACTAGATCGAAAGCTTTCACAGCCGATTCCGCGATGAATGTCTGAGCCGAGAGATGCGACTCAATTTGCGCGAAGCACGGGTCGTCATTGAGGATTGGAGGCAGCACGACAACACAGAAAGAACCCATAGTCGACGGGGCTACCTCAGCCCGGAAGAGTTTATAAAAACCAAAATACTCACACACTAACTGGGCCAAGAATTAGGGCCCGCTCAACCCGTCTTAATCCACGGTAGCTCATACTCGTAGATATCCGCATACACCCAGACATGAGATACCTCGGCAATGCGATAGAGGTGTTGCCCCGTCGTAATATGCGCGCCCTCAAATACGGCCTTGTGGACTACAATGCCTTCTTGAGGTAGAGTAGATCTCCATCGTTCGTTTTACTTGCCGAGTGCGTTCCAATTCGGCTATTTGCCCATCCGTGATGTCCCAATAGCGCAGCCGCTGCGCCGAGGCTTTTAGCAGCGCTGTACCTCCATCTATTACGTCGGAAGCGGCCTCTTTTCTAAGCGCTTTTTATAGTCCAACGCCGTCAAATATCCTTCCTGCGCGGCGACGAGTTCCGGGCTATACAGTTCCAGCAATAGTTGGCCTTTTTTACTTCTTGGCCAGTAGCCGCTACGTGTAGTTTCTCGACCCAGCCGTCGATCTTGGTGTTGACATCGGTCATGCGCGTTTCGTCGTAATCGACCCTCCCTACTGTGCGCACTGTTCGGCTTAACGCCCGACGTTCGACGAGTTCGGTCTTCACCTCAATGTTCTGCACCGTCACTGGATCGATTTGCACCATTCCTTCAGCGCCGAGTTCATCTGCATACACTGCAAGCAGATCCATGCCCATCGGCGACTTGCCGGGTTGGTCTGCTGTGTAGCTTGGGTCCATTGGCGCTCGCCAATAGGCGATCTTTCTCTCTCCCCCAGCCGAGGAGGTCGTTTGAGCAGAAGCGTCTTTTACTAAATCCATACCACAGACAGGGCATTCGCCCTCTCGTTCTGCAATGAGGGTGGGATGCATCGGGCACCGATAGATCGCCTCTTCTACCGCAGCCGTTTCCATCACAGGCACTTCCGCTATCCCAATACCCACCCAATGCCGATGCCCAGCGTAATGATGATGCCGACGATATGCTTAATCATGACAACCTTCTTTGTGTCCTGGCCATCAGAATAGCCGTTTTCCAACGACGGCTTCTAATTCGGCCAGGCTTTTTTCATACTCTATTTGGTAGCGAAAATGATCGATCTCGAAATTGAACAGCGAGACTTGGTTGCTGAGTAGCGTGAGGAAATCCACCTTATCGACCTGATAGGCCACAATAGCTACATCCAATGCCTGCTTGGCCTGCGGGATAATTGCGGTGCGAAAAAGCACAACTTCCTCCTGATAGGCGCGGACATCGATATACAACTGCTGGACCTCGTTATATAGTTGCTGTTTTTTCGCTTCGTAATCAGCCAGCGCTTCCCGTTGCCGAGCACGCGCCTCGATCACCTGTTGGTCTTGTTTGCTCCCCTGATAAATGGGCAGATTCAGCATGACGCCGACCGAGAGAAAGTCGCTGCCTCGAACCGGATCAAACGGCATGAAGGCGCGCTGTCGATAGCCCACACTGACATCGAAGTCGGGCCGAGAAGCCAGCTTGGCCAACCGCTCGACGGCCTGCCAACGCTGGACTTTCTCCTGCACTCCCCGTAGGAGAGGTCGATTCGCTAAGGTCAAAGTTTGCAGCGTATCGACCTCAAAGGAGAAAAAGGTTGGGACCAGCGTGCTAGGTTTACCGATAGAAGTCTGTGGTGGTCGATTGAGCACGGTGTTGAGCCGTGCTTTGGACTTTTGTTGTGCTCGTCGCAGATTTATCAGGCGGTCTTTTAGGCTGGATAGTGTCACCTGGGCTTTGAGAATATCCTGTTGCAGTCCACGCCCGACTTCGTATTTCTTCTCCGCGATGTGGACAAAGTCTTTTAAGAGCTGCTCGTTCTTTTTTGTGATCTCGATAGATCGCTCGATAAAAGCCAGGTTGAAATAGTCTTGTTTGACCAGGTTGACGATAAGACCGGTGCGATCCTGATACGCCCATTCTATCTCGTTGGTCATATGTTCGGCGACGCGTTCTTTGATGCCGCGTTTACCTGGGTAGGGCAGCTTCTGGGAGAGCATCAGCTGCTTACCACTCATCGGCGTGCTCGCGAAATCAAAGTCACTCAGTGGCACATTGCTCAGTTCAAATTTGAGCATCGGATCCATCAGAGCGCCGGCCTGAGGAATACGCGCCCGTTGCGCGTCCATTCGATTCCGCAGCACATCTAAACTGGGATTTTGCGCCATGGCTTCATCAATCAGCGCGCGCAGGTCTAATGGAGCCTGCGCCGAAGCCACTCCTTGTCCAATCGTGACAGAGAGCATCCAGTACAGGAGAAATCGTATAGCCATAAAGCATTCCTCTTTATCTTTCACATCATAACGATGGGATGGGATAGACTTTTCCACCGAAGAGCGCAGGACTACAGCTAGGGGACTCCAGATCATCCTGGATACACCTTCCGCGCTTCTTAGTAGAGCTATGTTTTTAGAAGAGAGTACAGTTGTCCACTATGGTCTCAGTTTGATCTTTGTGCAACTAAGACCACACTCGACCATGGGACAGGAAATACTGAGAGGGATTAAATCAACAGCGAACGATGTAGGATAAAGAGAGCCGTTGAAGTGCGTTTCTCTTTATACTTGCCAGGCGGTGCTGCTGTAGAGAAGACCTGGTTATTGAAGATACTCTTAACATGTGCAAAAACTGCCTGCGCCCGTTGTGCGGTAGGCTCTGCTACATCCACTAGTTCTTGCGGATAGCTAATGACCTCTGCACACTGTAAAACTGCACAGCAATCACAGCCCGCAAGCTTGAATGTCGCCTCTTGCACATCCGCAGCGGTTGATTCGCCATGGCACGATTCCATTTTCGGCATGGCTTCGTGCGCCATCTCTCCCGCCTCACATAAGGAACACATCCCTGCCCAACCGCTCGTCTGCAAAAGAAGCGTTAGCAGAAAAAGGGGGGAGAAGAGGAGCTGCATTTTGTGTTTCATAATAAGAAAGTCAGTATATTGAATGGCGGTGCTGCGAAGCGATGGTCGTTCTATAAAACTTCAACTCACTTATCCGACAGTATACCCGCCCTGGCTATGATTGTCAATATCGCCAATCGGTCCCCTACTCATTTTCATTTTCTAACAAGCCTGATATTTTATAAATCCTAAAAAAAGCAGATACCGACCTCCGCGTCGAACAGCCCCATAAATCAGAATTACGCAAACGCATGAATCGCGTAATTGGTCCGGTCCAAGGGGTTTCTAATATGATCGATGAAGATCGCTATTGCGTAGACATCCTCGTCCAGATCCAAGCCGCTCGATCGGCATTACATCAAGTATCGATACAACGACAGGCCGTCGATACAGAACAAAAAAACGCAACCCCCATGAATCAAAGAGAGTTGCGCCTTAATGAAAATGGCTCCGGAGGTAGGACTCGAACCTACGACCAAGTGATTAACAGTCACCCGCTCTGCCAACTGAGCTACTCCGGAACAAAATATAAATCAGCTGTAAAGGACCTAAAAAAAATAGTCTGGCCACCAATATCTGTCAAGCCATCGACTTCAATCGGCGTAGTATTCCTTGAGGGAGTCGCTGCGCGCCGGATGGCGCAATTTCTGTAGGGCTTTTTCCTTGATCTGCCGTACCCGCTCTCGGGTCCGGCCGACATAGGCCCCAATCTCCTCCAAGGTCATCGGCTCATGGCCACCTAAGCCATAATACATCTTTAACACCCGCCCTTCGCCCTCGGTCAGCGCATGCATCGCACTGCCAATCTCGGCCTTGAGTTCGTCACTCGAAAGAATCTCATCGCTCGAGGGCAGGCTGTCGTCGGGAATAAGATCGCCATAACAGCGATCTGGCTCCGAATCGTCGCAGGGGGTCTCCAACGATACCGGTCTCTGCGCCAAACGCAACAACAGATCCATATCACTGGGCTCGACCTCAAGCTCTTCGGCGATCTCTTCCGCCTCCGGCGGGCGGCCAAGCCTTTGCTCGAGCTTATTGGAGACTTTGTTGACCCGGGTCAATTCGCCGATGCGGTTTAGCGGCAACCGAACTATGCGCGACTGCTCGGCCAAAGCCTGCAAGATCGATTGACGAATCCACCACACGGCATAGGAAATGAACTTGAACCCCTTGGTGCCGTCAAAACGCTTCGCCGCGACGATCAACCCGAGATTACCTTCATTGATCAAATCCGAAAGCGGCAAACCCAGATTCTGATACTGCTTTGCTACGCTGACGACAAAGCGAAGGTTCGCTTTGACTAGATCGGATAATGCGTCCTCGTCCCCCTCTTTTATTTGTTTGGCAATGGCTACTTCTGCTTCTGACGATAGCCCAACAGAGTTTTCGATCTCATGGAAGTACTGGTCTACGAGAGAATCGGTCTGCAAGGTAGTCATAACTGTGCCCCTCCTGTTGCTCATGAGCCAGTGCGGGGACGCTTGGCTACATTAAGCTATGATAGTACCTGAATATTAAATTATTCGAACAGGGAGTTTTCGAATGCGGGGGGAGGGGGTTGCATCCGAACACAAGTCAAGCCCAGGGAGGTGGGCTGTATCGTGATTAAGTTAGTATCTAGCTATAGCTTAATATATTTCAACTAATTTTTTTCGCAAGAGCTTAGATCCTTTCTTATTTTATTTTTTCTATACGGCCATTACCCTGAGTATCGAAGACTCCAAGACTACCCCGATCGATTCGCCACATTTTTCCATCGTGCAATAGCGATTGAACCTCCACCGCCCCGCGCACTACCTCAACCGTCGTGCCAGCATCAAGCACAACACGGGTATCAAATACCGTCCCCCGCAACACCCCTTTAATCAGCACTATAGGGGTGCGCATTACAAAATCTTCGTCGAGCACCATCGTCCGCATCTTTCCCACGCGCATTGTGAGACCGCCCTCATCTTCTTCGCGCTCTTCCAGTTCCGTCGCTTGCAACGCCTTAACTCGTGCCAATCCAGCTACTTCGACCACTGCCTGCGTCGGCACGCTCTTTCCGGCCCTTCCTGAAAAATCTTTGCCCAGAGAAACATCCCCAACAACACCAACACCCTTTGTTGGCCTTGCTATTATGCCCGCCCGGCTTGCGACTCGTTTACCCGCCCCAGTATTTTGGCCGCCGCCCATAGCCACCCAACTCACCACTCCCCAAACCACAAGACTCGCCACCAGCAATACGAGCCCACCGATCAATAATCTCCTGATATTTATATGTTCCTCCGCCTCTACTTCCCCCCCTTCTCCCTCCGCCTCTTTGTCTTCTATATCCTCTTCGAATTGAAATTCTTTCAAGCCCTTACGACTCACCGAACCCAAATACGTCGTAATCTTACTTTGTTCATACAGATGGCGCGCCAGGGCCAGCATGCCCTGCTGTGCAATCTCTACTTCCTGGCTCGTCGATTCCGCCCACCGCTCTTCCTCCTCCCCGATCAGGCTTTGCCGGCGGACCGAGACATTGGCGAGCAACCCCCGATGCACCCTCTCTTCAGTCCTCAGCAAAGCCTGCCCCAACATTTGATTGTCAACTTGTACCAAAAGCGCTTGTTGGTCTCGCCTGGATAGGCGTAATAGATCTTCAAAGTTGAATAAGTGGTTTTGCAGGACGACCACCGACTCGTGATCGGTCTCATCGGCCGTAGTCAATAAACGACGGACCTGACGTGTAGAATCGAGCGAACGCAGCATTTGGCAGACGGGTTCAATGCCCCACTCTTCACGATTGGGCATCGCCTCCCTCAGGACCTCAACCACTTCCCGTAGTTCCGCATCCAGAGCAGAGGTCGCACTTAATGGGGAGGTCTTGAGCATTTTTACAATAAGCGGTCCCTGCAAATGGAGAGGCAGGTGAACTAGGAGGTCGGCTGCGACATGCTTGGGGCCGGCCGCACAAAGCATCCCCAATACGGCAACGAGACCAGCATCGTTAGGAGATATCGCATTCGGTTTGGGGAGGTCAGCTAGGGGATCGGACTCATCCCTTGCATCTTCAGCAATGAAGCCGGCTAGACTGGCGTCTTCAACCGTTTCACCCACCACATTTTTGTCCTCAACTTGAACGGGAGGTTCAAAGCCCACCACCAATCGCTGTTGATACAGCGCCAACTCCTCGCCCATCGGATCAGCATGCCGAGCTAAATCTTCAACCCGCCCGCGCAACTCACCAGACAACAGGTCAAACATGGCCTTGCGCGCCTCCTCATTGAGGCGCGCGGCGATTAACGCAAGGCTCTTTTGTAGATCAACCATGGCTACCATTCATTCACGAGCGGATAGTTACATGAAGCTCAAACTTAAGATCGATCTATTCGACTCCGATAGCCTCCTTGGCCAGCTTGAGACAGCGGTCGACATCGTAGTCCCGTAAGATGGTGATCTTCTGGGTCTCTAACGAACCCTCGGCGTGGATGGCCAACAACTCGTTGTAGCCCCCGAAGGTCGAAGCCGTTAGATCTCGCACCAAGTTGATCGCCTTGAGCCGGTCCTCAGCGGATACTCCGCCGCCACCGCCGAGATATTTTTCGATATAGCCCTTGGTCGCAGGATTCGCCATATCCTCTTCCGAAGGTCCGGTGACCACCAATCCGCCGGCGATATCCTGGACCCAGGAGACGGCCTGGTGGTAGTTGTTGGCAAAATGGAATTTCGCCAGGTTCGTGAGGATAATATTGGGCACCGCCGTGCCATTATCATTAATACGGCAATCGTGCGCAGCAGCCAACGTCAACCCGCGCACCGTTTCGGTATAGGTAATGAGCTTGGTGATCTTTTCGCGCACATGGCTGGCTTTGGCGATGCCATTGTATTCGGCCAGCAGCGCCGCGGCACCGATAAAAAGATCGCACAACGGCGGTTTATAGGAAGCCGCGGTAAAACGGTGAAATTCGACAAAAGTATTAGCCAACGGTCCCGCGTACTGCCACTCCCCTTTAAGGAACACGCGCTCGTTCGGGATGAAGACATCGTCGAAAATAGTCAGCGTATCAATCATCCGGTGTGAGGAACTGACCGGGTGATGGAACTCACTGACCGGAGGTGAACCAAATGGACTGGCGATGAGCTTGAGCCCGGGGGCATTTACCGGCACCGCGAAGGATACGGCATAGGCCGAGTCGTCCTCTTTGACCGCGCGCGTCGGCAGGACAATGAGTTCATCTACATAGGGAGCACATGTCGTATGTGCTTTGGCTCCCCGCACGACAATGCCATCAGCCCGCTCTTCGACGATGCGGACATAATAATCGGGGTGGTCCTGCTGCGAGGGCAACAGGCTGCGGTCGCCTTTGACATCGGTCTGGGCAACCGCGAGACTGAGATCCTTCTTCTTGCATTGCTCGAGAAACGCTTTTACGCGCGGATTGTACTGTCCTCCAGCATGTTTGTCCAGATGGCCTGTAACCACATCTAGAGCGAATAGCGCGTCAGTGCCGATCTCCTTGATCAATAACACCACACTGCCGCCAAGACGCGTCGATCGTTCGATCATTTCACGCCGATTGAGCAAATCGGAGGTATCCGTCGGAATCTTGAAGTAACGACTTACCCGCTCGCCCCCGCCCAAATCCATCCAGGTCATAAGTTCGCGGTGCTCTTGATCTTCTGCCAGTTCAAAATCCAAGGCGACATGCTCGACTCCAATGCCGAGATCGTGGTGTGTGGTTACATCATCCACCTTCTCACCGCGATAATAGACTTCGCGCCCATCGCGCAATCCCTCTTTAAATTCACTGGCGCTGCGCAATCCCATAAAACATCCTTTCAGTTTCTCAGCGGTTTTCCCGTTTTCAGCATATGCTCGATACGCGCCCTAGTCATCTCGGTGGCACAGAGTTCCATAAAAACCTCGCGTTCCAAATCGAGCATAGCCTGTTCTTCCATCGCGCGGGCTGCTCCAACGCCGCCAACCATAACCCGTGCCAAGGCCCGCCCCACCACAGCGTCGTGTTCACCAATCAAGCCTGCCTTGAGGCGCTCTTCTAGGGCCTGCTGTAAAAGCGCGAGCCCATCATCCCCAGCAACGCGCACCGTATGACTCGCTGAAGGCCCATAGTTACTAAGGAGTAATTCTTGCAACTTAGACACCGCCCGAGGCAAAAGCTGGCCTTGCCCATGGACGATCTCATCCTCAGCATCGAGCATCCGCCATGCGCGAGCCTGGAAGGCATTGCTGCTGAAGCCACCGGCAAAGACCGTATTAAACGCCGACAATATATCGTCGCTCCCCCTCCTCGCCATTTCCATACACCCCCCACTGCCTGGTATCAATCCAACCTTGGTTTCAACCAACCCCATGCGCAACTCCGCCGCAGCGACCCGGGCGTCCGCCGCCAGGGAAAACTCGCATCCCCCCCCCAAAGCTAACCCCTGAACGGCAGCTACTACGGGAAAGGGTGCGCGCCGCAATGCCTGAATAGCCCTTTGAAAAGAAACGACAAAGGCTTCCAGCGCCGACCAATCCTCGGCATCAACTAAGCCTGCCATATGTTTTAAATCCGCACCGGCGGAAAACACCCCCCCTGCGCCACATAATACCAAACCAGCATAGGGGGCAGATTCGACAACATGGTGCACCGCTTCGAGGCTTGCTGGCCCTAAGGCATTCATCTTACCAGAAAAAACTAACGCGCCGAGCCCTTCTTGCAATTCAACGAGGTAGGCTCCATCATTTGACCAGGACGCGCGTTCGGGATCAAGCTTTACCTCGTCCCCGAGCAATGGTTGCCAAGGTTCCAATTGAAAGCTGACTGGCGAAAAGGAGGTCCGGGCTCCTGCCACTTCACTGTAAAACTGTGGCTTGCGACTTCTGAGCACTTTACCGACGAAATCTGGCACAGCCTGTTGCTCTTTTTCCAGCTCTTGGGCTATCTCACCGACACCGATGAGGTCCCATATCTCAAAGGGCCCTAAATCCCAATTAAATCCCCAGCGCATTGCCTGGTCGACCGCGACGATATCACCCGCCATCTCCGCGGCGTTTTCAGCCGCATAAGCCAGCACTGCAAGCAAATGCTGGCGAGCGTGATGCCCCTGCGGACTTGTATCCTGCCAAAGCATTTGCAACCGCTGGGCGGGCGAACGTTCCCGCAGCACCTCCTGTAAAGGACCGAGGTCGACCGGTTGAATCGGTTGGTAGACCAAGCTATCTATATCAATAGCTTCTATACCGACTTCTCCCTTGCGGTAAAAACCGGCATTGACCTTCGCTCCCAACAATTCCTCCTGCAACATCCGCCCATAGAAGGCTGGCAGGATAAATTCATCTCGCCAAGGGTCCTGCTCAAGCCCCGTATAACTCGTATGTGCTACATGCGCGACGGTATCCAAACCTACGATATCACAGACTCTCAAGGTGCCGCTCTTAGGACGCCCCATCAACGGCCCAGTAAGTACATCGACTTCAGCCACTGTCAGGGCAAATCGCTGCATGCGTTGCAACATATCGCAGGCGGCGAAAATCCACATGCGATTGCCGATAAAATTCGGTGTATCCCGACCGCGCACTACCCCCTTACCCAACTCATTCGCCAAAAAGTCATGCATAACTTCAAGCAACTCGGGCTCGGTATCTGCACCAGGTATTAGCTCTACCAGGTGCATATAGCGCGGAGGGTTGAAAAAATGCACGCCGAAAAAACAACGGCGAAAAGCCGATGTGCGATCACGGGCCAATTCGGCAATCGACAACCCTGATGTATTGCTGCTGATCATCAGGCCGTCGTGGATATACGGTTCGATCTGCGCCAAAAGATTCTTCTTCGCACCGGCTTCTTCAAGCACCGCTTCAATGACCCAGTCTGCTTCGCGTATACACTCCAGATCGTCGAATGTGCCCACTATAACGCGTTCAGCCATCTCGGGCAGATAAAACGCATCGGGCCTTGCAGCTAAGGCATGTTGCAAGCCCAAACTCGCACGCTCTGCCGCCCCGCTAGCTGAGGGCATATCGAGGAGCCGAACAGTCCGCCCCACCCCCGCGAGCAAAGCGGCGATCTGAGCCCCCATTACACCCGCACCTAAAACCACTACATGCTCTATTTTTCTACTCGTCATCTTCAACCTCAAGTTCACCGACCCGGACAATGGGCGCATTGCAGTACAGCAATCGCCCAAGATCCAACTTATTCTCTTCGTTTTTGGATTGGTCCAAGGCGGAAGCAAGGTCTTCTAGCCGGTCAAAGGCGGCAAGTGTGAAAACCTGCAGTACCCACAAGGGCGAATAGCCCTCTTCTCCCGGCAGCCGGGTCACCACATTATGCGTAGATCCGGTTTCGCCATCAAGCTCAAAACCGTCCTTCTCATCGCGGTTATTGGCGAAAAATGCATACATTTGCGGTGTATTGATCTCACCGCTACTAAAGTCTACCGTCGCGATGCTGGCCGGATGCTCAAATAGCATGTACTTGACTATTTTTCCGTCATACCAGCCGTCTAAAAGCTCGCTCGGGATGGTTGGATCAAAACGAAGCTTGGCCTTCGATCCGTCGGGCACCATCACCGCTTGCATGACTTCCTCGGTCGGGATAACCTCCAATTCAGCGTCCAACACGGCCTGCACATCATGCAGCGTATTGGCTCGATAATCGCTATCTATAACCCGCACATGATGAATATGACAGAAATCGCTATAGCCCTCGTCACCTGGAATATTTGTAAAAATAGGCAATTGACCATCGATCGGGTTGTCCCTGCGGTCCACCAGAAAATAGACGATCGCCGGTTCTTTTGGCCGCATGTCAAAATTGTAAAACCAGACCGTTTCGCCATTCGGACCAAAGGCCATGGACCGGAAGCGGGGCTGGTCGAAATCGATAGGCTCGTCAATGGCCGGCAAATCGGAATTATCCGAACGGCGAAAGAAAGTGGCGACATCATCGGAGAAACGATCGATCGCCACGACAGGGGTATATTCGGGGAAATGGGCGATGATTTGTAGAAAACCACCAACAACCTCTAGGGATATCCGCGCGACAAGATCTTCGCGGATATCTGTTTTAAGCTGTTGCTGCAGCAAAACTTGCCCATCGGCGTCATAAGCGCGCAAGACAACTCCGACATCCCCGCCGGTTGGAATGCCGTTAATGCGCTCAGTCAAAGGCCCAGTGACCGGGAAGTAGCGCAAGAGAGTGTCCCCCCTTGAATCAATGCCCACTTCCAACTCGACCACTTCGGGTGGGAGATCTGAAGTCAGTTCCAAACTGCCATTGAGGCGAGTCAATTGCAACTCTACGACCTCCGGCGTGTCCAAGCCCACCAGGATCGTATCCTCGGCGGTGAAGGTCACGACCTCAGTGGGATCCAACGCCGTCACCTTGAATAAACGGCCCGCACCAAGAGGCACCCCTACGACACCAGCCCGAGCGCTACGCCCTACGAGGTTCATCGGCCCCGCGATCGGTTTCAGCCCCGCTCCACTGACCTCATAGCGAATCTCCCATAAAACATCGGAGATCCGGCCGGTCTCCCCTTCGGGCAAATGCGCGACGAGTTGGATATTGTCATTGGCCCCATCACCGCCCCCCCTCGGATCATTCGGGTTCTTGCGATTCGGGGCGCTACACCCCGCGAGTAATACCCCGATGGCGACGAATAACATAACAATCATCGGATCAGATCTTTATTTGGCGTTCGGCTAGGAAGAAGTTGTTGTCGGTCTCTTGGATCGTGACTTCAATATGGTATTCGACACCGCGGCCGGGAAACAATCCCTGTAAAATATCGACCGCCTTGCCGAGACAGTATTCGGCCACATTTTCGACACTCGGATTCTCACCCGGTATGACGACAACCCCCTCTGGTTCAAATAGGTCTGAATCGAGAAAGGTCTGATCGCGAGCGGCAATAAGCATCTTGTGGTCGAGAAACTTGAAGATATCCTTGAGGGCGCCAAAATCGACAGACATGTCCAAGGGTTGCAGTCGCGGAAAACGCTCGGCGCGAACTACAAAGGTGCCACGCCAGGTATGGCCATGCACAAAAGCGCATTTTCCGACATAATCCAACTGTCGGTGGGCGGCGTGAAATTTACCATGTGTTCTTATTGTTTCCATTTAAAACCTCATTAACAGGGTCTTAAGCCCTAATCCCCGTCGGCCTGGGGGATCGTTTTCTCTAGCTGGGTACGATAATACCACGCACCCAGAGAAACCAGGGCCTGAAGGACGATGATATAATAGAGCGCCTTACCGACCCACAGCACCCAGCCATCGGTCGAAATTGTAGTAACAACTATAATTAGTACAAAAGCCGCGAGAATAACACCGGTGCTAATACGGAGAATTTTCTGGCAAAGACCAATCGTCCGATGCTCTTGTATTTCCGTCATTATTTACAAATTCCTTATGCTTTTTGCCAAACGTTGGCCTATCACGACTTATTGCCGAGATGCTACCCATTCACGTGCTTGTCGACGAGCGCGGTCATCCTCGGCTAAAACGAGGTCGAGATCGCTTAGCTCTTCGGCCTTGCAATCATCGAGCACTCGGCGATTCAAATCCCCGATATCCAAAAAGCCGATATCGCCCGCCAGGAAGGCGGCAACCGCCTCTTCATTGGCGGCATTGAGCGCCGCCGGGGCCGTCCCGCCCCTTCTGCCCGCCTCATAACACAGATCGAGACAGGGAAAATTGACCCTATCGGGCTCGGCGAAATTCAATTGGCCCAACAAAGCAAGATCGAGAGGTTCAATCGGCACTTCCCTGCGCTCTGGATGCGTAAGCGCGTATTGGATGGGCAATAACATATCGGTTTTACCCATGTGAGCGAGCATCGCACCGTCGACGAATTCGACGAGTGAATGCACAACCGATTGTCGATGAACGACGATGTCGATCTGTTCGATCTCAACACCGAATAACCACGAGGCTTCGATTACTTCAAAACCCTTATTCATCAATGTCGCCGAATCTACCGTAATCTTCGGTCCCATTTTCCAGGTTGGATGATCCAGCGCTTGCGCGGGACTAATATCGCGCATCTGTTCAAGGCTACGGCCAAAAAAAGGACCGCCAGAGGCCGTGAGGATTATTCGCCGCACCCCCTTGGAATCTTCCCCTTTTAAACATTGCCATATCGCATTGGGTTCGCTGTCCAAAGGCAAAATGGTGCCCCCGCCGAGGCGGGCTTGTTGCAAAACCAGGCCGCCCGCCATAACGAGAGGTTCCTTATTGGCCATCGCCACTGTTTTCCCGGCCGCCAATGCCGCCATTGTCGGAGGCAGCCCAATGGCACCGACCAAGCCATTAAGCACCAATTCGACCTCTGGATTTGTCGCGATCTCAATTAAACCCTCTGCTCCACAAAGGACCTCTGCCTCCGGTATTTGGCTACGCACCCTTTGCCTGGCCTGTTGGTCCATGACACAGACTTGGCTGGGCCGCCAACTAAGCGCGCGCTGTATAAGCTTCTCTTCTTGGGCCCCACCACTCAAACCTATAATTTCAAACTCGCCCTGTAGATTATCGAGTACCTTGAAGCAGGTATCACCAATCGATCCGGTACAGCCGAGTATCGCAACATTTTTGCCCTGTGTTGACATGTCCCTTCCCATCGTTAAGCACTAACAAATATAGCAATTACAGCCCCCGCCCGCCGCCCTGGACATTAGCCCAGGCAAAACAAAAGCGTCCGTCATCACCATACGGACGCCAATATATACAATGTCAATAAGCAGCGCTTAAGAATTCACATACTCCCCGCGCACCATATCCCATCTCAAATCACCACGAAGTCTAGTGCGTGCCACCAATGCAATCGCCCTTTCCGGACAGGAGTCAACACACTGTCCGCAGAATAAACACCGGGCAAGATCAATCTCTACCACTCTCGGACGCTTTTCCCGATCCTGGGCGGGCTCTTCTTCGATATAAAGACAGTCGGTTGGACAAGCACTCTCGCACAAATGGCACGCCAGGCATTTCCCTTGTCCCCTCTCATCATAAAGCAGGCCTGGTTGCAACCGGGTTGCGATGGGCCTGCAGCGGATATCGGCGAGTCGTACGGCCCCGTCGGGGCAAGTGGCCGTAGAAGACGCGCACATTGCGCAAGTAACCCGTCCACTTATAACCGCTTAATTGGGGCTAATATTGCCATTATTGCGCCCTCGTCGCCCCGTATTATTGCGCGACCGGCGACCATTGCCACCATTGCGCTGGCCGTGGTTGCGGCGATGGTCACCACCGTCTTTCCCAGTATAACGAACAGCTTGTGTCTCGCGCACGACCATGACTTTCACCTGGCCGGCAAAAGTCAATTCTGTTTTAACCCGTTCGGCGATATCAAATGCCAGCATCTCGGCATCATCATCCCCGATCTTATCTCCTTGCACCATTACGCGGATTTCGCGCCCCGCGTTTATGGCGAAAACGTCCTTAACCCCTTCAAAGGAAGTCGCGATTTCTTCCAACCGCATAATGCGGCGGGCATAGCCTTCGAGGTCCTCGCGGCGACCACCGGGGCGAATCGACGAGATGGTATCGGCGGCCTTGACGATAAAACAAATGGGCGTTAGCCGTTCGTCGTCCTCGTGGTGCTCGGCGATCACTTCCCTGACCACCGGGTGCTCTTCAAAGCGATCCCCCAGCTCAATGCCGAGCTCTACATGAGACCCTTCCATTTCCCGACTTACGGTCTTGCCGATATCGTGGAGCAGCCCCGCCCTTTTCGCTAACCGCACATCCAAACCAACTTCGGCGGCCATCAACCCCGACAAATGCGCAACTTCAAGGCAGTGTTGCAGTAAATTCTGTCCAAAGCTGGCCCGGTATTTCAACATCCCGACATAATGCGGCAAATCACCGTGGTAGCCCTTTGCTCCTATTTCAGCAAGCGCTTTTTCCCCGGCTTTAATCATATCCTCATCGAGCGCAAGGCGACACCTCTCAACAACCTCTTCAATCCTTGCCGGGGTAAATCCACCATCGGCGATTAACTGTTGCATCGCCCGACTCGCGATTTCGCGACGAGCGGGGTCATACGATGAGAGCAAAACCGTATCCGGTGTGTCATCAACAACAACTTTTACCCCAGTTGCCGTCTCAAAGGTACGCACATTGCGCCCCTCCTTACCGATTATCCGGCTCTTGATTCCCTCGTTGGGCAATGCTACGGTTGAAGTCGTGACCTGCACGGCTTCTTCAACGGCACAACGTTGAATCGCTTGGGCGATTATTTTTTTAGCTTCCCGTTCCGATTCCTCCTTGGCCTTCGCCCGCTCGGCTCGTATCATCGCCGCAGCACGACCGCGCACTTCGACGGATAATTCCTCCAACATCTGCTCGCGGGCTTCTTCCATCGAGAGCCCCCCGGCCAACTCAAGCTTTTGCCTGTACTCGCCGATTTCCCCCTCTAACTCCCCCTCTTTCGACTTAATGCCTTGCTCGCGTTGACCGATTCGCCGTTCGAAGTTCTTGCAGCGATTCCACTCCTTATTCAGCTCTTCTTTATCGCCGTAGAGTTCGCGATCCCTCTGCACTAAACCTTTATCTCGTCGATTCAATTCGGCGAGTTGCTCGTCTAATTCAGCTTCCTGCTGGGCTTTGATTTTGTACCATTCATCCTTCTCTTCCAATAGGCCAAGCCGCTGCGCTCGCTCCTCTTCAGCCAACTGCTGACGCACTCTACCCTCCGCTTCATTCTCCGCTTGGGTTAGGGCGCTCTTTCTCAATTGGTGGCTCACAAAGAAACCTATACCGCAGCCCAAAATCAGGACGCCCAATCCGGCCAACACGATGGTCAGATCTGCATATGTCATTGTAGTAAACCTTGATTTTATTGAATTTAGCGTATCTCACAAGCCATTCAACTAACTCGAGTCACGAACTAAGCTACATGTATAAATAGGTATACCGGTCCACAAGGGCAAATACATAGTTCTAATCTCAACTCCTACGGACAGGACGCCAAGTCTAGTGCCGCCTGTAACATGCTTTTCCGCTCAGTGGGATTATGCCACCGTTTTGCCGAGAGAGGGTCGAGTTCGTCTATGGGATCAAAATAATAAAACAATTCCCCCGGACGCACCGTTGGGCTCGTAAAAACTGCAATCCCCGTCTCGCGGTCATAGTGTTCATAAGAATGAACATTGCGCTTCCCCCCGCCTCCCATAGTATCGAGAACAAAGGTCGGGGTATTATAACCCGCCGTGCGACCTCGCACCTGCTTTTCCAAATCGAGCGCAGCACCCAAGGTCGTACGTAACTCCTCAACGCCGCGGACCATATCATGTACAAAGGTGTAATAGGGGTGGACATTGATATAACTCAACCTGCGAATCAAAAGATGCAGGGTTTCGACATCGTCATTAACCCCTCTTTGCAGCACCATTTGATTGCGGACCACTATACCCCGCTCCATCAAGCGATTGAGACCGCGGCGACTTATATCGGAGATCTCATGCGGATGGTTAAAATGCGTGTGTAAAACAACTTCCTTGTGCAACTTACGCCCCTTATCAACCACTCGGGTAAGCGCATCTACCCACCCCGTATCCGTTATCAATTTCTGCGGCATAATCGCCGGAGCCTTTGTGGCGTAGCGCATACGCCGAACGTGATCGATTTTGAGCAGGCGATCTCCGATATACTCGATGTGTTCAGCTTTGAGGTTCGCCACATCACCACCGCTGATGACGATGTCTTCTAGCTCGGGGCGCGATTCGATGTAGGCAAAAACCTGCTCCCACCGATCGACGATCGCGCCAAAATGAACCTTCTCAACTTCCTCCGTATCTAAACCAACCGCATAGGAGCGAGTACAAAAACGGCAGTATACCGGACAGGTGTCCAAGGTCAAAAACAACGCCCGATCCGCATAGCGATGCGTCAAACCCGGAACGGGCGAATCCTCCTGTTCGTGCAGGGAATCGAGAGCGAGTTCTGGATGATCGGGCAACATCCTAGATCCCATCGGCAGAAACTGAATTCGCAAAGGATCGGTTGCTGGATTGGTCCAGTCGATCAAGCTCATTAAGTATGGTGAAATCCTCACACTCATCGGCGAGAGCGCGAGCCCCTTTTCGACATCTTGATAAAAGGAATCCGGCACTAGATTGCCAACGACCTGCTGTAACTTCTTCAGGCTAGTTATGCTATTGCGACTCTGAAAGCGATGGTCGTTGAATTCGTCGGTGCCCAAATTGGCATAAGCGGGAATCACTCGCCAGTAATCGTCATCGCGGAATTCCTTGTGGGCCATATCCGCCAGGTCGACAGGCGGTTTGATCGCCGCCGGAGTCGATAGCGCCAGCTCTTCTACTTCAGACATAATTTCATCCTGTTCGGGCTTGCCATTTTCACTCTCTTTTTAACAGATCGAAAAATTCCTCGCGAACCCTCCGATCTTCGAAACAGCCGCGCAGTCCCGATGTCGTGGTCAAAGATCCAGATTTTTCCACTCCCCGCATCTCCATGCAAAGGTGTCGAGCTTCCATCACAACCATCGTTCCCTTGGGGGCGAGTTTATCTTCTAAATAGCCGACAACTTGATCGGTCAGGCGCTCTTGCAGTTGAGGCCGCCGGGCATAGAATTCGACAATGCGGGCAATCTTGCTCAACCCGATGATCGTCTCGCCTGGAACATAGGCGACATGCGCTTTGCCAAAAAAGGGAATCATATGGTGCGAGCAAACGGAGAAAAAATCGATATCCTTAACGATCACCATATTACTATAGCCTTCGCTATTGGGAAAGTTGGTGATCGATGGCTCCTGTAATTCGTCCAATCCCCTGAATATCTCCATATACATCCGCCCCACCCGATCTGGAGTTTCTAATAAATGGGGATCGCTGAGATCGAGCCCTAATACCTTCATGATTTCCGCGAAATGGCCAGCGATTTGAGCTGCCTTAGCCTTATTTTCGCCCTGCAACCAGCTTGGTGTATCCCTGTCATCAAGGGAGTCTGTGATCATATCGTCCATCGGCATCTTCTCGCTTGCGAGGCGCATAAAAGAGAGCTTCTCTATCAAACCCTATAAGCAGAGTGGGGCTAAGCCGCTCTGGCTTGCCCCACTTTGTTACAGCTTGATATAACGGTTTAGTTCAGCGACTTTAGACAGGCATTTATCGCCTCGAAATCCGGTAAGACTGTTGGATCGTCCGAAACCGAGGCATAGCGGATCGTGCCCTCGCCATCAACGACAAAAGCCGAACGCTTGGCGACGCCCTTGAATCCCAAAAAGTCTGCAAACTGCGCACCATAAGCGGCGGAGACTTCTTTGTTAAAGTCACTGAGCAGAGGAATCGAGATCCCCTCCTTCTCGGCCCAAGCCTTCAGACTGAAAGGAGTGTCAACACTGATCCCCAATACCTGCGCACCCAACTCGTCATAGGCGTTGATCCCGGCGGAAACATCGCAAAATTCCTGAGTGCAAATGCCGGTAAAAGCCAAGGGGACAAAAAGCAAAACGACATTCTTACCGGAAAAATCCCCGAGACTTACATCCTCCATATTCGAATTCTTAAGGCTGAATCCGGGCGCACTGTCACCCACTTGAGCCGCCATCAATTAAGCTCCCATGGCAGCGGAGAAACGACGATTAACCTCGTTCCAGTTGATCAGGCCGGTCCAGGCGGCAATATAGTCGGGCCGCCTGTTTTGATAGTTGAGATAGTAGGCATGTTCCCAAACATCGATACCAATAACCGGAGTGCCTTCGCCCGTCATTAAGGGATTGTCCTGATTGGCGGTGCTGAGGATATTCAACTTGCTGTCCTTGACGACCAACCAGGCCCAGCCGCTGCCAAATCTTGTCGTAGCCGCCTTAGCGAAGGCCTCATGTCCGGTCTCTAAGGCGCCGAAGGCAGCCTCAGCCGCCGCTTTAAACTCGTCGGACGGCTCGCCGCGATCAGCCTCTGGGGCCATGATCTGCCAGAACAGGCTGTGATTAGCATGCCCACCACCGTGATTGCGGACTACGCCGCGAATATCCTCGGGAACCGAATCGAGATCACTAATTAGATCTTCAATGGTTTTAGCCGCCAGATCATCATGGCCCTCAAGAGCAGCATTGATACCCGTCACATAAGTATTGTGATGCTTGGTATGATGAATTTCCATGGTACGAGCGTCTATAACGGGCTCAAGCGCGTCATAGGCATAGGGGAGATCGGGAAGAGAATAAGCCATGGTACAGTCCTTTCGACTTGGGTTTTAAAACAGGCTATATAGTTGTCTTTGATTGGAAATCAAGCATAAGCGCTCGCAGAGCATCAGCGGCTAGTTGTGCTGCATGGCGTTTCATGGCTGGCAAGCCGCCTAATGCCTGCTCAATATCTGCCGCGCGCAACCCGTTGACATCCTCCCAATTAGCCCCGCTAAGCAATTCGGTTACCATCGAACCGGCGGCGACAGAGGGGGCACAACCAAAGGTCTTGCAACTTGCGCCGACCACCCGCCCCTCTTCTATCCGGGCAAAAAGTAGCATTGTATCGCCACACGCTTCATTATCGGCTTGGCCAGAAGCATTTGCACCCTCTAATTCCCCCGCATTTCGCGGATTGCGGTAGTGATCGAGGATAATGGGGCTAAACGCGTTCGTCATATAGCTAATCTGGCTCCACACATAGCTGATCTGGCTCCACTAATTTAGGCCAGATTAGGCGGCTTTGCGAGTGTAATTTGCAAACAATATACTTGTGGCTCAAAGGATTGTCAACCCACGTCCACTGCTCTGAACTTTAACCTATACAATAGCTTATACACTCTTTGACCCACCGCCAACTAGGCCTGGGAGCGATTCCATAATGTAGTATAAAAATTGACTAATTCCACGATCTCTCGCCGCTTGCACACATGCTTTACGTTCATAAGCAGAATGTGCACAAGAAGGATTAAATTGCAACCCCACGACTAAATTATCTCTATCGTCAAGGTCCATTTCTACGGCTTCAATTGCCACATTAACCTATACTGAACGAGCGGCAATACGATACAGCATCCGCCAAACCACCATCGGCGAGATGCTATAGATAAGCCCACATTGTATTTATGTGCTCATAATGACCGAAAGGTTAGGCCTTTAGATCGACGGCCCCACCCTGGCCCGCACCGCCGCAATCGCGCCAATAGGTACGGACCATTTGCAAGACTTCCCAGAGAATCGTGTCTTTAGCCACTTGATCCATCAATTCGTCCAATTTTGCCGCTTTTTCAGGATCAATTAACCCCAGCCCCCCCATCATCGCCAAGTGGTGTATCAGCCCGGTCTGCAAAAGAGTTCGGTTCATATCCGATAAGGGAATACTGCTCTTATTGGCAAATTCTTCCTCGAGACCGGCGTAGAGTTCAGCCAATCCATGGGAAAGCGTTGTCTCGATTTTATAAACTTTATCCATGCGCCCCTGCCCGCTTAGTATGTACTGCGGCTAATATACCGGGAGGACCTACCCTGTCAACACGGCACTCGACTTGTAGATAAACTGCAAAGAACCTAGTAATAGGGGTTAGAGCGTTCGGCCAAACCGTGCGGAAAACGCCCACCCTTGCCCATCGCCATCCAACGCTCGGGCGATATTTAGACGACTATCCCCCAACTTAATCCCAAACCCAAAACTCTTCTTCAAATCTAGGTCTTCCTCGATCCGCGGTGGTTGGTTGACGAGATAATCCAAACGATCAAACGAATTTTGCGCGTCGTCGGCAAACCAAGCAGAGCCCATATCGAAGAACACCCCCATAGCCATGTCTTCCATTGGCATCGCCCTGTGCTGCCAATACGCATCGCCGTCAATCCAATACTCAGCATTTAAAAGCACCATACGGTCGCCGCTAAATTGCTTGAAACCATAACCGCGTAGGGTCGACAACCCTCCCAAATCATATAAGAACTGACTCGGCAGCCGTCCATTGGCGGTGCCTACACGCAACCGCATATCGACCCGAGTTCCACGCCCGACCGGTTGGTAGCGCCGCAGGTCACCCAGATAACGTTTGAATTCGGCGTCGCCACTGAGCACCCCACCGGCTCGTTCAAACATCGCATTGGCAAACCAACCTTGATCCGGATCATGGCGCTTATCCCGCGTATCAAGCTGAATATCGGCGCGTAAACTGCGGATTTGCACGTCGTCAATAGCGGGATTTCTTCGGAAAGCGTCGAGGGTAAAGCGATTGTCAAAAGCGACCCCATCAACGCTATTGGACAATGAAGAAAACTCGTCCCAACCGTATCGCCCGGTCACTTGCAAACTACCGCCAAAATTGTGG
Source organism: Gemmatimonadota bacterium (assembly GCA_018672475.1). Classification (GTDB taxonomy): domain Bacteria; phylum Latescibacterota; class UBA2968; order UBA8231; family UBA8231. The sequence continues at coordinate 87,522 of JABHFS010000146.1, read as the reverse complement.
CCCGTATAGATGCTCCATCCCGTGCGGCGATAATAATCGCGGAAATCGCGACGAAATAGCGCGGCATTAAAGCTATTCTCCTCCTCGGTAAGCACCCAGCCATCTTGGGTATCGGTCAAATCGTGCAATTCACCACCGACGGTCACGAGATTATCCTCGGCATTCGCCGGCTTATAAAAGGAGAAGACTTCGGCCCCAGCCCGATAACTGAATTCTTCTTGGCCCAAACTATAACCGACTTCGCCGTAATTGGCCAAGCCTGTGCCAGAATGATACGTACGGGGCAAATTCCATGCTAAATAACCGCCTTCTACGCGATTATACCGGCCCATTAAACCATCGGGCTCAATATTCCAGGCATTGGCCATACCCGCATCCCAACGCCGTTCCCAACCACGATAGCTGTCCGGGTTCCAATCCCGGCCAGGAGCTTGATGCGGACTCTTGCCATCGGCCCCGGAACCTGATTTGGCAGACGGCGGAACCACCATTTCTTCGTCGGCAATCGGGGCACCATTGCGCAAATCTGGGGCATCGGGTGTTTCAACGAAGTCATCAACGCCATCGAGCCTCAGCGCCTTACCGACAAGGGCGCTGAGGCTTGATGGTGCTGCAAGAATCGTCAAAACGAAACCCAGAAACAGCGTAGAAGCTATTTTCCCCATGGGCAGTTCTCCTCACAAAAACAGCATAATAATTTGTCCTGCAACATTTTAAAGCCTAACACCCACAATAGAGGAGCGCGTGTGCAGTCAACTAATTTTGTTATTTGCTGAGCAATTGATGTTTACGCAACAAATGACGAAAGCGATCGTAGGTTAGCCCCAATTGTTCTGCGGCTTCCTTTTGGCTATTGCCAGCCCCTTGCATCGCGCGCATCAACAAACCTCGTTCGACTCCATCCACTTGCTCGTCAAAATTCCCGCTGCCAGGTAGCGAAACCCTTCCCTCTCCGCGCACTTCGTGCGGTAAGTCCTCAGCGCCGACTTCGAGTTTTCCCGCAACGCATAGCGCACGCTCGACGGCAAATTTGAGCTCGCGCACATTGCCCGGCCAAGCATAGCTCTGTAAAGTAGCTAAGGCGCCCGCCGAAAAAACCCTCCTTTCAATTGATGGAACCTCGTCGCAGATTTGACCGGTGAAATAGTCTACTAAGGGTTGTATGTCCTCGAGTCGTTCACGCAGCGGCGGTAACTGAATTACACTGAAGCGCAACCGATCGTAAAGATCTGCGCGAAATCGACCTTCCTCGATTTCTCGTTCCAAATCAGCATTTGTCGCCGCCACGACCCGCACATCTACGTGAATGGTCTGGGAACCGCCAGTGCGTTCAAACTCTTGGTACTCAATGACCCGCAATACATTTTTTTGGAAATCCAACGAGGTATTGCCGATCTCATCGAGAAATAGCGTGCCGCCATCTGCCGATTCAAAACGCCCCTGCCTCATTTCGGCCGCCCCGGTAAAAGCACCTTTCTCGTGACCAAATAGCTCGCTCTCCAGCAGGGTATCCGACAAAGCCGCGCAATTTAATTTTACAAAGGCACGGTCACTGCGATCTCCCCCATAATGCAAGGCGGCGGCGATAAGCTCCTTACCAGTGCCCCGCTCGCCGCGAATCAATACCGGTCGGGGAATCGAAGCCACTTGTTCGACCTGTTCAAGCAAGTCTTGGATTAACGGGCTGCCGCTGACGATTTGATAGCGCTGCCCCAATTCCGTCCGGTAGTACGAGTTTTCGCGCCCCAAAGTCTCGTTTTCCGCTTTGAGACGTGCATTCTCGCGCAATACGGCCAACATACGTTCGACCTTCTCCATCCCGATTTCAAGTTTGTCCTCAACATATAGGTCTTTCTCGATAAAATCGGCCGCCCCGTATTGCACGGCCTCTACTGCCGCATCAATGCTCCCCTTGCCGGTTAGAATTATGACAGGTAAATCAGACCAGCTCTCTTTGATATCTCGCAATATTTCGATACCACCCGGCTCGCCGGCGCCAAAATCCAAATCCAATACGATCAGCTCTACATCTTCGGGATTATCCTGCAGATGCAGCAATAGCCGGCGACCATTTGAAAAGGAAACCACTTCCTTGCCCAACGCCCGCAGCTTCTCCGACAGCAGATCGCGTAATTCTTGTTGATCATCAGCAATCAATACGGATTTATATTTTTTTGCTGCCATTTCAACCTTTTTTGAAATTTCAGATGCGGATGTTAGTTTTCACCCGCCGAGAAAGCGATGGGTAAATCGAGGCGAAAAACGGTGCCGTGCCCTTGTCTGCTTTTGACGCGCAATGCGCCGTGGTGGGCCTGCGCGATACGGCGGGCGATGCTCAGACCATAGCCATTACCCCGCTCTCTAGTTGTGAAACCCGGCTCAAAGATCAGCTCTATATGCCGCTCGTCAATGCCCGGTCCATCGTCTTCCACTTCTATGAAAACCTGAGCGCGCTCTTCATCATAACCAACCCCGATAACAACTTGCCCCCCAGCTCCTTCTTCGAGGATCTCTAGCGCATTCAAACAAAGGTTGATTATGGCTTCGCGTAGCATGCGTTCATCTGCCTCGACGCGGGGTACCCCCTCCTGTACGCGGACTTGGACCTTCGATTTCCAAGTTTGGCTACGAACGAGTTCGGCTACCCTTCGAACCAATCGATCCGCTTCGATGACCACCGGACGAATTTTCTCCACCTTCATCGCTGCGAGAAAACCAACCCATTCATCGTAGAGCGCCTCGTGCTCCCCGCCTAGCCGGTTCAATTCGACTTGCAAGTCGCCATCGGCCTTGCGTCCCAATCCCCGCATTCGACTACCGACAATGCCCATTAGGTTTTTAATTCGATGGCCCTTGGTATAAAAACCCTCATATACCTGCTCTTTACCCAACTCGACCATATCCAACGTTAAACGCGCGATAACCTGTGGGGCCCCGTCTGCAAACTCCTCGAAGATATGTTGATATTCCTGCTCCAACTCTGCGGGTTTTATATGGCGGAGAAACAATCGGGCGAGGTTCACGTAGGCCGGGCTGAGGCTTGGGTCAAGCTGTATGGCCACTTTGAATTCACCCAGGGCGCCCAGGACTTGATCGTCCTGCAACAACAATTGGCCAAGATTGTTATGGCCGACCGCTGAGAGCGGATTTAGTGCCAAGCCCTGCCGATAGGCCTTAAGAGCTTCAGACCACCGTTGCGGATCTTCGCCGTATTGGCCCCCTAAGGCAAAATAAACGCGATCCAGGCCTTCGTATTCATTACCATTGGCGACTTCTCGCAATATCGTTTCAAAATGCTCACTAGCCCGTTCGCCGCTTTGCGGACGCCGCCCCCCTTGCCGCAATGCCAGCAAACCGAGCTGAAAATGGCTTTCTAAGTGACCGTCAGCAGCGCATTCTTGCCAATTGTCGCCAGCTGCAACCGGTTGTCCCAACTGCACCTGGCAAAGCCCAAGACGATATCTAAGCTCAAGGGCGCCCGGATGCTGTTTAAGAGCGCTGGTACACAACGCGGCCGCTTCTGGCCACCGCTCTAAACGCATCGCCTCCACTACCTGTTCGTTCCACTCCCCCAGCACAATACCCCCCATTATATATCCCCTAAACCAGCTTCTCGTGTTTCTCCCCAGCGTCCATGCGATCCATTTTCTCACTCAGCGCAATCATCACGTCCTGCACGTCGGTCAAGCGACGGTCGATTTCATCTAAACGGTCCTGCGTTTCATCCTGGGGTTCTTCTTTGTCTCCGGAAACTGTTGCCTTAAGTTTCAAGTATTCCATTATCCTGGTGAATAAAAACGCACTCAACGTCATACCCACAATCGGAATCAGCATACCCTCGTCCTCGATTGTACTAACCAATACAATACCCAAAACGACAATGGCCACCACCGGCGCCATATAAAATAGTTTTCCCATAATTACATTCTCTCCCGCTCATCCATGCGGTCTATTTTCTCACTCAGCGCAATCATCACGTCCTGCACGTCGGTCAAGCGACGGTCAATATCATTGAGCCGCAACCCCAGTTGGTCGTCTTCTTTCCGGCCCTTCTTCGATTTTTTCAAATCGCTTAAGTAAATATTGCCCCAATTTACCAAGCCCCCGCATAGAATTATAATCCCAACACCAATCGCAATCTGTAACAACCAGTTCATATACCCCCTCCTTTATTTATCCAGTTCAGGCGGTTTCGACACCCCGACTCCATTGCTTCTCGTGGGCAAAGAGCACTTCGGGAAAGCGATAGACGATCATTCCCGAATCCGTAATCTCAATCTCGACATAGCCTCCGTCGGCCATGCGCTTGAGAATGTCACCGACCTCTTCTACGGTCAGCCCCGTATCGGCCGCGGCTTCAGTAACCGTCAGACGCCCGCCACGCTGCTGCGCTAAGCGCACTACACGATTTTGTTGCCGCCGATAGCGCACTAAGTGGGCAGCCGTATCGAGCTTCTTAGCGAGAATCCACAATAGACTACCGAAGATGGTCTGCGTCACACCTATCGCAAATGGCGCAAATTGATGATCGGGATCGCCGTTGTTTAAAATTTGAAAAAGCCCATAGAGCATAGCGCCCAATCCAACCGAAACCATCGGCAATGCTATTACCTTAAGAAAAAGGGCCCCGATTCGTTTGAATCCGCCTTCCATAGCACTGCCTACCTTAAGTTTTGCTTCATCGATGGATTTCATGGCTACGCCGTCTATTGCCGAAATAAAAAGCCCGCTGCATCGACTGCGGGCTTGGGCCTTACTCATCTTTCTTTAACTTGGCTTTAAGTGCTTGCAATTCGTCATCGACACCACGGTCTACATCGACCTTGTGGATCTGCTTTTCGATATCTTCCATCTCACCCGAAATTTCACTATGGGCTGAGGCTTCGGCTTCACTCTCTTCGACGCGTTGTTCAAAACGTTCAAAGCTAGAGAAAGCGCCCTTACCCAATCCGGACATGCTCTGCGCCAAGCGCTTGCGGGCTTCTGCTGCCTGGTGCCGGGCAACAAGAGCCCCCTGTCGAGTCCGGGCTTCTTCGAGCTTGGTCTTCAGTTCGCGCAACTGCTCGCGTAACTGCTCGGCCGTCTGCTTGCTTTCTTCAACCGCCGGAGCCAAATCCTCGCGGGCTTTGGCAAACATCGCCTTGCGCTCCAATGCCCTGCGGGCTAAATCGTCCTCCCCAGTAGCCACCGCCCGTTCGGCTTTGCGCTGCCACTCATCTGTTTGATTCTGTTTTTCATTGAATTGACGTTCAAGCCTCTTGTGATTAGCTAACGCGGTGCCCACAGAAGCTGTGGCCTTATTGACCGCCTCTTCCATATCCCGAATCATCTGGCGGATCATCTTATCCGGCTCTTCAGCCCGATCAAGCATTTCGTTGAGATTGGATTTGAGGATATCGCTAATCCTTGTAAAAACTCCCTTTGCCATTTTTTACGCTCCTTTTCTAAGGCCATAGTACAACGCTGCCTTCTGTTTTGCAAGTCCTGTGCCAGGCCTATTAATTCACTCTGTAATTTCCATATAACTATACAAAACAATTCCTTACGACCACAATTAAGCATCCCTCATCGCATTACTTATGGCAGGCACCGCCAACTGCAGTGGCCGCATTCGCCATTTCCACGACTTTCCCTCCGTACATCCTTACTTTTCTTATTCTTTTTTAAGCTATATATTCCACTTTTACCCATTTGAAAAGAGTGTATCAATGGCAAATCCGCTAGTCCTCGCCGGTTTGGGCTTTTATCTGGTGCTCATGTTGGGTATTGGCCTCTATGCCAGTCGGCGGATAAAAGGATCTGCCGACTTCATCGTCGCGGGCAAACGACTCTCTCTGCTGCTTTGTACCGCCACCCTAGCCGCGACATGGTTTGGTGGTGGGATCTGCATTGGCGCCGCCAGTGCCGCCTATAAAGGAGGCCTGCTCGCGGTGGTCGCCGATCCCTTTGGCGCAGCCCTCTGCCTTTTTTTGGCCGGACTGTTCTACGTTCGCTTAATGCGACGCATGGGCTTGATGACCATCGCCTCCTTTTTCACCAGTCGATTCGGTCCTAAAGCCGGTTTATTAGCAAGTCTTTGCACCATCCCCGCCTATGTCGGTTGGGTCGGTTCACTATTGGTCGCCTTTGGTCGCATACTGCAAACCCTAACCGGTATCGAACCGGCCACCGGTATCTGCATTGCCACCGCTATCGTCCTAGTCTACACTTGGGCCGGCGGAATGTGGGCCGTGACCCTTACAGACGTTGTCCAGGTAGTCGTGTTGATACTCGGGCTCTTTATTCTGACGCCAATTCTGATCAGCGATATGGGCGGCTGGGCGGCCATTGTCGCGCAAATCCCCTCATCCCGCTTCGACTTTTATCCGCAAGAAGGCACTTCGGCCAGTTGGCTTAGTTATGCCAGGGATTGGCTGGTGATCGGGTTAGGAAATCTGGCGGGGCAGGATTTAATCCAGCGGAGCCTATCCAGCAGGGACGAAAAGATAGCCTATCGCAGCGCCTACTTAGCCGGTTTACTCTATATAACCGTTGGCCTTTTGCCGATTTTTCTCGGTATGGCCGGCGCCGTTGTCCTACCGGGCTTAGCCGATCCCGACCTGATCATGATGTCCCTGGCGATGAAATACCTGCCCGACCTGGCCTTAGTGCTGTTTATGGGCGCACTACTATCCGCCCTGCTTTCGAGTGCCGATAGCGCCTTGCTCGCGCCCGCCAGCGTTCTCGGTTGGGACCTCCTGCATTATTTTAAACCCGATGCCAGTGAACAATTATCGCTGCGCACGACCCGCCTCTCCGTACTGCTCCTAGGCATTTTTTCTCTTGCAATCGCCCTACAAACTTCATCGGTGTACGAGCTAATGGTAAATTCGTGGTCCGTGCTGCTCGCCTCACTCTTCGTCCCCTTAACGGCCGGTCTATGGTGGCGACACAGTAACGACCTAGGTGCCCTGGCCTCGATTCTGGTGGGCCTCTGTTCTTGGCAAATTTTATCGTTTGCCGCACCCGATATGCCAAGCGACCTTCTCGCAGTGCCCTTTGCAGCCATTGCCCTAGTCCTAGTGAGCTACCTGAGCAAAAACCAATCTCCACCTCGTCCCCTACTCGATGCAGCAGGGCACCAACTCGACTATACAGACCGCCTGGGCACCCAATTATTCGCCAAATCTTGAACATCGGGCGAACGCCTGACACCAATAGACGTTATATTCTTATCCCAACTCTGTTCACCCACCCACAATAAGGAGTCGCAAGATCTATGATTCACCCTGCTCTTTTCTCCAGATATCTTCTGCTCTGGCCTCTCTGCCTACTGCTCGTGCAGTGCAGCAGCGAACCCGATAATGTCACCACCAGCGAAGACGGCGCCCAGATGCTCCTGATTGAATCGGGTGAATTTCCCATGGGAGGACGCCCGGAAGATGTGGAGGGCCTGGATGGCAAAAATTATATCAACTACGTTTCCGAAGGCCCGGTGCATCAAGTAAAAATTAGCGGCTTTTACCTCGACAAATTCGAAACGACCAATGCCCTCTACCGACGTTTTATCGAATCCGGAGATCGCACTGCAGATCACCCGGATCAACCCGACAACCTCGACCATCAGCAACAGTATGCAGACAAGCATCTCTTAGGTGACAATCAACCTGCCGTTGGCCTCAATTGGTTTGACGCCTATGCCTATTGTAAATGGGCCGGCAAGCGTCTGCCCACCGAAGCTGAATGGGAATACGCCGCCCGTGGAGCCGGGGTTTATCGCAAATATCCATGGGGCAACGACGAGCCCGATGCCGAAGGAATCTGGCGTGCCAACTACCGCCCCAAAGAAGGGGCGGCACGCGACGGAAAGCGCTATTCCTCGGATGTCGGCTCATTCCCCGACGGCATAAGCGCCTTCGGAATCATGGATATGGCCGGCAATGCGGAGGAATGGGTTCAGGATTGGTTGGACTTCGGTTATTACAACAAGACCGAAGGCGCCTTGGATCCCCAAGGTCCCGCTTCGGGCGGCAATAAAGTTATTAAGGGCGGGTCTTATGGTTCGGATAAATATCATGTACGGATAGCGACACGACTGTATGGAGCGCCCCACGTAAAAACTGAATTACAAGGCTTCCGGTGTGCAATGGATATTGACGGTTGAGTATTCTTGACCGTTGCAAAGCCGTGCATTATTTGTATAGCAAAACAGCCAGCCACTCCAAGCGAGGAACAAGACCATGAAGATGTATATCGCAGGAAAATGGGTCGACAAAGCGCAAACCATCGACGTTACCAACCCCTTTGACGGCTCAGTCATCGATACCGTCCCACGAGGCGAACCCTCAGATGTCGAAGCCGCTATAGACTCCGCCGAACGCGGTGCCAAGGCCATGGCCGCTCTCAGCGCTTACGAGCGTTACCAGATCATTCACCGGGCGGCCAATCTCATGCTCGAACGACTCGACGATTTAGGCCGAACGATCACGCTCGAAGAGGGGAAAATCCTCGCCGAGGGCATGGGCGAGGCGGCCCGCGCAGCGGAAACGATGGTACTCTCGGCTGAGGAAGCCAAGCGTATTACCGGCGAAACGCTGGATTTGAGCGGCTCTTCTGCCGGAGCAGGTAAATTCGGTTTTACCCTACGCGTGCCCTGTGGTGTGGTCGCCGCTATCACCCCGTTTAATTTTCCGCTCAACCTGGTCTGCCACAAAGTCGGCCCCGCTCTTGCCGCCGGCAACGCGATTATCATCAAGCCCGCGAGCGACACGCCGCTTTCGGCACTGAAACTGACCGAGATCTTTGTCGATGCCGGTTTACCTGAGGAAGCGATCCAATGCGTTACGGGATCGGGCGGGGTCATCGGCGATGCGATCAGTTCCAACCCCAAAGTTCGCAAAATAAGTTTCACTGGTAGCCGCGACGTCGGCGAGCACATTTGCCAGGTCGCCGGGTTAAAAAAGGTTACGATGGAACTCGGGTCGAATGCGCCGCTTATCATCATGCCGGATGCCGATCTCGAGAAGGTCGCCGCCGCCACCGTCTCCTCCGGTTTCGCCAACGCCGGTCAGGTCTGCATCTCAACGCAAAGGGTTTTTGCCAGTAAAGAGATCTACGGTGATTTTATCGACGCGCTCAAACCCGCCGTCGAGGCCCTGACCACCGGTAATCCGCTCGACGAAGGCGTGAAAATGGGACCGATGATCCGAGCCCAAGACGCCGAACGCGTTGATAGCTGGGTCCAGGAAGCGGTTTCATCCGGTGCCAGTATCGTCACCGGTGGCACCCGTGAAGGAACGATTTACGCTCCAACCATCCTCGCCGATGTAGCCCCGGAGATGAAAGTGGCTTGCGATGAAATTTTTGGCCCCGCGCTGGGCGTTAGCCGCATCGATGGTATCGATCAGGCCATCGCGATGGCCAACGATACCAACTACGGCCTCAGCGCCGCCATTTTTACCGAGAATCTCAATTGGGCCCTAAAATTCGCCCAACAGGTGGATTCTGGTAATATCCACGTCAATTGGGGCACCCAGTGGCGCGCCGACCTGATGCCTTATGGCGGCCTGAAGGAAAGCGGCATGGGCAAGGAAGGCCCGAAATACGCCGTCGAGGAAATGACGGAGACCAAAATGGTCGTCATCCACTAAGCTCAAAATCATCCAAAAAAAATAGGGCCGACGATTAAATCGTCGGCCCTATTTTTTTCAATTTCAACGACTGAATCATATACACCGTCTCAGGCTATGCCAACCTCCTGCATAAAGGCCGCCCGTAATCTTTGCGCAATTGGCCCAGACCTACCCTCACCTATGGGGTCTCCGTCAATTTTAATTACCGGCATGGCTTCGGTCGTCGTGCCCGCCAAAAACACTTCGTCCGCCCCTTTGAAATCTGCCAAAGTAGTAAATTCCTCGGCGACGGGAATCTCGAGCCTATGGGCCAATTCGAGTAAAACCCCCCGCGTAATACTCGGTAAAATATGCGGACCAGTAGGAGCCGTACGTATACACCCCGAACGCACACAAAAGACGCTGGTCGAAGATCCTTCGGTAACTTGGCCATCAGCATCGATTAATAAGGCCTCGAAAGCTCCGGCCTGTGCCGCCTGTTGTTTGGCTAGAATATTGGGCAACAAAGAAATGCTTTTTATATCACAACGCTTCCACCGCAGATCAGGGGTCGTAATAACCTCAACCCCATGCTGGTACATGTCCTGCGGCAATCGGTGTGCTTCCTTAAAAGTCATTATCACCGTGGGCGCGACAGGCTTTACAGGGAATTCGTGGCGTCTCGGTGCCACACCGCGCGTCACCTGAATATAGACCATAGTCTCACCAAAACCGCTGAGCGCAAGCCCCTCCATTAATTTGGCCTGCAAACCATAGGCGTGAATATCCAATGCCAAGTCCAAAGCGTTTAGACTGCTGTCAAGGCGAGCGAAGTGAGCCGCTAATGCATAGGGTTCTCCTCCGTAGGTCGCCACCACCTCATATACGCCATCGGCAAATTGAAAACCACGATCCTCGATAGAAATAAACGCCTTTTCGAGCGGCATAAAGCCACCATTTACATAGGCAATTTCAGGCATCAGTCACTCACTAATTTCCGGCGAGGGCTCGCCACAAAGCGCGATAGTAGCACATCAACCGAATCGCATCTGCACTTGCGGGAATTTCGGCAAGACAAAAACCAGTATACCCGCTTTGCCGCAAAAGCTCAAAGAGTCGGCTCCAGGGATATTCATTCCACAATTCGGTGATATGCACCAGCCGAATATATTCTTGCAAGGAGGCGAAATTGCCGTCGATTGATCCATCCACAAGATCCGTCATATTTGAATTCCAGCAGACGAATACATTGTCGTGGTCGGCGTAGTCCATAATCTTGCGGATGTTTACCGGGTCGGACGTCGTGCGACCATGCACCTCAAGACGGATCTGCACTCCGAGGTCACGAGCGAACTCGCCACATTCGGCCAGACTGACACCGATTTGTTCTAGAGTCGTTTCGATCTCTACCCCTTCGTCCACATGTATTTTATTCGGTCGCACCTTAATGCCACTGACCCCCAAATCATGGGCCAAACGTATATATTCTTTTGTTCCTTCTATATGTTGTTTCAATTCCTCCGGATCAATTGCATCGTATTCAAAGGCGCTACCCAATCCCACAATTTCGACCTTCGAGTCGCCAAAGCGCTTGCGCACTGCAGTTCGCTCCGCCGCACTAAGTTCCACCTCGACACCATGCGCATGCGTCGTGCGCAACTCCACTCCATCAAAGCCAGTCTCTTCACAATTGGCAATCAGTGTATCAAGATCCCAATCCTTGCCAATATTATACGTGACAATCCCCAGTTTCATTATTATTACCTCTCTTGGTCTGCCCCGTCAAAGAGCTCTCTTTTGAATATTGCCTTCTGCTGCTTTAAGTACTCCGCCTTGCTCATATTCGGCTTCGAGGCGGCAAGAATCTCCCGCGCCGTTGCTGCATCGCCATAGAGTAGATCGACGGCCATCATGGCCATGGTCTTGGCCGGAGCCAGATAGCCGGCGGCGTGATCGGTTATCGCCCAATCGATTCCATGAATCGTGCCGCTGGCCCCACTCATCACCGGGTGTAGGACGGGCATGATCTGACTTAGGTCCCCCGCATCGGTAGAACCACCGCCGTGCGGATAATCTCTATACTGTTCAGGACCGAAAATCTGCTCGGCATTTTCCTTGAAAATCTCACTCAAACCCGGATCATTGTGCAAGGGCAAATAACCCGGCACGGTTTCAATCTCAACCGAGCAACCAAGGGCCATCGCCGCCCCCTTCAGCGCCCTATCCACCTTATGAGCAGCATCGATCATCGCGTCAGCGCTACGGGCCCGCACATAGGTTTCCATTTTCACTTCGGCGGGGATAATATTGACGAGGTCCCCACCTTTAGTAATAATCGGATGCACCCGCACGCAATCCTGATCGCGGAAAGTCTCGCGTTGCGCATTGATCGCGCTGAGGGCCAGCGTCGCCGCATTGAGCGCGTTAACCCCCTGCTCCGGTGCACCTCCGGCGTGCGCGGCCCGACCGATAAAACGCACATTTTTAGCGAGGAAACCATTGGACGAACGGGCAATCCCCATCGCCCCATCAGCATTATCTGGACTGCTGCTGTGAATCATCACCGCCATATCGATATCGTCGAAATGGCCCAGTTCGACAAGTTCGCATTTGCCGCCGAGAAAAGTAGTTTTGCCAGCCCGAACCAGTCCGAGACGATAGTCGATCTCGACATATTCTTCCGCGGGCACCGCAAAAAACGTGATTCCACCAGCCAACTCGTCCGCAATACCCGACTCAACCAGACCGTAGGCCGCCCCCATCAAGCCGGCAATTTGCGCGTTGTGACCACATGCATGGGCGGCACCCGTAACTGGATCCGAGCGCGGATGACCGGGTAATACCAATGCGTCCAACTCGCCCATCAAGGCCAAGGTCGGCCCCGGACGGCCTCCCTTCAGCCGTGCCTTGACCCCTGTCAGCGCCAATTCAGACTCGTACGGTAACCCGATATCACTAAAGATCTCGCCGACGCGACGGGCCGTCCCGACTTCTTTAAACCCCAGTTCCGGCCGGTCCATTATAGCCTCCCCGACCTCAACTATCCGTTCGCTCCGCCGATCAATAGCCTCACAAACCGTCCGCTTAACTTCTTCCCTACTGCGCATGCGATCCTCCTTTTTAGCCGGGACAGTATAGCCGCCGCACCCCGTAATGTCAAGCAAATCAGCCTCTTGCGTGGGTGGGGCGCAAATGCTTAATTTCCCTGTCCCCAGGTTAGTACTTTCTCCTCTAACAGCACAAGCAAAGACTGCTCATTGTACAAGATATTAATTATTGACAGCAATTCGATCTTTGGCACTACATTTGCCGGCTTGCTCAAACGCTCCGGCTATCAAGTCGAAATCACCGCCGAAGTTGAAGACGGTCTCGCCCTATTTCCCTCCTCTACTCCCGACTTGGTATTGCTCGGCATCAACGTCGACGACCCCAGCCCCTTTGCCGCCGCAAGCCGTTTGCCCGAAACGGTCAAACTTATCGCCCTGCTATCCCGCGAGAAAAAACCGACTGAAGCCCTAAAGGAAGTATTGCACCTTCTCCGGGACTGCCCCGTATTTTATAAGCCCTTCCGCACCGAAGAAGTCCTAGCCGCCATCTACGCCGAACTGGTTCCGCAAGAGAAATGAGCTTAAAGTCATAGCGTTTACCCGTGCGGTAGTACCCCGACATCCTCTCCTCTTTCATAACTCATCGCGTCGACGATCATCCGCACGACATCATATATCGGGCTAAATCCGATATATTGCTGTGCTTTGCTCAAATCGAACTCGTAAAATGTCGGGCTCCCCCCGACCTCGGCTTCGACATGCGGTATTTTGAGCAATTCGACCAGTCGATAGCTCACTTCGTCCCAGGTAAATGGACGCGGCCCCGCCAACTGAAAGGTTTCACCCACCGCCCTTTCTTTACCCAAGACGCAAAGACAGCCCTGCACGATATCCCGAACATCGGCGATATGTTTTTTAAACGGTCGCCCCTGCTCATCTTTTAACAACACTGCACTTTCCTCCCCCTTCCACAAAGCGGACAACTCAGGGACAGAATCCTTCATTTTACTCAAGTAAAATTGCGGAAACTCCAATATCTCATAGGCTGCCAGCACCATGGCGAAGCGCAAAATCGTGATCGGCACCTTATGACCATGCCAATAACCATTGCATAATTCCTCCCCCAACGCCTTACTCAGTGCATACGCTCCCTTTGCTATTCGTGGAGTCAGCTCATTGATTGGTTCGGCAAGCCCCCCAGGCACGTATTTATCATAGAGTGCGTCCGAACTGGCAAAAATAAAATGCGCTAATCCCCCAGCCTTGCGCGCAGCTTCCAACATATTAAATGTACCGCGTACATTGATCTCAAAATATTCCTCGTCAGTAAATGGACCGCCGCCTTGAAATGCCGCCCCCAAATGATACACCACCTCCACCCCCTCAACAGCTCTTGCCACATCGCCCTGGTCTGTCAAACTACCATCGAGCAATTCAACGCCCATTTTCTTTAGGTTTTCAGTCCGTGGATCTCGTGGCCAAACTAAGCCGCGAACCCGATGGCCGCGATCAATAAGTTGCCGCGACAAATTGGCACCGATACGTCCTGTAATCCCAGTAATTAGTATTCTCATCTTAAGCCCCACGCAAATTTTCCATGGTTTTTTTACCCTTTCCTAATCGTTTTCGGCCTTGTTGTCCTCAACCATTCACAACACTATATTCGCCCGGAACCCACCATGTTCTTACGCCGGAGGAATTCAGATGGATGCTGAGTGTTTGCAATATGCCCTGACCGAAGCCGAACGGCTGCACTTTGCCGAACAAGGCTATTTGATCGTCAAGGGCGCCTTGACCAAAGAGGAGGTTGCAAAGCTGGAAGAGGCGAGCGACCGAATTTGGCACGAGCACATGGCGAATGGCTTAGAGCCCGATCAGAATTTATTTTCCCCCGATTTCATTGGCCAAGATCAACTTTTTATCAACCTCGTTGACCACCCGCAGACCTTTCCCAAGGTTTGGGCATTGCTCAATAGCTGGAATATCTATCTCTACCATTCACACCTAGGCACAACACCGCAAGAAGGGCCTGTGGGGACCGAGATAAAAAAACCACTCGGCTTTCACCAAGACAGCGGTCGGGTCAATATCGAACTCGAGTTTTCCCCCCGCCCGATGCTCTCCCTCAAAATCGGCTTTTGGCTCAGCGATGTATCGGAGGAAGGCCGTGGCAATTTCTATATCGTTCCCGGCAGCCACCTCGACGACAAATTGCATCGCCCCACCGACGACAACCCCGCTGCAGCGATTCCAGTACGGGCCGAAATCGGCGACGCGGTCTTCTTCGATCGCCGACTCTGGCACGCGCGCAGTCCCAACTACTCGCCACATGTGCGCAAAGTGCTTTTTTTGGGGTATAGCTACCGATGGTTGCGGACCAAAGACAACATGAACATCCGCCCCGACCTACTCGCTGCTTGCGCCCCTATCCGCAGACAACTGCTCGGCCAAGGCAGCAACTGCAATGGCTTCTTCTCGCCTAAAGACGAAGACGTACCGTTAAAACTGTGGATGGAAGAACATCTCGACGAGGTTATGGCTTGATTTAAGCCCCAGAGATGCGCGGCATCCACAACGGCTCCTTGCCCATCTCAGCGAAGAGCAGCTTACGGGTCAATTCAGCCTTTAAAGCCTGATGCTCTGGACTATCCCATAAGTTGCGGATCTCACCGGGGTCTTCTAGCAGGTCAAACAACTCGCCATAGTCATGCTGAAAGTAGACCGTCAATTTGAAGCGATCTTCAACATAGGTCTTGATGTGAATCGTCGTCGGTTCGTGTCGATTCTCTACCACGCAATGATCGCGCGCCATCGCCGACTCGCCGCGCCAAACTGGCCCCTGATCAACACCGACCATTGAACGCGGCACCTCGATCCCGGCCCAGCGCAAAAAAGTCACCGGTAAGTCAATTAGAGACTGCAAGGCCGTCGAACGCTTGCCGGGGGCAACTTGCCCTGGCGCACGAACGATATAGGGCAAGCGAATCAGGTCCTCATAGTGGAAGCCGCCCTTGGCGATCATCCCGTGCTGCCCGAAGAGATGCCCATGGTCAGTAGTGAAGACCACCAAAGTATTATCAGCCAAACCCGCTGATTCTAGCCTATCAAGTATTTGCCCGATATACTTGTCCATCAAACTGACCATCGCATAATATACAGCGATATTCTGTGCCATCTCGTCCCGGTCGTGCAGATGCGAGTTATAGCCGTGAATGCCGAAGCCACTTTCCTTCAAGGCGGAAAAATCGGGCGACGCCTCTTGCGTCATGGCGAAGTGCGGTGGGTTCGCCTCGTGCTCGCCGGGTGAAATTCCCGGCACCGCGATTTTGGCCGGATCGTACATTTGATCCCATGGCTCCGGCACTAAATAGGGTGGATGCGGATCGAAAAAGCTAGCCCAGAGAAAGAAATTTTCCCCCTTACCTGCATAGTCGCTTAGTTGACCACAGGTCTCCTCAGCGATCCAGGCGTCGTAGTGAAATTCTTCCGGGATATCCCACCGATGCCGCTGAGTGGAGTTATTCCCCGTTGGAGGCCTGAAATAATCCCGCCAATTGGCCAAGCCTCGCTCTTCCATCCAGAGCGCGTAGTGCTGCCCGACATGTGCTTCGTCGGCATGATTTCGCGCCAGGCGCACTTGCTCAAAGCCATAGAAAGGCCCCTCAAAATTTCGCCAGAAATTGAGGTCCTGTAGAATGGGGTACGATTCGAGTGAAGAAAACTCCTCTGTCGCCTGCAGCGGTTGAAAATGCGCTTTGCCCACCAACGATGTACGATAACCAGCCGCTGTAAAATCCTCGCCGACCGTATGTTCACTCTCGGGCAATTTAGTGCCCAACGACCAGGCCCCGTGCTGACTCGGGTATTTCCCCGTTATCATCGACGCCCGAGTCGGTGTGCAAGTTGGATTCGGGCAATAAGCCCTTTCAAAAAGGGTGCCCTGGGCAGCCAGGCGATCAAGGTTGGGGGTTGAAATTTCGGGGTTGAGGCAACCCAGTGTGGACCAATGCTGCTGGTCGCTGGTTATCAGCAGAATATTCGGTCGGTCACCCATACTCAGCTCCAAGGTATTATTGGCTTATTATGGCAGCGATACCCGCGAGGCTGACCATGCAAAGGGTTATAGTACGGAAGTGGCTACTGTCTATATGGTCCTTAAGACGCACACCAATAAAATAACCCAACAACAAGCCGGGCAAGACTCCTGCGGCATAAGTCAACGTCTGATAATTGACCATGCCGAACCTGCCCAAGACCAGAATAGTCGCTGCATGCAAAAGGGTAAAATACCCAATAAGACAAGCGCGCAACACCCGAAAATCCCATCCTTGATTTAAACCAAACAACACGACCGGTGGCCCCGATACGCCCGATACGCCCGCCATCGCGCCGCTGCCCACCCCCGCGACAATGGCCATCATCCGCTCCTTGACAAAGGGGCTATCTGGCTTCGACCAAACCGACAAGGCCGCCAGAATGGTGATAACCCCAATACCGACGCACATCACCCCCTCGTCAAGATGAGCCAGTCCATACGCGCCGAAGACCATACCGGGAAGCGCACCAAGCAGCCAAAGGCCGATCTTTGCTTTCGACATATCGCCATAGGCCTCGCGCGCCAAGAGCAGCGACAGCGGCATCGAACTCATCAGCACGATGGGCACCACGATTTTCGGCGCGAGAAACAACACCAGTACCGGCGTCGCCAGTAGCGCATAACCGAAGCCGGTGATCGAAGAGAACAAGGCCGCGGCAAAAATCACCAGATTTGCCCATCCCATCAACGCCAGATCAATTTCCCATCCCAACAAATTACTTCGACTTTCGCTTAAACGTAAAACTCGGGCGAAGTATAGGCTTTTATCGCCCATAGCTCAAGCCTATCGCCTGCATCCTCTTTGTTCCCGTTGGATTACGCGTCTTTAGCAGACATGTCGCGCTATAAGCGAAAAACGCTACTTAAACCGCAGAAAAACAGCGACGTGCAAAGTTGGAAACTTAAATATCTTCAAATGCCATATTTTACATTATCTTACGACAATAAATAAGCTTGATACGCGACAACTCTAATGATTATTGCAGAATGGATTTCAACGCAATTTCCGCGCAAAAAAAATCTGGCTAAGTGTGCGCTCAATCACAGCACTGGATAAAAAATAACAGTCTATCTACATTAGAGATAGAGAAGCTAAGTCCCCCGGCTTACCGCTCCCGACTTCCCCTAGTTTACAGCATTAGATTTGAAATGCCACCTGCCCAACTCCGCATTCTAGTCCCATTAGAAAACCCAGATCAGGAGACCGCTCTCGTCGATTTAGCTGCGTCCCTGGCGACTCCTCCCTGGGGGGAATTACACCTAACCCACGTTGTAACAGCCTCCGACACTACCCCGCAAAGCGATATTCGCACCGTTCTCGAACGACAGGCAAGTAAGGCCATATCACGGAATATCGGCGCCTTAATCCACCTTACTGAGGGCGAAGACGTAACCACGGAGATTCAGCAGGCTATTCGGCGTTGGAGTTGCAATATGATGTTGATGGCCTGGAACGCCGACGTTGACCGCGATGCGATCCTTGCCTCCGAAAATCGCGCGTTGACCAAGGACATCGACGTCGACACGCTTATTTTCAAAGAGAAGGAGAGCGGCCCGGTACGCCGAATTCTCGTGCCATTCGGCGGCGGCAACCATTCCTTGATGGGCGTTCAAATCGCCTATGACCTTGCCAAGACTTGGGGTGCCGAACTCGAAATTCTCCGTATTGCCCGCGACCCGATATGCGATCTAACCGATCCAATTTTGCAGAGGTATTGCTCGCAACTGACCAAAGATACCCACCTGCAATTAGAGCTATTGGGGATCCACGAACCCTTGACTGTCATTCCATCAGTTGATGTCGTGACCCCAATCGTCGAAAGGGCCAAAGGCCGCGATCTCGTCGTACTTGGCGCATCAAACGATTGGCGTCACGACGAACATCTGGCAGGGTCGATTCCCGATGAAATAGCCTACGAGGTACCCTGCTCGGTGTTAATGGTCCGCTCAGCTGCCGCCAGTGGCTTGCAATTGAGTCGTATTTTTTGGGAACACACCGTACGCCTCGATCTCGCCCCGAAAGACAAATGGGACGCCATAACGCTAATTATTGACGCACTGATCGAGGAAAAGCAAATACCCGCGGGCGAAAGGGGCACCGTGCTCGAAGCCGCGCTGGCGCGCGAACACAAAGGTTCGACCTCGCTGGGACACGGCACGGCTATCCCCCACGCACCGATCCCGGACCTACCCGGGATTATCGGCTGTCTAGCGATCTGCCCACAAGGGGTTGACTTCGAAGGACCGACCGACGAACCGACACAATTTATATTTTTATTGTTGACCCCAGAACAAAACTACCGCAGCTATATTCCAATTCTCGCGCAAATCGCAACCTTGATGCGCAATGGCACCACCCGCGGCGACATGCTCGCCGCACAAACCCCGTCAGAAATAACCGCCATCCTCAAACGGCTACCCGCTCCGTAATACAACATATGCACAGGTGATCCCCGTAGTAAACGTTCGGCTGTTGGCTTATGTCCCAAGATCTCTCTTCAGGACATAAGCCAACGTTAGACTAGCGGACCTGTGCTAACATTTCTTCGACATGGCCGTCCACCTGCACTTTGCGTTTCTCGGCCGTCAAAACACCTTCTTCGTCAATTAGGAATGTTGACCGCTCGATTCCCATCGACGTGACACCATCCCGCTGCCTCTCGCGCCAAACATCATAAGCCGCAATCGCCAGATGCTCGGGGTCGGCCAACAAAATTAAGGGCAAACCGTATTTAGCCCTGAATTGTTGATGGCTTTCGATTCCATCGGGGCTAATGCCTACAATTACGGCCCCTGCTGCTTCAAAATCTGTTTTTGCGTCGCGAAACTCGCACGCCTCTTTCGTTCACCCAGGCGTATCGTCTTTCGGATAAAACCAGAGTACGACTTTCTTCCCGCGAAAATCCTCCAGTCGAACCTGCTGACCATCGGAATCCTCGAGGGTAAAACTCGGGGCTTCACTACCTAACTCAAGCATGGTAACTCCCTTTTTAATTAACGCCAATACCGCCCATTCCGCGGTGCGCATTGGCGGCGGATATGCCACTCGCACAATCTGTCGAGCAGCTTGGGTTTATGTTGTTGCACCGCCGGTGCATCCCAGAGATTTTAGACCTCACCCGAGTCGGCGGCCAGGTCAAATGATTGACCAAAATATTTATCGAAGAAATGTACCAGTTTCCAATCGCGGGTGCGGATCATATTCATAAATTTAGTCGCCTACAAAATTACATCACACCCGTGCGCGGCGAAGACCTCGTCCCGCCCACTCCATTCATCTCCTGACAGCGCCGGCAATAACGATTCTGCTTCTAATGCCGGATCCACTTCAACGCCAGCCATCTCGAGAAGAGCGGGACCGATGTCCATTTGCTGGCACAGACCATCGACTTCGCCACCGGCATCGAATCGCCCTGGAGCCCAAACCAGCATCGGCACCCTGGTCATCGTATCGTACATCGTCCATTTTTGACTGTGACCATGGTCGGTGAGACAATCGCCATGATCTGAGGTGAACACGACCACCGAGTTCTCGAGATATCTGCGCGCTTCCAGTCTCCCGAAAATCTCGCCGACCTTCTCATCGATCATTGTGACATTAGCCAGATACCAGGCCCGTTGCCGCTTGCGATCTTCTTCGCTTTGATTCACTTGATGCACCACCGAATCGTGATCGACTTCTGTGTTGTGCTGACGCATCGTTTTGAACGGTGGCGACTGACCGGCCAAATCCCCTTCGCTAACCTCATCAATCGGTAAGTCTCGCTCGAGATAGGCTTCGGCATACCGAGGCACCGACTCATACGGCGGATGAAATCCGGGAAAGCCGATTTGCAAAAATAACGGCTGGGTCTGCGGATGCGAATTAAGCCACCATTGCGCCATATCGCCTACCTAAGGCAGGCACCCCAGCAGGAAGCCTAACGCGATTCGCCAATTAACTACGGGCTGCGTTTCGGGTTTTATTCGCAAGGGGGAATTAGTAATTTTCGGCCAATGGTTGACGGATTAATGTATTGGTGCTGCTATAAGCCTTAAGCAGCACTTGTGATATCCGGAGAACAGCCTGATCGTCTGGCGAATCATTAACGAGTCGCGTGCATAAGCGGACCGCCTCAATATGGAGGCCGCGGGAGAACAGCAGGGCACATTATAGTAAACGGCTACCTCTTGTCGAATGCACCTGCTTCTGCAGCTTCACCGCATAGCCCAGGGCCGAGTTATCGCTGGGATTGTTTATGAGATAGTTGGCTAACGTGATTGCGGCGTCCGATTGTTGACCGGCATGGTAGGCGAAGAGACTTTGGACCAAGAGTTGTTGCTCCGGATTGGGCACTAAAGCCATAAAACGGCGCAGAATACTTAGACCACGATGAACGGATCTTTGGCTATAGGTCAACATGCCTAGGTTATATAGAGCCAAAGGGTCTTCGGGATTTTCTTTGAGCGCGAGTTCGTATTGCCTACTTGCGGCTTCAAACATCTCAATTTGTTGGAATTTTCCCCCTAATTTCGCGATCCTCGATCCCGTATGGTGAAAATCCTCGTGCACCATGGCCTCGACCATAGTTATACTGCGTCGCTTATCCGCATTGGTGATGACCCAGGGCGCCACATGAAGGAAGAGAATAACGGGTAGGCACCATTTGAGGTGACGCACGGTGTCGTATTGCGCATAAGTCGCGATCAAATATGCGGTTAATAGACCCCATGGAATGGCATAGATGGACAGTAAATCCCAGTCGAGGCGGCCAAGGACTGGTTCGATAAGTATTGAAATCGACCACGCACTGCCGGCACCGGCGACTAGGCAAATGAGTGTTGGGTCTCGCCCATTGCGCCGTAAGGCGACAGAAGATAGCAGGCCGATGCAGATCACCCCATGCAGAGGAACCACCAGTAGGTATACATTGAGCGCATCCAAAGAATGCGCGGCAGAAAACATATAAACGGAGTGGTTAGTTGCGCTGGCGCTCCATATTCCTGTATGCGTTATCCAGGCGATTGGAAAGAGTAGCATGGCTATGCTGGTCATTGCCGACAGGATGCTTTGTGGCTTTTGCGTCGACCGATAATTTATGGCCTGGTAAGCGTGGCCTAGGCAGATTGGCACCAAGGTAAATATCGCGATGGGGTGTGCGAAAAATGCCGCGACGGCACTTAGGGTGCCTGCCCAAAGCCAGCCATTGCGGTTGCCGTTCCATCGCATAATAAATGCCAACACTGATCCGACCAATAGTGTGGTGAGAGGGTACTCTTCAATATAGCCAAAATAGTATTGTATTCCTCCGGTACCTACGATCGCCGTGAATGCACAAAATCTTCTAGTGGAATTGGCCGTAATCGACCTAGCTGTAAATAGTGCAATCTGTGAAAAAAACATTCCGCTAAAACACGACACTAGGGCGTAGGTATGCGCCCATTCCATCGCGGGCAAGAAATTTCTTATAAAAGCATAGGCAAGTTGGTGAAAATAGACCGCGTTTTTTATGCCAAAATCGAAGTCCCGTTGTGCTCCTGTCTCTCTGGCGATTAGATCGCCATCCCCAAGTAAATTGTGGTCAATGCCCAATAGATAAAATAGAATGAACGAACAAGATCCTATCGATAGATAAAGGGCTATGGTGGGAACCTGGGGAAGTCGATATTGGGAGGGGAAATCGGTGAAATAGGGCACTGCAACAATGCATAGCCCGATTCCGATAGACGCCAGTTGTATCGGCGCAGGAAAAAAGGCCCAATGGTTTATCCCCCATAAAACATTGGGGAAAAACCAACCGGCACCAAATTGCACAATGATGAGAAAGGCTGTGGCGATTGATACTAGATAAGCCATCGCGATTTCGAGTAGAAAATAATTGGCAAGGCAAATATTAATTCGCGTTTATGATGTAGGAAGATAATGAACTTGAACATTGTGACAAAGTATAGCCGACGGTGGTTCGGTTGGCATGTCACAGGAAAAGGCTATTGACTTTAAACCCCGTTTTTAGCTGCAAGACCACCCTGCAGCGGATCTGTAACTATTGCTCGGAGTTGAAGGCTTTCACGCCCGGCTATTCAACCATAGCAGATATCGACCAGTAGATCTTGCCCCCCGTCGTTACGTGTCAGAGGTGATCCGCTTCGACGAACAAGGGAGACACTCCGCAGCGATAGAATCGCATAAGCAAGCACTGGGGTTTGATCCGAACAGCGCCATAGCCCGCGTCAACCTCGGATGGCGTTATTACACCGGGGAACAGTATGAGGAAGCTATTGCAGAATTCTTATAAGTCGAAGATAGCGAATACCACAGAATAGCCCTATTCAATCGGGGTTTGGCTCATTTAACCCTTGGTTCAACAGAAAAGGCTCGTTTAGCCTATGCGCAGACCATCGAGGAATTTGGCACCGAGGAAGGTGCCCGCATTGGGGCGGATGACGATTTAGCGAACCTGCTCCAAGAAGGAACCCGGCCTGCTGCTACGGCACGCACGGTACTCGAACGCTATTGGCCGAATAGACTAGCTATCGAGGAATTGGAACAAAAGGAAATTGAGCTGCATTTATATCTGCCTCGCCCCCATATCAATACAACCACTAACCCTTCGCTTGCTCAGCGAAATGTGGACAATGCGGCATCAAGGCACATTCATCGCAAAGCGGTTTGCGCGCCTTGCACACATAGCGACCATGTAAAACCAAGCGCTGACCGAAGGCCGTCCATTGATCCTCAGGCAACAACGTTCCCAAGGCCATTTCAATTTTGACCGGGTCCTTTTCCTTCGTCAGCCCCAACCGATGACTGACCCGCCCGACATGGGTATCGACCACAATGCCTGGCACGCCGTGAATATTGCCGAGGATAACATTGGCGCTCTTGCGGCCAATTCCCGGCAATCGGGTCAAAGCGTCCATCGAATCGGGGACCTGCCCATTGTGGTCGGTTATAATCATCTGCATCGCCGCCTGGATATTCTTAGTTTTTTGCCGGTAAAAACCCGTCGGACGAATATCCTCTTCCAGTTCCTCAGCTTCCACCCCCGCATAATCTTCTGGCCGGCGGTATTTTTCAAATAGCGCCTTGCTTACCTCATTGACTTTAACATCAGTGCATTGCGCCGAAAGTACGGTGGCAACCATCAATTCAAGGGCGTTTTCATAATCGAGCTCGACTCGCGTCTCCGGGATACTTTTTTTCAATTCCCGACAAACGAGCTTAGCCTGTGCGACTTCGTGTTTACCCACTCAAAACTCCTTTTGCATCACCTTTTTCACGCCCCATTTTACACACGACGCCCCCAGCGATGGTTTCTTCCCTTCCAGCTAAATAACCCCAAGATGCCCAAAGTGCCCACGACAACGACATGCAACGGTTGCAGCAAAGCCCAAAAAAGAAAATAGCGATATAATTCCCTGCGCCCCGCCAAGGTAACACCGCGGCTAAAAGCGGCAAATTCAGCAACGGTTTTAACCGCAACCGCCCCCAAGAACAACGGCACACTCAATAGTCCGACCGTCAAAAGTACGGGAGTAGCCAGCAGCAGGATGCTCAGCAGATAGGTAATAAGCATATGGGCAAAAAAGAGCGGATCCAACCCAGAGAGAACTGTGGCATTGGAAGCCCAACGACTGCGCTGGCGCAACAGTGCGCGCCAAGACTCGGCGACAGGATGCTGCGCAAATGTCGAGTTATCGCTGGCAAATACAATCGACCATTTGCGTAAATTCCGCACCATTTGCAGCAATAGCACATCGTCTCCAGAAGCCCGGTGCATGATCTTGTCATACCCACCAACCTCGAAATAGACCTCTCGCAGGAAACCTATATTCTGGCCCGAGGCCGCCATCGGGTGCCCCCAACCGGCACTGCCCCAAAGACAGGTCATCAGGCTCGTAAAATCGACGGCCTCATAACCATGACGCCAAGTCTGGATATCACTTGCAGATCCGATTTGAGAGTAGCCGATAACAAAACCTACCCCTTCCCTAAAATGGGCAACCATACCACTGATCCAGCCCAAGGACACCAGGCAATCCGCATCCGTTGAGAGGATCACATCCCCCTTGGCTTCGGCGATACCCAAGCTCAAAGCCGCCTTCTTGGACCCCAGTCCTTCGGTCTGTAATAGCCGAACAGAGACTGGGCTATCGAGATGCTCACCGATAATACCGGCCGTATCATCGGTAGATCCATCATCGACGACAATCACTTCGTATTGCTTGTGGGGATAGTCCTGGACTAACAACACACTTAAACAGCCGGCAATACGCTCGGCTTCGTTGCGAGCAGCTACTACGACAGAAACCATCGGGACACGGTCTGTCGTTACATTCTTGCGACGGGTGCCCAAGACGAACCAGCAAGCTCCGAGAAAATAGAGTGAAACGAGTATTACCAACCCGACATCCAAGTAGGCCCCCAGCCCTTCGAGAGCTAACATCGTCCGGGTCTAACCCCTAATTTCCTTGACATGTGAAAACATGCCGCGATAACCTTCGGAACAATTGCGACACATATCGACGCTTTTGCGATCGGCGAGAATCTTTTGGCGGAAGTCCATATAGGCCCTGCCTTGCCAAATCTCATCAAAGGATCCGTCTTTGAAGGCCTGGCCCATTTCAAAGTCGACATCCTTGTCAAAGCAACAGGGCGCAACGGCCCCATTCCAGTTGACCATCGAGCTATACCACAAAACTTTGCATCCCCTAGCGGGTTGTCCCTTGACGAGCAATTCCCCTTCGCTCTCTTCATAACGACGGAAGCTTTCTTCTTCGGGCAGGAACTCCTCGGCGTCATCGGCACTATAGACCTGGGCTGTCTTAACCAAAAATTTGTCGACCCGTAGCCCTTCGGCTAATGCTTCGGCCTCTGCCAGATCTCCCTCGTTGTGCTTCATTACGATGAACTGTAGATTGATTAATGGTGTTAAGGAACGCAATGTCTCCTTCGCCTGAACCAACCGACGAACCCCCTCAAAGACGCGTTCGATCTGCCCTCCTACCCGGTATTTTTCATAAGTCTCCTGATCGACCCCGTCCAACGAAACTATAATCTCGTCCAACCCCGATTCAACGATGGCCTGCGCCTGTTCGTCATTGCGCACAAAATGGCCATTGGTGCTGGTAAAGGTGAATATCCCCGCATCGTGCGCATAGCGCACCATCTGATTGAAACATTTATTGATATAGGGCTCGCCCTGATTCCACATCATCATCATAAACACTTCGTCGCCAAGTTCGTCGACAAGCTTCTCAAAGTCTCCCAACTCCATAGTCCCTCTCGGCCGGAGCATCTGGCCATTGCCCGAAGGACATAGCGGGCATTTGAGATTACAGAAATTAGTCGGTTCGACCATCAGCATAAAAGGCCGCCCCCAGACGATTGGACGACGCAACAACCACGATAAACCCATGGAGCTAAGCACCGCAGAAAAATTCGCCAGCCGTTTAAAGGAGAATACGCGGGCGTAGCGCTTTATATAGCGCGGTAAAGCCTTCGACGAAACGAGATAAGCCAATAGATTTCCTTTAAATCAAGATTTCCAACGGAACCAACCCAAACGCCCGAGTACAGTAAAAATCAGTACATAGGGAATATACACAACTTCAACCGCCAGCAAATAACGCAATAACCTGCGCTCGGTCTTCATCGCCATCCGCCAAAGCAGCATTAGATCAACCACCCAGCGCATAGACCACAACGCCATCACCGCAATCTCCCACTCACCCGTCCAGATCATTTGCAGCAGAGCCCAGGCAATAAAAAAATGAAATGAATAAACCCCGATGGCCAAATAGAGCGCGCCGCCCCGATAATGCCCTCCCTTCGCAGCATGGCGGATCTTTTGCTGAACAATATCGCCCATCTTAGTCGCGGGTGGAGCAGAGAGCACAGCAAGTGCTCGATTAAAAACCATTTGCCAACCGCCAACGGCCGCCACCAGCCGCATAAAATAGACATCATCCCCCCCGATTAGATGCCCAATACGGGAAAATCCTCCCACCGAGTCGTATACTTCACGACGATAACCCAGATTGCGCCCGGTACAAGAAAATGGACTCCCCATCGCGATACTGCCCGCCCCAAGCGCACCAACCGCAATATTGTCGACCGCGAGCAGCTTAGCGACAAAACCCGTCACCGGATCTGGACGCGCATAACCGGCGACAAAACCCACACCTGGGGCAAAATGCGCTACCATCGACGACACCCAGGCAACCGGTGGTTGGCAATCCGCATCGGTAAAGAGCAATATATCCCCCGAGCTCGCCTCAATGCCCTGAGCCAACGCGCTTTTTTTGGGGCATTTAAATCGCAATTCAGCGTGCGCCCGTATGCCCTTTAAATCGGACCATACCGCTGTTTTTTCCAATATTACCCGCCAAGTCTCGTCCCGCGAACGGTCGTCCACCACGACAACTTCAAAAGGACCTTGGTAGTCTTGCCCTTGCAACGCCTGCAAACACCCCGGCAACGCCTCCTGCTCATCGCGCGCTGCAACAATAACACTAACAGAAGGCAGTGCTTCGACCGTCTCTGGCCTCGGTAGGCCCAACCCCTTCCACAACCACAATACACCGGCAAAATAGATACCGCCGCTCAAGAGTAAAGCCCACCACAATAGATCCATCTACTGCGCCTTAGAAGTTAGAAATAATTATAACGCAGATCAAAGCGCAGATGCTGCTCGCGCCCGTCACCATAACCGGTTCGCCAAGGTAAGGGCGTGCCGCTGCCCCAAGCCGGTGGTAATGGCACGCCCTTGCCCCATTCCTGAATATATTCGACTTCCATCTCCAGGTCGGGCAAGATCCGCCAACTCACCTCCGCCCTTATAGTAGTCCGCTTCATAAGCTGTCCATCGAGAAATTTTTTCGATTGCCTTTCGTCACCCGGCCGCCAGCCATAATGCATATCGCCTCCGACGTTGCGTATACTGCCGTCTTCGTTCAATACATTATCGCCGTGACGACTGCGCTCGAATCCAATATTAAAGGCCATGTCACGATTCAATCGCTTGCTCAAACTGAACTGCCATTGATCGCTGTTTGGTCCCAGGCTATGGCCGAGAGGGGCATCAAAATGACGGAAAGTGTTGATCGGGAATTTGTGCGAATAAATCCACGGCTCGATCCGCAAGTATTCGGCTCTAAATTCAGCATCAGCAAGCCTCAGTGGGTCAACCCACAACATGCCGGTTTGCAAGGAGAACTTATTGGCAAAATCATTGGAAAAAACCCCGGCCTTCTTCAAATCATCAACGACATAAGCCAAATAATAACGCTGTCCATTGCCCGGGTGGATATCAAAATCGAGCCCCATCATGACATTATCCTTGTCCCCTAAATAGCTTTGTGCTGCCCAATAGAACATCAATGGGTTGACATAACTCAACTCCGGGCCCCGGTCACCATAGATCACTACTTCCTGGAAACCGAAATCCAACCAGGGCGCCAGGGCAACTTCAAGCCGATGCGCCGATAGGTATTTCTCCCGATCCAGGGGGCGGCTAATCCGATTTGTGATATAGGTTGCGGTAGAATCGGCCAATCCTCGACACAGAGGCGAATCGGGGCGATCCGGACAAGGTCTTAGTTCGGCTGTAATACTAATAAGCTTAAAAGCGCCCAAGCGCGATTTTAAGCGAATCATGTTAAAAGAAGGCGCATTATTGCTCAACCCCAAATTCTGCCCAGGAGCCGGCCCCCAGTTGACTTCATCTTTCCCCACTTGCACATCTACCGGCCCAGCTGCAAAACTGAGATAGGCCGTACCCTCGTGAAAGTCGGCTAAATTGCCCTTGAGTTGCGGCAATTCCAAGCGCCGTTCGTAGACGTTTTGGCGAAAGGTATAATCGCGGGTACCCTGTTCCCGAATCTGGGCAAATGCAAGCCGAAATCCGACCTTGTCACCGATATGGCCACGAATAATACCTCCGACTTGGTTGCGAAAGACTTGCTCCGTCTGCAAGCGCCCTCTACCGCTAAAACGATCGCTTTGTTGCCTTGCCAGTAAATCGACGAATATCGCCCCTTCATCAGCGTGATACTGCCATTGCTCGCGACCGCTATGCCCTCCACCAACAACCGCCTTCCCATCGCCTTTGCCAACAATAATAAATTCGCTGCGCAATAAGGCAAGTTCACTCAATTCAATAGGTGAAAGAGTGGTTCGGAAATTGTGATGAATCAGATTAACAATATCCACTATCTCTTTGCGAGTATAGGGTTTAACCCCATCACCAATGCCCTTTATCAAACCCCTGGCTTCCAGACGCTCGACATAGCGATAAACCGAGTGTTGCAAAGGAACATTTACCGATGAGTCTGCAGCGATTTTACCCCCGCCTAAAAGCCCCAGCCAAAGGGCTAGTAACCATCTTGACAGCATCCCCAAGGGCATGTACCTTAAGCGCTTACGCAATTGTTCATCCATAGATCGAAAGTCGGTATTTCCCATGTCAAATATCACTGCAATTCACGCCCGCGAAATCCTCGACTCGCGTGGCAATCCCACCGTAGAAGTCGATGTCGTACTCGAAAATGGCCACATCGGTCGTGCTGCAGTTCCCTCGGGAGCTTCAACGGGTGAACATGAAGCAGCTGAATTGCGCGATGAAGACAAATCGCGCTATCTGGGCAAGGGCACCTCTCAGGCCGTGGCCAATGTGCATACAGAAATAGCCCCGGCGCTCAAGGGTTTTGACCCCACCGATCAAGGCCTTATCGATCAAACGATGATCGACCTCGACGGCACCCCCAATAAGGCCCGCCTCGGCGCCAATGCGATACTCGGCGTCTCACTGGCGGCCGCCAAAGCGGCCGCACTCTCCTGCGGCTTACCGCTCTATCGCTATCTCGGAGGCCCCGCCGCCCATATCCTGCCCGTTCCCATGATGAATATCCTAAATGGTGGTGCTCATTCCGACAACAATGTCGACTTACAAGAATTTATGATTATGCCGGTTGGCGCCCAATCTTTTAGCGAAGCTTTACGCATGGGCGCAGAGATCTTTCATCATCTTAAGGCCGTTCTCAAGGACAAAAAACTCAATACCGCGGTCGGCGACGAAGGGGGTTTTGCCCCCAATCTAGGATCGAACGATGAGGCATTAGATGTTATCGTCGAAGCCACCCAACGCGCAGGCTACCAACCCGGCGACGATATACTCTTAGCGCTTGACGCTGCTTCAAGTGAACTCTACGCCGATGGAAAATACACCTTTCACTGGTCCGATGGTCAACATCGCAACGCCGAAGACATGGTCGATTTTTACGCCGATTTGACTGCGCGCTACCCCATCGTATCCATCGAAGATGGCATCGACGAAAATGACTGGGACGGCTGGGCAAAGCTAACCACGCAATTGGCCGACAAAGTGCAGTTGGTCGGCGACGATCTCTTCGTGACCAATACCGAGCGCTTGCAACGTGGAATAAAAGAGGGCATTGCCAACTCCATCCTTATAAAAGTCAATCAGATAGGCACACTTAGCGAAACCCTAGCCGCCATCGAAATGGCCAAAAAGGGTGGTTATACCGCGGTTATCTCCCACCGCTCTGGTGAAACAGAAGATACAACCATCGCCGATATTGCCGTCGCCACCAATGCTGGGCAGATCAAGACCGGTTCCGCTTCGCGAACGGATCGAGTCGCCAAATACAACCAGCTATTGCGCATCGAAGAAGACTTAGCTCAACAAGCGCTTTATCCCCAGCGGGACGCCTTTTACAATCTGAATTTCTAATCTGCCCGCTAGCCTGTTACGCGAGCGAATTTCTCAGCTGCAAGCACCGCAACTAAATGCAATAACCACTGGCCTAGTAAAACGGCGGCCAAGAGCGCCGCTGCCTGCGCTGCCGGCAAAAGTGCTGCCATCCCCAAGCCCACTACCAGGGCTAGATCGTCAAATTCCAACAATTTCCTCAGCTCTATCCCCGTCCGCCGCAATACAGACCGGTCGAGGAATCGCCCAAGCCCGTGCCATACCCCCAACCGCAGTGCAGGTACGGCAATAACCAGTATAGATAAAATCCAAGCAGCAAAAATCCAATCAAATCCGCCCTTTAGCGCCCCCCCCAACACCCAGCCCATTACTGCGGGCAGTATAGTCCGCATCACCCCCTGCCCATCTCCCAGCACTCGCAGCAAATCGAGACGTCGCAACGTCGCATTAATTAGCCAAATACCAGCAATCCCCCCCACCCAAAGAGGCTCCAACCCCAACACCTGAGCAATACCGCACCCCATTAATAACCCCGATCCGACCCAATAGTACAAATGCTCCCTGCGCACATCACGGGTTGACAAATCTACCACAAGCCCGACTAAAGCTCCTAATAGTGCGCACCATAGTATCTCGTCCCATATCCCATCGACCACAATGACTTGCGGAAAAGCCAAAGGTTGCCGGACCACAAACCCTCCAGGGCGCATCTGGATGAGCCCAATCCCAGCCAACAACAAACCCGCCATAGCGTTTACGGAGGGTAACCATCCCCCCCCCTTGATCTGGTGCTTGCCGCTGTCCACTCGATTTTGCCGCATCCAGCCAGCGGACACTAACCCACAGACGGCCCACATCAGCGCCCCGCCCCCCCCATTTGCCGAATCTACAACACCGCTAAAAAAACTATAGGTGAGTAACCACACCGTCATTATGAGCAAAACCAAATACCCGACTTCAAGCCACAACAGGGGCTTAGTAAACCGCTTTATCAGCCGCCAATCAAAACTTCCCCCGACAATTAGGCCAAATATACCGGCCAAAAAGACCATCGCAATATCAACCCCCTCACCAATCGTCGTCCGCACCCCCTCCGGTGCAGCCAAACTGAGCACAAGCCCTGCAACCGCGTAGTGCAAGCGAGAATCGAGCAAGTCAGCCAATAATCGTGGTTTATCAGTCCAGCGGCGGCTGTACAATACAGCCGCATAAATGCCCGCTACTACAAGTAAGCCCAGTCCGAAACGAAATTCATCACCTTCGATCATCGGCGACCTCGCCTCGGTATAAATCCATATTCCCCAACTCAGCGAAACCACCTTGCCAACCATCGCAAAAACTACGCAATGCCTTATCGCCGAGCACGACCACTCGATTCCAAGCTTCATCGGTCGGTTTTATTGGACTAGCCAAGGCCACTGCATCTTTAAAATAGGGCCAGCGCTGTAACCCCTCCCCTACGACCTTGCGCCCCAAACCCGCGAATAGAAAAGCACACCAGGGGTTCAGTCTTTGCCCCCGACACTCCGCATGCCCCCCCCACCACAGGATCTTGGGAATGCGAGACAGCCATCGCGCAGTTGCCGTGGCTCCACTTTTCAGCAAACCTTCCCCAGCATCCCCACCATAAAAACCAGCCCCCACTTCTCCGAGCAGACTACTGCCGTCTCCGCGACTAGGAAAATGTAATTCGGGCGCCCAAAGAGTCTCCATACCCTCCTGTGAAAGCAGCCGACCATCCACCCCCCACTCCAAACGCATATGCCAGAGACCCGGGATCGCTGGCATTACTCCGGAATCCAGCAGGGTCACCACTTCGCCTTCGACCCATGGATGTATAGCCATATCGGTATAAACATGCAGCCCCCACCCCGCGACAAACGCCCGCTCTACGTCACTTTTCGCCCCGTCGCTAAGCCCGCGTAAAAAATCAGCGCAGTGCTCGAGGTGTACCCGATGCGAAAATGCAAAGGGCCCACCCGGGAAAAAACCGATATCTGGTCCAACAGCCCCCGCGGCAAAAGCCGCTCTCATTTGATCCGTAGGCTCGCCATCAGCAAAAACCATAGGCAAAGCCTGTTCGGCTAACCACAAATGAAAGAAACTTCCGGCCATGGTTTTCTTCCCTCAAAGCAAACAAGGCCGCAGGATGAAGCGCACTCCTGCGGCCTTGGATCTTAGTTGTTTGGCAATCGCGACTTAGAAGGGTAGATCGTCCTCCTCGGCGGCGGCGCCAGGAGGAGGTCCATATTCGGGCTGAGCGGCTGGACCAGGATCTCGAGATATTCCACCACCTCCACCCCCACCGCCGCCTTCACCACGCGAATCGAGCATCTGCAACTCATTGACAACAACTTCTGTCGTATAACGCTTCTGCCCCGACTGATCTTCCCAAGACCGCGTCTGTAATTTGCCTTCGATGTAAATTTTACTGCCCTTTTTGAGATATTGACCGGCAATCTCGGCAAGTTTGCGCCACACCACGAGCCGATGCCATTCGGTCCGCTCTTGCTTCTCACCGCTTGTACGGTCGTTCCAACTCTCAGAGGTAGCCAAATTAAAATTGGCTACCGGAGCGCCATCGGGCGTATAGCGCACCTCGGGATCGGCGCCCAAATTGCCGATCAAGATGACTTTATTTACCCCCCTTGGGGCCATAACCAACTCCTTTCTACAGACCCGCATAACAGCGTTGGTAGCTCCATACGCTAGCAGGTTCGGATATCTTACAACCGCACTCCTGTCCAGTCAAGCCTCAAAAGTATCGCGAGACCTGTAACATGTGCGTAACCTATTATGTTATTTGACAAAAAGGCATTTGTGTCTACATTAATCGGAAGACGCAATTTCTTCTCTCTGCGCCATTTAAATCCCCTTTAGGGAACGCTCGTGGCAAAGAAAAAGCAGCCCAAAAAAAGCCTGCTTGGCTCGTTACGAAAAATCATCGGAGGCCCTCCCTCCGACGCCCAACACGCCAAGAAGCTTGGCAAGTCGCGTAAAAGCAGTAAAGACCGCTCTCCGCGCCGCGACATGCTAGCCCCCTTTCAACTACCCATGCTCGATTTGGATCCCTTGGTCCACCCGACCAAAAATAAGAATCCGCGCATCCCTCCGAAGCTAAATATCGGCACCATAGTTATAAGCCAGCGCCACGGCATTAAATGTGTTTTGCTCGATCCCATCGAAGAAGTCGACATCGCGATCCTCAAGGACATTTGCCTGCGCAAAGTGCTCCCCGACCAAGCCGTTTTTCTTCCGATGGGTTCCCAACTACTAAAAGACGAAATTCTCCATCAGAGCCGAGAATTTGTGATAAAATTGCGCAAGCGCACAATATTTATCAGCCCCGGCGGCCATCCCGTTGGATTTTTGCTCTCAGACCTCAGCCTACCGCTGCGGCGCGAGGTGAGCAGCATTCTCGACTATTTGCCGCTCACCGAAAGCACAGCCAAAAACAGCCTGCAGAAGCTTGTAGATATTCCTTCGAGTTTTGCTTTGATAAAAGAGGACGTCTTCTACGACACTTCGGAGGCCCCCAGCACCGTCAATAAAGGCACCTTGGTTATCAGCCGCGGCGGTGGCCTCGCAGGCCTTATGCTCGAAAACGTCAATTTGCCTCTAAAAAAGAACGTTGCCGACCTCGATGCGATGTTCACCCTTAAATCCACCTATGAGAGCGTTCCCATCGAAACACTCGCGCTACAAGCGAGCAAGACCTCCAAGGACATCCCCATCGAACGCGGGACCTTTTTATTCAGCCCACACGGTAAAGTCTATTTTATCTGGCGAGAGGGGGTCATCGCCTCAGAACAACAGCTCAAAGCATGGGCAATGGCCAATACCATAGCCGACAGCGAAGTTCTCGAAGTCTCAGTAACACAAAACAACACGATCGGTGGCCCGGGCAAGGTCATCACCCAAGACGAAATCAATTATTTGCGCGATGTGTTCAGACAAGCCGGTTCAACCAATATCTACCGCGAAACACTAATACTGGACAAAAATACCTTTTACAAGTTCAACCAGGACATGCCCTACGCCCAAACCGGCAAATTTCGATCCTATATACACACCGGCCAAATTACACTCCTCAACACCTTCCGCAAGGGCACCTTTAGCGTAGAATTAGGCGGTAACAAGATCGAAATCTCCGACCTCGACCTTGTACAAATCCGAAAACACCTACAACCCGAAGGTCGGCTCCTTGTCAAAATCGGCACCTTATTGCGCATCCGCGATGAACGGGGAGGAGACTGGGTATATCGAGTAATCAATAACCTTTTTTATCCCTACAATACTCTGACCCGCCCCTATATGGAGGAATTCATCCCGGATACGATCGCCTTTGACCATCGGGCCGACAAGGTCTCAACACTTATAGGCCCGCAAGACAACCCCGCCGACGACGACATTGGCGCCTCTGGCGCCCCCCTTAGCGACTTGCTTGCGCTTATTAATAACGAATTGAGCAAGGATCGCACCGCATTCGTCCTTGATGGGACCCTTTTCTTTCTTGGCAAACGCCTCTATAGAGTCAACGAAGAATTATCGTTTAGCCCCCAACATACATCCAAACTGGAATTGCGCGACCTAGAGGCGCTCGAAGCCGAGTGGAAAATTCACCCATACGTCGACGAAGGTGCTGAGGTCGAGGAAGACATTCCAAGCGAAGCCCTAGCGTTTGATGAAGATGAACTCGAAGATCTACCCTTTGATACCAGCGCACGATCCTAATTTTCCCAGTATCTATCACTTAATGCGCCGCGCCTTTACCCTCCTGCCCCTCTTCTGCCTCCTCTTTTCGCAACCGGCTCAAGCCTCCGTCGACCGACTGACCGCGCTCGGCGGGCTTTCCCAGGCCATCTTAGACGATAGCAATGGTTTCGTCTTTCCGGCGACGATTAGCGAATGGCCACGCTTTGAGGTCGAATTATTTGACGATTGGGCCGGAGTCGCCTACCCAATATCAGCACAACATACCCTCGGCCTCTTTTTTAATCGTAAAACTTCCGACTTAGATGATTTTACGGCCTACATTCAGCAGAACGGCAGTGATTTATTCCGAGCGATGAGCCCGAGTCCCTGGTTTGACCTCGCCTACGGTTACGCACCCAATAATGAATTCGCCATAGGCGCATCGACCTCATTCGCCTATGACCGCAGCGCCATAGCTTCTCGGCAGACCTCCGCCAGCAGTAGCAACTTCCACCTGGGTATGCGAATCGGTTCGGGACCAACATTGGATATTGGTCTCGGGATCTTATTGCGCCGCATGCAAGACCACTCCCTGGAAGGCACGACCTTCAAGCAGTCTGATGGCACAGGCTTGGCCCTCGATATCCGCTATCGCTGGCCACTGAGCACAAAAGTGACCTGGTTACCCTATTTGGGCATCAGTCGCGATGCCTACGCCCTATCCCCGGACGAACGAACGCAAACCTCTTTACGACTTGGCTCAGGCCTGCAACTTCAGCCAGCGCGTGGAGTACTGGTCATCGCCGCCGTAGACGGCCTCTATGAACGGGCCGAACAATCGCAAAACACGCAATCGTCGACCCGACAGAGCAAACTACAACTACCCACCTGGATCCTCGGCGGAGAAGCGCAAGTTGGCTCGATGCTCTTCCGCGTTGGCGTGCGGCAGGAAAATCGGCTATTTGAGCAAGACCTCCTGCGATCCAATCAACAAGTGAAAACCCAATCGTTTACCACCACTTTTACGACTACATTAGGGCTTGGGATCGAATTTTCAAATCTTTTGCTCGACGGACTGCTCGAGCGCGATTTCCTCCGCGATGGCCCCCATTTCATCGGCGGAAGTCGACACGGAGGCGGCATCCTCTCCCACTTGAGCCTGACCTATCGGTTTAATCCAGCCAGCAAATGAAAGACTCTGTCGAATGAAACCGTTTAGTCTGCTTTTTGTCGATGACGAAGAGGAATTTATAGCAAACATCAAGGAATTCTTCGACAATCTCGGATATACGGTCTATACCGCCCGCAATGGCCAAGAAGGACTACTACGCGCCAAAGAGCATCAGCCACAAGCGGTCTTTCTCGATATTTCGATGCCACATATGGACGGCACAGAGACCCTGCGTCTGATACGTGAAATAGACGATCGCATTCAGGTTATAGTCGTATCCGGCTATGCCTCCGCTCCATTGGCCAGAGCCCTCCTCCAGCAGGGCGCCTACGACTTCTTCCAAAAACCGGTAGATTTACTGCAACTTCACGAGGCCATAAAGCGAATTCAGACCATGCAAAATCTGTCCTGATCTCTATTCTTTACATGAATTTACATGAATTCAATTGATTGATTTAATTGTGCTTGACTTTCCTGGTTCTCTTCATTATCCTTTTAAAACGACTGAATCGCTGTAAGTGCTTACAGCAGGGCGAGTTTCCCACTTGTCCTAGGTTCTGTCCCTAGTTTATACAACAGCTAGTATTTATAGAGCAGGCACCCCCCACCCGTCGTGCTCTACACCGCTCAATACGGTGATTTTACTCCTCTTCCAATAGATAATATACAGCCGCTATACATTTGTTGTTTTTGCGGCAGAGCCTAGAAAGTCAGGTAGAACAACCATGACTGGATCTCCCGTCGTCGTTCTCGATATTGGTGCTTCGAAAGTCCTATGCCTTGTAGGTGAGGTTCAAAATGATTCCCAGGTCAAAATCTTAGGCATGGGCCAAAACCCCTGCACTGGCCTGCGCCGTAGCGTTGTTATTGATATGCCCCAGGTCGTCGAAGCCATCCGCAACTCCGTTGCCGAAGCCGAACGCTCCGCTGGCCTTAAGATTTCCGGGGCCTACCTTGGTATGGCTGGTGAGGATATCACCGCCCAAACCAATTGCAGTACCGTGGCTATTTCCGGCAGTTCCAACCCCATTTCTGAAGAAGACAGAGACCGGGCTCTTATAGCCGCTGAGCAAGACCACACAAATCAATCCCAGACTGTCATGCACCGCTTTGTACAAAGTTATGCCGTCGACGGAGAACCTGTGCAAAATCCGCTCTGGTTGCACGGTAATCGCCTGTCTGTTGAGATGTTGACGATTTCGGCTTCCGGCAACGCCTGTACGACCCTCAAACATGCCGCCTCCGAGGCCGGCCTCGAGATTGCGGGCTTCCTACTCGAAAGCGTTGGTGCCGCCCACGCGACACTCTCCCATGACGAGCGCGATATGGGCGTCGGCCTACTCGACATCGGCGCTGGCACCTGCGACTTGTCTCTGTTTTGCGGTTCGATGCGCCATGTGGAAGAAATCCCGCTTGGCGGCGAAGACATTACTCGTGACCTCTCCGTGGTCCTGAGCATACCGCCGCGCGAAGCCGAGCAACTCAAGCGCCAATTTGGTAGCGTCAACTGTCAGGGCGAAGAAGGTGACCAGACGGTTACTTATCGCACGACAGCCGGTCGCACATGCACGATGACCCGACAACAGTTTAGCGAGATCATTGAGGCACGTCAGCGAGAGATTTTTGAACACGTCCATCGAGCACTCGCAGATGCCCCTCATAACAACCATCTGTCCGCCGGTATAGTCCTCACTGGCGGTGGCGCTATGCTTGATCAGATCGTGCCCTTGGCCGAAGAGGTTTTGGGGCACCATGTGCGCATAGGCACCCCAAGGGACATTATTGCTCCTGAAGCACTCGGCAATCCAAGTTATGCCGCGGCTGTCGGCCTGTTGCGTTTTGCCGCAGACGAACACGGAGAAATGCGTGAAGCCCGCAGTACTGAAAGGACTGGAAGTGGTTTTATGAACACTTTGGGCAAGCTATTCAGCTTCTTTTAATTCACGCGGCTCTTGACACCAATGTGAGCCTCGTATATTTTTTATTTTTGTACAGCCAAGCAACTGGCCGACAACTATTTAGCCGCCATAGCTCAGATGGTAGAGCAATTCACTCGTAATGAATAGGTCCACGGTTCAATTCCGTGTGGCGGCTCCATAAAAATAACCTCCTGTTTTTACAGGGGGTTATTTTTTATATCCTTGTAATAAAATGACTTATGTCTCACCTCTACTCTAGCGGTTTAAAGCCGTCCGTTCCCGTCCATGCCGATTCGCCCTTTCCATTTTTCATGTGACTAAAGCGTGACTAATATTTTGATTGCAATTCCGCTCTCTGCGCTCTATCATTGTCCGCATGAAACGATACTACGAAGGCAAAGTCTCCATCTTCAAACAATCCGGTAGCCCCTACTGGACTGCGTATTATCGTGACAGCACTGGCCATCAGCGCAAGAAGACCCTTAAGACGAAGAATTTGAAAGTTGCCAAGCAGCGCGCCCGCCAGCTCAACAAGCTGCTTGAGGCGGGCGACAACGGCCGCCTTGAAGCCCTTAAACGCAATCGGTCCGTAACCGTCGGCGAAGTGATCGAGCAGTTCATGGGCGAACAAGACGACGGACCGAAGGGGCCCGGTGCCGACTGGGCGCCCCCCACCAAAGCCTCGACAAAGCCGCTTCTCGATAAGATGAACGAACAATGGGGCGAGCACTCTATCGCCCAGATTCGCCATACCGATATCCTGACCTTCCTCGGCACCCACACAAGCACAACGCAGCAATCGAGCTGGAACCGGTATCGGGCCACCATCCGAGGCCTGTTTAAATTTGCCGTGGAAGCGGAGTATATTCCTAGTAATCCAGCCGAGAAACTAAAA
Source organism: Gemmatimonadota bacterium (assembly GCA_018672475.1). Classification (GTDB taxonomy): domain Bacteria; phylum Latescibacterota; class UBA2968; order UBA8231; family UBA8231. The sequence goes on along the minus strand of JABHFS010000146.1, from coordinate 48,397 downwards.
TACGAGAAGGTCCCCAAGCGAACCCCCAAGGCATTAACGGACGACGAATACTTGGCCGTCTTCAAGCGCTTGCCGGATTACTGCCAGGTGATGTTTCAGATCTTAGTAGATACCGGCCTACGTCGATCACAGTTGTTTCGACTCGAATGGAGAGATGTGATATCCGATCGCCGCGAATTAGTCATCCGGAGCTCCAAGGATTCCGAGGATAGGGTCCTGCCCATCCCCCCCCGTACGGCCGAACTCCTAGATTCAATGCGCGGCGGCAGCACATTCAAGATAGTCCGCGGTAAAATCGAGCAGGAAATAAGCTGGCCCAACGATTCGATCCCAACGAATAACATCATCCCATTTATGAGCGTAACAAAGTCTCTACAGAAAGCCGCCAATGCCGCCAATCTCGGTGAGGGGCGCACGGTGACACTTCACATGCTCCGTCATACCTGGGCGACGAGACACCGCCGCGCAGGGACGGGCTTAGATCGATTGATGGAGCTGGGTGGATGGGACAGCTACGAGATGGTTTTGCGGTATGCCGATGTGCCGCCGGATCTTCCGGAACGGACAGACGCGCTAGAGCAATTCCCATTAGGGGATTCTAAATGATCGCCCCTCTTTCTCCCCTACCCGACCACCTTGCCGCTATCATCACCCGCTATGCGAAGCTTTGCCCACAGCAACTACGACGACGCGCCTTTACGCGGCGCCTCTTTTAGACTCGGCCGGCCCGATGGACGAACGGGCTTTTTATTAGACTATTCTCGCAGGCAAAGATACAACACCTCAACAGGAGCGCCTGATGCCCAATAAATTGACCGACAATCACATCGACGAGCTTGAAGAACGGGGCTACGTGATTGTGCACGACTTCCTCGACGAAGGGCAGCGGCAGGAGATCGCCGCCGCGGTCCGTACGATATTAAAGCCCTGGAACGAGATTGAGCATGACCCACCGGAAGGACGCTGGGGCTCGAGTCTCTTCCCTTTTCCCGAACCGATACTCAACGACGCTGCGGTAAATCGCGATGCCATTCAGTTCGCGCAGAAATGGTTTCGCACCGACCACATCCATTTTCGACCGCGAAGCTGTCTGGCGAGGTATCCCGGCTTCAAATCGGGGGCGAATAATGCGCATCTCGACAATGGCAATAATTCTCTGCTGCCGCCGACCAATGACAGGACGCACAAGCAGATCTGGTTCTGGATTCACCCCGAACCGGTTGCAGAAGGCCAGGCGCCGTTGCGGCTGGTCGCCCACGAACACGAGGGCGATATAGAAAAAGCCGAGCCCCTGATATGCGAAGGCGGAACCCTTTGTATTTTCCACACCCACACCTGGCATTCCGCCAGCGATTATACCCGCGAGGACGGCCAGCGCTACACCTGGGGCTTTGCTTTCGGGCACGGCGATCACGCCTGGGAAGGGGTCTGCCACTACACGGACGTCGGTCACAACGCCGACTTCCGAAAATTCATCAGCGGACTCAGCGCAAAAGACCGTGAGTTATTTCATTTCCCTCCCGCCGGGCACCCGTACTACACGGCGCAAACGCTGGCAGCCTTAGAAGAACACTATTCCGGTTGGAACGCGGGGAACGAATACGCATCCGCACATACAGACCACTCCTGAAGGATGTGGACTTTCCCCGACCTGGTAGACCGCCTACCGAACGGTGGGCAGTCCACTACAACGGCGGAGAGTAATGAGGGTTTGCTTGGGCGTTGGCTTTTTTGTATTTTTGCACGGCAAATTACCTCTTTTCGTAGCCAATGCCTTACAAAACAACGGAGGCACAGAATCGGAAGCCTGCTCAGTACTGAACTCATAGCCAGCGTTGTTATTTGCGGCACCCTTTTTATGGCCATCCGGACGATCTTGGGTTTTACCCGTGACCTAGGCGATCTACGTCCCAAACTGTCTAAAATAGAGAGCTTATTAGGCCGGGTCCGAGATGGGATGAAAGACAACACAGAACGTGTCAGCACACTGTCTGAAGAAATCGCCCCAATCGAGGATCTAGAAGGCAAAATGCGCGCACATTATGAGGGGATACAGGAGCAGGAAAGAAACGCAGAAAAGAAGAAAATTAAAGAAGAAGAAGAAGAGCAATCCGGCCGCAAGCGCCGGATCCAGCGCAAAAAGATGGGCTTTGGCGAACACGAAGAACTGACCTGAGACCACGTTTAGAGTCGATAAAAACGAGCCGCCGTCTCGTAAAAAAAACTCCGTCGCAGCACTTCCGTAGCACCGCTGGTTGCCTTCTCGACCCAAGCGACCCACTCGCCATATTCAATCCGAGCAGACAAACCGGCCAATCGCTGCCAAACATTACCCTGTCAAATCTAAAAACTTCTCTCTCCTGCAGAGCGAACTCCGGATCAACATCGGCTTGTACATCGATTGATTTGACGACATTGAATTCTGCCGTATTTTCTTCGTAATCGCCGATTGCAAAGGTGCCATTCAACTGCGACTATGGCCTTGCCAGCCATAGTTAAAACCGCTCAAATCCCATAAGTGGTGGTGTGCATCGATAATTTCCGTGCTGTAAAACTCCTGCGACCTGACCTATGAACGTCTACGACCTGCCCACGCTAAATGCCTGTCTCAACGTCCTGAGCGCGACCCTGCTAATAAGGGGTTATCTATTGATCCATCGCGGCGAGCGAGAAGCCCACCGCAAAACGATGCTGGCGGCTCTGTTCTGCTCTGGGCTATTCCTCTGCTCCTATCTCGTTTACCACTTCTTTGTCGGTTCAGTCCCCTACCCTCACCACGACTGGACCCGCCCCATCTACTTTGCCGTGCTTATCCCGCACGTAATCCTCGCCGCACTAGTCGTTCCTTTTATCATTCTTATCGTCTTGCGTGCTTTAAAGGGGGATTTCGCTGGTCACCGGCGACTTGCACGATGGGTATGGCCGGTGTGGATTTATGTATCGATTAGCGGTGTTGTGGTCTATTTAATGCTATATCAACTATAGCCGGGCCTAAGCTCCTCGACTGCGAGCAACCATCCAAGCCGACCCCGCCACCATCAACACCGTCCACCCCGCCGAGACGATCAACGCCCGCACGAATTCGGCATCTGCAAGCAATTGGCTCGGCGTCAAATAGAAGGCCTGCCGTAAAATCACCATGGCATAGGTCACGGGATTAAAAAACATCACCCACTCGAGCCAGCTAGCAGCCCCCTCAACGGGGAAAAGCGCTCCGGACAGCAACCACATCGGCAGCATAACAACGCTCATCACGGCGTGATAACCGGCGGTTGAGTCCAATTTCCATGCGACGATAAACCCCATCCCGGTAAACCCCATGCCAATTAGGGCACAAATCCCAATGAGCAGCAATATCATCGTAAGATCTATGTCGATACCGGCCAAGGGGGCTAAAAATAAAAAGATTCCCGATTGAAACAGGGCGATCAAGGTCCCCCCCGCCAACTTGCCCAGCGCCACGCTCAAACGCGATACGGGAGCGACCAGCACCCCCTGCAGGAAACCTGCGTTTCGATCTTCGATGAGGGTAATCGTCGAGAAAATGGCCGCGAAAAGCAGCAGCATCAGAACGATGCCTGGGTAAAAGAATTCAGCGTAATCTTGCTCGGAGAGACCATCGGAGAAGCTACCGGCGAAACCCGAGCCCATAAAAAACCAGAACATGAGCGGTTGAGCTAAACTGCCGAAAAGTCGGGTGGGTTGGCGGATAAAACGCATAACTTCGCGGTGGGCTAGAATCCAGGCCGCGTTCAATTCGTAAATCCCCCCAGCAACCGCTCTCCGGTGTGGCGAATAAATACGTCGTCGAGGGAGGGATGTGCGATTGTCAACGAACGAATTTTCGGACGAAAAAGACGCAATACTTCGTCGAGGCTGACATCCCCATCGAGCGGAATGCGCAACGCCTGATCGACGACGATACCTTCCAGCCCCATTGCGCGATTTATTTCGCCTTTGAGCGCTTCGGCGTCATCGCAGCTAAGCGTGAGTATCTCCTGCCCCAATTGGCGTCGTAGAGCCTTGGGGTCGTCACATACCAACATTTGGCCCTCATGTAAAATCGCCACCCGATCTGCTCGGTCGGCCTCATCGAGCAGATGAGTCGAAACGACTACGGTCAGACGGCCGCCATCCCTCAACGTTTCGAGCAAACGCCAAAATTCTTGCCGGGCCACCGGATCCAATCCGGCCGTCGGCTCGTCGAGTATGAGGATTGCCGGTTCGGGCAAAAGCGCTTTTGCCAATTCGACGCGTCGCGACATGCCTCCTGAGAGACTATCAACACGCTCATCCACCCGATCCGCAAGATCGACGGCTTGTAATAGCTGCCGGCTGCGGTCGCGCAGCAATGCCCGCCCCATACCGTAGAGCAAACCCGACGCCCACAGGTTTTCACCGACGGTCATTTTGCCGTCCAGCGCGGGGTTTTGAAAGACTACCCCCAACTGACGGCGCACAGCCGCCGGATTCTGTTGCAGACTCGCCCCGCCTACCCGCACAGCGCCCACCGTAGGGACTAGTGCCGTAGTTAAGACGCGCAGCAAAGTTGACTTGCCACTGCCATTGGGGCCGAGCAGTGCGAGCATCTCACCGGACGCAATGTCCAGATCGACTCCCTTGAGCGCTTCGCGCCCCGGGTTTTTTCGCGTGCCTGCATAAGTATGGGAAAGCTTAGAGATGCTGATGAGCACCTGGGGGTCCACCGAAACCCTCCTGGGATCTGGTCCCGCCATTTTGCGGAACAACAGGATGGGAAATTAATCGGATTCTCCCCCAACGTCAAGAAAGCGGTGCACAAACTCCGAGCTCAGAAACGAGCCCGACTGCTCGGCAAGACGGGCTCCGGCCCTTGAGCCACCTGCTCCCAAGCCGTCAATAGCCTTGCCATCAACACTCTAGCTTCACCTATGGCCTCGCAGTCCAGACGGGTATTGCCGCGGATCAAGAGTCGGTAGACGTAGATATATAATCTGTTCAGATTCGCCGCCACCTCATAACCCTCCCCCTGATAGTCCAAAGCATCCGACAATTGCATGACAATTTCTTGCGCTTGAATAAGGCACTTGCCTTTTTCCACCATCTCACCGCGCTCGATTAAATCAAGCGCATCATCCATGCAGAGCATTGCCTTTTGGTAGAGCTTTAACAATAAATCGCTCTTGTCCTCCAGGGTCCATCCAGAACGGGACACCTGCGTCGTTGCAGTTTGTTGATTGACCATCCTTGGTCCTCCTTATTTAATACATGATTTTACGACATGAATGTGCGTGGAGATTACCTTTCTCTTAATATTACTTGATATTAAGTAGTATCAACTTATCTATCGACCATTTTGTCTTTTTCTTTAGTCCTATTTACTCAATGTTTCCCCTTAAAGATCCGATTGACACTTCTGCCTTTTTTCTCTACTTTCGCCATGATACTTTTCAGAGTCATTAGTCCATCTCTTACAGGACCTTAGGCGTTGCTATCATGTCCGAAGATCTAAGCGACGAAGAACTCCAGGCCCTGCTCGCTTCTGCTGGTAAACCCGATGCAAAGGCGGGTGGCAACCCATTAGTCAGCGCGCCACTCTCCTACGATTTCAAAAGACCTCAGCGCGTCAACAAAGACCAGTTGCGCGTTATTGAGAGCATCCACGAACAATTTGCCCGGTTGTTTTCTTCCTCTCTCGCCGGTTCAATGCGGATGGTCATAGATGTCGATCTCGCCTTTGTCGATCAAGTGATCTATAGCGAATTTATTCTTTCGCTAAACACTCCCTGCTCCGCCTATAGTTTCACCATGGATCCACCAAGTGCTCCAGCCGTTCTGTGTTTTGCCCCAGAACTACTGATGGCCCTTGTCGATCGAGCCTTCGGCGGCCAGGGGCGCGGATATGAAGGTGAACCCCGCCCACTGACCCAGATCGAATCCAATATCGTCAACAAACTAGTCAATCGGGTTTTTAGCGATCTAGAGTCAACCTGGGAATTGGCGACCCCGGTTCGCATTTCCGATATCATAATGGAAACAAATCCCGAGTTTATCCAAATTGCCAACAGTTCGGACCCCGTCGTTTTATTGGCCTTTGAGGCACATTCAAACAATGTCCAGAGTCTGATTCACCTCTGTTACCCCCTGGCAGCCCTTGAACCGTTGTTGCCCGAACTCTCCCCGGACTACAAACAGCGCGGACAACGCTCTGCCCCCGAACGGTCATTGAGCCACAATCGCACCTTGGACAATGTAAAAGTGCCGGTCAAAGTTCAAGTAGCTGAGGGCTCTCTCCCGTTGCGAGAGTTAGCCGATTTACGCAAGGGGGATATCGTCAAACTCGATACCAATAAGAACGATCCCGCCATCGTCTTCCTCGGTAACCAGCCTAAATTCCTTGGGCTTCCAGGCCTCGACGGCAAGCGTCGCGCGGTAAAGATCCAGCGGGTTATCGACGGGTCCGAAGAAGAATTCTACCGCTAGCCGACCTCCGTCGGACTGTTTTCCCCTATGAATGCCCAAGCCAGTTTTACCAGCCGTCTCGGCCTATCGCAAAATTTTCTCATCGTTTGTTTTTTAACCGGTTTTCTTATTGCACTTTGGAACCCGCACCCTCGTCTTATCTTAACCGTCGCCGTCGGCCTCCTTGCCGGCATGCTGATTTTAGGGCCCTATTCAGCTGTTGTTTTATACACACTTGGCCTACAACAGTTCCTCGGTGGCCACCTTCGCTGGCCACTCTGTATATTTATGGTCTTTTCCTCGGTCTACCTGTGTAATTATCTACTCGGCTGGAAAACAACCCAGTTCGCCTTAGCCAGTTGCTCCTCCCTATTGGGTGCCATACTTGGCCATGACGCAACACTCGCCATCTTAGGACTTCGCGGCACCCATAGCCTCGACAGTAGGATGGTACTCGTGTTCCCCCTCATCACCGTCCTCGCCCTTTTGGCGGGTTATAGCAGTTTCGGATTTGCTTCCGGCTGCTATAAATTCGCCGAGGCCCTACTGCGTTGAGCTTATGAGCCTGGCATTTTCCAAAAACTTAGGTGAGCATCTGCAAGGAGTCGTTGTCGGCCCTCCCGTTTACGATCCCCGCGGCAACCTGCAGAACATGGTCATCTACCCGATCTTCCCGCTCGAACTTACCGCCGACCCGCCCGATCTTATCACCCTGTCTGAAGCACTTAATAAAGGATTGCGACTAACCGATACCGGCGTGGTCAGCAGAGTCCAGGCCGACAATCCCTTACCGACGTCGATTCTAGCTGGAGAATCGGAGATCCTCATTGGTTCGACCCAGTTGCGCTCGGTGCAATTCAGCTGCCTCTTAGGCCCCCGGCGCAAAGCGGCATTGCCCGTCAATTGCGTCGAGGAAGGGAGAGCCACTGAATATCAGGCCGAATTCTCGCACGCCGATGCCTGTCCTTGGCCTTTACGAGCCTATAAGCTGGAACAACTCGCGCGTTTCGGAGAGCCTCCGCAATATTTGGTTTGGGACCGGATCAAGAATTACCTATCGGATACCGCGACGGCCTCTGAGACACACGATATCCACGCCATGCTCGACCAAAATTCCGACCAATTGCAATCGCTCAGTAGCGTATTCCCCCTGCAACCAGGCCAGGTAGGCGCGATTTGCACCATCGGACAGAATTTGGTCCTCGAACTATTTGGCGATCCCGAAATCCTCGAGGACCGCTATGACCAAGTACTGCGCAGTGCCATGGTCGAGGCCCTAACGCACCCCTCGGACAAGGTGGTCCACCCCGATCGGGTACATCATTTCATGCCCCATATCATCGAAGCCTGTCAAAAAAGCAAAGTCCTCAATAATCGATCGCTCAAAGAAAGCGGGCGGTCTCTGGCTTTTGCAGCAATGGGTATCAGCGGCCAGGCCCTTATTTCAGAGGGACGCCTAATCCACCTCTCTGCACATCAGAAATGCATAGGCCAGAGCCAACCCCTTGCAGACCTGGTACCGGCCATGGAATCGGCACGCTCCGATTGGGAAGACCATCGCCCACCGAGCCTCGACACATTGGGCGAGGACTATATCCGCCGCCGTCGCCGCTACAACGCCTTCAAATCCAAACTCCAGGATTTCTCGCCCAGCGATACCAGCAAAACCGGCAAAACCGGCAAAACCAGCAAAACACATAACGAGATCCTGACGGCAGACACATCGAAATCCGCCCCAGCTCCCAGACCGCTCAATCCGGAACTGCACAAATTCTTTTTGCGGCTTTTGAGCCGCGATTGATCGCTTGACATGCGACGGCGATCGGTCCTTCTTTCCAATATGACCCCACAACCCAACTCATCAGCCACTTCGTTATGGCGGCGCTTGGCCCCGGTTTATATTGGACTGGGGCTATTATGCTGCGCAATTCCCTTAACTCTTTTTTGGTATTATAATCTTCCGACAGATTCCTCACCCCCGCGGCAGATTCTCATTCCCAAGGGAGCCAGTGCCCGTCGCATCGGTGAAATACTCGAAAGGGAAAACCTAGTAAGGAGCGCAACGGTCTTTGCCTGGACCGTCCGTCTCAAAAGCCTGGGTCACCGGCTTGAAGCCGGCACCTACCAGCTCGATGGCAGCCACGATACGGCACGTATCGTACAAGACCTGCTCAAGGCTCCGGTGCAAACGCAACGGGCTACGCTCCCTGAGGGGCTAACCCGCCACGAAATCGCCAGCCTGTTACAACAGCAGAGTCTAGTCGATTCAAGCTTGTTTATCGCCACTACAGAAGACACCCGCTTTATTCGCAATCTTGGTCTTGATGCAGAAACACTCGAGGGGTATCTCTTCCCGGAAACCTACTTCTTCGATCCCCAAGCGAACGAGCGGGAAATAATCACCATAATGGTAGAGCAATTCAAAAGCGTATTCGCCGATTCATTATTTATCCGTCTCGATTTGCTTGGCCTATCGCTACATCAGTCCGTTACATTGGCATCCATTGTAGAACGCGAAGCCGTAGCAGCCGTAGAACGCCCGATCATTTCTGGCGTCTTCCAGCACCGCCTCAAACTAAATCGCCGTCTTGAATCATGTGCCACGGTCGAATACGCGCTCGGGGTACACAAGAGGCGCTTGAGCAATGCCGACTTGCGAGTCGTATCGCCGTTCAATACCTATCGACACCGTGGGTTACCGCCCGGCCCGATCAGCAACCCGGGCAAGGCCTCGATACTGGCGACGCTCTATCCAACCGATACGGAGTACCTCTACTTTGTCGCTCGTGGTGACGGCACCCATATTTTCAGCCGCACCAACAAAGAGCACGAACGGGCTAAACGCCAGATCAAACAGCAAGAACGGCTCGCTCGTCGCTCACAAGCCAATTGAAACCTTGACAGGGTTTGCTGGTCTCCTACTATATACTAGCTCCCTGGCTGATGCTAACTTCCACGTGATACTCCCCGCTTTACCCGTTGGTTTTTCATGTCCATACTAGACGCTCTGAATCCCGCCCAACGCCGTGCCGCCGAAACCATAAACGGGCCCCTATTGGTATTAGCGGGAGCCGGCTCGGGCAAGACCCGCGTACTCACTTATCGCATCGCTTCACTGGTCAATGAAATCGGTATCGCGCCCTGGAAAGTGCTTGCCGTGACCTTTACCAACAAAGCCGCCGGAGAGATGCGCGAAAGAGTGCAGACTTTAGTCGGCGGTCTGGCTTCGGATATCTGGATCGGCACTTTTCACTCGATTTGCGTGCGCCTGTTGCGCTATGAAGCTGAAGGCTTCGGGCTCGACTCTAATTTTTCTATTTACGACGAAGACGACCGTCGTGCCGTTATCCGGCGCGTGTTCAAAGCCAACAATATCGACGAACGAGAATTGACCCCGCGCCAGGTTATCGGCCAGATCAGCCAGGCCAAAAACGCCATGCTCGACCCGACGGAGTTCGCCCGCCAAGCCGGCGAGGCTCCTGGCAAACGCCAAATGGCTGAGCTATACACCGCCTATGAAACCGAATTGCGGCGCAATAATGCCTTTGACTTCGACGATTTGCTAACCGAGGTCGTACACCAGTTCAACCGCCATCCAGAGATCCTGAAAAAATACCAAGAGCGCTTTGAACATTTCCTCGTCGACGAATACCAGGATACCAACAAACCTCAGTATATGCTTTGCCGCCAGTTGTCCGCCCATCACCGCAATATCTGTGTTGTTGGCGACGACGATCAGTCGATCTATAAGTTTCGCGGCGCCGACATTCGCAATATTCTCGACTTCGAACGCGACTATCCAGACGCCAATATCGTCCGTCTCGAGCAAAACTACCGTTCGACCGCCCGCATCCTCTCCGCCGCCAATGCGGTAATCGGTAACAACCAAGACCGCAAAGGCAAGGAGTTGTGGACCGAAGGCCCCGAGGGCGACCCGGTCAAGGTCGTCGAATGCGACACCGACCGCCGCGAAGCCCGCCATATAATCGATACGATTCGCCGCCAGACCGGTTCGGGTGCCTATGGTCTCGGTGACACCGCGATACTCTATCGCACCAATGCGCAATCACGTCCTCTCGAAGAGGAATTACAGCGGTCGGGATTCCCCTATATCATCGTCGGGGGTATTCGTTTTTATGACCGCAAAGAAATCAAGGATATCCTCTCCTACCTGCGGGTCTTGGTTAATCCGATCGACGATGTCACGCTGCGTCGTATTGTCAACACCCCCCGTCGCGGCATCGGCGACACATCGTTGGAAAGGCTGCAAATATTCGCGCAAGAGCGCAGCCTAAGTCTATTTGCCGCGCTAGAGCAAGTAGATGAGGTGCCCAATCTCGGCGGCAGGGCGACAAAGAGCCTCAGTGAATTCTCAAGCCTTTTGCGTGGCCTGATCGCCGCGAAGGAAACCCTTGATCTGCCCGAACTCGGCAACGAGGTCGTCGAGAAAAGCGGCTACCGCGAGATGCTACGCGAGGAAAACACCCCCGAAGCCGAGGCGCGCGAACAGAACATCGATCAATTACTGGCGGAAATGACTGAGTATTTCGATACCAACGAGGAAAATTCGCTCGAAACCTATCTCGAAGAAAAGTCGCTGATGAGTTCGGCGGATGAGAATGGCGAAGAAGGAAATGCGATTACCCTGATGACGATGCATAGCGCCAAAGGGTTGGAGTACCCTTTAGTCTTTATTTCCGGCATGGAGGAAAACCTCTTTCCCACCGCCCGGGCCGTAGACGAAAGTCGAGTCAATCCACAGGCCATAGAAGAAGAACGCCGCCTGTGTTATGTCGGCATGACTCGCGCGATGGAAAAACTCAACCTCAGCTACGCGCTCAGACGATATGCCTATGGCAATATGATCGAGTGCGAACCTTCGCGTTTCCTCAATGAAATCCCAACAGAACTCATTGAATCAAGTTCCGAAATAGACCGTGGGTTTGCCCGTTCCCGCCAGCAGCGCGGTGGCCCGCCGGCGCGCAAGGTCAAACCAGTGCCCAAGCCGACCCCCAAAGGCGTACACTACGAATGGGACGAACCGCCACAGGTGACGCAAAACGCGGCTGAATTCGGTGAGTTCGTAGATTCCGACGACTTCCTAGCCGTCGGACAATGGGTCCGCCACCCCAAATGGGGACGTGGTCAGATCGTCGAACGCGAAGGCCATGGCGAAAAAATGAAACTCTCCATACGTTTCCAGACACAAGTCAAACGCGTTGCCGTCGCCTACGCACAATTAGAGCCAGCTTGAGCAGCCATTGCCCAATTACTGTCATATCTTTAATTTTTATAGTCTGTTCCGCCCCTAAACGATACCGCAGACTATGAGCACTCCACCATCCAATAAAACTCTACGCGTCGCCTTGCAAAATGTCGGCTGCAAACTCAACACCTATGAGGTTGAAGCGCTAGCTAATGGCTTCGATCATCGCGGATATGAAATCGTGCCTTTCGGCGCGCAAGCCGACGTCTATGTCGTCAATACCTGCACCGTTACAGGTTCCGGCGATGCCGACTCGCGTAAAGCTGTGCGGCGCGCCAAAAGACAGAATCCCGCAGCCACCGTCGTCGCCACCGGATGCTATGCACAGCGACGGCCGGAGGAACTCGATGATGCCGGGGCGGATTTGGTTATCGGCAACGGGCAGAAAGCCCAACTCATAGAGCAACTCGAAGCGCATCTCGGCGGCACCTCTGTAGATGCCTTCTCTCCTCAAGAACGCCCGCGCACCGAACAATTCCTTTCCATCGACGGCACCGTCACCCAGGGGCGTACTAGGGGCATGTTGCAAATTCAGGACGGTTGCGACGAACACTGCACCTATTGCATCATTCCCTCGGTTCGCGGCCACAGTTCGAGCCGCAAGGCGGGCGACATCGTCGCGCAAGCCCATTCTATGGTTAACGCCGGCTATCGCGAGTTAGCCCTAACCGGCGTGCATACGGGCAGCTATGGCTATGATCAGGACGACCAACACGCCCTCGTGTCGCTACTAACTGACATCAGCAAAATCGACGGCCTGGCACGCCTGCGGCTCAACTCCATCGAACCGGGCTATGTCGACGATGCGTTAATTGAGTTCGCCGCCGCCTCACCAATTTTCTGCCGTCACTTTCACGTGCCCTTGCAAAGCGGCGACGACAAGATTCTCAAACGCATGGGGCGACACTATAACCGGGCCTATTACGCCGAACGCATTGAGCGGATCGCAACATTAATTCCCGACTGCGCGATCGGCGCCGATGTCATGGTCGGCTTCCCGGGTGAAACAGAAGAACAATTCGCCCAGACCAAGGCCCTATTATGCGATCTGCCAATAACGTATTTGCACGTCTTCCCCTATTCGTTGCGCGAGGGCACCGCCGCCGAAAGACTCGGTGACCATCTTGAAAAAGGGACAAAAAAACAACGCGCGCGCGAACTGATTGCCCTAAGTGAAAAAAAGCGTCTGGCCTTCCACCAACGTTTTGTCGGCCAACGCCTACCAGTACTCACCGAGGGACGACAGGATCCAGCGACCGGCCTGCAAGTCGGTTTGAGCGACAACTATATCAAGGCGCTTTTTACGGGCACGGCGGCAAATAACACATTAATAGATATCGAAGTAGAACAAGCCCGCGAAGACCTGGTCTTCGGAGCACAGATATGAACCTGCCAATTTTAGAGGACGTAGAATATCGCCCCGCCGCATCTCGACCTGGCACAGCAGCCGGCAGTCGCAGTGTCTATATCGAAACCTACGGCTGCCAAATGAATGTCGCCGACAGCGAATTAGTCGCCAGCATTCTCAATGAATCTGGCTATCGAATTACCACCGCGGCCGAAGAAGCCGATATCATTCTGCTCAATACTTGCGCTGTGCGCGAGCACGCCGAAGAAAGAGTCATCGGGCGCATCAGCCAACTCAATGGCTTACGCGCCCACCGCCCCAACCTGACCCTGGGCGTTTTGGGTTGCATGGCGCAACATTTGAGTAAATCTCTCCCTGTTCGCGCGCCTTTCGTCGATTTGGTAATGGGTCCAGACGCCTACCGACGCCTGCCCGAAATCTTGGCGCAATCGAGCGATGACGCCCTGCTGGATGTGCGTCTAGATCGCACAGAGAATTATATAGGCGTCGACCCAGTGCGTAGAACCAGCACCAACGCTTGGGTGACGATTATCCGCGGCTGTGATAAGTTCTGCACCTTTTGCATTGTTCCCTACGTGCGTGGACGTGAACGCAGTGTCTCCGCCGGGGAGATCGTCGACCAGGTCAAACGTATCGCGCAGGAGGGCTTTAAAGAGGTCACGCTGCTCGGCCAAACCGTCAATTCCTATCGCGAAGGCGATACGGATTTCGCTGATCTCTTGCGTGAGGTCAGCGCGGTTGATGGCATAGAGCGAGTGCGCTTTACCTCACCTTATCCCGTTGATTTCACCGATCGAGTGATCGCGGCGATGGCCGAGGTCAGCGAGGTCTGCCCCAGCCTGCATCTTCCCGTGCAAAGCGGCTCCAACAAGCAACTGGATACGATGCAGCGCGGGTACACCATTGAAGAATACCGCGAGCTTATTCGCAAGCTGAGAATCGCGGTCCCCAACATTGCCCTGACTACGGATATCATAACCGGTTTTTGCGGTGAGAGCGACGAGGATTTTCGCCTGACTTATGAACTGATGGAAGAGATTCGCTACGATTCAGCTTTTATGTTTAAGTATTCCGCGCGCGAAGGGACCTACGCCCACAAGAAGATGAGCGATGACATTCCAGAGAAAATAAAAGGCGAGCGCTTGCAGCAAGTAATCAAACTACAAGAGGGTATCTCTCGCGAGGTCAACCAACAATACATAGGCCAAACCGTAGAAGTGCTGGTAGAAGGACCTTCGAAGCGTCCAGCCAAAGACGGCCAACCCCGTTTCTACGGTCGTACTCGCCAAGGAAAAACGGCCATATTTACGCAAGAAATACAAAGGAACGAAATCGTAAATATACGGGTCGCCGACACCACATCGCACACGCTCCTGGGTGAAATAGCCGAGTAACAGCCCCCAACCACCCCACCAAGCAAGTGCCACCATTGGCGGTGCGGCGGTTACAGTCTTAAGTCTATTACTTGTCTGCGTTGTTTTTGCAACAACCCAAAAGCGGGCTCCTTTATATTAAAATTCGCATTCGTCTGTTTATACCCCCTAGCAACAGGGGGTTTTCTTTTATACTGCATTTTTCGATCTTAAGCTATATGTATATGATACTCTTCATCCTTATTCTATCTGCCTTAGCTCACTCAGGTTGTACTAGCGAGCCTTATCAGGCACCTGGGACCAAGCGCATGGCCCAACGCCTAGCCCAATTGGTAGATGGAATAAACCCAGAAGAAAATATCTATCTCAGCGCCCATCGAGTCGCCTGGCTGCGAAAACGGCCTCCGGCAAAAAGTGCAGTGCTAAAGCTTAGCCAGCAGATCGAATTGGCCAAAGAGTTATTGCAAGCCGGCGAATCCGCGGCTGCCGCGGATCTGTTCCAGACCGTTCGCGGCCAAGCCGGGGCAAACCGGCTGCGTACCCGCCCCAGCCTTGAAGAAATGCTCGCCCTTTCCTACTTGCGCCTAGGCGAACAAAAAAACTGTCTGGACAACCACAATCTGGCGTCTTGTTTATTGCCCATAGAGGCTGCCGGCGTGCATAAAGACCAGGCTGGTTCACGCTCGGCGATCCATTTCTATAGCGAGGTTTTACGTAAAAGTCCCTTCGATCTAACCTCGCGCTGGTTACTCAACATTGCTTATATGACCCTAGGCGAATATCCCCATAAAGTGCCCGAACAATGGCTAATTCCCCCCGCTGCCTTTGCAGCCGACTATGAGATCGGCCGCTTCACCGACCGGGCACCCGACCTGGGCTTGGACGCACTAGGCCTTGCTGGGGGTAGTATTATGGAGGACTTCGACAACGATGGTCTTCAGGATATTATCGCCTCATCTTGGGGCTTGAGCGACCCTTTGCGCTATTTCCACAACCAGGGCGACGGCCGTTTCGCCGAATATACGAGCAAAGCCGGTTTAACTGGTATCGTCGGTGGCCTCAATGTCAATCAGGCCGACTACGACAATGACGGCTTTGTCGATGTGCTTGTGTTGCGCGGCGGTTGGTTCGGTGCCGACGGCCTGCATCCCAATTCTCTTCTGCGCAACCAAGGGGACGGCACATTTGCCGACATCACCGAAGAGTCCGGCTTACTCTCCTTGCACCCGACGCAGACCGCCGCTTGGGCCGACTACGACAACGACGGACACCTCGACCTCTTTATCGGCAATGAATCGTCACCGCAACAAAACCACCCCTGTGAACTTTTTCGCAACAATGGCGACGGCACGTTCACCGATATTGCCGCCGCTACCGGCCTTGATGTTATAGGTTTCATTAAAGGCGTTGCCTGGGGCGACATCGACAATGACCGGCTTCCCGATCTGTACATATCTCGCCTCGGCGAAGCGAACCTACTCTTCCACAACGACGGCCCCGGCCCCAACGGACAATGGCACTTCACCGATATCACCCAACACGCAGGGGTCAGCCAGCCCGTCTTTAGCTTTCCCGTGTGGTTTTGGGACTACGACAACGACGGTTGGCTGGATCTCTTTGTCTCGGGATATAAAGCCGACGCCGGTGATGTTGCCGCGGACTATCTGGGCATACCGCACAAGGGCGAACCGCCGCGCCTCTATCGAAATTTAGGCGACGGCACCTTTAGCAATCTCGCCACGCAAACCCGCAGTAACAAGGTGCTTTATACGATGGGGTGCAATTACGGGGACCTGGACAATGACGGCTGGCTCGACTTTTACGCTGGCACGGGTGACCCCGATTATCGCTCGTTAATGCCGAATCGGATGTTTCGCAATAACGGGGGTGATTTTTTCGAGGATGTCACGGCTTCCGGAGGAGTTGGCCACCTGCAAAAAGGGCATGGCGTAGCCTTCGGCGACTTGGACAACGATGGTGACCAGGATATTTACGCCGTTATCGGTGGTGCCTATTCCGGCGACGTGTTCACCAATGTACTCTTTGAAAACCCCGGTCACGGCAACCACTGGCTTACCCTGCAACTAAGGGGCGTGCAATCGAATCGCGCTGGATTCGGAGCGCGCATAGAAGTGATCACGCAAACGGCAACCACAAGACGGATTATACATAGCCAAACCGGTAGCGGGGCTAGTTTTGGGGCCTCGACCCTGCAACAAGAAATCGGTTTAGGTAACGCCGAAGCAATCGAGGAACTGGTGATCCGCTGGCCATCGGGTGTCGTGCAAAACTTTACGAACGTAGCGATGGATCAAAAGTATATTGTCGAAGAAGACGCCGCGGATCTACGCTTGGCCGATATGCGAAAAATCTCTTTGCGTCGCTCCAAGGAAAAAATACACCCACATTGACGATCAACGACTTTTACAGTCGCGACAGTAAACGGGCGGCGGTTGCGTTTTCCGGTTCGACCTGCAACAGACGCTGTAAAGATTGTCTTGCCGCCGGCAGATTACCCATCCGTTGATAGGATAAGGCCATGCTCAAATAGGCCTTCGCGTAGGACGACTGCAAGGCAATGGCTTGGTCAAAGGCCTGCACTGCCCCTTCGTTCTGGACGGCTTTCTGAAAAGCCAGACCCAAGTTGAAGTGATGCGTAGCATTATTACGGTCTAATGCAATAGCCTTCTTATACGCCCGAATCGCCGCCATATAGTTCTTATCCCTGAGATAAGCGGTGCCGAGGTTATTATAGGCCGGTGCGTATTCAAATTCAGCAAGAGCCTCCATAAAACGCTGTTGAGCTTTATCAACCTGCCCGCGTTGCATAAAAACCAGGCCTTGGGAATTTAGCGCTTCGACGTATTCTGGCTTGTTGTCTATGGCCTGCTGATAATGCGCGTGCGCCTCATCGAGCAAGCCCTGTTGCGCATAGAGCAGCCCGAGATTCTTATGAGCCTCATAAGCCCCTTCATCGAGTTCAAGTGCCCTACGGTATTCGCCCGAAGCCTTATCCCAATCACCCAAGCGCGAGTAGAAGACTCCCAAATTATTATGCGCCCCTGCCAGGTCGGGAAACAATTCGACCATCTTCTCGCGGGCATCGGCTTCGTCAGCCGTCCAGTAAAACTGAAAAAGCGCCAAAGCCGCGACAGGCAGGGCAAAATAAGCGAGTTGCCGCCCTGTTTCGCGGAAGTAGCTGCTAAACCGAAACAATCGGGATTGAATAGAGCGCGCTCCGATGTGTTTGGTTCCATCTTCTGCTTTAATCCCCAAATTAGCCTGGTTCTTACGGTCTTTCATTTTCCATATGAAACCGTCAAAATAATAGTGCAGAATCGTTGAGGTTATCACAAAGATCTCAATGACGTTAATCGCCTGTTCGGACTTGAGAAAGCCCTCCATCATATTGATACTGCCATAGGCGAAAGAAACGAGCATATAGGCCGCTAATATCGGCAGCGTCCGCGTCGTGAAAAATGTGCGCAAGACCTTGGTGGTACGCTCCTGCCTTTTGACCAGATTGTTATTGTAGACCCAAACTATGGCAAAATATTGGATGTCGTGAAAAACCGCGAAGGCGGCATAACCGATGACCAAGTCGTTTATGTGGATCCAACCATAATAGATGATAAAAACCGTAGTGGCCATCACCGCCATTTTCGGCAGACTGATCTTCTGTCCGGTGACCGTTCGATGCACGAGGTTTGCCAGATAGGCGGCAAACACCGTCATCGTAAAATAAAAGAGCAGCTCTTTAAGGAAAAAGGTCAACTCGACGGAGGGAAACGGCAGACCGACTCTTTGATTGTGGTCGAGGATCCGATGGAAATATTCGGGGCTGTAGATAACCACCGTGACAAAGGCACACAAGGTCATTGCCCAATCGAGCCGGGCGTTGAGCCTAGAAAAAATCTTGTTCTTGGCATCGTAGATCCGCATGATACCATAATGTTGCATAAAAAGGTGCCAAACTTCCCAGACCAGCACCATAAAAAAAAGCCCGTGCAATGTATTAAACTGCGCCAACGCGGTAACGAACAATACCACGACGGGAGCAATTACAAATTTCTCTTTGAATGTGCTAAACAGTTCCGGATCGCCATAAGCGCGCATAAACCCAGGCAAATGGTGCCCCGTAGCAAAGAGCGCTAAAGCGTAGAAGGCGATAGTTTGCGAATCGACAAACTCCCGCAACGGCAACATCGTCACCAGGCACAATAGGGGCGTGCCAATAAAGAAAAACAAGTCGCTGAAAGGCGATATGATCCATTGCTGGCCGCGGTAGACCCCTGGGGCTACAGTCATATTACGCTTTCAAAAAGTCTGGCTCGGTGGGAATTCCCAGGTGTTGCACCCAGTATAATATTGTAAGACATGTCTTTCACGCTATATAGGGGATTATTGAATCAAGCAATAACACGGTTTTGACCATAGACCATTAGGGGCCATGCCTGAAAGGCACACTTTATTTTGCGACTGAATCCTTAATTAATACGCGACGGAAACCGTTCGCAATTCGGTCGCGTCCCCAGAATCCGAATTGACATCGATCCGACATAGATAAACACCCGGTTGAACGGTTGTGCCATCTGAATTGAGGCCATCCCAGATGAAACGGCGTACCGGCCCATCGATTTCCGCAGCCAATGTGACAACCAGCTGACCGGCCAGGTTAGTAACCTCGACCTTCGGTTCAGCCGTCTGTGCCTTGAATACGACAAAGCTCAACTCCACTTGGTCGTTGACCCCATCACCATTAGGCGTGACAACCCGATTTGAAATCTGTAGGTCGTCAATCAGGCGATTGCTACCGGCTAAATCGGGCAGGAGGACCACATTAGACCGACGTCCGGCAGGCTCGACGTCTTGCCATAAACCTGGAGACTCATTTAAGCCGAGGTCCAACTCGACAACCGCGGCATTGCGAACGATACGGGTCGTAAACGCGATCTGCACCGAGTCACCTTGAACGACTTGCGGCAGCTCGATCAAAAGAGAATCGGCCATGATCTCCATGCTCATCGGGACAATCGCTTGCCCTGCTACCATGATTTCGACATCATCGGCGTGAACAAGATCTGGCACCACCAACCTCATACGGTCAAAACCGCTATTATCCCCGGTGACTTCCGGCCATAGCGTATAGGTAAACCGCGTATCCTCGTTTGGCTTGGCGTTTCGCGGAATTATCGCGCCTTGCGCCTTGTTGACCAACGCATCGACAAATTCTACTTCTACGGAACGAATCATAGGCGCGACCACCGGATCATCCGTCGCCATGATCATTTCGATTTGTACGAAATTTCGCGGAGAATCAGATTTAAAAACCTCACCCGATATCTTGTAGACATTACTCCACTCACTCCAATCCTCGCCTACAACAACCGAAGTGTCGACTCGCCCCCTCAACACCTTGGGGGAGCTTAACCACTTCTCCTCAGTAACCGGCTCACCGATCTTGTTGTGAAACGCGAAAACTTGCCCCATCTCATTGCCCGAGCGGGTGCGCAATTCGACATGGGTCCCGGTTGGCAAATCGGCATCCCAGTGAACCGCCTTAATCACCTTCGGCTGCCCGTCACCGGCCAAAGCGCCCAAATCGAGGAATTGCGATTCGATTACGACTTCGGCTGGATAACCTGGTGAGAAAAGTTGAAACTCCATCGGATGGGACCGCCATCCCAGATCGTGCAATGCCAACCAAAAAATATGCCGCACCTTGCGCCGATTGAACAAATAGCGGAAGTGGCGCTTAAACTGCTCGTTGGGGTTCGTCCACTCTGGTTCGAAGATCCACTCATCAAAATCGATATCGCCGGTCAGGGTCGTAGCCCCGCCCGAAGAAAAGAAGTTATAGCCCGTCCCGGCATTATTGGTACCTAGACGAAAGTCGGCGAGGCGTTCACCCGCCTTTTGCCAGTAGATAAAGGCATCATCAACCCAATACGTCGCCCCAAGGTCCACCTGCCACCACAAACCGCCGTCAAAGGCCGTACCGCGCGATTCGGTGAACTGTTGGTGCACTTCGACCACCCCATAGGTGTTGAGATTACCGTCGAGCCAGAAGAAGGGGTCTGTCGCGCGCGAGCCATTGACATATGTACCGCCTTTTTCCTCAACCCCCAAGCTGATATTGTCGCCAACCGCTATAACTTCGATCTCAGCCAAAGCTCCGTCGATCTGGTGCTCATCGACGATAAAACGTATAAACTGGATCATCTGCCATTGCGAGTTCGCAGCAACCAAGTCCTGGTCCTGTGTAGTGGAAGCAAGCTTAAAGCCGGCCGCTCTAAAATTCGGATCAGCCAACCCTCCCGCTTCAATGATGCGCGTAGTATCCTCGATGGCCGACTTGAAACCAAAACTGACGGTGGAGTCAAGGTTCGGCTGTGTCGTGCGGAAGATCGGCGCAAAGCGGTACACATCATCGAGCGCCGCCACGTGTGCGCCAGTAGAGGCAAAAACGCTGAATTGGCGAAAGGGCCTGGCCCCTTCTTCGTCTGGAAAGTGTAGGTGGATTTCCTTAGCCAACACCGCGCGACCAAGATCTATTTGCACGATCCATTTATCAACAGGATCGCCGGCGTCGGGTTGCCAGAAGGTTATAGCATCCCCATCGATGATCCGGGTTGCACCGACCTCATTGCTCAACGCCGACCAGATACCACCGGGCACATCGCCGCGTTCATTCGTCGGGTGCACGAAGAGATGCGCATCTGCCACCGCATTGATGTCCTTATTGAATCGGACCAACCCCAGATGCCCCTCATCGCTGAAAACATTCAACCGCGGCTTCAGGCTCCAATTCGCCTGCCACATCGCTGGGTCGTCAAAGGTGAGAAACTCAGCAGACACCGTACTGGGCAATAGTGAAAACAAAGCTATGGCAGTGATGTATATTCGCATGACGTTGTCTCTCATCGCAGTTTAGTAGGCTATGCCAATGGGCTGAAGCTGCACATCGCTTTTATTTTCCGCCTCTATCCCCACCCCAAGCAGGTAAATCCCCGGAGCAAGTGTAGCCCCCCGTTGATCGCGCCCGTCCCAACGCAGGGTCTGTGGGCCCGACCCCTGTTGCCCACGTTGAACCAATGCGACCTGACGGCCATCCAGAGAGAAGACCTTAAGCTGAACCGGCACCGATTGCGGCAACGCGAAAAGTGAATAGGAAATTAGCAATTCGTCGTTGACCCCATCGCCATTGGGCGTAACTACGCCGCTGGAAAAACGCAAATCCTGTACTAGCTGCGGATTGGCGTCGGAGGAAGCAAGCACCCTTAGGCTATTCGTACTAACCACATCGCTAACATCCCCTCCCTCGACCGGTTGCGGCAAGTCTTCGCTATTGACGTTGAAAACTTCGCCTTGGAATGTTCGGGCGAAATCGAAAACCTCTGATGCAAATGTTATGCGTAAATCTGGATTATTCGCCTGAGTCACCGGATCCTGTAATTTCACAACCAAGTCGCCGTCGACGACCTCGACTCCTTCGGGTGCCGTTTCGACCCCATTGACCTTCAGTCCTTTAAATTCGGTCTGCAGACTGCCGGTCTTAATGCGCAGCGCATTGAACCCTGGTCCACCGGAAGTGAAATCCGCTTTGAGATCATAGGTAAAATCGGTCATTTCGCCCAAAAGGACTTCAGCGACACCGCGGGTTGGGTTGGGTTGGCCTAACTCGGCAATTTCACCGAGAATGCGACTGGCCAAGATCGGCGAAGTCTCGATCCATAGCGAATCCAATCGCACGAACTCATCAAAGCGTTCGCTGTGCAACACGATTTTAAGCTGCAAATGCGAGCCGCGATTGAGATTGAGGTTTTTATCCGACTCCGTAGTAGGGAAAGACCAGAAGGTCCAATTATCCTGATCGTATTCAACTCCCGCGCGGATGCCGGGTTTGGGGCGGGTCGTCAATGTTAGTGTGCCACCTAAACCATCGGCATTATTGATCGCCGAACTCTGTTCTTTAAGTTTCCCCTGATAACGCCCTTGATCGACGATTACCCTGGTGCCCATATCCGTGAACTCGTAATAAATGTCGGGCAATTCATCGACACCGGTTCGAGCCTCAACCTCGATCCATACATTGGCGTCCGGTGCCTCTTCAGCGACACCATTGACATGCCGCATCGGGGTGATCTTCCAAAACAGTCGGCCGAAATTTACAACCGAACCCAGATCAAAAATATTCGTTTTGTACGTTGCCCGCTTGGGTATCCCCTCTCCCCAGAGAAAAAATTCAGCTACGGTACCTTTACGAGCAGTGCCCGAAGAACCTACAGACTCATTTGTCGACGCATCAAGAATGGAGTTTTTGCGCTTGTAACGCACATAGCGCACATATTGCAGCGGAAAATCTGTAGTGATTTGGGGGTTGACATTTTCGCGGGCCTCGGTAATAATTTCACCGATGGGTTCGGAGGTATTAATCACATCATTGTTTGTGTCCGGAGCCATCGAAACTTCGAAAGCGGGAATAGCATCTTCTTCGAGGGGAGTACCGTCTGAGCGATAAAAGCCCTCGTCTGGTGAACTCATAGCGAAGCGAAAGAGAGGCACTGGCACACCGAGATCTATGGTATAATACTCGCCGCCGATGCTATTGCTCGTTACCGGATTATAGGTCGTGCCACTGCCGTCGATAAGGTTAAGTGCGTTATCCACGGTCGAAGAAGTGCCATTGCCGCCCTTCCAAGCCCGAGGACGCTCCCCATCGACAAAACCCAACTCATCGGGATTCTTTTTTGGCGACCAGTTTTCTAAGAAGGTGAAAACGGTTGTATCCGAAGTTACCCGCACCGGTTGAATCGAATTCGTCCCACGGGTGAAATCAATCATTACCTGCGCCGAATCGCTACCCGCCCAATTGACCCCGGTTCCACCAATCTGCCAAAAAGAAATATCAGCAGTAGCAATTGTTGCACTTACCAAGGCAAAAGAAAAAACCCATAATTCAACCCTGTGCCTCATACTTCAACTCCTTGACATAGACTCGATTTGGACCCGATGCTAACTATATACAATTCCTTGACATAGACTCGATTTGAACCCGATGCTAACTATATACAACATTATTATAATAGTGCTACTTTAGTGATAATAATTGACAAGTCCTAACAATGCAAATATCAACGAATGCTTAAGACTTCGGCATATTCTTCTAATGCTCGGTCATTAATGCCCCAATCTTTATTATATTTTCGGCGCAATTCGAGATTGAGTTTCTGCAATTGATCCTGTTGTTTTTCCTGCCGGGCAAAAAACTCGGCTTTCCGTTGGCTCAATTCAAAAGTCTGGACCCTTTCGGGCAACCGTTGCAATACCTTGAAAATTGAAAAAGCCCGATCTAAGACTAGCTGATCCCGCAATGCAGATGGCATGGGTTTTACGAGCTCTATTGGCCCTTGCAATTCGTTGTCCGGTGCCTTGACCGCAGCATCCATAACTTCATTGTAAACAATTCTTTCAAAGGATCGCATAGCATAGAGACCACCATTTTCGTCCGAATATCGTCTAATACTGTGCCGGGTTGCCAAGTCGGCCATATCCGCCCCTGCGCGCACCTCATTTAAGAGCGAATTTGCCCGGTCAATATCGGCAACCATAATTTCTTGAATAATGATTTCTTCGGGTATTTTGTACATCTCAGGATGAGCGTCGTAATGCGTACGGGCCTCTACTTCGTTAATTTCCAACTGTATTTCAAGCAATTCATCCCATAAGCCCTCTACTAATAACCGCTCTCTTTCAGCTTTAACTTGCTCCTGCACAATGGGCCGAGCGTCAAGGCCCGCTTCTTTTGCTGCGATACCCAAAAGCAGGTCGGATGCCCCTCTGTTGCGCACTTTATCCTCGATTAAGGTGCTATCCACTTGCACATGGCCCAATCGTATATTGTGCAATAGATAACTTACCTGTTGCAGGCTAATCATTCCATCTTCATAGGTGTAAAGAGGTTTTGCCAATTCTTCTGGTGTCAATTTAGGGCTGCCCGGATTTTCATTCCACGCCGCGATAAAACGATATAAATTCTCTACTACCGGCCGCAGGTTACTCTTCTCGACTAATTCTGCGATATGGGAACGCTTTAATTCTTCTAATTTCTTCAGAAAGGTCACCCGCTGAATAACCGTGCGGTATTTTTCAAAGGGCACCAGTTTCTTATCGACAACCTTGGCCACTTCCCAGCCTTGCGGAGAGCGAAAAGGTTCACTCACTTTACCGACGTCCAACGAGAACACTTGCTTGTATATTGCATCTGAAACGCGATCATAAGCATAATACGTTTTAAAGACTCCGCCTTCTTTCGCGGTATTTTCATCAAGAGAGTGCTTACGAGCCATTTCTTCAAAAGTCGCCCGCCCTTGCTCGATTTCGCTATGGACGGAATCCGCCTGGGCGCGGTCTCGGAGCAGAATGTGCGCCCCCAACACGGCATAACGGGCCGGGTGCGCATCAAAAGTTGCCCGCAATTCGGCTTCGGTGATCTCGATGTTTAGCCCTATTCTTTCCTGCATGAAGGCTTCGACCATCGCCTTGTGCTCAGTGCGTTCGAGCGCGTTGGCCAATTCGGGGCTCTTATCGAGTCCGCGTTCTTCTGCTTCACGCACCATCAACTTAATGTCGATTAGCGTCAACAGATGCTCTCGATACTTTTCCACCCCCTCATTCGGCGAGCGGTGCTGGGTCTGGATATTGGCTTCATAACGACGAAATTCCCGCTCGTCAATTTCACCTTGTCCCACTTTTGCCAATGCCGTCCCTTCGACCTTTAACCCACCCCAAGGATTTAACTCGTCCGGCTGTTCTGCGGCACACCCAGCAAGACCGATACAAGCACAAGCAACAAGGATAAACTCTGCCCGCCATAGGTCTTTCGCTATCCGTTTCATTCTTCCTTCTTTCTGCTGGCAATCAATTCATTTGCAATGCGTTTATGGTCTTCGCTCTTGGCAATCTGCCCCTGGCGCTTATAGGCCTCAGTCAGCGCCTGGTGTGCTCCCAACCAGGACTCCTCTAATGCCAACGCACGATTAAGCATGGTTATCGCTTCATCGGTGCGCTGTTGGCTTAAATAGACCTGTCCCAGCGCGGCAACTGCTGCTGTATACTCGGTATCCTTCTCGATTATCTGGCTGTAGGCCGCCTCGGCCTGTGCTAGATAACCGCCGCGGAAATAGATATTTCCCATATTGTTCAAAGCTTGAACGTGACCGGGGTTAATCTGGACTGCCTGAACATATTGTGGCAAAGCCGCCCCGGTAAACCCGAGGCGGGTGTAAATAACACCCAAACTATAATAAGCCTCAGCATCATCCGGATCATTGCGCAAGCGCTCGTGATAGAGTTCGACATCTTTCTCGGCCAACTTGACCTTCTCGTAAGCCTCTAAAGATTTTTCGCCGGCGCTCTCCCGTCCCTGTCGCAAGTGAATCTGCCCCAACAGGCGAAATGATTCAGCAATGCCTGGTTCGAGTAAAATCGCCCGGCGAAATCGCCCCGCGGCGGCAACAAGATCGTTTTGGTGCATTAACATCCGCCCAAGTTGCACATGCGCCTGGGCATAGGTCGTATCAGCGGCCAGAGTGCGCGTAAAATACTCGCTGGCCTCTTCATTATTGCCCTCTTTGAGAGTGGCTTCTCCCAATGCATATAACGCACGGGCATTTTGCGGTTCTTCCGCCAAGACCCGTTCCAATTCCTTGCGAGATTCTTCATACCTTCCCAAGCCAGCGTAGACCAGGGCTAGGTTAAAACGAGTACGCAAATGCTCCGGTCTTAATTGCAAGGCAAGTTCGTATTCACGAGCGGCTTCACCAAAGCGCCCCTGCTTACTGTAGACCGCGGCCAGATTCCGACGAGCTGGCGCATAGGTCGAATCGATCGCCAGAGCGCCTTTAAATGCGGCGTGCGCCTCGTCGTAGCGATTCAGTTTCAGGTGCACGTTACCAAGCGCGACTTGCAGTTCGGGTTTGTCCGCTTCGAGGGCAACCGCCATCTCATAGAGTTTAGTTGCCTCCTCGAGGTCTCCGAGGGCTAGTTGAATTCTGCCAATCGTCGCGAGCACCTCTCCCGATTGTGGGTGGCGCTTCCGAGCTTCTTCATAAGCTTCCAGCGCATCGACATAACGTTTTTGTTGTAATAATGCTCGGCCAATTAACCGCGGATCTTCCAGTAATTCCTGCGCGGGTTGCACCTTCGGCAAGGCTTGCCCCCCAGGTTTGGCAACATCCACAGTACGCTCCGATTCGCAGGCCAACACCATAAGAAGTGCTGTACCTACTATGTATTTGACCATTTTTATCACCGGTCTATGCCCTCCTCTATCACCAGGTATTTGCCGCCTGGAGCGTCATGCAATACCTGCACGATCCCCGAGGGCCAACGGATTTCAACTTGCGCAACAACCTCATTCTCCAACAAACCAAAAATCAAGCGCGGGTCGCTGGCCGAAAGATAACTGGCATTACGACGAACTTCTCGTACCATAACCCGGTCCGCCGTCCGCACTGCAACCCGTGCGCCAATCGCGTCGCGGTTGCTTTTGTTGCCATGCAACAGCAAACCCAACCAGTCTCCATCCGAGCCTGAATCATTGCGCAGGAGCGCTGGTTTATCGTTGGAATTATTCACCGCGATATCCAGATCGCCATCGTTATCTATATCGGCAAAGGCAGTGCCACGACTGACTTGTTGCAATGCCAGACCGGACCCGCTATTCTCTGCCTCAATGAATCCGCCCTTGCCGTTGTTTTCGAGCAATTGATTGCGCTGGCGGTAGCTAGCGGCCTTATCCACTTTTTCAATATTGTCATAGACATGGCCATTGGCGATGAACAGATCTAGATCACCGTCTCGATCATAATCAAAGAAACCTGTGCCGAACCCTAAATAGGCCATACTCACTTTCGTTATCCCTGACGAAATGGTCGCATCAAAAAAGAAGCCTTGTCCCAAATTCCGGTAGAGCGTATTGCTCTCCCACTGAAAATTGGTCACAAAAAGGTCCAAGCGGCCATCACCATCCGCATCGGCCATATCGACGCCCATTCCGGCTTCAACTCCCCCCTCGTCGTTCAAACTCGTACCGCTAGCTAGCCCCTTTTCGACAAATCGATCACCATCGTTGCGATAGAGCATATTCGGCGCCATATCGTTGGCTAGATATAGATCGAGATCTCCGTCCTCGTCGCAATCGCCAAAGACAACCCCCAACTCCTTCCCTTTGACACTCTTAAGGCCAAAAGCCTCCGTTCGGTCGTCAAACCTCCAATCGGCCACGCCGCCCTTGTTGATATACAGACGATCGACTTGACCGGAGAACTTGCGTGGATCGCAGTATAGTCGTTCCTCGCTATTGCCGATTCGACAAACCGTGGGGTCTTCCGTTGGGTAGGCCAGGTAATTGCCAACAAAAAGATCTAAATCTCCGTCGAGGTCCACATCGGCGAATGCTCCACTAGTGCTCCACCCTTCATCCCCGACTTCAGCGTTTTTCGTCACATTGACAAATCCGACTTCGCCACCATTTCGATAGAGCACATTCGCTCCAAAATTGGTAACATAAAGGTCTGCCCATCCGTCGTTATCGTAGTCCCCGACCACCGCTCCCATTCCATACCCCGTATCGCCAACTCCGAACTCCTCGGTCTGATCCCGGAATCGACCACCGTCCTCGTTGTGATAAAGTGAATTGCGCACTTTTTTTACATTTGCAAGCTGCGGTAACCGTCCGGCATTTACCAGGTAGACATCCATAAGCCCGTCACGGTCGACGTCAATGAACGCCACCCCCGAACCATACGTCTCGGGCAGATAACGTTGGCCCTCCGCTCCGCTTTGATGTTCAAAATCAATGCCTGCTTGTTGTGCGATATTAACAAAACGCCCAGCCGCCCCAGCCATAGTGACGAGGCAAAAACAAGACAACAGAACACCCCCCCAAATAGGTCTCACCGCGCCCCTCTTATTACAGCATTGAAACCTTCAGCTACAATGCCCTCACCGCGCCGTATCGTTATTAATCGATTCGCGGCGATCCCCCTCAGACTTTCGACTTCCCCATTCGGCCAGCGGACATCTAGTTGCTCAACTTCGACCGCCTTGCCAAGACCAAAGTGCAAACGTATATCGTCTTGGGATATATATCCCGTCCCCGAATGCACCTCACGCGTTTGCGTGTGTCCGGCTTGACGCACAACGACCCGTGCGCCAATCGCATCTACATTCGATCCGCTATCAACCAGCTTAACCATAAGCCAATTGTGTCGATTCCCTCCGTCGTTACGCAATAAAGTCGGTGTATCATCCATATTAACGACGAGGACATCCAAATCTCCGTCATTGTCCAAATCCCCGAAGGCCGCTCCACGGCTAGATTTTTCGATCAGCATACCCGCTCCAAGCACCGTACCAACTTCGGTAAAGGAGCCGGACCCTTCATTTTCGAATAGCTGATTACGCTGCACATAGCTGGTGCCGATATCGTGGAGATCAACTGCGGGATAGACATGTCCGTTAGCGACAAAAAGGTCATCGTCACCATCGTTGTCATAATCTAGGAAACCAGTTCCCCACCCTAGGGAGGTGATACTTTCCTTACCCAGGGCAGAATTGAAACTAGTATCGGTAAAAAAACCCCGGCCGTTGTTTTCATAAAGCGTATTGTTGTCGTGCGAAAAATTAGTGACAAAAAGGTCGATATCCCCGTCGCCATCATAATCCCCACTCGCAAGCCCCATCCCCCCCTGTTCTCGGCCGTCCTCGCTATAGGCCGTTGCGGATATCAACGACACATCACGAAAGACGCCTCCGTCATTGCGGTAGAACAGATTCGGCGTCGAATCGTTGGCAATATATATATCGAGGTCACCATCCTCGTCCCAATCCCCAGCCATGGCCGCAAAACCGTAATAATCGTGGTCAAGGATCCCAAATTCTTCGCTGGCCTCCTTGAAAGACCAACCAGCCGCAGCGCCCTCATTGCGATATAGCCGATCTTGTTCCCCCGGCATGCCGCGAGGCCCATAAAAAACCTCGATCCCACGCCAACTACAGAAACTCATATCAGAAGGGCGGTAATCGGGGTCAAAATCGATATAATTGGCCAGATAAAAATCGAGGTCGCCATCGAGGTCATAATCGCCGAAAACTCCGGTAGAGCTCCAACCCGAATAGTCGACTCCTAGCTGCGCCGCCAAATTTTCGAACGTGC
Organism: Gemmatimonadota bacterium; assembly: GCA_018672475.1. Classification (GTDB taxonomy): domain Bacteria; phylum Latescibacterota; class UBA2968; order UBA8231; family UBA8231. Next base: position 18,728 of record JABHFS010000146.1, on the reverse strand, counting down.
CGTCCCCCAGATTGTGATAAAGGGCGTTCGGCCCATAATTTGCCAAGTAGAGGTCTGGGTTGCCGTCCGCATTATAATCGACAACACTGACCCCCATCCCCCAACCGGCGTGATTTACCCCAGCACTCGCACCAACTTCGCTAAAGTGCCAATCGCCATCATTGCGATATAGAGCGGCACGAGGCTCTTGGCCCTGTTCGTACCCTCCGATGCGAGATCCGTTAACGATAAAAATATCGAGATCGCCGTCTGAATCATAATCGAAAAGTGCCGCCCCACCCGTATTACATTCGACGATATGTTCTTTTTCTGGAGTCCCGGATACCGTACGAATGGTTAGACCGGCCTGTAAACCCACATCGACAAAAATAGGCCGTTGTGGGCTGACAACATTATCCGGCGCACTACCACAGCCTAGCATCCCCAACAACAGCCCGCAAACCAGTTTCATCTAATCTTCCGTTCCCAATTCTATCGCCCGGGCTCTCGCCGCTTTCCCCTCACTTATATCCCCTTGCTGAATTAAAGCAGTGCCGAGTCCATTATAGGCTTCTGCCATATTCGGATCTAATCCTATTGCAAGTTGAAAAACCTCTATTGCAGCTTGGTAGTCCCCTTGCACAAGGTGATTATTCGCTAGATTCTTGTGTGCGAGAGCATAATCTGGCTTCCACTTTACCGCTTTTTCAAAGTATAATTGGGCTTCTTCATGGCGGGCTTCCAATGAATGTACCACTCCTATATTGTGGCTGGCTTCAGCATAAGTCGAATCCAAAAGCAACGCCTCCATAAATTGTTTTTTCGCGGTATGCAATTCACCTCTACGCAAATATACAAGGCCCAGATTAAAGTGGCTACCGGCTCGTTTGGCGTTATCAAATGGAACTTCTCGCCGATACAACATTCGGCGGTAGTGATCCTCATCCATGGTAGAACGACTTAGCTGCTGAAAGAGTTCAATCATTTGTTCACCTTCATCCACCCGCCCGGTGCGCGCGTAAAGCGTTCCCAGACTATAATAGGCCTCCGTATATCCTGGATCGGCCTCTATAGTCTTTTCCATCGCCGCTATCGCCCGCACATCATCCCTCTGGCGCAAATATACCAACGCCAGATAATAGTGAGTGTGGGCGAGCGAAGGATCGATCGCAATTGACTTTAACAAGGCCTGTTCGGCCTTCTCGTTCTCCCCTCGCGAGCAAAGCACAAAACCCAACACGAAATGACCATAACTGCTACCCTCAGCCAAACGCAAGCCCTCCTCGATCATCCCGAGTGCATCTGCAAAACCGTCACCGCGCTCATTATGCAATAAAGCTAATGCCCAATGTACTTCGACAAATGTCGGTGCGAGCAGTAAGGCTTGTTGAAACGCGGCCATAGCCTCGTTTTTACGTTGTTCCTTTGATAGGGCTACTCCGTATAAATATTGGGAATCAGCGTTGCGGGAATCAGCTGCAACTAATTGAGCAAATACCCCGGCAGCAGCTCGCGTTCGATCTTGCTGTAAATAGACCCAACCCAAGCCGAATAAGGCCTCTACATCACTGGGGTTTACCCGGAGAGCATCCTGGTAATGCTCTACCGTTTTAACCGCTTCTCCCCCTTGTAGGATATGGCGCTCTTCAGGCGCGCACGATAAGCAACAGTAAAGGCAAGCCAATATCCCTGTAAATAACATTGAAGAAATAGTATTCATCTCATTTAAAAATAAGGGTGTATCGTAGATACACAACGCAAGAGCGCCCGGCGTTCCCAGAGGGAATGCCGGGCGCTTCTCTTAACTTGGGGAAATCGCTAGATGGAAATTAGTTCTGCAGACCAGCAAAGACTCGAATGAAGAGTAGCGAATTAGTCTCGGTCGCCTCTTCAAAGGCCTTACGCTCCCAGCGAAAACCTGTATTCATAGTAAGCGAGTAACCTAGATATGCTGAACGGTTCGATAATTGCAGGGCTAAAACGGTGCCCGTAAAATCGCCAACATAACCTGGAGGCAAAATCTCGGGACGTGTATTCAGGTTGCGGAACAAGTTGAATTCTACACCATACTCAATAAAGGTCGTCGGCAGAATGAAGTATTTGGAGGTCAACATATAAAACTGCGACCACTCGGAAATATCAAGATCGGTGCTGAATGTCGGATTGACCTTGCGATATATTCCCTTCCACCGAGGCCAGAAGGACAGGTTATCAGTAATTGGCAACGGGTAATCGATCTTATTGATTACCCCCAAGAAGAGTCGATCATCTTTGACATCTGCCTGACTGCCACGCTGTTTGAACCAGTCGTATTTCACCTTATTGTAGATATTCAAATTCTTAAAGCGTAAATAATCAAATGTCATATAGCCGGTCCAGACAAAGGTATCCTGGGTGATCAACGGATCGATCACCTCCTGAAAACCATCCGGATCAACCCATTGGATGACATCATCTTCGATATCGTCTTTGACAAACCGAGCGTATTGAAAGGCCTTTGCTTCGATACCGGGCCAGTTCCATTGGCCCGTCAAAACGGCGTACGTCATCTCGGCAGAACGCTTTGAGCTAATTTCATCGGCCGTTGAGCTACCAACCGTTACTTTAATCGCTTCGGTGAGAAAAGCACCACCATAGGCATTCCAACCGTCGCGATCTTTGCGGTAGGGGTAGTCGGCAAAAGTATCATTCTCAAAACGGTCTATGACATTGTTATTGTTCATATCGACGCCAAATAGGAACTCCGGCGGATCGACACTGTAGCGCAGAAACGGTTCGGAGAAATCAGGCTGACCATTGTCATTCTGGTTGAAATCCGAAATGAAATCCGAGTTTTCGTCGTAACCGGGGAAAACTTGCGGATCAGCCTGACCACCAGTACCAAACGGCGATTCGCCAAAGGCAAAATCGCCGTTCTGCCACAAGCGCTTCCAATCGGCAAAACGATCCTGGTCATCGTTGTCGTCAACGGATTCAAAACTATAGCGCTCCGGATTTTCGTAATCGATAAATCCACGAGCATCAGAAATGAAGGCATTGGTCTGATATTCAGGTTCTAAGCGATAAAGTTCACCATAAGCGAAGAATGGGTAAGCATCTTGGGAGGCCGTGACGTAATAGGCAAGACCATCGTCCTTAGCCAATTCATGCTTCTGGAAGTTCTGGTTTGGAAAGCGGCGGAACCCCCGGCTAAGGGCGATTTCCGAACGCAAGTTAAAACCTTTGATATCGTCGATATCGAAGTTCAGGCCAATAATATCCTTACCGGTCGGCAAACCATATTCGAAACGGATAAACCGCTGGTTCGAACCATCGCTGACATTGCCGTGCGCACGTTCGACATCAAGGAACACTGGTTCGCCCTGACCGTTAACCTGGAGATTTGAGGTAATTTCTATTCGGTAATCGTTAGCGATCACCAACTCGAACTCGATTTCCTTAATCTCTTGAAAGGTTGTAATCTGGTCATCGGGCTGCTGCCGAAAATCACGTGCAACGTTATAGGTCAACTCTAAGGTTTCTGCACCATTGGCCTCAATCACACCCGCGCGTCGAACACCGCCACGTGGCGAAGGCACGATTTCGGGGTGATCGACTCCGTTAATGATAATGCGTTCGGCGAAGAGTTGCGCACCGCCACGACCGTCTTCAGGTGAATCATCAGAGAGCCTGAGCACGATCGTCTCGATATTCCCGCCGTTTTGGGCTTCTGTAAGCACGCCGTTAAGCGAGTTATCACCGAGCTTACGCCCCGTCGAGAAGTTGGCAATATTCAAGTAGGTGAAACCCAACTTGGAGAAATCACCTAACTGAACCTTAGAATGAACGCCAAACATATTCGTCATATCGCCCAGAACCTGACCGAGCGAATTTTCAAACTGAATTGCGGTCCCCGGAGAGGCTAAGCGTGAAGCTAAAATGGTCATCTGATACTTATCTGAGGCAAAATCCCATTGTACGCCATTAAACGCCGGCTTAGAAAACGTCAACGGAGTCAAAGTCGTACGCAGTGCCTCTCCAATCGTCATCGAGGAGTAAAACTGGCCTTTGGCCATCGAAGAGACAATAAGGCTACTGAACCACGATCGATATTTAGGTCCCTTGCGCACGAGACTACCCGAAGTCACCGGGCTGTTGACAGACCAGTTATATACCTCGAAACCGCGAGTGATATAATTACCGTATAGGTCATATGTGCGAAAGCCCTCAAGCTCCGTCGCGACATACCGCTCGTAATTCTCACGGGCGTAGTTACTATATTCCTCACCGGTCCACTGGTAGAAATGATATAAGCTTTGCGGGTACTGCCACTTCCTCTGTGCGGGGGTCATGGCCATGTCATAGACATCGACACCCTGCGGCTCGCGTCCGGTGAGTGAACCGACCCGCTGCGCAGAAACGGCATCGTTTAGGAGGACGACGCCTGCAATGGCAATAAGAAATGCGCGGAGCATACACCTCACGATGGAACCCTCCCTTTTAGGGTTTTCATAGTTATCGTAATTCAGATTCGACACTATTGCGTACTTCGTTCGGGGCATCTAGTAAGCGACGCCAATAACACCAATGCGCTTAAATTTGCCGATACCACTTTCGACTTCGAGCAATACAAGATAGGACCCCGGCGGCACTGCATCTCCACCTTCGTTCCTGCCATCCCAAGTCTCAGTATAGATTCCACCGATCTGGTCTCTTTTGGCCAAAACGCGAACGAGATTACCTGCGAGGTCGTAAATCGCAACTTTTATAGGTCTTGGCTCCGAAATTTGAATGACTGTATACTCTATTTCGATAGCGTCGTTAATGCCGTCACCATTCGGTGTGAAGACTCGCGGACTAAATTCAACACCGCGAACAATTTCCCCTACAGACTTCTGGGTTAATGCCACGCGAAGAGAATTTGTGCTGACACTGAAATTGGCATCGCCTTCAAGAATGGGTTGTCCCAAGATCTCCGATTGCGTGTCCCAAACCGTTCCAGTAAAAATAGTACCAAAGACCACCGTGGATCCCTCAAAGAAAATCCGCATGGGGACATTATTGTCAAAAGTGATTTTATTGCTTGTAAAAAACACCTCGAGATTGTCGCCATTCTCGCGGATCTCATCGGGCTGCACTGCCAATAATGGATCGCCCATCTCCAGGCCGACAAAGCGAGCCGGAGTCGGTGTGTCAATCCGTAGAGCGTCAAAACCCTTCTGGGATGTATTGGTGATCGTCGCCCGAATATCATAAGCGAAAAGTACTTCCTCGCCACCATCTATACTCGCCAATACAACAGCGTCATCTTTATCAATTACACCGATATCAGCCGGTGGATTGGGTTCATCGGCCAACGAGATCTCACCAACGACAGCGGCGGCAGGAGGCAAAGAGTGTTCGATGGTCAACGAATCGATACGAATCGTTTGCGTTACCGACTCACTCTCCATAATTATCTGTAATTGGAAAAAGGGCCGTGGACTGGGCAACGGGATCAACTGCCCCGATTCAAGAGGAAGCGACCACGGGCTCCAATGATCAGAATCGTCCTCTATATCCCCTTTTTGACCTGAAGACAACGAATTATAGTCCGCCTCTGAAACCACCACCTGGCTGACGGCTCGAGTTTCTTTATCGACTATTTTTTCAAAGTGGACAAGTGGGCTATCGTCCTGCCCGGTCTTCATACGAATCGTTACTGAAGTCTGCTCTGAATCGCCCAAATCAACCAACTCTTCCCCTACCAACTCCAAAGCGCGTTGCGCCCAGGAAATCGTCCCGTAATTGGACACGTCACCCAAGTTGATAATATCACTGCGATAAGTGGCCCGCGGGACAAAACCATTTCCATAAAGTTCTATCTCGGCAATTTCAAAGGGGTTGCGTGAACCGACCCGCAGTTGCACAAAGCGGATAAACTGCTGGGGAAACTTCATCGAAAAAATACTGTTTGGGTTTACCGGAATATCGCGTAGCAAGGTAAAAAGGGGTTGTTCATTCGAATAGGTGAGCCCGTCGTTCATCGAGATTCGATGCTTGCGCACAAAATCATCACTGAAGGGTTTACCATTCGCGTAGGTGCCCTCTTGCCGGGGAAAGAAGACCAGACTATCGGCCGGAACGCGCGAACCTAAATCCAAGAAGAATGTTCGACCGTCCTGATCCACCCCAGCCGTTTTAAAAATATCGTCGGTCCCTGTCGCTCCATCACCATCTGTGATAGTTAAAGACATGGGGTTTCTGGCTGCTGAGTTATCCCAAAGAGCTGCACTGCCCTCACTCACTAAGTCGTTGGGCTTACCATAACTCCAATTTAGCGACGCAATAATATTTTCATCCGGAGTAAACCCACGGATTTGTACCGAACCCGGACTGCTTTGATCGTCGATCTGAGCTCGAACTTGTACCAGGTCGTTCCAGGAAAACCCACTGCTGCCACCGAGTACCCATTCTTCGGCGGAGAGCAAGGACGGAAAGACACAAATAAGAGCCGCCACAATGCGGACGATCGCCCGATTCATTACCGGTTCTCCTCACGCGGATGAAGTGCCAGATAAATTTCGCGTTCAAGTTTGAATTCTAAGTCTATCGTCTCTACTGGTTCGCCTTTATAGTTGAACCGTACGGCCATGTCGGTCACATTGACATTAAAGCTGTCGACGTCTTTATGCAGCACGGGGAAAACGATATACCCCGTTGCTTCTTGACCGCTAAATACCATATCGGGCGGATAAACAGTGCGTCTCAATTGATCCGTGATGGCTTCGAACTGTCGCCGCTGAATTCCAGCGTAAGCTCTGAGGTAGGGGCTGAAATAATCTTCGAGCAAGCCCTCATCAAGCACATTGTAAATGCGTTCGTTCGACGATGTTATGGTGAGTGCATCCGGATTAATAAAGACTTTGGGGAATTCGTAATTCTTCACCTTGAGCAGGACTACCGTAAAGCGGCTAGGCGTCCATTCTTGTCCCCATGGCGTCCAATCGCCATAAGTATAGGGATTGGTGGATTTTGCTCCCTGGTTAGATGCAGATGCAAATTGCCGATTTAGAAAACCATCCTCAAGCACCTGCAAAGAAATCTCAAGGCGGTCTTTGGTATATATAATAGTGCCGTCATCCAAGACCGTCATCCCCTCGTTCTGCTCAAGTGCCGGTTGGGGGGGGGTTGTAAAACGCCGCAGTCCCACTTGGGAGATGCACCCGGAAAGCGTGACCAGATAAAGGGCCAATAGTAGCCCACCAGTAGCGATTTTCCGTATCCTCATCGAGAATGCCTTCCTATGAAAACTCACGTCCTCGCCGTATACCTTGCTCATAAAAAGCCGTTGGTGATAGATAAAGAGAGATGAAGTTTCCTCCATCTCTCTTTATCTACACCTATTCACAAGCACACAAAGACGATGTACTCAGTCCTCGTGTTACATTAGTAACCCTATTGGGCTATGTAGCTCTTGATGCGACCCCAGCTATCAGCTTCAACAGCGGTGCCACCACCACCACCACCATCGGCGCCTTCAGTCTCAACAGAGATGAAATCAGAACCGTTCGAGTTGTCCTGAAAAGCACCGTTCACCGGCGTGGTGCCGGGCTGCTTCTCACGACCCAACTCGGGATTCTCAGTCTCGTCGAACTGGAAGGTCAAACCAATGATCTGGTCGGGACCGAAGAGGTGACGCTGGCTGCCATCAGGACCGGTCTTGTCGTGGAATGTCCACAACGCCTGCTTGACCTCGTAGGTATAGGTAACCGACGAGCCGGCGGGCTGTTCGAGGGGCCTGGCGTCCGGCGGATCCAAGGTCCACTCGTAAACGAAGAAAGGCTCTTCGGTCGACCACAGGATGCTCTCCTGGGGAACGTTGAAGATCCAGCTGTCCTTCTGACCGGCGGCGGGCAACACGCGGATACCATACTGCTGGCCAGAGGTCATTTCGGTCTCGTTGAAGTTCTCGCTCGAGTGATCGGCATCAACGATAATTTCCAGCGAATCGTCCTTCCAATACTCTTGTGGGTTCTCAACGAAGAGGCCCAAAGAGTCATCGGTCACGCGGGCGAAATAATAAAGCGAGTTATCTGGGGACGAGCTCCATGCGACATAGAGAATGCAGTCCCAGTCATCCTTGGCCGGCGGCCACTCGCTACCAAGAATCTCGAACATGTTGTCCGGGTTGATAGCGAAAGCCGGGTCAATCCAACCCCAGTCATCGTCGTTGCCGTCGATAACCATGTTGTCAGGCTGGGGAACCTGTGGCATAAAATAGGACGCCTGATGCGCATCAGCCGACGAAGCGACCAAAATAGCACCTAGGGCAAAAATAATACCGAGTTTCTTCATCAGGAAACCTCCAAGTTGCTCGGTGGACGTGAAATAATGGCCGAGAGAGCCTCGACCGGTTGATTTATCTCAAACATCAATCGGTAAACATCAGAAAAGCCACATAAGCAGATTGCCAGACAAAGCCTCCTTCTGATATCTCCGCATATAATAATTGAGCGTATTATCGGAAATAATACCATTGGCGAACCGCTATGTCAAGGGAATTGTAAATATATATATATTCATTGTTTCAACCTATCATGTAGTACCAACAAGATAGTAAACCTATGTGATATTGCATTTTATTAGGTCTATTGTCCCTATTTCGAGCTCTCTGATATAGAGTTAAAAGCCCATTTCATCGACTTTCGGATATAAATATTCATTTGATCTGATTATTATTCCATTGAAATAGACTTTAACTCTCGTTGACAATGCTTTGGGATTTAACGAGACTTTCTCTCTTCTCAAAAATACTGCCACAGTATGGCGCCCCATCGGGCAAGTTTTTCAAAAACACGTGTTAATAAACACTGCTTTTGTGCGAGATCCAACCGGCATTCCCCAAAGGTAAATCATGGACGGACCGGCATCACAATCACGTGGCGTATCGGCTAGAGCCGTTTCCATTGGCTTGATCTGTTGTTTGGCGATCGCCATGGGTGAGCCCTATGGCGTCTTAGTCCTAAGGGGCTCCCCGATGGCTGCCGATTTTTCAGCCGGTGCTGCGATTTTTATATTTTTCATTTTAACCCTACTTATAAACCCCCTCGCTAAAATATTGACAGGTTCAGCCCTGCGAACGGGCGAATTGGCTACGATCTACATAATGATGATCGTAGCTTGCGCCATTCCTTCTTGGGGTTTCACTATGAATCTCATCCCGCTAATGGCGGGTTTTTTCTACTACGCCACCCCTGAAAACGAGTGGATATCTCTGATCCAACCGCACTTGCCCGTCTGGCTAATACCCGATGAGCAGGACGCAATCTGGCAGCTCTTTGAAGGGGGGACGCACGGTGCTGGCCTGCCTTGGGCGACTTGGCTTATCCCACTTTGCAGCTGGGGCCTCTTCGTCACAACCCTCTATTGCGTCAGCCTGTGCCTATTGGTCATGCTACGCAAACAATGGGTTGAACGCGAGCGCTTACTCTTTCCATTAGCCACCTTACCGATGGAGATGAGCCAACAAACCAAGGATAAGTTTTTACCGGCGATTTTCCGCAATTACCTCACTTGGGTTGGCTTCTCGCTGCCCTTCTTGATTAACCTAATCAACGGGCTACACGCCTTCTATAACTTCATTCCGCGCATAGACCTGAATCTAATCGTGCCAATTATGCGCAATTCGGTCTACATGAACTGCACGCCCCGTTTCGAAGTAATAGGTTTAGCCTACTTACTCAGCCTCGATGTTTCTTTTGGCGTGTGGTTTTTCGCATTTTTAGCGCTATTGCAAACAGGCATCCAACGCATGCTTGGTTGGAGTATAGGACCGATCCAACCTTTTTCCGATCCAGCCCCGCCGAGTGTCGCCCATATCGCCTTGGGAGCATTATTCTTCCTTGTCTTCTCCAGTTTCTGGAATAGCCGGGAGCACCTCAGGGACGTCTTCCGCAAAGCCTTTCGCGGTGACGAGTCGATTGACGATAGTGGAGAATTGCTCTCTTATCGGGCCGCTACATTCGGGGCAACCGGCGGTTTTGGCCTATGCTTGATCTGGTTGACCATGGCGGGGATGAATCTACCTACCGCGCTGGTATTTCTGCTGTCGTCCTTAGTGATTTTTATTGGCTTAGCCCGCATTGTTTCGCAAACCGGCCTGGCCTACGGTCGGGCTACCGTTTGTTCTCCTGTATTTACCGTTAACACCATGGGATCTGCCGTCGTCGGCCCCGCCGGCTTAACAGCCCTCGGGCTCAATTTCGCTTGGTCTGCCGATATTCGCACCTTTGTCATGGCCTCCGCAGCCACCGGGCTAAAATTGGCCGAAGTCACCCGCTTGGAATCCCGCAGGCTATTCTGGGCCATCATCTTGGCCATCATAATCACTCTTTGCGGCTCCGCTTACGCCGTCATCGAGCTATCGTACCAATACGGCGGTATCAATCTCAGCGGTTGGCAATTCAACGGTCTCCCCTCTTATACGGGCAATTGGATCTCCCGCAATATCAAGAATCCGGAACCGGTCCAGTTCTGGCATCTTGGCTTTACCGGCATAGGTGCGCTACTAATGGGTATACTAACTTTTATCAAAGCCCGATTCGTCGGTTTTCCTATTCACCCCATCGGCTTGACCTTGGGTTTGACCCACCCCGTATTTCACGTGTGGTTCTCCGTCTTTATCGCTTGGCTTTGCAAAGCCTTGATCCTCAAATACGGTGGGGCATTTCTCTATACGCGTCTACGTCCGCTCTTCCTCGGATCAGTATTGGGTGCTTTTGGTTCAGCCGGATTCTGGTTAATTGTCAGTTGGTTCACAGGAGTAACGGGCCTGGTCTTCATCCTCGGCTGACCTATTGGCCCGACCTGAACTATTATTCGCTATTTCCATATATGGCTTGTCGTACTCGGGTAAAGCCCAATGCAATTATATAGAATCAGTCGACAACTGCAGTATCTCAACCGCCGGTGCTTGCGCGAAATATCTTCGATAAGCCGCTGACTCCGCCAATAGATGCCCTAAACGCTCCGGGTCTTGCACTCCAGGGTTGGCTTCTCGGGAAAAATGTAACCGCTTTCCTTCTTCGCGATACCCCAATAGCCCCTTGAAGGCTAACAACTCGAGACCGGCTAATACCGTCGCATTCATTTCGCCAAGACGCCCCGCCAACTCAGTTATTCCTACCGTTGCATCCCGGTTGGCAAGTATCCATTTGACCAAGCCGCCTAAGTGGCGCAAAAAATCACCGGGCGCGACCGTGTTTCTTTCAGCTGATAGCAACACGACTTTGCTAGGCCCGACTCGTTCAAGTGCTTCCCGCAGAATACTTGGCCCCGGAGGAGCCGTCCAGAGGACCAACATCTTCCCCCGCTGCAGCTTATCGCGTGCTATCGCGGCCACGGGAAACGCACCTGCTTCCGCCCAGATCTGTAGTCTCGCGTCTCTCGCTAACAATTTCGCGAGTTCGCCCATACGATCGCCGGCAGTGCGCTTATCCTCTACACTGAAAGGCAGTTCCGGCTTTAATTCGGTATCTTCTTCCGCCACCAAAAGCCTGAAAGCAACAATCTCCAACTGCACATTTTCGCTGCCGCGATAATAATCCAGCCGCAGATTGAACGCGATATCTCCCCAAGCGCCCGGCACCTCCTCAGGTTGTTTGTACCGCCACAGCCCAGAAAGGCTATGCCCCTCCTCGTCCTCAACGAGCAAACGAGTATGACGGCGCGAAAGCCCTGTACTCGTTACATTGACCAAGCGAACCCTGCGGCTCGCCAACAGCGGCTCGGGGTTTCCTCGGCCAAAAGGTCCGAGCCGGGAGATCTCATGGCCCAAAGCCGGCCGCATTTGGGCCAGGCCAATATAAGCCTCGATCGCCAATGACTCTCTCTCCGGCACCATCTCTTCTTGCCGCTGCGCCAAGCGTTCTTCCCGATAACCGTTTTCGACATCCACAGCCCATTCGTCCGCCAGCCCGGCCTCTTCAGCCAATAGCAAATCGATTGACGTGGCCGCGAGCCCTCTTCGTTCCGCCGCACGCAATCGGGCACCTAACGAACTATCGATATATTTATTTGACACTAGAACCGGGGGCATGAGCTTGGCTGCCCGCATCAAAGCCGCGAGACCAGTCCTGGGACGATAAATGAGTTTCGCCCCCCCCCACTGGGTCAGCGAACGATTCAATCCCAGCATCGCCGCGCCGTCGACAATCGATGACAAGGCGATAAGATCAGCAAACTCGCGCATTTCCCCACCGCCATTATGCACTTGGGCCAGCGCTCTTAGCAGCCACCAGCAGAGCCCCGCCCGGCCAGCCAGCCACAAAGGATGGTCCCCTTTGATTTCGTCGGGCTCCGCGCTTATCCGCACGCTTATCTGAGCACTCGGATCAGTAAGCGAAATCACCCCTGTCGCCTCTACGCCAAGCCCTAACTTCAACTGCAAATATTTAGCATCAGACTGGGTACCAAACGCGGTGATGTCGACTGAATTTGCCAGGCCCTCTAAACAATACGACACCGCAAAACCAAACTGCCGCAACCCCCCAACACAGAGGGCCATGGCGACTTGATCCCCTGCGCTCTGCCCTCCACACACTAAAATCCCCTGCCCGACCTCCTTCGCCTCAGCTAAAACCGCCAGCAATTCGTCTAAACCCGTAACATCCGACCAGGGCCAATCTTCGACCGCTAGCGGATTCAACCTATTTTTGCTTGCGATTTCATCGCCAAGTCCACGCGCAGAGAGCAGCTGGGCTACCAAGTCCGAGACCCCCAAGCGCGCAGCAAGTTCTGGTGCGGGGGCGGTCCCGGTATCTTTCCACTCCACGGTCAGAGCTCCGCCTCAGGCAATAGATCCCAATCCAGCTCGTCCTCATCGATATCCCAGTCTTCGCCTCGCGGTGAAACCCGCTCGCAATACGTATGATATTCGCAACGGCGGCACTCCGTTAGATCTTCTGTTTTTGCATAGGCCGCTTCATCTGGCAATCCCTCGATCTCGGCCATCTTCTGCGTCAATCGATTTCGTGCAGCCTCATGCTCTGCGGACGAATAAATAATGGGCTGTATTGCCTGAGGATATTGCGCGTGCCAGTAGATCAGCGAAACATTAGCCGGATCCACCGGGTGCCCCCCGGTTAAAAGAGCCCCAGCTTCGACTACCACGAAGCGGTAGACAAGGGTTTGCCAATTATCGACATATTCGGCCTGCTTCGGTTTGCGTCGCCCTGTTTTCCAATCGAATATCAATACCCGACCGTCTTCTGCAAAAATCACTCGGTCGAGCTTCGCCACCAGACGGCGCTCGCCGAAGGGTACCGAGAGCATCGTCTCACTGAAAAGCTCTCCTCGCGGCATATCCGGAGCCTGCTTGCGCCAATTGTCCCACCAAGTTCGCAGCAGCGGATCATCGCTCTTGTGTATCGCGGCCTCGACATGCAAACCCAAGCTCTCCTGCAGGATGAACTGGTGAAAAAACAAGCCGCGCTGGATAGTTTGCTCCCACTCGCTCAAATGATCGGTCAACGGGGCGGGCCATTGCATGTGCTGCAAATAACGCAGTAAGAACCGGCGCCGACATTGCTTGAAGGTCGTTAGCGAGCTTTGGCTGAATTTGAATCCCTTGTTTATCATCGACGTTGCAATTGGTAATAGGCTTCCAACTGTCGGAACGACTCTGCGGCCGGTACGGCAAATGAGCGCGTCGCCCTCGGTATCTCGCGACTCCAACTAATCGCCAGATAACGCCGCGCCCGAGTGATGGCGACATAGAGTAAACGCAAGCGTTCAGCGATAACCTCGACATGGGCGAGATCCGTCGCCGACAACCGCACGGAACCGATCTCGCCTGTCAGCCCTAACAACTCTGCCCGCGCATCCTCGCAGGGATCGCCACCGAGGAATTCGTATTCGCCGAAAAATCGAGCATCGAGATCATGGGGAAACCAATCGCCACCAACCCCCATGACATAGACCAAATCCCACTCCATCCCCTTAGCCTTATGCATCGTCGTCAGAGAGATCCGCCCCGGTCGCGGGGCGAAGACATCCTCTTCTTCGGCCAATACCCCGGCTTTGCCCTGGACCGCGAGGCTTAACTCACGGGCCAATTCGGGCAAGCGCCAATCCATGTTCTGATCGGCGCGAGTGCGTAAATAAGTTGCTAAATTCTGCGCCATAGCCAAATCGCCCTCTTGCAAAAGATCCTGGGCGACGGTCATCAACAACTGGTCCACCGGCAACGACACCGCCCTGAGCCAACGTCGCAAATAACTACAAAGATGGGCTATCGCCTCCAAGTCCTGCACTTCGACTTTATCGACCGGCGGCAAGGCCTCTTCCATCTTGGTTCCTGCCGCCGGATAAAGCAGCGCCTCAGGTCGATAACAACTGCGCAATAATGTCGCGACCGTTTCTTCCTCTCCCGGGCCCGTCGGTCCGGGCCAGAAACCGAGCAAGGCCCGATAGGCTTTTTCTAGGTGATTACGCCCCAGCGGTTCGGCGAGAAACTGAACAACTTGGCACAACGCCTCACTAACCTGCCGCGCCGATCGCGGGCTTTGCAAGACTTCGTCGAAATCGGCCCCGGCCTCGCGCAAATGCTCGGCCATCTCATAACCGATGCGATTGGTCGACACCAAAATGGCCACGGTGAGATCGGGATACTTGCCGACGAAAGCATGGGACCTGCGAGCTATACTAGAAAATTCCTCTTGGCGGTTATTGTATTCCCGAAAGCCGATCGCGCTGTCCGCGTCGTCCGGATTCTGCTGCGGGTCACCGCGCTCCGTCGGCTGTATAAGCTGTTGGCGGAACGCCCTTTCGCGGACTTCTTCGAGTGGGTGTTCGACCGAAACCCATTCGACGAGAAAATTGGCCAGATCGATAATCATCGGTGCACAGCGACCGGAAATGGCCATCTCCTGCGCCTCGACATCGTCGCGTTCGAGAAATCGCCTAAGATAACGCGGGTCCGCGGCGGTAAATGTGCTCATAATGGCCTGATTCGGATCGCCGACCCGGATCCAGTTGCCCTCGGGGCCCGCCAGGAGGGAGAGCAACTCTTCTTGCAGCGGCACGCTGTCCTGTGCTTCGTCCTCTAGTACCACCGGCCAACGCTGTCGGTAGCGAGCACACAGGTCAGGGTACTGGTCTAACAGTTCGGCTGCTCTCCACACCAAATCATCAAAATCAAGACCGCCGATCGTCTCTATCTGCTGTTGGTAGAGTTGGTATATCCCGGCACCGATCCGCAAAAATTGATTGAGTTCGTCGCCGCCGCCCTCGCCGATCCTCGCCAATAAATCTTCCGCCCGCAACCGGCGATTCTTAGCGCTGGTAATAACGGTCTTGGCCACCTTGCGTGCTATATCGCGCCATTCTCGTTCCCACCGCTCATCTATATAATCACCCGGCCCAAGACGCCCCCAAATACCCTTATTTTCCGCGTTCCAGATACGCACCGCTTTGTCGAGCAAATCCCCACTGGAACGCTCGTCCAATACCGCGAATTCAGCCGTAGTGCCGGCCAAGCCCGAATTGGCCTGGACGATGCCATAAGACAGGCTGTGCAACGTGCGGACATCATAGCCGATTTGCAACAGGTCCATCTCTTCTAATCGCTGGCGGATTCGCGAGCGAATATTGTCGACGGCGGCATTCTGGTAGGTGACGATCAGCACCTGGCCGCCCTCGGTGCGCCCTTCCGCAATCAAGCGGGTCGCCAGAGCGACAATTGTCGCCGTCTTACCACTGCCCGGCACGGCCGATACGCCCATCTTTCCGCCTTGATAGTCAAGAATTTGACGCTGACCTTCGCGCGGTTGGAATTGGTTCACGCGCGCTCCTGCAATACCTGTTGCACGGCCATCATCAATGGACCATCCTGCACTTCGCCCCGCCCCTCAGAGTCACTGGCGCAAAGATAGATACCGCCTCGACATCGCAGACACAGTCCCCGCACCAGGCGATATAGGTTTTGGTTGCGAATCGAAAAATCAACCGCATCCGTCCAACGTTCATCCTGATTCCAGCGACGTGCTAGCACATAGTGGTTGGTCAGTGGTTGGTGCAACGGGTCCCACCAACTCATCGAACCGATATCCAGCCAGAATTGATAGCGGGCCACATGTCCGGAGAGCAGGTAGGTATAAACCGGTGCGACCAAGGCGATCGACTCCGGCGCCTCCTCGAGGTCGACATCGGTCAGGTATTGCGCGGCGACCACTCCGGCGAGCACCATTTCGACATAGCGCTTGCCAATGTCTGTGCCCTTGAGGTCCATCGCTGGGGCCGCCTGGCGAAATGAAGAAGCCGAGGCGATAAGCTTACTATAAACTTGCGCGTCCTCCGGTTCCAGTTCGCAGTTCGAGAGGATTTCACCAAATAGTCGGCGTAAAAAATGGTCAAAGGCCCCGGGCTCTTCCGCCCGATAGGATTCGAGCCACTCGCGCAATATTTCATATCGCTCGACGGCGGCAAAACCGATCCGCTCGCGCATCTTGGCGTTCAATTCACTGGCATTTTTGAGCTGCCCTGAACGCAAATCATAGAGATGGCGGGCGACAAGTTCGGCGCGTAGCGGATCGAGTGGCTTGAGCGCTCGTTCCAAGGCTTCTGCAAGATCAAAGACCGACAGACTTTGTCCCCATTCGGGGTGAGCGAGTATCGCCAAAGTCAAACAGGCCCGCACTACCGGCTCTTCGCGCAGAGTTTCATAGCGCCGGATCACCGCGAAAGGAATATCTGCGGCGCGAAAGGTCTCCGCCAAAAGAAAGCGCAACACCCCATCGGCATGCGGCGCGACAATGGCGATTTCACCCGGCGCGACACCTTTATTTATCAACTCGATTATTTGCCGAGCTACAGACTCAATCATTTGCGATCGATAACGGGTCTGCACCAAATCGACGACCGCCAGTCGGGGCGACCCAGCGCTTTCCACGGTTCGGCCCTGTCCGAGTTTTTCGCCAATGCGACCGGCAAAAGCGGTGAGGTGCGGATCGGCACAATTCGCCGGTTCGACTACTATCGATTCTTGACACTCCGCCTGCAACTCAGCGGCACCCGGAGCATCGACGCCGAGGAAAATTCTAAAACCCGCCTGCACATCTCCTGTCAACAACGCCGAATCGGATTGGTGTAACAATCGACGAACCAGATCGTGTGCAACCGGAACCATTTCCTCGCTCGAGTCGACCAAAAGATGGCGAAATCGTTCAGTGAAATAACGCCAGAATTCATCCTTGGCGACTAGGTGCCGATTAAAGACCTCAAAGACCAACGAGGCGTCGAGCAGACCGTGCTGTAGACAATGGCCACGATATAGATCAATACAGATTTGCACATGTTCGTATAAACGCAAACGGCTTGCTTCACCTGTCCAGGCCTGAGCTAGCCTGGGCGCGACTTCGCCCAATGCAAAACCCGCAACAGCCGCTTTGTTCAAATTATCGAGCAATTGGGAAATAATTCGCTGCGGCCTCATCGACAGCCCTTCAAAATACCCCTGGGCCAACAATGGTTCGCTTAACTGGCCCATGAGGTACTGGGCTGTCTCGTAATTGAGGAAAACTGGAGGACGCTCCGGCGCAGCAAAGCCAGCGCTGTCTGCGACCAATGGCCAGAACAGGCGGATCAGTCGGCTCGCCAGTCCATAATAGGTCTGTAAATCGACCGCCCCATAAGGCCCGAGATCTAACTCGTCGACCTGTTGACGAAAACGGCGAGCCGTCGCCCGATCCGGCAACAGCACCAAGATCGCATAACCGGGCACTCCCGCTTCGAGTAAGACGCGCAAACGCACAATCAAGGCCTGCCGTTGCCCGGCGACCAAGGGGCCGGCGAGAAAATAGGTGTATTTCTCGTTCAACGAGCTATTGATTGCCCGGTTGAATTCGGGGGCCATATTCATTTTATAGTCAAGGGTTCATTGCAAAAGACATAGGGAGTGGGTGCGCACACCCCGCGAACCGGCAGGGTTAGCCAGCGCGTAGGCTGCGGATAATAAAAAAAGGCAGCAGCCTTATCGGCCCCTGCCTGCCCGCCCATCGCCCCTGGCTAAACTTAGCCGAGTTGGCGCTTTTGCGTGAAGATTTCTACGACTTCTGCTGAATCCGCCGCGTTTATCAGACTCTCCCGCACATCCTCGTGTTGCAGTAATCGCGAAAGCGCAGCCAAGAGTTCCATATGCAGCTTTTGATGTTTGCGCGGAGTGGCCAATAGCGCGACGATGTGCACGGGCGCTCCATCGGGCGATGCAAAATCGACCCCCTCTTGCGAGATACCAATGGCCAACAATTGGCGATCGATCGTGTCCTCGTGTGTGTGAGGAACAGCCACCCCCTTGCCAATGCCGGTGGAAGCTTGTTGCTCTCGCTGAATTAGATCGGCGAGGAAACGCTTCTGATCAGGTACAATCCCGTCGTCGGTCAGCACGGACGCCAACTCGCGGATAGCATCAAAATTGCGCTGGGCCTTGAGATCCATCAAGACATTACTTGCGTGTAGTATGCGATCCCATTTTTCCATAATTTTATTCCTTCCCGTCTCGCAGCAAAAGAAAAATAGAGCTTTGACGAAAGTCAAGGCTCTTATCGCAATTCACCTGCCTTTTTGAGCAGCTCTCGAGCCTCACCATTTCGGCCCTGCTTGCGCCGTATATGAGCCATTAACTGATAGGGGTCTGCCTTCCAAGGATCTATTTCCGCCGCTGCCTGGGCATGGAGCATGGCATCTTCTAATTTATTATTTTTATAAAATTTAAGCGCGACATTAAAACGAGT
>JABHFS010000145.1 GCA_018672475.1 Gemmatimonadota bacterium | reverse complement strand
TTAGCCGCATTCGAACGCGAGCAGAATACCGTCAATACCGCCTACGACCGTTATGTTGCCGGCGACGATGGGGCGCTGGGGCCAGCCGAACTGCGCGGGCTAGAACTCTTTCACGGGAAGGCCAACTGCGCCAGTTGTCACAGTGGACCATTGTTTACCGATTCGAGTTTTCGCGTCCAGGGGGTCGAGCAAGTCGGACCAGGTCGGGCTTCGGCGACGACCAATACCGGGACCCCGCGGCCGACTGGGCGTGATGAAGGTCGCTTCTTGAACAGCGGCAACCGTGAGGATATCGGGGCCTTCAGGGTTGTCGGGTTGCGGCAAATCGCGCAGACAGCGCCCTACATGCACGACGGGGCGCTAGAGACCTTGGTGGATGTTATCGAATTTTACGATCGCGGCGGCGGTGACGACGCTTCGATCGACCCTGAAAATCTCGATCCCGATCTATTCTCATTGGGTTTAACTGCGGGCGAGAAACAAGATCTGCTGTCCTTTATGCACGCGCTGACGGATTCGACGATAAGGGTCGGCGTACCCGCGCGAGTGCCCAGCGGCTTGCCGCCGGTTGGGTTAGAATTGGTAGATGAAGCGGACATGGTCTTCGGCGGAATGGCCCTGGCGGCAAAGCCTGCGGCGGTGGAACTCTTCAACTACCCGAATCCCTTCAACGCCGAAACGGTGATCTCAATGTCCCTGCCGCAAGCGGTTGCGGTAAAAGTGCAAGTATACAACGCCTTAGGGCAGGCGGTGCGGACGCTGATGAAGGGCCAACGCTCGCCAGGGATCTACGAAATGACCTGGGACGGTCGCGATTCGGCGGGTCGAGAGGCGGCCAGTGGACTGTACCTGGTGTCGGCACAAGTCGGCCCGCAAAGACATTTATCGCGCATGTTGCTCGTGCGCTGATTGCTGACTACGGACGGGACGGATCAGGTATTTGGTTGCAGCCTGTCTTCGTAGATTTGGATTTGGTCTTCGTATTGGCTTTTGAGTTTGCTTAGCAACTCGTCGAAGCGCTCTTGGGTCTGGTCCTGCAGTAGATGGGCCCGTACGCGCCCCCAAACTTCGTCGAAATTCTGCTGCCTGCCGGGGATTTTCTTTAAGACCTTGAAAACGGTGAAACCCTGTCCGGTCTTGATCGGCCCGACGATTTGGCCGATTTCGGCGTTGCTGGCCTCCCATCCCATGTTGCCGTATTTGTCCGGACGCAAAAGCTGCAGGCGGCCGCCGGCGCGGCGGATGCGGGTGCTGCGCCGTGAGTAGCGGCGGGCCAACTCGTCGAGGTCTTCGCCGCGCTCAATCGCGGCTAGCAGCGTGTCGGCCTGCTGGTGGGTGTCGACGAGGATTTCGAGGATTGAGGTTCGCTCTTCGAGCACGTAAATGTCTTTATGGGCATCGTAATAAGTGCGCAACTCTTCCTTCGAAGGGTCGAGCCGTTCGAGGATCTCTACTTGGCGGATGCGCTCAACGAGCGCCTGGCGGCGCGTGTTTTCGATGCTCTTTGAGACACTTTCTGTTTCGTGGATACCTATGTCGCGGGCGTGTTTTGGCAACAGGACTTTGAGCGCGTAGAGCCGGCGGGCGTAGTTGCGCAGATCGTCTATCGTACGGATCTCGGCGCGGTCGCGCTCGCTCTGCATCGCGGCCATAAAGTGATTCAGTGTCCACGGTTTTTCGTCAAGACTCAACAGCACCAGCTGTTTTTCCCCCTTTTTGAACTCGGGCATTTCTTGACCGGCTTCGCTGAGTCGGCCGAGCAGCAGGTTAAAAGTCTTGCTTTCTTCTTTGATGTCGGCGCGGGCGGCCAATTCTTCGAGAAAACCGAAAGTGGCCAGGGCACGGCGCTGTTCCTGCATCGCTTCGATTACGGCAGAGACCATGACCTCAAAGGGTACTTCGCGTTCACCGGTGACGGTAAAGACCGAAAAACCGTCTGGTTCCTGGACGGGACCGATGATGGCCCCGGGTTCGGTTGAGAAAATCATCCGCCGTAGGATATGGCCCTTGAAATCGAGTCGGCTTTTCCAGCCGAGATCGCCGCCTTGCTGGGCGGTATTGCCGTCGTCGGAGAGTTCGCTGGCTACCGTGGCGAAGCCGTCGGTGCCGCGCAGGCGGGCAAGCACTTGGTCGATGGCCGCTGGACCGCTAGCTAAGATGCGGCTCAGGCGGCGCTGCTGGCTGAGCCGGTGCCGATCGAAATATGCACGGGCCTCTTCGCGGTCTATATTGTCGTCTTCGGCTACGACGCCGCGGCGGTACATTTCCGCGAGGATCAGTTCTTGCTCTTGCTGTGCGACTTTACTCTTAACGTGGAAGTCGTTTTCGAGGTCCAGTTTGCGAGCGGCGAAAAGCAAGATCTCGGTGTCGATAAGACGTTCGAGGGCCTGGCGCTGGATATCGCCGGCGGCCCCTTTGGGGAAGAGTCTGTCCGCGGCCCGCTCGACGCGGTTGCGGGTTATGTTGACATCGCCGACGCGGGCGAGTACGTCAGGGCTCGTCGGTGGCTCTGGTGTATTGCTACAGGCGGCGAGCAGGAGAATGCAACAGAGGGGGAAGAGACGCGGCAAGGGGGCCTCCTTGTTATGTATGAGTTCTGTAAATGATAATGGCGGCTGCGAATGTGAGCAAGAGACGCTTGACTGTTTTGGCGCCGAAGGCTAGCCTAATGCAACGGTCCACGGTTACGGCGCCGTGACTCTTAATATCTTTTCGATAGATCAACTCATCTCAATTTCCCCTGAGACAAATGACTCCGTTTTACTTCATAGCTTATTCGTTCCTTCGGGAGTTAGATTTGAAAGTCTTTATTTTGGCGTTCTGTTGCTTGCAATTTGCCTGCGCAGATATGCAGCCGGGTGTGGATACGAACGTGGCGGAAAGTGCCAATGGGAGTAAGGCAATAGTTGATGACCACAGCGATTGGGCAGGTTTTATAGAATTGCCGCGGCAAGTGCGCTTTGTCGATGCGACAGTGGAGGCGGGGATCGGCTTTGTGCATACGAGCGGGATGTCTGGGCGCAAATACGGCGTGGAGACGATTGGTTCGGGCGCGGCATTTTTTGATTATGATCGGGACGGGTGGATGGATTTGTATGTGGTGAACGGAGGGGATTTGCCCGGATATGTTTCCACAAATACGCCGAGGAATGCACTCTATCACAACGAGGGTGGGCGCTTTGTCGAGATCGGTAAGGCGCAGCGGGTTGCGGATGTGGGTTATGGCATGGGGGTTTCGGCGGGCGATTTTGATAACGATGGAGATGCAGATCTCTTTGTCGCGAACTTTGGCCGCAATGCATTCTACCGCAATGAAGGCGCGGACGAGGCTTGGGTTTTTAGCGATATCACCGAAGACATCGGTCTTGGCGCGGACCAAAGTTGGTCGACGGGGTCCTCGTTTGTCGATTTCGATTTGGACGGGGACGTAGATCTCTATGTGGCCAATTATCTAGATTTTGAGTTTGCCGAAGAAGACATGCGTTTGGAAGGGGGCTTACAACGGCCCAGGCGGCATCTCGCGCCGACCGAGTATCCGGGGCGGCGGGACTTTCTTTTTCGCAACGAGGACGGTGAGCGCTTTGCCGACGTGACGGAAGCGGCGGGCTTGCTAAATCTACAGTGCCGCGAGTTGGGTGCGGTGTTTTTCGATTACGATCGCGATGGCGATGCCGATCTCTTCCAGGGTAATGACGCCACGCCGAACTTTCTCTTCCGCAATGATAACGGGCGCTTTGTTGAAGTCGGACTTTTTGCCGGGGTGGCCTATAACGAAGGCGGGAAACCCGAAGGTACGATGGGGGTGGATGTGGCCGATATCGACGGCGACGGGCATTTGGATCTGGCGATGACTAATTTTCAATGGGAGAGCAATACCCTCTACCGCAATCAGGCCAACGGACTTTTTATGGATGTGTCGATGGATGCTGGCCTTGGTGCTACGAGCTTGTCCCGATTGGCTTTCGGCATCAACTTTCTCGACGTCGACCTCGACGGAGACCAAGACCTCTATGTGGCCAATGGCCATATCGACGAAGACATTGACCGCTTCGACCCGCAGGCGACCTACGGTCAACTCGACCAGCTCTATCTCAACGATGGTGGGGGACGCTTTACTGAGGTCGGTGAAGCGGCGGGTCTGGATTTGACGGAGGATATGGTCGGGCGCGGTTCGGCTGTGGCCGATTATGACAACGACGGCGACGCCGACATTTTGCTGGTCAATACGGCGCAGCGGGCGGTGTTGTTGCGAAACGAGACCGTCGGAGCGGGCCATTGGTTGGCGCTAGATCTACAAGGACGCACGAGTAATCGAGATGGCTACGGTGCGCGTGTAGTTGTGGAGGTCGATGGGCGGGTGATGACAACCGAAAAGCGCAGCGCAGCAAGCTATCTATCGCAAAACGATGCGCGGCTGCTGTTTGGGCTGGGGCACAGCGAGGTGGCCGAAAGGGTGGTAGTTTCATGGCCTTCGGGCATCCGCCAGGAGTTGATGGCAGTACGCGGCGGCCAGGTGCTCAAGGTCGTTGAGCCGGCGGATAGTGCGCAGCAAAAAAATGTGGCAACGGTACCGACAATAGCCGAAGTGGATGACGAAGACGGTGGGGAGTTGGTGCGTTTCTGGCAAGAGGCGCCGCTGATATTGCCGGCTAAGACTCGGGCGGCGTTGCCGCCGCTGTCGCGCTCCTTGGATGAGTTGCGAGCAACGGCAGAGAGTAGGTCGGAGTTGCCAGCAGCGCATATTGATTTGGCCGGTGCGCTCTTGCGCGAACGGTTGTATTCCGAGGCCGAAGCCAGCTATCATCGCGCTTTGTCCATGGACAAGGATTCGGCGCTGGCTTGGGTGGGTTTGGGCCGGCTCTACGCAGACCAGGGACATCTCGGCCAAGCCATCGAGGCACTTGACAAGGCCATCGCAATCGATGGCGGTTTGGCCAAACCGCATTATTTGCTGGGCAATATCCGCCTGCGGCAGCAGCGTCTGGAGATGGCGGTGCTTTCCTACGAAAGCGCGATCACCTTGCAATCGGATTATCTACAAGCCTATTTCAATTTAGGTGGGTTGCACGCGCGGCAAACCGATTACGGCCCGGCTGCCGACGTGCTGCGCCGAGGGCTTGCTGCGATGCCGAGAGAAGTCGAATTGATGTTCCAACTGGCCCGGGTCTATTTCGCCCAAGCGCAATTCGCACAAGCTCTACATCAGCTCACAGAGGTTATTGCGGTAGAGCCGGATCGCGCAGAAGCGTATGAATTGATAGCCCAGATCCACTTGGCCAAGGAAGATGCCGTCCGTGCAGAAGCGGCTTTGCGGATAGGACTGCAGGCCGATTCGACCAACGCCGCGTTGCAGGGTCGGCTCGGTATCCTGTTAATGCAGGAGGGCCAGGCGAACGAGGCGGTGGATTTGTTGCAACGGGCACTCTACGCCGATCCGGACCGAGACGAGATATATTATAGTCTCGGCCAGGCGCTGGTGCGGCGCGGGCAGGAGGCGCGGGGCCGCAAATTACTCGAATATTTTCGCGCGCTGCAGGACGAGCACCAGAAGTTGCTCGACTACAAGACTTGGGTGGTGCTCAATACCAACGACGCCGATGCTTATTACAATCTCGGTGCGGTCTATGCGCGCATCGGTCGCTATCATGCGGCGAGCCAGGCCTATCAGGCGGCTTTGGTGATCGCGCCGGACCATCTTAACGCCCGCAATAATCTGGGTAATATTTATTTGCGCCGTCGCGAATTGGGGTTGGCGATCGCTGCCTATCGGGCTGTTTTGCAACGCGATCCCGAATACGCCCGCGCTCACCACAATCTGGGCAATGCCTATGTCTTGCAGGGGCAGCAGGTGCTCGCCGTCGCGGCCTTCGAAAAAGCCGTTGCCATCGATCCTGATTATCGCAAAGCTCGCCAAATGCTGGCACAACTCTACAGGCGCCAGGGCCGCACCGCAGAAGCGGATGCGATAGAGGTAGTGCAGTGAACACGGAAATGAGATTGAGGCTGAGCGTCGGCATCTTATCGGCGGGGGTTATAGCTTATGAGATCGGCCTGACTCGGTTGTTCTCGTTTCTGCAGCACTATCACTACACTTTTTTGGTCGTATCGGGCGCGGTATGCGGATTGGGTTTGGGGGCGGCGTTGAGTGCAGCTATTCGCCCGAAGGCCGAGGGACTGTCACAGTATCTGGCCCTTTGGGCGGCTTTTTGCGCCAGCAGTATGGGCTTGGGGGCGTTATTACTGGCGGTCTATCCAC
>JABHFS010000144.1 GCA_018672475.1 Gemmatimonadota bacterium | reverse complement strand
GATCTGGCCTAAACCCGCTGGGTTTTCGAATACCGCGTCGGAGTTATCCGCCACAGCAACAAAACTATTACCCAATGCCTGGGAACGGGCGCCCGCCCCTACATTCTGAATATTGACTACTGCTTCGCTCGATACAGCGACAGCCAATAAAGCAGCGCAGACAATACTATATTTAATCTTCATGAGATGGTGTCTCCTTCGCCTACAAGTTAGGGCTAAAATGCCCTTGGCAATGTCCCTCTAAATATACAAGATGCGATAGCCCAAGCAAAGTACTAGTTTTTTAGATATTAGCATAAAATTCATCTGTAATTCTCCTAGGCAAAATCATCCACCCAATAATGGGCAAAACCTACCTTGACGGAATAAATCTATATACATAAATTACTGATCTTAAACAAGATCAGTAATTTGCACCAGATTGGACGAGGTGATTTGTGAGCACCATTAAAGCGACAAATATCGTTCGGCACGAAGGTCATGTTAGCCGAGACGAGAGAGAGAGCAAACTCAAACAAAAGGCAGTCTTACTGTGGCTAACAGGCCTGCCAAGCTCAGGCAAGAGCACTATTGCCTATACCGTTGAACATGCCTTAGCAAAACGCGGCCATTTAGCCTATGTGCTAGATGGCGACAATATTCGTTTCGGATTAAATGGGAATTTGGGATTTTCAGCTGAAGACCGAACTGAAAACATCCGCCGAATTGGCGAAGTCGGTAAGCTCTTTGTCGACGGGGGGTTTTTAACCTTGGCTAGCTTTGTCAGCCCTTATAGCGCCGACCGTGACGCTGTCCGCGAACTAATGGGTGAAGGTGATTTTGTCGAAATTTTCATCGATACGCCCGTTGAAATTTGCGAAGAAAGAGACCCCAAAGGGCTGTACAAAAAAGCGCGCACGGGTGAGATTTCGAATTTTTCCGGTATTTCCGATCCCTATGAAGTTCCGGAAAAACCGGAAATGATCATAAAGACAGCCGACTGGACCGCAGAAGAAGCAGCAGTACTAATAATAGAAATGCTCGAAAAGTCGGGGAAAATTCAAGCGCAGCAGAATTAAAAGAAAACCTTAGTTTTTAATTTGTTCAAACCAGGAGATCAATAGATCTCCTGGTTTTTAATTGGATCCGTTGCCAGATGAAAATAAACTTAAAACAGATAATACAGTATCTGCTGAGCTTCGGGTTAATGGGATTTTTCCTTTATTGGGCTTTTTCTGGTACTGATCCCGACCAGCTTTGGCAAGCCATAACTAATATATCGATCTCTTGGGTTGCCCTGATTTTTATAACAACGCTCGGTACACTGATTATTAGATCCTGGCGTTGGACTGTTCTTATGAGGCCTTTTGCCCCGCAAGTTTCTATATTGGATGCCTCGATAGCCCTTGCCATCTGCTATGCAGCCAATGTCGCCATACCGCGTTCAGGTGAAGTCTTGCGATGCGTGAGTTTAAAATGGACTAGGGGGGCCAACATCAGCGCGGTCATGGCCACTGTCGTCGTGGAACGGATCCTCGATCTTTTCTGGCTTATCATTTATGTCGGTGCTGCGCTTGTGATATTGCGCGAACGAATAAACGAAGAATTTCCCTGGATGGAAACGGCCAGCATACTCGCCATGGCTGGATGCCTAGCCGGTCTGGTTGGCCTTGTCTTGGTGTCTATTTACCAGGAAAAGGCATTAGCTAAAATTCGCCCATTGCTGCATTGGTTCTCTCCAAAACTCGCCGGCCCAATCGTCAATATCCTTGAGACCTTTATCGGAGGTCTGTCGGCCCTCCAACGACCGACCGCTTACCTCGAGATTATTATCAGTTCGATTTTGCTCAACACGGGTTATGTTCTAATAATCTACGAGACATTCCTCGGTATGGGTTTTGCTGAAAAGTACCACCTTGATGGGGCCGCGGCATTGGTGATTATGGCCATATCGTCAATTGGAGTAATTGCCCCGACCCCCGGGGCCGCTGGTTCATACCATTTGTTTTTCAGTAAAGCTTTACACCAACTGTATTTAGTTCCACTCAATGCAGCATTAGCATGCGCAACCTTAGCACATGCCTTAGCTACATTGACCTATATTATGATTGGCGGCCCCGCCCTGCTTTGGCAATGGTTACAAAACCGAAAAAGTAAAGAGCAGGCTATAAACCCTAAGTAATCGCTTATAGCTTAGAAGATCCAGACAATAAGTGTGGACCCTCCGAGATAACCAATCGCCTCGATTAAACCCGCTCCAACATTCGGTTGCTGCTTGACCTGCTCGCTGCCCAA
This sequence comes from Gemmatimonadota bacterium, assembly GCA_018672475.1. Classification (GTDB taxonomy): domain Bacteria; phylum Latescibacterota; class UBA2968; order UBA8231; family UBA8231. The sequence goes on along the minus strand of JABHFS010000144.1, from coordinate 29,846 downwards.
GCTAATACCGGGGGCCAATATCACATCGGTTAACTTATGGATCCCGTATAGGGCAACGAAGCCAAAGCCCACATCCATGGCAAAGACCTGTAAACCCACCTGCCACCCTGAATAATCTCCGGCTACGGCGATGCTTATGATATTGCCCATTCCAACCAATAGGCCGGCAAAAGCAAGCCCTACCGCCGCATTATCCCGTTCCAATTCATCGTGGATCGAATGCGGTGTAATCATCTCGTATAACCGACCGGCGACAATGAGTACGACCTGTGCAAGGAGCCAAAAGGCTATCCCACTGACTAAGGGACCTTCTCCTTGCACGATCGCCAGCACAATCAGCCCATTGGCTATGTGCATTCCCGCTTCGACAAAGGCTGTGCCCAAGTTCTGATCTTCTATAATTTCCTTGGTATTACTAAAGCTGGGCAGCAGGATTTTCTCGCATAGGAACCCCGCTATCAGCATCAATACTATCGCTAAAATACCATAGAGCCCAATGCCGATTAAATCGGCCTGCCAACCTTGGGATGGACCCACCAACGCTCCCCCAAGCGCCAAACATATCCCAAAGAAATACCCGCTTACCGCCACGGCCAGCGCATAGTTGTTCCGCACATAGAGTTCAGTTTTCAGATCAACTTTGCGGAATATTTTAGAGTAGACCAATTTAGCAATATACAATAAGACAAAAGCTTCGAGTAAATAGGCAATGGTCTGGCCCATTGGGATCAGATTGTCCACGACATGTCCCTTTATTTTCCGGTGCGCGAACTACCGCGCCCCCAGCCTGAGGTGGCGCGACCCATGCGATTCTTAGCCTGGCCGCTGAAAGCTTGTCGGCGATTTTGTTTTCGCTGGTAAAACTGTGGTCGAGTTTTTTCGGTAACGGTTCCACGTGCACCGAATGTGGGGCGCCCGCCTTTAACGGGACCATAATAAGGACTACCTCTTCCCCGCGTTCGCCGATAATCATCATAATCCCCCCGACCAACCCGATGCCCCCCCATCATATGACTCATCATGGCGTATTGTCCGTAAAACTGCCAAAAGCCACCGCCACCCCAAGAACCATAATGTGAATTACCAACATACTGGTATCCCGACGGATGGGCTTGGTTGGCACCTGTTCGCTGACCATCCATCGACTTAGAGGCTATGACCATACCTACATAGTTTTCATAGCGATAAAATATATCCTCGCTGACAGGGTACCAATCCGTTTTACGTTCCTTATAGAGGATGGTATCGCGCCCCGTCTCCCGACTCCCAGATGCCGTCAACACCTGGAAACGAAGCGCATAATCTGGGAACAGCGAGCCTTCGATACGGGTATCATCAACCATAAGGGAATATTCGGGATAACGCTCTAAGTCGCGAGAAAGATTGCGCACAGGGTCTTTCTCGCCGCACCCGACCAAAATCAACAGCGCTAATACAACCGGCAAGCAAAGCACCTTTAACTATCCTCTGCAACGGGGAGAATATCCGTAAACTGGTATGCTTCCACAGCCTCGCCTTCATAGGCTGCAAAATCCCGCTCTCCCCATTGGCTTATATAAAGCATTCGCCCTTCCGTAGATTCAAAAGACCAATTGACAAACTCACGCCCCTCCCCTTCCCCATCCTTGCGATAGAGCCCAGCACTGCTTTCCGTGCCCTCATATTGCTTCCCTGAATATCGTATCGTCTCTGGAGGATCTTCATTCTCGATAATAGCCGCCATAATATCCCCCTCGATCTCGCCGGGATCGATTGCCCGAGACAAGGTCCATTCAGCCTGGCCATCGTCAACGGCACATTCGAGAAAATTAACTACACCATCTGCTTGAATTTCCCATTCCTTTGTCAGGTAGCCGTCATAATCATAAGTTCCACAACCGGTCACTTGCCAGGTTTTTAGATCGTAGTCGACAAGGAATCCGGTTTGCATCGTATCAAGCGTGTGCTCCACATAAGCATGTTCAGTATCATCGTCGCCCTCGCCAAACCATTTTTTAATTCCCATTAGGCATACTCCCTTTCAGAACCAAGCGCTCCAACCACGTCGATAATAACGCGCGAGCACTGGCTTATCAAGTCTATTCGCTTCGACAGGCAATCTATCCATATCGCGATCAAAAACTTGCAATGTCCGCCAAACCTCCTCGTCTAGATAGCGCAACGGCAACGAAAATTGAACATCAGTCGGCTCTATTAATCGATCACTAGCCAAGTGGAAACCCCATTCTCCGAATGAGGGGACCTGTAAGTGATAGGAATGCACGGCAAAACCAGCTTCCGTCAGGGTCTCAGCGATACTCCAATACGCCTCTCGTGAATAATAGGGGCTGGAAGCTTGCGTAACGAGCATGCCGCCGGGGCTTAGCAATTTGCGACAAAGGTTATAACCTTCCACTGAATAGAGTTTGGCGAGACTTTCTTCCCGTGGGTCTGGCAAATCAATAATAATAACCCCATAGGCCATATGTTCGCGTTGAAGATAAAGAAAACCATCCTCGTTTAACACGGTCACTTCAGGCCTGTTTAACGCATTATCATTTAAGTTGGTAAGAAAAAGGTTGCGCTGGGCAAGATGGGTTATCGCTGGATCGAGATCGACTAGATCTACTTGACGGACATCCGGGTATTTCAGCACCTCCCGCGCCGTCAACCCATCCCCGCCACCAATGACTAGAACCCGTTCGCGGCTTGGGGCCAATTCCAAGGCCGGATGCACCAAGGCCTCGTGATAGCGATGCTCATCGACCGAAGCAAATTGCAAATGGCCGTTGAGATATAAACGGAAAGCATCGTCCCGGCGGGTCAGCACTATTTTTTGATACTCTGATTGCTCGCTATACACTATCCGATCATCATAAAGATCGCTTTCCCAGCGATCAAGTAGACCTTCTGATTGCAATGCTATCGCAACCAACAGTGCTATTACAAAGGTGGCCTGCGCCAATAAACCCCGGAATTCGCGCTTTGATAACAGCGATCTAAAAGATAAGGCAACCGCCAAACCGACCGCTGTATTCGCGAGACCTGTGACTAAAGCCGTGTGCAACGTCCCCAAGAAGGGCAATAGCGCGTAAGGAAAGAGCAACGCGGCGACAAGAGCGCCCAAATAATCAAGGGATAAAACGGTTGAAAGAGCCGTGCGTAACGAATCTACCCCGCGCAACAGGCGGGTAAGCAAAGGTACTTCAAGACCAATTAAAGCACCTATCGCTACAATAAGGGATAACATACCCAAACGGAAAGAATCAGTATACCCATACAAGAGATATAAAATTGCAACAGAAAGCCCCCCCAATAACCCCAACCATATTTCCAACTGCGCGAATCGTCTGAGTAATGCAGCATCCGCGATAAACCGTGACAACCAGGAGCCCAACCCCATAGATGCAAGAAAGACCCCTATGGTCAGGGAAAACTGTTCGACGCTATCGCCGAGAAAATAGGAGGCGACGCTGCCAATTAGCAATTCATAGATAATGGCGCAGATGGCCGCGAAGAAAATGGCTGCTAGCAACAATATTGCCCCTGATGGGGGCAGGGTTTGCAACCGCTTTTCAAGCACGATGGAGCCCGCCAAGTGAACTCGCGTAAGTGGCCCCTAGTCGATCCATCGCTTGTTCTGCGGCCTTGATGCCGGCGAAAACCGCTTCTTCATATAGAGGCAACCCCGTAGTATCGCAGGATGCAAAGAATACCCGCTCTAGTGGTTGCTGGCGCAATTTCGCTGATTCCCCCCAAAGCGAGCCTGGGCTTGGCCGTATCATCCCGTGCCCCCAACGATATAGATCGATCTGTTCGACCACATCGTCAATATCATCGTGTGCGCGCCGCAAATCATCCATAATTTGCCGCACCCAGAATTGATGGTCCTTTGCAAGGAGATCTCTGCGAGCCTGGTGGATATTTTCGACAAAAGGCCAATAATATATCAAGACCTTTCCCCCGTCGGCCCCTTGGTGATCTGCGACGATATACCCCAAAGAGGCACTGCCATGGAGAGCATTATCCCAAGTGGTCGATTCGGTTTCGAGCCGATTCTTGAGGTATACGGCGGCAACCAACCATGGACTGTATTCGATCGCTCCCATGACACGTGCCTGCTCGCCGGGTAGATCCGTGAGTATATGCGGAACGGTATGTAACTTACCGGCATATACCACCGTTTTAGCTTTTAATTTTCGCCGATAGCCAGTGGCTAGATCGACATAGCCCAAATTTACATGATTTCTTTCCTGAGCCATACGGACGACTGGCGACATTAAACGAATAGAATCATCACCGACCACCTCGGCCATGCGCTCCACCAAATGCCCATTGCCAGACGGCCAGGTCAGAGTATCGGCAGGATACTGGTCCTGAAGCCTATAGTCGTAAAATCGGCATGCGTAATAATGAATACCTGCCCAGGCGGAGACCTGCTGGGATAGGCTGCCATAATCGTCCCTACAGGCATAATCGACTAGCCAGCGCAGACCAGGACTTTGCCAGTCTTGTTCATCGAGATATTGCGCCATACTGATTTGATCTAAACGACGGACGCGCGAATCACGAGTACTATACTGCAGAGGGAGTGAAAAAGCCTTACGACCATCTCGTCCCTTATAAAGTGCCCAGCGAAGCATTTCGTCTTCAAAACGCCGGTATACCTCTTTTTCGCGGGCAGAGGCATCGACGAACGGATCAATACCCTCAACCCACCGGCCCTTATAAAAAAGCCTTTCGTGCGGCCACGGCAGGATCGCCCCTTCAGCAACCCGGGGCTTACCCGCCGGGTCATACCCCTCAAGAACCCCAATATCGAGCAAAACCTCATGTATGCAATCCGCTTCGACTGGAGGGATATTGATATAGTGCGCGCCCCAGGAAAATTGCTTGCCGGCAAACTCACCCGAACGGCTTGTCCCCCCCAACTGGTCTTCAAGATCCAACAAGAGAATTCTATCAACACCAGCCCTGCGCAACTTCCACGCCGCGGCTAAACCTGAGACCCCGCCCCCCACGATCACCACATCGTATTCATCTTCATCAACTGCGGAAAAATCAGACCAGCGGTGTGCCTTGCGTAGTGTGTGCCCTTTGGGGGGGCCTGCATTGACGATCCTACCTGGTATTTCCCTACGCGCCCCCCCATTTGCACATCCTGCTAAGGCGGCTGCACTGCCACCCGCAGTGAGCATACGGAGGAATTTTCTGCGACTGAATCTCTGCATATTAGGGCAAAAGCCCTATTTATCCGTGGCCATTCGGGCCTTGAGTTGCGCCAGCGAATCATCAACAACAGCGCCCTTGCCGTCTGCAAGCGCCTTATTAATTTCATCATCAACTGAGGCTTGTGAATCACCCATATCACCATAGGCTTCAGCCAGTGCTTCCTGTTCTTCAACCTTTTCTTTCATCCTTTCAAGCAATGCGACCGTCCCCTTCGAATCGACATTGGCCAGATGCTGGTTGATTTTACGGGTCGCATTGGCGGTTTTTGTCCGCGCCTTAAGCGTAACTAGATCATTCTCATAGGATGTGATCTTAGACTTTAACTCATTGACATTAACCTGTAACTTATTGGCGGTCTCCTGCTGAGCTTGGGCTTGCCCCGCACTTTCACTGTGACGGGTCTGCGATTCACTGACTCGCGTTAAAGCTTCCCTTGCCAACCGATCCGCTTCCGCTTCCTCCATTTGCCCGCCTTGCGCTTTTTGCACCAACAACATCGCCTTTCTTTCGTAATCTACAGCTCGGCGACGATGATCTTCCGACTCGCGACTGAGCCGAATCGAAACCGCTTTAACTTCAGCCAAGGCTTTGATGCTTTCTTGCAAATCCTTTTTTAAGTCGCGAACCGCCTGCTCACTCAGCTTTATCGGGTCTTCGAGTTTGTCGACGATCGCATGGGCTTCTGCCTGACCGGTTTTAAACAAGCGCTGAAATATTCCTGCCATATCTAATTGCTCCTATTTGTCGGCAAAACTCAATAATTCTTCCCCATTCTCGGCTAGACCGAGACTGAGCGCATTAATTGTGCTTTCCAATTCGTTTAGATCTAGATTCGCGAGGGCCAAGGTATTTCTATATAACAAGGAATCCCCTTCCTCGTTGAGTACAAAAGCGCCAAAAACTAGGTCGCGATTCATCTGCAATAACCGTTTATATGTAACAGTTGAGGCCGCAGAATCGAGTTTCAATATTAATTGCTCGACGACAAGCACCGTATCCTCGCAGTCGATAACCAGACTTTGTATACCTCTTTCTTCGTCATTGATAATTAGGATCTCTTCGTCGGGGATTTCTTTACTGATAGCAAAACCCAACTCGAGGACATAATCCTTTACCGTATTAAAATCGGACATACGCTCCTCCACATGTTAATAGTCCAACACTATTCGTTGACTAAAATCAAACACGGCTCGCAGCCGCTCTGGCAATCGAATCTGCAATCGGGCCACTAACCCGACAACCGAGCCAACTCCTGATACGCTCGGGTTAGTTCGGCGCAGAGTTCATTGGCAACCTTGCGTTGCTTCGGGTCACTCGAATGCAGATCTGGGTGGTATTGCTTCATCATGTTCTTCCAGGCTTCTTTGGCCGTAGATATATCTGAGCCATAGGGTATTTCCAAATTGGCGTAATAACCAGCCAAAACAGGGTCTTGTCGGGGCGTTGCATTTTGCTCGCTTTGGGCCTGTTTAGACTCGGACCAAGTCGACCTGCCCGTCCCAGCAGTACCCGCAACCGGTGGCTCGCCCAATTCGTCGCCATCCCCTGCACTGCGAGCCCGCAAGATATGGTATAGACGGCTAAATACATCCATTAATATCCCCTTTTCCGGAAGATATATTGCCTAGCGGACTTTGTCCAGACCTCCTAGTACGCGAGCGATGAAACAGCCTTCTTGATCATCGCCAAAGCAGCGCAGAACATGCCAATCAACGACATGCCAACCCCAAACCCCACACTCAACACCATCGCGTAGCGACGCCACTCCTGTTTACCGTATTTATCCCAAAAGTAGTATTTCGCCAACAGAGCGCCGATGATTTGCGGAATTAGAAAATGGGGGATGCCATTGACACTTTGCACATATCCCCAGACTAAAAAGATCGGCATGCCCAAAAAGGCCAGCATAAAATAGGCCGTCAAGCCAAAGCCGGCACCAAAAAGGATAATCGGCCATTTTTTACCGTCTATCGGATGAGCAACATCCTCATCGATAAGTTCATCCCCATCATCATCTATGCCATTAAGCAACTCCTCATCTATGCCCTCAATAGCCCCTTTTTTGTAGGTCACCCCCATTTGCCCATTGGCCGAGATCGGCAATCGCCCAGCAAAATGCTCCCCGTCCCTTTCCCACTCAATCAGCGCATGGTCTCTCGTATCCCGTAAGATTTGAGCAATGGCAGCAACCACATCTTCATTGCGCCAGATTTCCGGCTGTAAGCCCACGCCATTAATCGACAGTAGATGATCTCCAGTCTGCAATCCCAAACGTCCACCGAGCCCACTGGAAGCCACGTCGTCGACGGTCACCCCATTGTAATCTGTCCAACTTTCGACCCATGAGGTATCGGCGCGAAATACCAGGCCAAGAGCTTCATCACCATCGCGACTCACCGACTTGCGAATAATCCGATCAGCTCGGTCCCATCGAACCGACAGAGAATCGCGGCCACGCAGGTAATACGAGTGAATTTGATCGGGAATAAGTTCATCGTCCCAATCCTGGACACGTAATTTGAAACCACTAATAGACTGTAAGCGATCCTCTTGCTCAAGGCCTAGTTCGACACCTCCTCCTTCGGCGATGACTTCATCGACTAGTACTTGAATATTGAGATCGCCATCGTTGTCTTTGCGGTCACCGGTAAACCGCAGGTCCTGCCATAGAACTTCGAAGAGCAATGGCACGTCAGACGATCGCTGGAGGAATTCCCCATCAAAGGTCGGCAAGCGATCGACTTCAAAATAGAAATCGACAGAATCCCCGGCCGCCAAATCTACGGATAAGCGAAAATTGGGGTTTGGCGTATCGACGGTCAAGCCATCGGGCGGCCATAACAATTGCGGGATATCACGACTCAGCTCTGTATTCCTAAAATCATTGGCCCATTCATTAGCCAGACTTGGTGTTGGCGGTGCCAACTCCCCATCGAAACTGGTAAAGAAATATCCCGTGCGCGACCAAGAACCATATTCGCGTTTCACCGGGTCTGGCACTCGCAAGTCTCGGGTCGTCCGTGCTCGCCAATACCACCATCGTCCGTCCTGCAAATTGCTTGGACTCCATACGGCTTGTCCAACGGGCACGGCTATTCCATCCAATTCCTCACCGGCTCGCCACATTTTACTGTACATAGTACTAGAGAGATAGAGGGCTTGGTCGAAGGCGCGCAGGGGCCACATCAACTGGGCATAGGGATAGCTTTCGGATGGAATTGGGGCCAATCTCCATAGGAAAGTCCAGTACATCAAACTTACACCAAAGACGATCGGCAGCATAAAGAGTTCAGCCTTGAGCAAGCTGGTAAACTTCATACCCGTAAGCTCGACTACCCTGAAGCCCTCCGCATGTCCTCCGAAGTTGCGAGCTGGAAAAGGAACGAACCAAATTTCAACTCCGCGGAACCCGGTCATGAAACGGATCGCTTCATCGATATATGGAATCGCGATCTCCTTGCCCACCAAGCCGTCCAAACGCGCGCTGACAAAGGATAGAATCGGCGCATAAACAAAAGCGATCAGTACAAAAATCACCAAAAGCCCCGTGCTGACAAGGGTTGGGAAAAGTGTTTTGGCAAGGATGATCGGGTAAATTGCCGCGACGCAGAATAGGGCTGCACATACCCACAAATTAAAATCCCCGCGCCCCAAATGCTTAAGGCAATATCCGCGAATTTCGGCGGATCGCAGACAGTCCGAATGCTTGCAGGTCGTGGGATGGTCATTATTCTCCATCGAGAGTTTTTTGTCCAGCTCCGCCCTTTTCTCGCGGCCAATAGTAAAGAGCTGGTAAAAACTCACAAAGGTTACAGCTAAGGTGATGCCGATTGAAAAAGCCCGCCAGAAATCGATCCCCGTCGCGATTTGGGTGCGAATGGTATCCATACCGATCTCCCAGCGAGGGAGATAACCCAGATCATAGAGAAAAGGACTTGCAAAGGTATGGATCATCACCCCGGCAAAAGAACCGACCACCGACCAGAAAGGCATTAACATCCCTGAAAAAATCGGCCCCAAGTGTAGGGCGATTCCCAGGGGAGTCGCCTTGAATACATTGCCCAAATAGGGCGTCAGGTCCCAGAAAGGGATCGGCAGGATTTCTATTTTGCTCCCCCAAAGATCAGTAACTACAGGCACCCCCACATAGATAACCCCAAAGACTGAGCCGATAACTGCGCCAATACTAAATACAGGCCATTTCCATGTTTCTTCCTCTGAACCCGCGTCCTCGGCCAACGCCATCGCTGAGAGCGCCGACATCGGTGCCGTCGGAAAAGGCAGTTGCTCGCGGTCTGACGTCAGGCGAAAAAGCATATACCCGGAAGTAAACCAGGCAATTCGGCCCATAATCGTGCCGACGACCAGCAATAGGATCGGCGCCAACCAGTCCCGATGCAGGAAGGTCCGTTCAGCAATCGCTTCCGAATCCGGTGAAGGCGCCCACCACCAGGGCAACAGGCGCGCGATACCAAATTGTTCAGCTTCTGCGGACCGCACGAAATACTGCCGCCAGAGCAAATCGAGAAACGCACCCTCCTCGCGGGCAACAAGGGCGGTCGCAACATAAACCAACAGGTAGATCTCTTGTCGTTTGAGCGTCGTAAAAGAGCGCTTAGAAACCTCGAGAAAGAGAATCACCGTCACCCATTGCGCCCCGGCCCCAATTCCCCCGCCCGTAAACAACCCTAAGAACATCTCACCAGGCGTCATGATTAACGAGATAAACAACACCCCAATGATTGTTCTAAGCGTGAAACCCTCGTCAAAACGATCCGGGGCTTCGAGCAAGGAACGATATTCCTCGACCTCCTCCCATTGCCGTTTTTTGCGTTTTTCCGCCTTTTTTATTTGCTCTTCACTCATTCACTAAGCTCTTGTAAATCCCGCTCTGGTTCATTCCCGCCGATTTGCAATGTTTTATCCGCAAATTCGCGGTGAAAGACCTTGGCGCTTTCTTCCATCGTATGCCAAAGCAGGAATTCCTTACGCAAACCATTTATAAAACGATGGTTCACCCTTTGCCAAAACGTGTCCTGGCCGCTAATCCGTTGGATATAGATTTCAACCTTGTAGACCGATGATATGGGCGTGGGCAGGAATTCGAGTTGCAGAAATTGGCTAACCCCCATGTCAAACGGCGCCAACCAAATCAATAATTGCACCGCGTATTCAGTAGAGCCTTCCCTCTCCTCCTTTATTACTCGCACCTTTTCGGCATAGAAATCACCGATCGACTCTTCGCTATAGGCACTGAAATAATTGGCAAAAAAACCGCAAAGCCCCAAGACCTCCCTCTCGCTGACCGCAAAGGGAAATTCCATTTCCCAATCGTCGCCCTCTGGTTTTGGCGGAACCCAACGCCGAACCGTATCCGGCACGGCCGAACGCGCAGCCACCCGAGCAGGGTACAGCGTCGACAACAATACTACCGCCATCACGATTATAGAGGAAACGATAGCAGACATCGATGAGTAATTAAGATTCATCCCCCGCACTAGATCAAGAGCAATCAACACCTTGCCCAGACCCTGGCCTATAATATAACCCAGCGTCACACCGATGATGGCATAGACACAGGCCTCCGCCACGAAAAGCAAAGCGATATGCATAGGAGCTAGACCGACAGAGGAATAAATGCTAATTTCGCGGAATCGCTCGTAGACCGCCCCCATCATTGCATTCAGCACGATCAGGGCGGCGATAAACATCGGGATAATCAATGCACCCAGCCCCTCGACGTTGGTCAGACCAATTGAGGTATAGGAGAATACGTTGATCGTCGGGGCGCCGATATCTTTTAAACCGGCAAAAAGGGTAATCGCCAAGCGCGTTAAGAAATCTTCCACTAAACCCTGCACTTCATCCCCGTCGTCAATACGCACAGCGACAGAACGCAAAGTACCACCAGCCTCGCGCAAGGTGCCATAGGGCATCACCAAAACATTTTCGGCCTCAAGATGTACGAAAGGACGAACGCTTAACCCGGAAGTCTGCAGCTCAATACTCATATTGTCGCCAGAATCCGGCCCCAAGGCCTGCGCGCTTGACATCTGAAAATCTGCAGGTAACAGTGATTCTTCGTCCAAGTCGTGCACGGCTTCAAGGAGTTCAGAGTCAAATAGGCCGCGCACAACCAATGTCTGGCCAAAAACCTTGACGCTCGCCCGCCCGATTGAGTCCGGGGTAATACCCAATGATCGCGCCATCTGTATCGAAAGCAGACAGGTCGCCTCGTCTGGTTCAGAGAAAAAGCTCCCGGCGACTATCGTTTTGTGCAAGCCTGTAACCTGCTTCTCCTCTGGCATCAAGCCCAACATCCCCGTAGCCCTGACCACCGACGTATCGCCGATCACCTCTATATATTTCTTCTGTTCGTCATCGAAGGCGATATACCAGTTCCTTGGCACAACAACGCCCTTGCTTGCAAAATGCGAGCGGGCATAATCTAGCGTTGGCCGATTCAGTATATTCCAACTTCGATCTCGGATCAGGACGCCCTCGTAAGTGCCCTCATGATCCATTGCAAAAGCCATAAAGCGGACTTGGGAATTAAACGAGGTGAATGAAAGTACGGTGAAGGTCAGCAGGACCAGCGTCAAAAGCGTAAGTCCAGTACGCGTCTTGCGACGGCGCATATTGGATATGCCCAACATGAAAGCAGCATAACTCGCGCTCGCACGGTTGATGTCGGTCTCGTGCACGTGCGCTTCTTTTGCTTGGTGGATCTTGATGAAACGATTAAAGCGAGATACGATCATCATCAACACGAACACCGCCATGACCATGATCGCAAAAGCCAGCAAAATCACGAGCGGATGGGCGATGGCAAACGCTGGGTGGATCTGGGAAATAACCATCCAAATCAGGAAGAGCAACCCGCCAAAACCCGCCAGTTGCAAACGAATATCGGAGGAGGCAAAAAGTAGTCTTTCACCAAGGAAGGCGGTAGGAATGACTAAGGCGAGAAAAAAGACAATGCCGCCGATGACATCATTGAGCGTTTCGAGCACTTCTGGGTACGCCCGCGAAGTCACCCCCAACCCCGCGCGGACCTTCTCGACATAACGCTCCCAATCCCGGTTCAATTCTGCTTGCTTGGCCTCCTCGATAAGCATTTTACCCTGCTGGTGCAAACGGCTCAAGCGCTGGTTTTCGATAGCGTGTAAACGCATAGTGCGCAGGCGGGCATCATTGAGTTTCCACATATCCTCGAGCGCAAGCATCCCCGTTCGGACCAGCGAATCCCTACTCAGCACATAACCCTTTCCCCGGGCTTTCTCTTCGGTTTCTCCTCCTTCGCTATTGAGTAAGAGCAAGCGGTTGTCTATGACCATCTTGATGCCCTCGTCCTCCACCGCATCTTGTGGTCCGAAGACAACGCCCACCGCTTCTCCATCGTCAAAACCACGGGCTAAACCAAATTGCCTGGGTGCTATGCCGGTGCGATCGAGGATTGATATTCCCTTGAAGGATCGCAGAAATCGCGGGTCGATTAAGCCATAGAAAGGCCGCGATATACTGGGGAAAACAACAATCGTTTTCTCGTTGGTATTCCAGCGGATACGACTCTCCAACATCCAACCGCCGACGGTTTTACCACTAAATTTCTGGGAGCGTTGCGATAAATCGGGCGCGTAATTAATATCACCCGTTTCGGAGTCAATTAAATATGCCGAAACGGGATAAGCGCCAGTCAACAGGCCGTGTATATTCGCGTTACCTCTATCGTCGGTGAGATGATACTGCGCCCCACGCACCCCCTTGTGCGATTTATACCAGGGATCTACAACGACAAGAGCATTAGCGATAGGCCGATCAGGCACCTGACTCCGCCGTGGAAAGGCGCGCACCTTGACCCTCAACGACCGCAGACGATCCTTCAACACCGGAGCAAAATCTTCTAGGCCGGTGAATAAATCTACATCGTTAACCGCCCGGGCGATCAGCCGGTTCAACAGTTGGCTTTGCCGTTCGAGATTGCCCCAATTCATTCGATCCGGGGTGTCGAGCGGCGTATCAACCACATAGCGAGCATCATTGACCGTGACAAAAGAGAGCGAGACGATACCCGCGGCCATTGCGTGTTGCCCGCTGACGGACACCCCACCAGGCACAAAGGTCGACCAGTCCATGCCGCGAATCGGGCTGATTCCGTTGACCAATGCCCTTGCCGGATCACGCCCCAATAGCGTTGCTTCCTGCTCGGCATAAGCGGTAAAACGCCGACCAAATGGCACAAAGAAACGTTTTAGGTCATAACTCAAGGTATTGTTCCAAATACCCATTTCATCGGTTTGCGTCGTCAGATCGAGGCTGATAAATAGCTTCGGTTTCAAAGGGAAGTCCATCTGCCGAGCGTAGTGCGGGTGAATGCGGGCATGGCGGTCGATAAAATTGACCATGCCCTGGTGCGCCTGAAAATGGGCTCCCGTAGCTACGAGCAGCACCGTCCTTTTGGGTGGTTGTTCTACAAGGCTGCGGGCAAGTGACAATAACGCAGCGATACCGCTCGCTGTTTCGGCAGAAGGCGCCAATGCCGGCACGACAGAAATACCGTCGTAATAGCTCTCTACAATAATCGTTTCATTGGCCAGTTTTGCATCACTACCTGGGATCACACCCCAAATATTCCACGCCGTTTGTCGCTGCCAGTCCATTCTCCCCTTGAGTATTGTCTGTAAAGGGCCTTGTCGCAGGCTTTCTTTAAGCTGTAAACCCGCGGACCTTTCGATCCAGTATCTTGGTATGTCCAACGGGGCGGTCGAATACTTTGCCTCGCCCTGAGCACCGGTAGTCTCTTCCGGCTCGATGAAAACGATAGCTCTCGCCCCCATCGAAGCGACTTGCAGCCACCGGCCCCAACTGTTGAATTCCATCAATACAACTCGGCCCTCGAGCTCTTGGCCTTTGTAGTTTGCCCATTCCCCTGCCCCGCCATAGATCAACTCGCCCAGATATCCTTCAGGAGGCAATGTGGGCGTTCGCACGAGGTTTGGCCACATGCCATAAAGAGTGAACCGCTCTCCACTTTCTGTTAGAGTTAGTTCCCCCCCCTTATCCATCGGCACGGTAATCTCAAAGGGTTCGCGAGTTATATCGGCTACCCCTATTGCCCGCAATTCAGCTTCGACAAAGTCTGCAGCCACCTCTGCCCCGGGATAACCGCTAATCCTCGATCCAAGGGAGGATAAAAAACGCACGGTTTCACTCAGATCTTCCCCCTTTGCCGTGGAACAATCCACGGACAGAATCAGGAACGCAAGAGGAATAAAAGCCAGTCTGTTCATAAGTTGAAGATACTGTTCCCGACCTTACCCGTGAAATAATCTACAATCAACCAAACTCCATTACAGGAAACTTGCCCGCATATCAAACCGAGAAAAAAGGCCTGACTGCGGTGATAAAGAGCCACTCCGCCAAATCGCAAGATCAACTTTTTTAAACACCAAGCCAAAAAGACGCTGAACCATACCGAATTGAGCATCCCATTTGCACCGATGGGAAAACCGATCGGATGCACCGGCCACCACACAAATCGCTGGCGAGCCCACATCATGGCCACCATCAATACCCCTCCACCAGTAAAAAAACCTAGCCCCGGCCAATAAACACCCGCCGGTTCGATATTTCGCAGGGCATTATTATAGGCGACTTCGGGTCCCCCTTTAAAAAACCAACTATTTAAGTTAACCCCTCCATGCTGATACGCCATGTGAAAAATCATCCAAAACGAACCCAAGGCCCCGATAAAAAGGGCGAGAAGGATGGCTGTAAACACCTGTCGCCGCAATCTAGGTTCCATCTCCTGTATCAACCTCAGCCCATTCATACAGGTCGCCATTACAAATACCCGCACGTCCGCCGCCCAAATATAGGCCAGGGAAAGATTCCAAACGCCGGCCTGTCCCACAATATTAGTCCCCAACCCCATGATGACAAGGTCGGGTGCTATCATCGGCGAACGAACAGCCGCAAGCCCCGCTTCGGCGACAATACGCGTTATTCCTAGGAAAATCAGCAAAGCCAAAAGCACAAAAACCACAGCGACCCATCCTGGGGTTCCCATTAGCCACAACCAGGCCGCCATTATCGTTACCCCGCCCACCAGTAGTCCTACCGCCCATCTGTAGGGCAATATTTCGTCGCTGTCATCCACATCTGGAGCTCGACCGAACGCCTTTTTAAAAACGTCGGCGAAATGGGAACGCCCCACCCATAGACCGAGCAATACCATCGCGATTAGGGCACCGCATCCCTGGTAGGCCATTAGCGGAAAACCCGCCACGCCATATACGATCTTCTGCTCGGATTTCAAGCCAGCAATTAAGAACAATTCCTTTTCGAACTTGGATAATAAGTGAAAGAGCCATATGCCCGCGGCTATATTAGCATTGATAAAATAGGAAAAGCCGATCATGGCAAAACTCACCGAAAGCTGCAGAGTCTGTTTGCCAAATAGCGTAGCCCACCAATTTAGTGAAATAGCAGGGAACATTGCGTCATATCTGTGTAATGCCTGAAGGCTACCGAAGAACATCGGCAGACTAAAACCCGCCCACATCGCACCCTGCTTAAAAAAATCGTTTACCTTAGCACCCCCTTCCCCTCTGACCATCGTCAAAGCGACCTGAGTCAGGGGAAAGGGCAAGCGCTCTCGCTCGATCCACTGCCGGCGCACGATGACCGATATCGCGATCATTGTCCCGTACAAAGCCAATAAAAAGACCGCCCACCACGCCAGAGGTTCTGCCCAAGCTCCATAGGGTATTTCCTCGCCTGGAGATAGCCCTTCATAAAAAGTCTTACCATCTAGCCCATCATCGACAAGCACTTGGTGACTGGAGAAATGCGGAAAAAGAATCTCGCGCCACTTGTTCTGCGGCGAGGCATAATAAAACACCGCCGTAATCATCGGCAGGATTTGCTCACTCAACCCCATGGTGCAAAGGGCTGAGACGATCAGCAACATGACATAGACCAGGATTAATTCGGCCCGGTTCAGCACCATGGTCCGGCCGACTAATATCAACCCGAGGTTGATCAGCGATGAAAACAAGAGGAAGGTTGCAAATATAAAGCCTGGTGCGAAAAGATCCGCCTTTTCTACCCATCCGTAATAATAGCCATAGGCCAACAAACTCCCCAAAGCCCAGCATAAGGCCATTGGGGTTGTTGAAGTCATTTTGAATAGGACATTGATAAAACCTATAAGCAGCAAAAATAAAAAAATGGCACCGGGCGTACTAAAATCCAGGGCCATATATGAACCGCGAATGATCATATTGCCATAGGGCGCGGCTATTGCGAGAAAAAAACTGAGAAACCCACCCACCCAAAAAACGCGCATCGTCAGTTGTTGACGGCCGGGTTGCGCAAGGATAGCTTGACTGCGGCCGGCCAAGTGGCCTTTGTACGCAACGGGTAAAGATCTTTTCAAGACGATCTCCTTTGGGAGTTACCCGGTTGAAATTAAGCGACTTAGCCGCACATAGCAACGCGACTTGACAGCGAACAACTTCTTTCACTTTTTCCCCACTATGCCAACTCAATTTATCGATATAGCCAGATCTCTTTGCCGTGTGCCCACCGCGCCCTTTCACGAGCATTTTGCCCTAGACCATGTGCGCTCTTTTTGCGCGAAAAGGCCGAAGGTAAAACTGAGCTCCGACCCTCATGGCAATCTGTTTTTGCTCTACGACGGAGGTAATCAAAAACAGGGCGACCTGCTAGTGATGACCGCCCACCTAGACCATCCGGGTCTAATATGGCAGGAGACGCTCGCTCCAGGCCGATCGCTATTCCAGATATTGGGTGGGGTCGATCTATCCCAGGCGTTAAAATCCGATGTTAAGATTTACGATCTGCATCGTCCGGCGACTCAACGCGGTTGGCGGGGGAAAATAATCGACACTACGCCAGTAAAGGGAGCCCGTTACCCCCTGCTCGAAATAGAATCAACGAGCAATTGCAGTGGGGGTCCTGGAACTTTCGCCATGTGGGATGTCCCCCCCCTTACGTTACGAGGTAACCGCCTAAGCGGTAGAGCCCTCGACGATTTAGCCGGTGCAAGCGTAGGTCTTAGCGTCCTCGATCAATTGCACCAACAGCGTTCATCGGCCCGAGCCAGCCTCTTGTTAACTCGGGCTGAGGAAGTGGGGTTTGTCGGTATGCTCGCCGCCATAGAAAACAAGTTTACCCGCCGTCGAGCCTTCTATATCAATATCGAATGCTCCTCCGTCAAAGCGGGTGCAACACAAGGCGCCGGCCCCATCGTCCGGGTCGGCGATCGGATATCGATATTTGACCCGCAAATCAGTGGAGGACTCACTGCTCTTGCCGACGATCTCAGAGAAGCAGATGCAAACTTCAACTATCAGCGAAAGTTAATGGACAGTGGGGCATGTGAAGCGACAGCCCTCATGCAAGCAGGCTACCGTAGCGGTGCCGTCGCCCTCCCCTTGGGCAATTACCACAACGCTAGCCCAGGTAAAAAGCTGGCAGCAGAAAATATCGACCTGCGCGATGCACAAAGATTAGTACAACTGCTGACCCACCTTGCCCAACAAGGCATCGGTCCTGCCACAGAACAATCCGGATCTAAGTTGGATGCGATGCTCACAAGCCGTTTGCAGAAGTATCGTACTAAATTAGATCACCCCTAAAAGAGCACTACCGCGATAAACCCCACCGACCTCGGCCGGTTCTTAGGCGAATTGGGCGACGGACTATATCGACATCGTGCTCTTGCACTGTATGATGAGCGAGCAATGGCCGGGGAAAATACGAGGCCCGATGGATGTTCTATCCGAGTATAAGAAACAGGGAAAAATGCGCGCGGTAGGTGCTACAGCATGGGGGTTACCCCGGGGGTCCATGCCCATTGTGATGGGTATGACGAACGAAGCCCAGATCAATGGGGAATCTGGGCTTCGTCGCGGAGCTTGAGATGGTATAACTTGTCTTTGATCAGATTATGGTCCAGCCTCCGTCGACGACGAGCGTATGGCCGGTAATCATCGAAGCCGCTTCGGAGGCCAGAAAGATGACTGGAGCGGACATCTCCTCTGGTTCGGCTAAAGCACCGCGCAATAGATTCTTTGTTTTCACCGCATCAGAAAAAGCGGCACTTGCCTCCATCGCCGCTTCCGCCAAAGGAGACCGGGTCACCGTCGGAGCCACAGCATTGACCCGAATTTTGTATTCCGCCCACTCGGCGGCCATGGTCTTGGTCAGATTGTTAACCCCGCCTTTTGCCCCAGAATATGGCCCTCTTTCCGGCGCACCGACAACTCCGGCTTGAGAGGAGATATTTACAATATTACCGCCATCTCCTTGGGCAATCATCTGTCGGGCGGCAATTTGGCTGCAAAAAAATACATTCTTCAAATTGGCGTCGAGGATTAGATCATATAATTCCTCATCGCAATCCAGAATCTTGCCAATTTTGTTGTAGCCGGCATTGTTGACGAGCACATCGATCCGTCCATAGTGAGCGATCACCGCATCCATAAAAGCCTGAATAGACCCCACGTCGGTTACGTCTAATGGATGGTAAAAACACTCCCCTCCCCCCGCTTCTATTTCAGCAGCCAAGGTTTCCAATTCGCCCGTGGTGCGACTGCCCACAGCGACTTTGGCACCTGATTGAAAACACTCCAAAGCCATCGTCCGACCAAGGCCACGACCGGCCCCGGTGACTATCACAACTTTTTCATCCAATGCAAAACGAGCTAAAGGTGGCATCTTCTCTCCTTGTTAATAATCCGCGTCGGCCGGCCGTTGCAAAGCGCCGGCCGGAAAGACCGACACCTTCGCGCCTGCTCCATGGTGTTTTTGTAGTTCAAGCAAGACCTCTGCCCAAGTTTTACAGAATATCACCCCTTCACCAAATAATGAAATCGCGTCCCACTTATTGACTCCGGGGGAAAAAAGCAATGTTCGCCGTGCTGGTGGGTTGGCTTTCCCCCGCAGCGCGGTTCCTGGCCCCAATACCGAATGCCAACCCAAACCCTCCGGGCTGGCCGAGCATAAAACGGTCGTAGAATTTTCATTAAAGGGGGTTTTCTTAGTCCCCCCCAAAGCCGTCATCGCCAATCCTGCTTGGCAAAGCTCGGTATCCTTGGGGAAGGCATTGAAAATGCCAATATCAAAAGCGTCCGGCGTTTCAGTCGCATAAAGGTTACGCGCTAAATCGCACCCATAGTCGAAAGCGGCGTCGGTGTCCCCCGCAACCAAGGCCATAATATCCAAACGCTCATTGAGCAACGGATTGACGATATAATCAACTCCGGCCATCTTCGCCACTTCGGATAGGTGGTCTCGGAACCCCTCGTGGATATGCCGGTGGTTGAGCATTATCGTCTGTTGCCCACAGGCTCCAGGGATAAGCAATTTAGCCCCACCACCGAACATCCCGCCCCGCGGCGTAATCATCCCCATCGCGATACGAACTTCACAAGAAGTCAAATCTCGATTAACCCATATCGGCACCCCGCGGCTAGAATAGCCGATAAATTCTAAATTCTCATAGGCATTGTGGTTGAGCACCTGCATATTTTCGACAATATCCAGCCCAACCTTTTTGATCAGATCGTCACGCGTCAACGGCCGGTGGGCCGCCAGGGCACAAATTATTTTCACGTCGTCACGGGCTATACCGGCTGCTGCCAACTCCTCGATGACATAGGGCAACAGGCGAAACGACGGAGTCGGCCGAGACAGGTCGTCGATCAGAATCGCCGCAGAGGATTTGCCCTTGGCAAATTCCCTCAGAGCAGGTGCTGCAATCGATTCTCGCATTGCCCTGCGAATGCCTTCGTCACCGATATCTTCGCCCCCCTGCATATGGTGGACAGATATCTCCCATTCCTCTGGAAACTCAAACTTAAAAGAGGTATCGCAGTACCATACTCCCCAGGGAACAAAGACCTCTTGCATGTAGCCTCCTTAAGTCAACCCCATTGCACGCAAGTTACGCAGGCTCAGCCCCAAACAATCGAATGGATCGGTCTGACAAGTATCTTGCTCAATCAAATACCACTCGACTCCCGCTTTTTTACAGGCGGCAATTATAGGCTCCCATTCCAGATTGCCTTCACCAACCTCAGCGTACAGCTGCTTGGATCCATCCATGGCCATGTCTTTCAAATGCACGATATGCATTCGCTCTCTTAGCCTCTCCAACCAGGTGACGGGGTTTCCGCCGCCGTGTTGTATCCAATAGGTATCGATCTCAAAGGAAAAAACGTCGGGATCACTTTCCTCACAGAGAATCTCTAACCCCGTCCGCCCATCAAAGCGTTCGAGTTCAAAACTGTGGTTGTGATAACTGAAGGTCAATCCAGCGTCGATCAGGGGTCTGGCGGCCACTGAAGATTCGGCGGCAAAACGAGAAAAACCCTCGCGGTTGCGGTATTCCTGCGGCAAACCTCCGATGGCCACGTGACGGCACCCCCACGTATGGTGTTCATCGATAACGGCTTGTACCTCGTCGCAAATACGCTGGTAGCTCGTATGCGTCGCGACGATCTTCAACCCTTCATCTTTGCCTATGGCCGCCAGTTCAGCAGGCTCAATGGGACCAAGAGCCGAAGCTTGTACCGCCTCGTAGCCGAGGCCGCGAACCTTGACAAAAGTTTGCCGTATATCGTCAGGTGTCTTAGTGAAGTCTCGCAGGGTATATAATTGTGCGCCAATAGCTGATGCGGGCATATTTCCACCTCTCTTTATGGTTTGCTCCGCGCAATATAGAGGCCCTGCCCCACGCCGTCAACCGAATCGCCGCGCTCATTTCCTCCAGCCCTTTTCAACACGCTTTTTTATTCCGTGCAAACCCCCGAACAAAGAGGCCGCAAGCAAGGTCCCTACTGCCGCCATAACGGCCATCACCCCGACCGCTATCCTCGGTCCCCAGACTTCTGCCATCGCCCCACTCTGCAAACGCCCAAAAGGCCCGACGCCGATGGCGACAACCAGCCCGCTCATTGCTCTGCTCCTCATCTCGTCCGATGACTCTACGAGAATGATACTGCTCTGCATTATACTAAAACCAGCCTGCCCCAAACCGGAACAGAACAACATCAATAACGAAAGTTCATAGGTTCCACTTAACGCAAAAAAAACAACCCCTATAGACGACACCAATGACCCTGAAATAAAGAGCCATTCGTTGCTTAATTTTCTTCGGCCTAAATGAATAACACCAAGACCAATAAAAGCGCCGACTCCATTTGCCGCCCCCAACCATCCCATCCCTTCAGGCCCTTGTCCAAAAATATCACGAGCGAAAACAGGCAGCAAATTCATATAGGGGAATGCCCATACATTGACAAAAATCGTAATGAGAAAGACACCCAATATTGGTGCCGATTCCCGGATATAGATCCATCCCTGCCTCATTTCGGTCCATGTCGCACGAATGCCGACACTCTTGATCGGCGCTTGCGAATCAGTTTTCAAACCCGACAGAGATAGCAACGATAAAAGGCCTAATCCGACTAGGATAATTAAGGCGCCTAGGTTTCCATAAACCGCCATAATATACCCTGCGGCCAAGGGTCCGGAAATTCGGGTAAAACCCTGAATGAAATTTTCAAGCACCATCGCATCTACGGTCTGTGCCTTACCGACCAAATCGGGAATCATGCTTCGGCGCGTGGGCCAATCCAACGCCCAAGTGGATCCCATTGCCAAGGCCACTACTGATAAATGCCAAAATTTTAGATTGCCAGACCACAGCAACAACGCCAACGACAGGGCGGCGACAACATTCGCCGCTTGTAGGGTCAAAACTAAATGACGACGCTTAAACCGGTCGGTGATTGCCGAGCCGAATAAGCCGATAAGCAATAGGGGAATTGAACGATAAAAACCGATGACCTGAACCCACCACGGAGAATCGGTCAATTCTAAGGCCAACCATCCCAACACCATCATCTCTATCCACATCGCTTGCCACCAAAGCCCATTAGCCAACCACAGGCGCACAAAATCCCCATTGCTCAATGGAGCCAAGACGTCCCAAGTGCCGGGTTTCAACCCTTTGCGCATACCACTCTTGCCGGGTGAATCTATAAAGCTATATTACTGGCGATAGCATATTAACCAGGAGTATTTATGACGGCTTTAGACAGGCTTAGCGAACTAAATTTGCAACTTCCCCCCCCACCACAGCCCGCAGGTGCCTATACAAGGGCCGTGAAGAGTGGCGGGTTAATATTCGTCTCGGGCCAACTGCCAATCGCCGATGGGAAATTACAGTATCCTGGTACACTCGGCGAGGATCTTGATGTGGAGGCGGGTTATGCGGCTGCCCAGCTTTGTGCATTAAATGCCCTGAGCGTCCTGAATGCCGAGATGGGAAACCTAGACCACGTCACCATCGTCCGCTTGGGCGGGTATGTGGCGTCGGCATCCAATTTTTTTGAACAGGCGAAGGTGATCAATGGCGCATCAGACCTCATGGCTGAGGTTCTAGGGAACAGAGGGATACACGCCCGTCTAGCGGTCGGTGCCCCTAGCTTGCCCTTGGGTGCTGCTGTTGAATTGGAGGTTATCGCCGCTATGAGCTAGGACGCGTCACGGTCCTCTGGGCGAGGTAATTCGCCGAGACTCGGCCCCTCGGGTTCGGAAGGAGGGGGAGGAGTATTACCATTTGTGCTAGAGCCCAACTCACCGTGAGCCTCTGCTGGAGCAGAGGCTGTACTCTTTAGGTTCGTCGTATCCACCGCCTTCTCCACACTATCTTCAGACTCACCCTTCAGCCTCGGAGGCAGTTCCACTCCATGGTCAGTGAGAATTTTCCGCAACTCGTCACCATCCATAACTTCCTTTTCAAAAAGGATCTCGACGATGCTCTCAAGGGCTTCGCGGTGTTCTGCCAACAATTCCTTAGCCCGTTCGTATCCAGTACCGATGATCCCCTTCACTTCTTCGTCAATTAATCGCGCGGTATCATCGCTATACGACCGATCCCCTCCCCCCATGCCCAAGAATTGTTGTGAGCGTTCCTCCCGATGAGCAACCATGCCCACTTTTTTGCTCATGCCGAATTCCTTGACCATGCGCCCTGCCATTTCCGTCGCCTGCTGCAAATCGTTGGCCGCTCCAGTCGAAATCTCGTTAAAAACGACTTCTTCCGCCGCCCTTCCTCCTAGAATTGCCGCCATCGTATCCTGCAATTCGTCCTGAGTCATTAGATAACGATCTTCCAAAGGCATATTCAACGTATACCCCAATGCAGCAACACCCCTTGATACGATGGAGATTTTCTGCACCGGGTTGGCTTCGGGCAAGATTTCCCCGACCATCGCATGACCAGCCTCATGATAGGCAACGATGCGACGCTCTTTCCTATTGAGCACCCGACTCTTGCGCTCCAATCCTGCGACAGAACGCTCTATCGCCTCTTCGAGCTCCGCCATCGAGATCGAGGTCCGGTCTCGCCGAGCGGCCAATAATGCCGCTTCATTGACGATATTTGCTAAATCTGCACCGGCAAAACCCGGTGTGCGAACCGCCAATTTATGCAGATCGACTTCCGGGGCCAATTTGACCTGCTTGGCATGGATATGGAGAATGGCATCTCGTCCCTTTACGTCGGGCCGATCAACGGCCACAGTGCGATCGAAACGGCCTGGACGCAATAATGCCGGATCCAGAATCTCGGGCCTGTTGGTCGCTCCCATAAGAATCACACCGGCATTCGTTTCAAATCCGTCCAGCTCCGTCAGAAGCTGATTGAGGGTTTGCTCACGTTCATCATGCCCCCCAAAAGAGCCTGCGCCACGCGCCTTTCCCAAGGCATCAAGTTCATCGATAAAGATAATAGCAGGAGCATGTTTCTTTGCTTGTTCAAAAAGATCACGCACCCTCGCAGCCCCAACACCGACGAACATTTCGACAAAGTCCGAACCACTGATAAAGAAAAATGGGACACTCGCTTCACCTGCAACGGCTTTTGCCAATAGGGTTTTACCCGTCCCAGGCGAACCAACCAACAACACTCCCCTTGGTATTCTGCCCCCTAGAGCTTGAAAGCGCTCCGGCGTGCGTAAAAATTCTACGACTTCCAATAATTCGTCTTTAGCCTCGTCGATACCCGCTACATCGTCAAAAGTTATCCCCGTCCCCTTCTCCATATAGACTTTGGCTTTACTCTTGCCAATCGACATCAAACCGCCGGACCCACCTCCCATACGACGAGCCATAAACATCCAAATACCGACAAAGAACACCGCGGGTAATATCCAAGAAAGTAGTTGTGTAAACCAGTTGTTGTCAGACTCTCGGGTATACTCAACTTGGTTCTCTTCAAGCAAACTCAGCAGTTCGGGATCGTTGATCGCTACCGTACGGAAATTCCCATCGACACCACCGATAAGCACTCGGCCTTGAATGAACTCGCCAATAAAAGTGCATCTTTGCACCTGACCATCTTGCACCCAGTGGCGAAATTGGCTGTAGGGGACATTCTCGACCTGGGTCGAAAAATAATTTTGCAAACTGAGCAGCAAAAGCAAGGTCAGGATTGCGTAAGCTATCGAAAGTTGGGTCTTCTTATCAAATTTCATGCATTATTTCCGGAAAACAGAACGCGCTCTTCAGTCTTCCTGGAGGACGAATAAACTTCCATTAGGAAAGATGCAGAAGAGGTTGTAAAAAATTGTATTAAAACCAGTTGCGGGATCTATGGCCAACCGAAAATGAAGATAATCGGTCGCACTGACCCTTGTCAAGGAAAGCCGTTCGGAGGAGCGAGCTTACTTAGGGTTGGGGGCTTGTCAAAAGACCTTCTTGCTCTTCTAATACATCCAATAATTCGACAATCTGTTGTGGGCTAAATGGCTCACGACTCAATAGAATGCCATCTTGAGCAAACCCAGCCTTTTCGCTTTGGTCAAATTCCCTATCGAAGCGCATAGCTCCCTTCCTATATCAATCTATATCGGCATATTCCCAATAATTATCACTTTTTGCGGGCGATATAAAATCGCTCGCCATCGGCAATAATACCTGGCCACCGCCATTTCTTCCCTTCTTCAATACGGCCCCGAGCATTGAAGTATTCGATTTCAAAGTGACAATCGAGCAACATGCGTTGGATTATAAAGGGGGGTAAAATCTGCAAATATTTAACTTCCTCATCTGAATCACGGCTAAACCGCTCGCCGAACTCCCGCTCTTGGGTGGGGACCCCCATTAACTTACCCACTATAAATTTCAAGAAGGTCTTTAATCTCAAAAGAACGAATTGATTCAAGGCAAAGGGAGAATGCGTAGAAAACACAAACAATCCACCGGGCTTGAGAACCCGGTGAATTTCACGCATAGCCATTTTTTTACCCTCAGCACCGGGCAACAATTCTAGGCCGTTATAGGAGAAAAACGCTATCTCAAAGCTATCATCGGGAAATTTCAGATCCATAACATCCATCACCTGAAATTCCGGGTTGACGTTGGAAACTGCGGCCAATTCCATCGCCAGTTGTATCATTGCTGGACTAAAATCGATACCGACAACCTCCAGCCCCATTTCAGCTAATGGGATCGTAGTTCGACCGGCTCCACAACCGATGTCAAGCACACGGGCATCATCGGGAAAATATTCGAGGACGAGAATCTCTTCAGCTGGCCATAGCCCGATTTGAGCATATCGGGAAACCACCTCCATCTCGGAATATGTATTGCGAACCATATCCCGAATGGCTTCCAAGCGTTCTCGATCCATAATCGGATTTACCCGAGTAAACCCGGCGTTTCCAGGATTTCTTTTAGCCGAGCAAGAAAACGAGCAGCCAAGGCTCCATCGACAACCCGATGGTCAGCAGCCAATGTCATTGTCAGCTGTGGCCTAACCGCGAAAGCGTCGGCCCCGACCGCAACGACCTTATTTTCAATGGCACCGACGGCCAATATGGCTACTTGCGGTGGATTGATAATTGCAGTGAACCGCGACACGCCAAACATGCCCAGATTAGAAATGGTAAAGGTCCCGCCCATCATATCATCGGGACTCAACCGCCCATGGCGAGCTGCATCAACAAGACGTACCCCTTCCATCGCAATTTCCTCGACCGTTTTGTCACCAGCCCCTCTAATTACCGGGACGACCAAGCCTTTTTCCGACGCCACCGCGACACCGACATTAACCTGGCTCGCGTAGTGAAAAGCACCGCCTTGTTCAAAGCTATTCACCCTGGGGAATTCTCCCAAAGCTTTGGCTGTGGCCTTAACAATCAAGTCATTAAAAGAAATCTTCTTCCCTTCTAGTTTGTAACCTTGACGAAATTGTTGCAGCCAAACGGCGGAAACATCCATTGAAATATGGATATGGGGAATATGCTGATAACTAGAGGTCAGCCGCTCCGCTGCCACCCGCTCAGCCCGGCTCAATGTAATTTCCCCTCCAGCGCCGATTTCGACCGGGTTCGCAGCGATTATCTGAGATGGTTCTTGGCCAACCAGGGATATCACATCCGAACTCACAATTCGCCCACTGGGTCCGCTACCCGTAACCCGCGATAAATCAATTCCCTTATCTGCAGCGATTTTGCGTGCTTTGGGGGAGGCTTTATGTGGCCGCCGACCATCAACACTAGCCCCAGCATCTATCGTCGCCGCAGGAGTCTGCACTCTTTGTTCGGACACAGGTGCGGCAACCACCTCGGCCGGAGGCGCAATGGCTGAAGTTGGAGTTTCTGCTTGTGCTGGTATGACCTTTAAATACTTCTCTATATTTTCATCGGCCGCCGCTATGACTCCGATGAC
Source organism: Gemmatimonadota bacterium (assembly GCA_018672475.1). Taxonomy (GTDB): domain Bacteria; phylum Latescibacterota; class UBA2968; order UBA8231; family UBA8231. The sequence continues at coordinate 2,864 of JABHFS010000144.1, read as the reverse complement.
TTCAGATACGGGGACCTCTTTGCCCACCTCAACCAGGATCTTGCGCAAAACTCCATCGACCTGCGCCTCGACTTCCATTGTGACTTTGTCCGTTTCGATCTCCAATAGAGCCTGGCCCTTTTTAACGGCTTTCCCCTCCTCCACCAACCAGGCACTAACCGTGCCGCTCTCCATAGTCAGCCCCAATTTAGGCATGACGATCTCAGTTGCCATATTGCGTTCTATCCCGTTTCTCAGCGTTTCTTTTTGTTTTTGTTTTTTTTCTGCCCACCTTGTAGCGGTCCGGCCTCTATCACCGCCCCACTTGCTGCATTTGCTTCGCTATCTCCGGCCTCTGCCCCTCCCTGAACGAATTTATGGTAGAAGAAACTACCCCAAATGACGATCAGACCTATAATTGACACGATCATAATCGTGCGATCGGGCTCGACCATTTCTTCCATCATCGACTCCTTTTATCCATGGGTTGCAACGACCCGACTTCAGATTTCATTTTACGCTGACGCTTTTCCTGTAATGCAAATATCAAGCCCCTCGATGATTTGACCGACAGTAGCCGCCCGTGGATCCTGCACTTCGACGATCCCGACAGCGGGGTTTCCGGTCTCAATCCACCGTGCCGACTTTTCAGCAAAAATAGCCACGACGGGCACTTGCAGGGATATTGCGAGATGCAATAGGTCGGTATTGCAAGCAATCAAAGCCTGACAACTTTCCAACAAAGCGGCAGAAGCCAATAGGTCGTTCTGTTCAAATAGTATAACCCGATTGCCGTATGCTTCCTTAAGATAATTGACCGTTTTCTTCTCCGCGAGAGAAAAGAACAATAAAACCTTCGCCCCCCGTTCTATCACCCGCCCGACAATACCGTCGAATTGGCCTTTTGCCAATCCCTTTCCTTCGCCGCGGACCAAATCGATGCCGATAATGGGTGACTTCGCATTGTCCTCGTCCAAAAAGCGCGTCCGAACTTGCTCCGCCTTATCTTGGGCCAAGGCCCAATGGAGTTCCACATCCCCATCAAGCCCAATCGTTCTCAACATCGACAAATACTGCTGCACCTCATAATCTTCGGAGTTTTTCCCAATAATTTCGATATTAAAGGGCGCAACACCTTCCCTGGCAAAGCCAACGCGCAACTTGGCTCCGCTATCCTTGCACAATATAGCAAGGCGAAAGCTGCAATCCCCCCCCAAACAGAAGAGGAGGTCAAACGCTAGATGCTTCAAATCATTCCGCGACTTGCGAAATGCGCCGGTCCAAAGGGATTTATCGAGTGCCGCTGTAACAACCTCGTCGACAAAGGGGATTTGTTTTGCAATAGCGGCTTTGCTTTCATCTACGAGCAAACCGATATGCGCCTGGGGATAGGCTTGGCGGATGAGTTTATAAATTGGAGCACCCAAAAAAAGCCCACCCACCCGATCATTAGGGGCGATCAGAACCTTTTGAGCCGATTTAAAATCGGAAAAGAAATCGAGTGGTTCTTCCTGCTCGGCGGCATCACTATGCCATCGCAGGGCAATCCTGTCTAGCAAGGATCCTTTACTCAACGATACCTGCACCTAGTCGCTCGAATGCTAAGGCGCCGCCAAGGTGGCGGCGCGTTGTAGTTACCAGTATTTGGCTTCCATCTTGGCCACTTCGGCCATTTTGCGGCTGTTATCCGCTTCAAAGCGATGCAGACGATCAGGGATTCGTAAACCCTGCATTAAAACCGTATAAATGTCGCGAGCCGCTGGAGCCTTCGGGTTATCAATCATCAATGGACGTCGACGTTCACATGCATCTAGAACTTTCATATCACTGCGCACATAGCCGACATAATCCATCTCCGTCGACAGGTATTCCTTCACCAATGCGACAAAACGATGGGCTTCTTCAATTTGGCGTTTATAGCGGACCCTATTGAGGATCAGACGAGGACGATAATCGGCCATTAGTGCTTTGGCCACTTCACCTGCATCAGGGTCGATCTGCGTGATCCGTTCGAGCAATTCGCGAATTCGCCCGCTCTTGCGGCCAGACTTACGAGCAAATTCCTCGATAGTCGACTTGACTAGTGCATTTTTCGCAAATTGCCGTCGCAACTTCCGGTAAACCGTATTTTTGATAAAGCCGTATGCATCGACACGGGCATGCGGTTCCGGAGTACAAACGATTAAGCCATCGTCTGAAAGCGTAAAAAAATCTAAGGTATTAAACGTCGTTCCCGCCCCCAAATCGATCAAGACGAAATCGGCGTCCAAGGTCATGATGTGGCGAAGCAATTTCTCCTTGACCATATAGGGAAGGTTTGCCAAGCCAATCATCTCATTCCCTCCACAGACGAGCTTGAGATTTTCGCTTGGTGTGGGCAGTAACACTTCCTTGAGCGTTGCGGTTTCCTTCGTCAAGAAATGGCTCAAACTACGTGCGGGGGCTATCTGGTCAAAAAATAGGTGCAAATCAGCACCGCCTAAATCACAATCAACGAGAATGACCTTGTAGCCCAACAGAGAGAGTCCCACACCCATATTGGCAGTAAGAGTAGATTTGCCGGTGCCGCCCTTCCCGCCCGCAATAGGCCAAATAGCCTTGGATGGGACATCACCGTCTAAGACGATAGTATCCAATGTCGATCGTTCTTCCGTGACGAGCGGTCTGCTCATCTGGAAACCCCTCTATTTATTGTTGATGAATGGCACTAAACCAGACGAAGAGATCGCACTAGAGGCTACATCGCATTCACTACATTGCAATTAGCTATGATAGTGTCCGAAATAGCTGCCTGTCAAGGGCTTTCTCCCCACCTGCCGACCTGCTATATTTATTCATCGGCAGGCAAACACCAGCGCTTAGTTTTTTCTCAAATACCCTATTTG